>NZ_NKFL01000004.1:0-719457 GCF_002223055.1 Burkholderia sp. HI2500 | reverse complement strand
CAGGCGCCGCACCTCGTCCTCGTTCATCCCGGGGCGCACCTTCGCGAAATTCTCGGCGGTCAGCACCTGCGTCGCGCCCGTGTAGCGGCCGTTCGCATCGAGATCGACGAACCACGTCTGGTTGCCCATCGGGCCGCGCGGGTATTCGAGCCGCTTCGAACCGTCGGTGAAGTCGCGCTCGGTCTCGGGCTTGCCCATCGTGCCGCGCACGTCGGCCTCGGTCGATTCGCCGACCTTCAGCCCCTTCAGCAGCAGCGGCGCGGGCTTGATCGCGTTGAAGAAATCCCTGATACGTTGCACGCCGAGATTGCCTTGCTTGTCGTCGCAGCCGGTCAGCGCCAGCGCGGCGGCCAGCATCGTCACGGGAAGCAGCCGGAAACGGAAATTCATCGGAAGAAATGCGCGTCGAGAAAACACGCGGCAAGGATACCCGCGCAGCGCCAAAAGCGCGAGACGGGCGCGCGGCCCGTCTCGCGTTCAATGCATCGTTTCGGTTTCAGTCTCGGCCCGGGTCGTGCGGCTCGTCGCTTGCGGCGCCCGTGGCACGGCCGGCGGCACGTCGATACGGCGCCGCGTGCGCACGAGTTCGGCCAGTTGCCACGAACCGAGCGCCAGGCAGCCGAACAGCACCTCGCGGCCGCGCTTGACCAGCGCGAGCGACAGCGCCGTCTCGCGGTCGACGCCGAACATCTGCGCGAGCAGCACGACGGTCGCCTCCTGTACGCCGAGGCCGCCCGGCACCATGAATGCCGCATGGCGCACGGCCTGCGCCATCGCCTCGATCGCGATCGCGCCGCCGATCGACACCGGATGGCCGAGCAGCGCGAGCGCCCAGTAGATCTCGAGCGCGCCGAGCACGTAGCCGGCCAGCTGCCAGAAGAATGCGCTGAACAGCAGGCCCGTGCGCGACATCAGCCCATCGATGTCGGCGTCGAGCCGCTTGCCGTCGACGCCCTGCAGCAGCCGGTGCGAATCGCCGAGCAGGCGGCCCGCGAAACGCTCGATCGCATGGAAGATGCCGCCACGGCGCATCAGCACGACGCCGAGCACCGGCAGCGGCAGCGTGAGCAGCAACGCGAGACCGATCGTGCCGCCGCCCATGCTGTCCGTCGTCGCGAGCAGCAGCACGAGACCGAGCGCGGCGAACGCATACTGGACGACGATCGTCACGAGCAACTCGACGATCACCGATGCCGTCACGCGGCTCGCGTCGGGCACCTGCCAGCGCGCGAGGCGGATGCCGACGATCTCGCCGCCGATCCCGACCACCGGCAGCAGCCGGTTCACGGCCTCGCGCACGGTCGCGATCCACCACAGGAAGGGCAGCGACGAGCGCTTGTCGAGCAGCAGGTGCCACGCGTAGGCGTCGAGCAGCAGCGGCAGCGCATGAAACGGCACGAGCCACAGCAACGCATAACCGGCGCGCGCGAGCATCTGCGACACGTCGCCGATGCCTTCGTGCAGCCCCAGCGCGAGCAGGATGCCGATGCCGAGCGGCCAGCCGAGCCATTTGATCCACTTGGTCATGACGGCTGCGCTCCCGGTGCGCGCGACGCCGGCGCGGCGCGCCGTGCGGCGGGCTGGCCGAACACGTCGGCAAAGCCGCCGGTCGCGACGCCCGCCGCCTTCAATGCGGCCGCGACGCGCGGCGACAGCAGCGCATCGAGTTCGTCCGCCGGACGGTAGCCGGCCATCGTCGGCGTGATCGGGCCGTCGCCGGCCTCGGCCGGATGGCAGTAGATCTCGCCGACACCCGGCGGCAGCTTGGCGAGCGCATCGAGCAGCACGGCCTCGTCCATCGCGCCCGTATGCTCGATGCCGACCACGTAGTCGTTGTGCGCGAGCCCCGCGCGGTCGAGCCGCGCGCGCACGAGCGCGATCCACGGCTTGAGCAGCGCGGGCGCGCTCGTCTCGTACGGCAGCCGCACCGCGCGCAACCCGTAGTCGCGGCCGATCTCGATGATCAGCGACAGGACGGTCGGATGCAGGTGGAAATGCTTGTGCGCGTTCACGTGGTCGAGCGGCAAGCCGCTCGCCGCGAACGCGTCGAACTGCGCGCGAATCTCGCGGCGCAGCTGCGCCCGCACGTGCGGCAGGAAGAAGAAGCGGCAGCCGTCCTTCGCCATCGCATCGCCGAACCGCCCGTCGGGGCCGACGAGCGCGGGAATCTCACGTGCGGGCAGCGTGGCCGGCCCGTCCGCGAGGACGAGATGCAGGCCGACCGCGAGCGACGGCAGCCGCCGCGCGCGCTCGATCGCATCGTGCGCGGCGGGCGCGCCGACCATCAGGCTGGCGGCATTCAGCACGCCGTCGCGGTGCGCGCGCTCGACCGCCGCGTTGACACGCGGGTGCAGCCCGAAGTCGTCCGCGGTGAAGATCAGCGCCCGCGCCGCCGGCTGCGTCGCCATGAATCAGGCCTCGTGTGCGCGCAGGAAGCGGAAGAACTCGACACCTTCGCGCAGGCGGCGCTTCATCATGTCCCAGCTCGTCAGCATCTCGCGGACGATCTCCCAGATCTTCGACGGGCGGAAGTAGAACTGGCGATAGAACTGCTCGAGATGGTGATAGATCTCGTCGCGCGAGAGGTGCGCATAGCCGATCGCCGCGAGCTGCACGCCTTCCTTGCTCACCAGGTTGATGGTCTTGTTCTCTTCCATCCAGCCGTTTTCCACGGCCTGCTTGTAGAGCGTCGTGCCCGGATACGGTGCGGCGAGCGAGACCTGGATCGTGTGCGGATTGATTTCCTTCGCGTACTCGATCGTCTTCTTGATGGTCTCCTGCGTCTCGCCCGGCAGGCCGAGGATGAAGGTGCCGTGGATCTTGATGCCGAGCTTCTTGCAGTCCGCGCTGAAGCGGCGCGCGAAATCGGTGCGCACGCCCTTCTTGATGTTCACGAGGATCTGGTCGTCGCCGGATTCGAAGCCGACCAGCAGCAGGCGCAGGCCGTTTTCCTTCATGACCTTCAGCGTCTTGTACGGCACGTTCGCCTTCGCGTTGCACGACCACGTGATGCCGAGCTTGCCCAGGCCGATGGCGATGGCTTCAGCGCGCGGCAGGTCGTCGGTGAAGGTGTCGTCGTCGAACATCAGTTCCTTCACTTCCGGCATGTTGTCGCGGATCCACTTCGCTTCCGCGAGCACGTTCTCGACCGAGCGCGTGCGGTAGCGATGGCCGCTGACCGTCTGCGGCCACAGGCAGAAGGTGCAGCGCGACTTGCAGCCGCGGCCCGTGTAGATCGACACGTACGGATAGTTGAGGTAGCCGATGAAGTAGTTGTCGATCTTCAGGTCGCGCTTGTAGACGGGCGCGACGAACGGCAGTTCGTCCATGTTCTCGAGGATCGGACGCGCTTCGTTGTGCTCGATCGAGCCGTCCTTCGCGCGCCAGCTCAAGCCCTTGATCTCGGGGAACGGCTTGCCTTCGGCGATTTCCTTGCAGGTGTAGTCGAATTCCTCGCGGCACACGAAGTCGATTGCGTCACTCGCCGTGAGCGAGTTGTGCGGATCGACCATCACCTTCGCGCCGACCATGCCGACCAGCATCGACGGCTTCATCTTCTTCAGGTCCTGCGCGAACATCGCGTCGGTCGGGAACGACGGCGTGCTCGTGTGGATGATCACGAGGTCGTAGTCGTTGGCGATCTTCAGCGTTTCCTCGACCGACAGGCCGTCGGCCGGTGCGTCGACGACGCGGCTGCCCGGCACGAGCGCGGCCGGCTGCGCGAGCCACGTCGGATACCAGAAGGAACGGATTTCGCGCTTCGCCTGATAGCGCGACCCGGCTCCGCCGTCGAAGCCGTCATACGAAGGGGCCTGCAAGAACAGCGTTTTCATGAATGCTCCGGTAGCCTGCATAGTTCGATTCGTCACAACGATTCAGTCAAAAAACCGCGGGCCGCCCTGCCGGCGCCCGCCTCTCTGTCATGTCGCGCCGCGCGGCCTCGCCGCGCAGCGCGTCTCGGCCCTCGGGCCGGGTTCGGTCGGAACGGCCCTAGCGGCCGTCCACTGCTTCCACCGCCGCCGTCGCGCGTTCGCCGCCGACGACCGTCATCCTCGCGCCGCGCCACACCACGTGCGTGCCGAACACGGCCGCGAGCCACTCGAGCGCGAGCAGCGTGTCGCGCACCGCGACGAGCGGCAGGTCGCGCCAGAACGCGCGCCAGCCATCTTCACCGCGGGCGTGCAGCACGAGCCGCCCGAACGCGCCCACCACGGCCGCCCAGCCCGCCAGCGCGCCGGCGAAGGTGCCGTCGAGGCGCAGCGCGAGCGCCGCGCCGATCGCGAGCCACGGCACGGTAAACGTAATGAACAGGAACGCGAAGCCGGCCGGGTTCAGCGAACGGATCGTGCGCAGCCAGCGCGTCTCGCGGTGCCACAGCGGCCCGAACGACGGTTCGATCACGTCGGTCGCGACCTCGACCTCCGACAGCACGGTGCGTCGCCCGAGCCGGCGCGGCAGCTCGGCCAGCCAGAAATCGTCGGCCAGTTCGTCCTTCAGCGCGGGAAAGCCGCCGATCCGGTCGAGCGTGTCGCGCGTCAGCGCGAGCGTCGCGCCGAAGCCGAAGCGGCTCGAGCGGCCGAGGTGCGTGATCCGGACCGACGGGGCGAACCATGCGTCGACGAACTGCGCGCCGATCCGCGTCCAGAACCCGCCGACGCTGCGCGCATGATACAGGCACGTGACGACACCGACCGACACGTCGGCGAGCGGCGCCGTCACGCACTCCAGATAGTCGGGCTTCACCGCGATGTCGCTGTCCGCGATCACGATGCGGCCGTACTTCGCGCGCTCGGCGAGGTTGATCAGGTTGCTGACCTTCAGGTTCTTGCCGTGCACGCGCGCGTCGATCACGAGCGTGATGTCGCACTCCGGATAATCGGCGCGCAGCCGTTCGACCACGGCAATCGCCGGATCGGCCGCCGACGCGACGCCGAACAGCACTTCATACCGCGGATGGCGCTGCTCACAGAACGTCGCGAGGTTTTCGTACAGGTGCGGCTCCGCGCCGCACAGCGGCTTGAGCACGCTGACCGGCTCGAAGCCGTCGCGCACGGCCGTGCGCGGCGTACGCGGCCGCGGTGCGAACGCGGCGACGAGCGCATAGCCGGCCGCGGCCAGCGTGAAGACGATCAGGAGCCAGTCGAGCATCGTTGCGGTTGCCGTCATGCGCGACGCCTCCCGGCGACCTGAACGCCATGGAGAACGCTTGAGCATGATTGAGCGTGATTCGGTATTCCGACAACGACGAACGCGGGCACGACCCGACTCCTTGTTCCAGCAGCGCCTGTATATGAGGGAGGCTCGGCCCATCCTTCGGATACGGCCATGCCCGGCTTCGCGTGGTGCATCTCCGCGCGACGCCCGGACGGGATGCGGGAAGATTCGTATGGCTACCTTCGGCACAACATGGGTAGGCGCCGGATTTTAGCAGCCTGCGGCACCCCGCGCTCGGCGCTACGAGAAACGGACTGGTGCAATTCCGGCAAAGCTGCGCAGTCGGCGAACCATTTGGGCGCACCCGCGTTCACGTTAGCGTAAGCGGTTTGCAGGCGTATTGCAGTCTTGAAAAGACTACGTTTCGTGCAAATTTGTACGTCGATGCGGATTCACATCCAATCGCCGTAAAGAACGGTAATTAATCGGCGATTAGATTGATTTTTGCAACGACCGCCGAATTCGACCCTGCACCCCTGAACCGCGCATGGGTATCGGGCCGCCGCCAGCACGTTCCGGAACCCTTTGGCAAAATCCTTGGCATTTGTTGCGTCAGCGCATCACCGCGCGCGCCCCTTTCGAAGGCCATCCGATGACTCCGTTTTCCGTACTCGATCTCGCCCCCATTCCGGCCGGCGCCGACGCCTCCCAGGCATTCCGCAACACCGTCGATCTCGCGCAGCACGCGGAGCGCTGGGGTTACCAGCGCTACTGGCTCGCCGAGCATCACAACATGCCCGGCATCGCGAGCGCGGCAACGGCCGTCGTGATCGGCCATGTCGCGGGCGCCACGCGGACGATCCGGGTCGGGTCGGGCGGCATCATGCTGCCGAACCACGCGCCGCTGGTGATCGCCGAGCAGTTCGGCACGCTCGCGTCGCTGTATCCGGGGCGCATCGACCTCGGCCTCGGCCGCGCGCCCGGCACCGACCAGACCACGTCGCGCGCGCTGCGCCGCGACCTGATCGGCAGCGCCGACTCGTTTCCGGATGATGTCGCCGAGCTGCAGCGCTACTTCGCGGAGCCGGTGCCCGGCCAGCGCGTGCGCGCGGTGCCCGGCGCAGGGCTCGACGTGCCCGTGTGGCTGCTCGGCTCGAGCCTGTTCAGCGCCCAGCTCGCCGCGATGCTCGGGCTGCCGTTCGCGTTCGCGTCGCACTTCGCGCCCGATTACCTGATGCGCGCGCTCGAGATCTATCGTGCGCAGTACCGGCCGTCGGCCGCATGGCCGAAGCCGCATGCGATGGTCGGCGTCAACGTGTTCGTCGCCGATACCGACGACGAGGCGCGGCGCCTGTTCACGTCGCTGCAGCAGCAGTTCATCAATCTGCGGCGCGGCACGCCGGGCAAGCTGCCGCCGCCGGTCGACGTGCTCGAGGCAAACGAGCTCGAACTCGCGACCGTTGCGCATTCGCTGTCGTTCGCGGCGGTCGGCTCGCGCGACACGGTGCGCGACAAGCTGCGCGACCGCATCGCGCAGACGGGAGCCGACGAGCTGATCGTCACCGCGCAGATCTACGATCATGCGGCACGGCTGCGCTCGTTCGAATTGACCGCGCAGATCCGCGACGAGCTCGCGAGCGAAGCGCGCTGACGGCGCGCGCCCGGGCCGCCTGCGGCCGGCCCCGCATCACTGCGGGTGCACGGCCTCCAGCCCGTCGAGCAGCGCCTTGTGGAACGCGTCCGGATCCTGGATCTGCGGCGCGTGGCCGAGCGCCGGGAACTCGACGAGCTGCGCGCCGGGGATCGCCGCCTGCGTGCGCTTCGCGAGTTCCGGGTAGCGGCCGAGCTTCGCATGCACGTCGGGCGGCGAGACGTCCTTGCCGATCGCGGTCGTGTCCTTGTCGCCGATCATCAGCAGCGTCGGCACGCGGATCGCGCCGAGTTCATAGACCACCGGTTGCGTGAGGATCATGTCGTAGATCAGCGCGGAGTTCCATGCGACCGCGTCGCGACCGACGCCACGGTACATCCCGGCCAGCATCTGCACCCAGCGCTCGTACGACGGCGACCACTTGCCCGCGTAGTACGTGCCCTGCTCGTAGCGGCGAATGCCGTCGGCCGTGGTCTTCAGCTCGCGCGCATACCAGTAGTCGACCGGCAGCGGCGGCACGCCGAGCGCCTTCCAGTCCTCGAGGCCGATCGGGTTCACGAGCACGAGCTGGTCGGTCGCCTTCGGATACATCAGCGCGTAGCGCATCGCGAGCATCCCGCCCGTCGAGTGGCCGACGATCGTCGCCGACTTCACCCCCACCGATTCGAGCAGCGCATGCGTATTGCGTGCGAGCTGCTGGAAGCTGTACTGGTAACGATCGGGCTTCGACGACTTGCAGAAACCGATCTGGTCCGGCGCGATCACGCGATAGCCGGCGCGGCTCAGCACGCCGATCGTGTCCTCCCAGGTCGCCGCGCAGAAGTTCTTCCCGTGCAGCAGCACGACGGTGCGGCCGTTCGGGTGGGCCGGCTGCACATCGAGGTAGGCCATCTCGAGGGTTTCGCGCTGCGACACGAACGTGTAGAGATGCACGGGTGCCGGATAGGCGAACCCTTCCAGGCGCGGGCCATACACGGGCCCGTCGTTGCCGGCGGGCGATGCGGCGGCGGCCATGGCAGGCACGGCGCACGCGACGGCGACACCCGCGCCGAGCACGGCGGCGCGCGCGGCAAACAACATCTTGCGAATCGAAAGCATGGCGATCACGGTGATTGGAGACGCACGCGGGCGGCCGGGCCGTCTCGCGCCCCGCGATTCTACGCGGTCGCGCTGACGACGGCGCGCAACACTCCGGCGCCGCGCGACTTCCGCGCCCGCGACGAACTCGGGTATCGTGTGACGTGACCCTGAAACGCGTGCAGGCGCTTCCCATGAAAAACGTCCTCAGCATTCAGTCGCACGTCATCTACGGCCATGCCGGCAACAGTGCGGCCGTGTTCCCGATGCAGCGCCTCGGCGTCAACGTCTGGCCGCTCAATACCGTCCAGTTGTCGAATCACATGCAGTACGGTCACTGGGCCGGCAGCGCGATCGATGCCGCGAAGATGGAGCAGCTCGTCGACGGCATCGCGGCGATCGGCGCACTCAAGCGCTGCGACGCCGTGCTGTCCGGCTTCCTCGGTTCGCCGCCGCAGGCGCGTGCGGCTATCGAGATCGTCCGCTCGGTGAAGGCGATGAACCCCAACGCGTGGTACTTCTGCGATCCGGCGATGGGCCAGACGGGCGGCATCCGGCCCGAGCCCGGCGTCGAAGAATTCATGGTTCAGGAGGTGCCGGCGCTCGCGGACGGCATGTCGCCGAACCACACCGAACTGCAGAAGCTCGCCGGGCGGCGCATCGAAACCGTCGCCGAAGCCGTCGAAGCCTGCCGCTCGCTGATCCGTCGCGGCCCGCAGATCATCCTCGTCAAGCACCTGCACGACCGCAACAGCCCCGCCGATCGTTTCAACATGCTCGCGGTCACCGAAACCGAAGCGTGGATCGGCCAGCGCCCCCTGTACGCGTTTCCGCGCCATCCGGTCGGCGTCGGCGACCTGACCAGCGCGATTTTCGTCGCCTGCCGGCTGCGCGGCGACTCCGTGCGCGCGGCATTCGAGCACACGCTCGCGGCCGTGCACGCGGTCGTGAAGGCCACCTACGATGCGCGCCGCTACGAGCTCGAACTCGTCGCCGCGCAGGACGAAATCGCGCGCCCGAGCGAATGGTTCGGCGCGTGGGTCACGGACGCCTGACACGCCGGCATCGCCCTGCGCTTCAACGGCGCGCATCCCGCGCCGCATCGCTTTCCCGCCTCATCCCTGCCGCACCGCGACCGCTGGCGACATTCGCCCGACGCCGCTTCGATATCGCTTCGACGCGGATGCAAACGTTTCCGGACTTCACATGAATGACACCGATTTCTCGCTATGCTCGCGGCGGCACCACCCGGCGCAGCCGCATCCTGCGACCCGGGCGCGCCCTTCCAGCAGGTCCTGCCAATCGGCTCCCCCCTTTACCGCACGATAACGACCATGACCCGATCGAACCGTCGTGACTTCCTGCGCGTCGCTGCCGGCACCGCCGGCGCCGCCGCGCTGAACCTGTTCCCCCCCGTGATTCGCGATGCGCTTGCGATTCCCGCGAACCGCCGCACCGGCACCATCCGCGATATCGAACACATCGTGATCCTGATGCAGGAGAACCGCTCGTTCGACCACTACTTCGGCACGATGCGCGGTGTCCGCGGCTTCGGTGACCCGCGTCCGCTGCGCCTCGCGAACGGCAAGTCGGTGTTCCACCAGCCGGTCGGCCCGGCCGAGCTGCTGCCGTTCCACCCGGGCGCGGACAAGCTCGGCCTGCAGTTCCTGCAGGACCTGCCGCACGGCTGGCAGGACATGCACGCCGCCTGGAACAAGGGCCGCTACGACCAGTGGGTGCCGAACAAGGGCACCACGACGATGGCGTACCTGAAGCGCGACGACATCCCGTTCCACTACCAGCTCGCCGACGCGTTCACGATCTGCGACGCGTACCACTGCGCGATCCCGAGCTCGACCGACCCGAACCGCTACTACATGTGGACGGGCTACGTCGGCAACGACGGCACGGGCGGTGGCCCCGTGCTCGGCAACGAGGAAGCGGGCTACGGCTGGACGACCTATCCGGAAGTGCTCGAGAACGCCGGCGTGTCGTGGAAGATCTACCAGGACGTCGGCACCGGCCTGAACGCCGCCGGGTCGTGGGGCTGGACGCAGAACCCGTACATCGGCAACTACGGCGACAACTCGCTGCTCTACTTCAACCAGTACCGCACCGCGCTGCCCGGCACGCCGCTGTACGACAAGGCGCGCACCGGCACCAACATCAGCGCGGGCGGCACGCTGTTCGACATCCTGCAGCAGGACGTGAAGAACGGCACGCTGCCGCAGGTGTCGTGGATCTGCGCGCCGGAAGCGTATTCCGAGCACCCGAACTGGCCGGCGAACTACGGCGCGTGGTACATCGAGCAGGTGCTGAAGGCGCTCGTGTCGAACCCGGAGGTATGGAGCAAGACCGCGCTCTTCATCACGTACGACGAAAACGACGGCTTCTTCGACCACGTGCAGCCGCCGTTCGCGCCGCAGTCGCGCGACAACGGGCTGTCGACGGTCGCGACGACCAACGAGGTGTTCCCCGGCGACGCATCGCACATGGCCGGCCCGTACGGGCTCGGGCCGCGCGTGCCGATGCTCGTCGTGTCGCCGTGGACGAAGGGCGGCTGGGTCTGCTCGCAGACCTACGATCACACGTCGCTGCTGCAATTCATCGAGGCACGTTTCGGCGCGCAATACCCGGTCAAGGCCGGCAACATCTCGCCGTGGCGCCGCGCGGTGTGCGGCGACCTGACCGCCGCGTTCGATTTCGCCACGGCCGATGCCGGCTGGCCGACGTTGCCGGATACGAGCAGCTATGCGCCGCCCGACCGCCTGCGCCATCCCGACTACATCCCCGTGCCGCCGGTGCTGCAGAAGCTGCCGAAGCAGGAGGCCGGGCTGCGTCCGGCGCGCGCGCTGCCGTACGAGCTGTTCGTGCACGGCCGCGTCGAATCGGTGAACGGGCTGTTCCGGCTGACCTTCGCGAACACGGGCCGGGCAGGCGCCGCGTTCCAGGTACAGTCGCGCAATCGCCTCGACGGCCCGTGGGCGTACACGGTCGAAGCCGGCAAGCGGATCGCCGACACGTGGAGCGCCGCGGCGTCGCTCGGCCTGTACGACCTCGACGTGTACGGCCCGAACGGCTTCTACTGCCATTTCCGCGGCCCGTTCGCGACCGGCGTCGGCAGCGCGAACGTGAACCCCGAGGTGATCTACGGCTACGACGTCGCGAACGGCAACATCACGCTGCGCCTGATGAACCGCGGCCACAAGGCCGTGCGGCTCAAGGTCACGAACGCGTACGGCCACGGCCGCGCGCGCACGTTCGACCTCGCACCGGGCCAGCACGTCGACGACTACTGGGATCTGCGCGGCAGCCACGGCTGGTACGACCTGACCGTCAGCGACGGCCGTCTGCTCGGCTTCCTGCGCCGCTTCGCGGGGCACGTCGAAACCGGCCGCCCGAGCACCAGTGATCCCCTGATCCGCACGCACGCATCGCACGACGATGCCGAAGCCGCATCGGACGCCCTGTCCGACTGACGGCGTCGCGTGCGCGGCGCGGCCCCGGCGGGCCGCGCCGCCTTCCTGTCTCCCCCTCCTCTCCGCCCGCTCCGTTCGCGACGGGAAACTCCCGATACCGGCTGCCGCCGCACGCGCGGAAGCTATGCGCAAATCCGCACCGAATGCGCGGCGAATTGCCAAGACCCGGGCATATCGGCGACCTATATATCGAGGCGATCGGGGCGCTTCTTCGCAGAGCCTGACGGGAGATTCTTCCGAGGATAACGATGCCGACCTCCCCGCCCGATTCCGAGAAGCGGTCGAACCGCCCGCCCGTCGCACGCGTCCGGCCCGCCCGGGCGCATGCGGTACTCACTCGCAGGTGTCGAACAAGAGGAACAACATGAAATTCCGTCATTCCCTGCTGTCGGTGTCGATTGCATCCGCGCTTGCCCTCCTCTCGCAACAGGCCGCCCAGGCCGCCGATACGACCGACGTGAAGGTCGGCTTCGCCGCGCCGCTCACCGGCGTGAACGCCGGTTACGGCAAGGACCTGCAGAACGGCGTGCAGCTCGCGCTCGACGATGCCGCCGCGCAGAAAGTGCAGATCGCCGGCAAGCCTGTCCACTTCAACCTCGTCGTGCAGGACGACCAGGCCGACCCGCGCATCGGCGTGCAGGCCGCGCAGGCGCTCGTCGACCAGAACGTGTCGGTCGTGGTCGGCCACTTCAACTCGGGGACGACGATTCCGGCATCGGTCGTCTACGACAAGGCCGGCATCCCGGTGATCGATCCAGCGGCGACCAACCCGACGCTCACCGCGCGCGGGCTCGCGAACATGTTCATGGTGATCGCGACCGACGGCCAGAACGCGGGCAACGCGGGCAAGTACGCGGTCGACGTGACGAAGGCGAAGCGCATCGCGATCATCGACGACCGCACCGCGTTCGGCCAGGGCGAGGCCGACGAGTTCGAGAAGGCCGTGAAGGCGGCGGGCGGGAACCTCATCGGCCGCGAATTCACCAGCAACCAGGCGGTCGACTTCCGCGCGCAGATCACGAGCCTGAAGGCGAAGAATCCCGACCTGATCTTCTTCGGCGGCCTCGATTCGCTCGCCGCGAACTTCATCAAGCAGATGCGCCAGCTCGGGCTGAACGCGCAGTTCGTCGGCGGCGGCGGCGTGAAGGACAACGAGTTCATCAAGATCGCGGGCCCGGCCGCCGAAGGCGCGATGGCGTGGGAATACGGCCGGCCGCTCGACGAGTTGCCGCAAGGGAAGGATTTCGAGGCGCGTTTCAAGAAGCGCTTCGGCGTCGACGTGCTGTCGTACGCGCAGTTCGGCTACGACGCGGCGTGGGCGGCGATCAAGGCGATGCAGGCGGCCGGCTCGACCGACCCGAAGGTCTATCGCCCGGCGCTGAAGAAGATCGACTTCGAAGGCGTGACCGGCCGCATCTCGTTCGCGAACGACGGCTCGCTGAAGAGCGGGATGTCGACGCTGTACCAGGTGAAGAGCGGCGCGTGGAAGACGATCACGACGAAGGGAGGCTGATCGGCGGTGCCGGCGGCCGGCGGCGGCAACGCCGCCCGGCCCCGGCGATCGATGAAGGGAGATCGATCTTGTATGACGACTGATGTTGAGGCGATTCGACCGGCCGGCGGCGCCGTGGGCCGCGCCGCCCGGTGCGTCAGCCGGCCTCGGCTTCGGCCGCCTCGTGCGCGCGGCGCAGCCGTTCGCGGCTGTTGGTGAGGTGCGTGCGCATCGCCGCACGTGCCGCTTCCGGGTCGTGGCGCGCGATCGCCTCGTAGATATCCTCGTGCTCGTGGTTCAGCCGGCCGACGTAGCGCTCCAGATCGTCGCCGGCAAAGCGGGCCGAATTCACGCGCGTGCGCGGAATGATCGACGTGCCGAGCTGCGTCATGATGTCGACGAAATAGCGGTTGCCGGTGGACTGCGCGATCTGCAGGTGGAACTGGAAGTCGAGCTGCGCCGTGTCGCGGCCGCCGCCCGCCCCCGATGCGATCGCGTCGAGCGCGCGCCGCAGCGCGGCCAGGTCAGTATCGTTCGCGCGTTGCGCGGCCAGGCTCGCGCATTCGCTCTCGAGGCTGATGCGCAGCTCCAGCACCGCGAGCACGTCGCGCAGCGTCGTGATCGTCGCCGGGTCGATGCCGAGCGTCTGGCGGCGCGACGGCTCCAGCACGAAGCTGCCGATGCCGTGGCGCGTCTCGATGAGGCCGCTCGCCTGCATCCGCGAGATCGCCTCGCGCACGACCGTCCGGCTCACCCCCTGCGCCGCCATGACTTCGGTTTCGGTCGGCAGCTTGTCGCCGGGACGCAGCGTGCCGTTTTCGATCTGCGCGGTCAGCGCGTCGACGACATCTTGTGCGAGGCTGCGTGCGCGACGGCGCGGCGCTGCGGGAAGCGTAGGCACGGACATGAGGCCGGTTCCTTTTTGAATGATCGTAATGTGAGCCGAGGGTTTACGCGGGGTTTGAGCGAAAGCCGATGATTCATTATACTGCGTCACAAGTCATCCGACGACTGATGATCGAAACACGGATCTCCTGTCGACTCAAGCGAGCACTCCTGCGCCGCCTGGTCCCATGTCTTACGATCAGCCAGCGTTCGCGTTCTGCGCTCCGCTGGTCAGGTTGTCGCTCCCACCCCGTTTCGGGTTGCGTCGACCTGCGGGGCTTGCGCGCCGCGCATGTCGGTTGTCGAATGATCGCACCTCCCGTCGCGCGCGGCAAAGCTTTTGCCGCACGGCATTGCCCACCCTTTCGCCATCGCCGCCCATGAACGCCGTCACTGCCTCGCCCTCCCACGACACGCCGCGTATCGTCGACCTGCAAGCGATTCCGGTCGCCGGCCACGACAGCATGCTGCTCAACCTGAGCGGCGCACACGGCCCGTTCTTCACCCGCAACCTCGTGATCCTGAAGGACAGCGCGGGCCGCACCGGCGTCGGCGAAGTCCCGGGCGGCGAAAGTATCCGACGCACGCTCGACGATGCGCGCGCACTCGTCGTCGGCCAGCCGGTCGGCAATTACCACGCGGTGCTCAACGACGTGCGGCGCACCTTCGCCGACCGCGACGCGAGCGGCCGCGGGCTGCAGACCTTCGACCTGCGCACGACGATCCACGCGGTCACCGCGCTCGAAGCCGCGCTGCTCGACCTGCTCGGCCAGCATCTCGGCGTGCCGGTCGCCGCGCTGCTCGGCGAGGGCCAGCAACGCGAGCGCGTCGAAATGCTCGGCTACCTGTTCTACATCGGCGATCGCACGAAGACCGCACTCGCCTACCGCGACGGCAGCGGCGCGACCGACGACTGGACGCGCGTGCGCGACGAAGCCGCGCTGACGCCCGAGGCCGTCGTGCGGCTGGCCGAGGCCGCGCATGCGCGCTACGGCTTCAACGACTTCAAGCTGAAGGGCGGCGTATTCGAAGGCGCGAGCGAGATCGAGGCCGTGACGGCGCTCGCCGAGCGCTTCCCCGACGCGCGCGTGACGCTCGACCCGAACGGTGCGTGGTCGCTCGACGAGGCCGTGCGGCTGTGCCGCGACCAGCATCACGTGCTCGCGTACGCGGAAGATCCGTGCGGCGCGGAGAACGGCTACTCGGGCCGCGAGGTGATGGCCGAATTCCGCCGCGCGACGGGGCTACCGACCGCCACCAACATGATTGCGACCGACTGGCGGCAAATGGGTCACGCGGTGCAGTTGCAGGCCGTCGACATCCCGCTCGCCGACCCGCACTTCTGGACGATGCAGGGTTCGGTGCGCGTCGCGCAGATGTGCCGCGACTGGGGCCTCACGTGGGGCTCGCATTCGAACAACCATTTCGACGTGTCGCTCGCGATGTTCACGCACGTCGCGGCCGCCGCGCCGGGCCAGGTCACCGCGATCGACACGCACTGGATCTGGCAGGACGGCGAGCGGCTGACGCGCGAACCGCTGAAGATCGAGAACGGGCTGGTGGAAGTGCCGAAACGGCCGGGGCTCGGCATCGATATCGACATGGATGCCGTCGCGGTCGCGCACGAGCTGTACAAGCAGCACGGGCTCGGTGCCCGTGACGACGCGGCGGCGATGCAGTATTTGATTCCGGGCTGGACCTTCAACAACAAGCGCCCCTGCCTCGTGCGCTGAGCGCGGGTGCGGCCGGGCGGCAGGGTCGCCCGGTCGAGCTGGGGCCGGCCCTACCCGGCCGCACCTACCCGGCCAGGCCTAGCCGGCCGCCCCAATCCCCCGCGCCATCCCCGACGCGGCGAACACGATGACGATCACGAGCACCGCCTGCCAATGGCCGATCCGCACATAGGTGCGCGCACGGCCGAGATCAGGCATCTGCTGCTGCCGCGCGGCGATGCGCCACCGGATCAGCCCGAGCATCGGCACGACCTCGAGCAGCAGGATCAGCACGAGCGCGGTCATCTTCAGGTGAAAGAGCGGTTCGTGCAGGTAGTACGCGGCGCCTTTCTCGAAACCGCCGAACGCGCGCATCAGGCCCGTCGCGATCAGCACGAGCGCCGATAGCCCCCACGCGGCATCCGCCTTGAATACGCCGGGCAAGTCGGCCGCCTGCGCCGACGCGATGAGCCGGCGCAACGCGCGGTTACGCCCCGCAATCGCGGCAAACGCGACGCCGAACGCACTCAGGTGAACGGCAGCCAGCAACCAACGGACGATCATCTCGCCTCCTTGTCGCCCGCACGCCGTGCGCGGGCCTTGTCAGACGATCTGCTTGAGCGCGGCGTCGAGCGCGAGCACCGCGACGCGGTCGCCTTCGGTCGCGAGCGGCGCGCGCATGACGATCTGCCGGTTATGGCCGACGGCCGCCGGCGAATCCCACAGCAGTTCGACCTTCGGCCGATTGAACAGGCTGCCGCGGCGCGGCGGCACGACGGCCGGCTGCGCGTCCGCGGCACCGTCGCCTGCGGCAGGCGCCGCCCGGCCGGGCCAGCGCACCGACAGTTCGCGCGCGTCGTATTGGCCAACCTTGCGGCTTTCCATCCACACGATCGCGGTGCGCGTCAGCACGTCGAGCGAAATCGCATAACGGCCGACCGCGAAGCGGCGGGCGGCCACGTTGGTCCGCCACAGCGGCCGCGGGCGGCAGATCCAGACGATCGCCGCATAAAGCGCCGGTGCGGCGACAAGCCAGCCGTTGGTCGCCGTCACCGCCTGCAGCGCGAGGCGCCAGCCGTCCACCCAGACGAACATGCCGATCGACCAGACCGCGAACAGCAAACCGATCAGCGCGAACACGCGCAGCGCCTGGCGCAGCCATTGCGGCAGCGGATGGAACGGCCGTTCGGCGCGCGCGACGGCGCCCGGCAGCGCGAGCAGCAGGAAGATCAGGAGAAGGTAGATGAACGCCCAGGGTGACGACACCATCGCCGACAGCGACGAGCGATAGCCCATCTGGGACATCGAGAACAGCCAGCGCGCGAGCAGCACGAGACCGATCGCACGCAACGCGAAGATCACACCGGCGCCGGGGGCCGGCGCTGCGCGCGTGGATTTCGTTCTCGCCAAGACTGCTCTCCTCTGGTTATTCGTGCGGGGCCGGATTTCACGGCACGGCCATTATAGGGACATTACCGTCTGGACAGACGGACGGATGCCCTGCCGGGCCGCTTCGGGGGCCGTTCGCAGCGTCGGGCGCGGCGAGAATACAACAGATCCGCGCCGTGGATGTGACAACGCCCCGCCGGGAACCCGGACGGGGCGTCGATGGCAAGCCGCGCGCCGCAGCGCGGCGGCGGCCCGCAATCAGCTTGCGTTGACTTCGCGCAGCACCGTGCGACGCTTCTGGCGCAGCAGTTCCTCGTAGCCTTTCACGTAGTTCTGCGCCATCACCTTCGACGAGAAGCGGGCTTCGAACGCGGCGCGGACCTTCTCGCGCGGCAGCGTATCGAGGCGCTTGAGCGCGGCAACGGCCGACAGCTCGTCTTCGACGACGAAGCCCGACACGCCGTTGTCGATCACTTCCGGCACCGAGCCGCGCTTGAACGCGATCACCGGCGTGCCGCAGGCCATCGCCTCGATCATCACCAGGCCGAAGGGCTCCGGCCAGTCGATCGGGAACAGCAGCGCATGCGCGTTGCCGAGGAATTCGGTCTTTTCCGACTCGCTGATTTCGCCGATGTACTCGACGTGCGGCAGCGCGAACAGCGGCTTGATCTTCTCTTCGTAGTACGCGCGGTCAGCCTTGTCGAGCTTCGCGGCGATCTTGATCGGCAGGCCGGCCTGCTCGGCGATGCGGATCGCCGTGTCGACGCGCTTCTCCGGCGAGATGCGGCCCAGGAACGCGAGGTAGCTCGGCTTGACGTTCGGGATCGGCGTCAGCAGGTTTTCCGGCAGGCCGTGGTAGACGGTCGACAGCCAGTTCGCCTGCGGCAGCGGGATGCGCTGGTTGTCGGAGATCGACACGACCGGCACGTCGCTGAATGCGTTGAAGATCGGCTGCAGTTCCGGCAGGTCGAGACGGCCGTGCATCGTCGTCAGATGCGGGACCGGCTGGCGCGAGAACAGCGAGAACGGGTAGTAGTCGATGTGGCAGTGCAGGACATCGAACTCTTCCGCGCGGCGGCGCACCTGCTCGAGCAGCAGCATGTGCGGGGCCATCACGTCGCGGATCGTCGGGTCGAGGCGCAGCGCCTGCGGCCAGCAGGCTTCGAGCTTCGCGGAGGTTTGCGAATCGCCGCTCGCGAAGAGCGTGACGTCATGCCCCATCTCGACAAGTGCTTCGGTGAGGTAGGACACCACTCGCTCGGTGCCGCCGTACAGTTTCGGGGGCACCGCTTCGTGCAACGGAGCGATTTGGGCGATTCGCATGCGTAACTCCTAAAAAATCGGCTAAAAACCAGGTATGGGTCGGCAACCTGCCGGCGGTCCGGGCTGGATGCAGGTCGTCCGAAGATCGGACGAATCAGCCTGCCGGGGGCGTCGAACCCGCGCTGCTCAAGGAGCGTCGGCGACGCGACAGGCATAGAACGTTTGAAACGAAGACCCGTTGACAGGGGTTCGTAAAAAACCTGGAATCGAACCCGGAGCCGATTATCTAGGGTTAATCCCGATACGGCGCACAACATTTCAAACACTTTACTTTGTTACAAAGGTGCAACACTTTGCAACCCGCGGACTTGGGCGTCCGTTCTAGAGTGGAAGGCCCTTTTGGCATTCCTTGACCCCGTGACCGCCGGCAGCGTGATTCCGGCACATGAGGCAGGACGGGATGCCGGATTTTATCTCAAAATCGACCGCGAGCCCCTGGCCAAGGCAAGATTCGCGCAGCGCGACACGCGGGCTTGTTTACAATGCCGGATTATTCAGTCCGGGCGAACGCCGGCCTGCGATCCAGCCGCCACGCTCACTCACCGAATCACCGCACGCATATTTTGGAATCTCTCACCCCTGCCCAGCGCAACGCCCACAACGCGAAGCTGTCGAGCTACGCGCATCGACCGATCGCGTTCCTGTTCCGCTACATCCGCCTGCATCCCGTCGCCCACCTGATCGTGCTCGGCAGCGTGCTGGCCGCCGTCGGCTGCGCGCTCGGCTCGCAATACGCGATCAAGCACCTGATCGACGTGCTGGCGACCGGGCGGCATCACCCCGGCCCGCTGTGGAGCGCGTTCGCGCTGCTCGTCGGGCTGATCGCGGCCGACAACCTGCTGTGGCGCGTCGGCGGCTGGTTCGCCGCGCACACGTTCGTCGCGGTCACCGGCGACCTGCGGCGCGACCTGTTCCAGTACCTGATCGGCCATTCGCCCACCTACTACGCCGAAAAGCAGCCCGGCACGCTGGCGAGCCGCATCACGGCCACGTCGAACGCGGTCTACACGTCGGAGAACACGATGGCGTGGAACGTGCTGCCGCCGTGCATCGCGGTGATGGGCGCGATCCTGATGATCATCGTCGTCAATCCGATGATGGCGGCCGGCCTGCTCGGCTGTTCGGCCGTGCTGTCCGTCATCCTGTTCAAGCTCGCCGGGCGCGGCTCGGCCCGCCATCACGCGTTCGCGGCGAAGGCCGCGGCGGTCGACGGCGAGCTCGTCGACGTGATCGGCAACATGGGCCTCGTGCGTGCGTTCGGGATGACGCTGCGCGAGCAGAAGCGCTTCGGCGCGACGGTCAAGGCCGAGATGGATGCGCGCCAGCAGAGCCTGCTCTATCTCGAGAAGCTGCGCCTGCTGCACGCGGTGATCACCGCGATGCTGTCCGCCGGCCTGCTCGGCTGGGCGCTGTGGCTGTGGGATCAGGGCCGCGCGACGTCGGGCGACATCGTGCTCGTCAGCTCGCTCGGCTTCACGATCCTGCACGGCACACGCGATCTCGCGGTCGCGCTCGTCGACGTCACGCAGCACATCGCGCGCCTGTCCGAGGCGGTCAAGACGCTGCTCGAGCCGCACGGGATGCCGGACAGCTCCGACGCGCAGCCGCTGTCGGCCAAGGGCGGCCGCGTCGATTTCGAGCGCGTGACGTTCGCGTATCCGCACCGCCGCGCGATCCTCGACCACTTCGAACTCCATATCGAGCCGGGCCAGCGCGTCGGCCTGATCGGCAAGTCGGGCGCCGGCAAGTCGACCGTGCTTGCGCTGCTGCAGCGCTTCTACGACACGCAGGACGGCGCCGTGAAGGTCGACGGCCAGGACGTGAAGACGATTACGCAGGACAGCCTGCGCCACGCGATCGCGCTCGTGCCGCAAGACATCTCGCTGCTGCACCGGACGATCTACGACAACATCGCGTACGGCCGCCCCGACGCGACTCGCGAGGAAGTGCTCGCCGCCGCGCGCGACGCCCGCTGCGCGGAGTTCATCGAAGCGATGCCGGAAGGCTATGACACGATCGTCGGCGACCGCGGCGTCAAGCTGTCGGGCGGCCAGCGCCAGCGTATCGCGATCGCGCGCGCGATCCTGAAGGATGCGCCGATCCTGCTGCTCGACGAAGCGACGTCCGCGCTCGACAGCGCATCCGAGGAAGCGATCCAGAGCGCGCTCGACCGCCTGATGGTCGGCCGCACGGTGATCGCGATCGCCCACCGCCTGTCGACGCTGCGCAACTTCGACCGGATCATCGTGATGAACAACGGCAAGGTGATCGACGACGGCCCGCCCGACGTGCTGCGCAACCGTCCGGGCCTGTACCGCGACCTGCTCGCGAAACAGCACGGCCGCCACCACCCGGCCCCCGACGGCAGCACGCCGACCGGCGAACGCGTGGCCTGACACACCGGTCCGCAGCCGACAAAAAAGCCGCAGTGCGCGTCGCACTGCGGCTTTTTCATTGCTCGATGAACCGCCGGTTACGCGTGCTGCAGATCGCGCAGGAAGTTGTCGCGCCACACCGACACGTTGTTCTCGCGCAGCTGCGCGATCATGTCCGTATAACGCGCGCGCCGCTCGGCGAGCGGCATCGTCAGCGCCTGCGACAGCGCATCGGCCATCCCGTCGATATCGATCGGATTGACGATCAGCGCCCCGGTCAGCTCGCGTGCGGCACCGGCGAAGCGCGACAGCACGAGCACGCCCGGATCGTCCGGATTCTGCGCGGACACGTACTCCTTCGCGACGAGGTTCATCCCGTCGCGCAGCGGCGTCACGTAGCCGACCCGCGCGAGCCGGTACAGCGCGGCGAGCAGCTGGCGGTCGTACTGGCGATGGATATAGAGGATCGGCGCCCAGTCGAGCTCGGCGAAGCGTCCGTTGATGCGCCCCGACTCCCCTTCGAGCTGCAGGCGGATGTCCTGGTACGCGCGCAGTTCCGCGCGGGTCGACGGCGCGATCTGCAGGAACGACACGCGATTGCGATGCGACGGCTCGTGCTCGAGCAGCTTCTCGAACGCGCGAAAGCGCTCGACGAGCCCCTTCGAGTAATCGAGCCGGTCGACGCTCATGATCAGCTTGCGGCCGCGCAGCGAGGTCGCGAGCGTACGCACCGCCTTGCCGTGCTCGCCGGCCTGCGCGAGCGACGCGATCTCGTCCGGATGCACGCCGATCGGATAGGCGGCCGCGCGCAGCGTCCGGCCGAATGCGTGCACCGTCGCCAGGTGGCCGTCGCGCTCGATCGCGCCGTCCGCTTCCGACTCGACGTAGTCGCAGAACGCGCGCAGGTCGGGTTCGGTCTGGAAGCCGAGCAGGTCGAACGCGCACAGCGACTCGACGAGGTCGCGATGCGGCGGCACGCTGACGAGCACCTGCGCAGCCGGAAACGGGATGTGCAGGAAGAAGCCGATGCGGTTCTTCACGCCGGCCGCACGCAGCGCGCGCGCGAACGGGATCAGGTGATAGTCGTGCACCCAGATCACGTCGTCGTCCTGCAGCAGCGGCACGAGCTGCTGGGCGAGCCACACGTTCACGCGGCCATAGCCTTCGAACTCGTGACGGTCGTACTGGATCAGGTCGGTGCGGTAGTGAAACGCGGGCCACAGCGTCGCGTTCGAGAAGCCGCGGTAATACTGGTCGTAGTCGCGCCGCGACAGGCCGATGGTCGCGAACGTGACCGGCCCGTGCTCCTCGACGCGGATCTGCGGCGCACCGGACGCGACGACCTCGCCGCTCCAGCCGAACCACATGCCGCCCGTCTCCTTCAGCGCATCGTAGACGCCGATCGCGAGGCCGCCCGCTGCCGGTTCGCCTTCCGAAATCGGCGCGACGCGGTTTGAAACAATGATGAGGCGACTCATGCGTCCGGCTGCTCCGCACCGAGCCAGCGCGCGATCTGCTCATGCAGCGCGTCGACCGAATCGAGCCGCGTGCGGGCAGACGTCTCGCCCGCGCCGACCTTGATCGACAGGCCGCCGCGCGCGTTGACCACCGCGAAGCCCTTCTCGTCGGTCAGGTCGTCGCCCGCGAACACGGGCACGCGCCCCGCGAACGGCGGCTCGTCGAGGAACGCAGCGAGCGCGCGCCCCTTGTCGACGCCTTTCGGCTTGATCTCGAACACCATCTTGCCGGGCTGCAGCACATACGCATCGGCATAGTCGGCGACGAGGCGCTCGGTGGCCGCGCGTGCCGCCGCCTCGCGCTCGGGCGCGTTGCGGTAGTGCAGCGCGACGGCCGCGCCCTTGATTTCGAGCAGCATGCCCGGATGACGGTCGACGACGGCCGCCAGCTCGCGCTCGATGCGCAGCAGGCGTTCGTCGTTGAAGCCGATGCGCTGCGTGTCGCCGTTCGCATCGCGGCGCTCCGCGCCGTGCAGGCCGGCGATCGGCATGCCGGGCATCTTCAGGAACGTGTCGATGTTGTCGATGCCGCGCCCGGACACGATCGCGACCGCGCCGTGCGAGCGGCGCCGCAGCTCGTCGAGCAGCGTCAGCAGCGACGGCGGAACATGAATGCTGTCGGGCGTCGGCGCCAGTTCGACGAGCGTGCCGTCGAAGTCGAAGAAGAACGCGGTATCGGTCAGGGACAGGGAAGCCGGAACGGATTGCATCGATTCGATAGTGTGAGGGCCGGCCGGCAAACGCCGGGCGGCCGCTGCGCGAATGGAATTGTGCGCATCTTACCGCGCCTGCGCATCGAGATGGGCGAAACCGGTGCGGCGCCGGCATCGCGCCGCGGCTTGCGTCAACTGCGACATATTGCCCCGCTCGCCCGCGGCGTACGGGTTTCGAAAGGACGCGGGCGCGCGAATTGCGCTACAGTCGCAACCGCCTGCCGCGCGACGCATGGCGCCGCGCCGGCCGGCCAACCTTCCGTCCGATCGAGCCCCAGGATGTCGTCTGCCTGCACCACGCCGCACCGGCGCTTCTCCCGCCTCATCCGCACGGCCGCGGCCCTCGCCGCCGCCGTGGCGCTCGCCGCGTGCACGCACGACGAGCCGCGCTGGAACCTGACCAACGTTACCGGCCACCTGCCCGACCTGTCGTTCACGCTGACGGGCGGCGACGGCCATCCCGTCGACGCCGACGCGTTCCACGGCCAGGTCGCGCTCGTCTACTTCGGCTACACGCACTGCCCCGATGTCTGCCCCGAAACGATGGCGCGGCTGATGGAAGTGCTGGCGAAGCTTGGCCCGCAGGCCAACAACGTGCGCATCCTGTTCGTCTCGGTCGACCCTGCACGCGACACGCCGCAGGCAATGCAATCGTATGTCGCCGCGTTCGACGCCGCGCATGCGCGCGGCCTGACCGGCACCGACCGCCAGATCGAATCGCTCGCGAAGCGCTATCGCGTCGCGTACCAGATGGAAAAGCGCGATCCGTCCGGCGGCTACGAAGTCACGCACAGCTCGGCCGTCTACATCTTCGACGCGAGCGGCCGCGCCCGCCTGCTGGCGACCGACCGCGACTCGCCCGACGCCATCGCCGCCGATCTGCGCCGGATCATCGACACCGCCTCCACGACCTGAATGCATCCCGACATGAAAACGAAAACGACCCTCAAGACACTCGCCCTCCTCGCCGCGCTGTTCGCAGGCGCCCACGCGTATGCCGCCGGCGCGGTCACCGCGCAGAACGCCTGGGTGCGCTGGCTGCCGAACAAGGTGCCGGCCGGCGGCTACGTGACGCTCGTGAACACGAGCGACAAGCCGGTCGATCTCGTCGACGTCGACAGCCCCGACTACGGGATGGCGATGCTGCACCAGACCGTCTCGAACGGCTCGACGCAGAAAATGGAAATGGTCGACAAGCTGACGATCCCCGCGCGCGGCAAGGTCGATATCGCGCCGGGCGGCTACCACTTCATGCTCGAGGAGCCGAAGCACGCGATCAAGCCGGGCGACACCGTGCACCTGCGCCTGAAATTCTCCGACGGCGCAACGGTCGATGCGCCGTTCGCCGTGAAATCGCCGGCCCAGGCGAAGTGATGCGCGCGCGATGAACCTCCTGTACTGGCTCGATCCGTGGGAACCGTCGCCCACCGTGGTGATCGCGGTGCTGACCGCCGCCGTGCTGTTCGCACGCGGCGTGAAGAAGGCGAAGGTGTCGCCGCTGCGGCAGTTCTCGTTCTGGTTCGGGCTAACGGCGCTCTACATCGCGCTGCATACGCGGCTCGACTATTTCTTCGAGCACGAGTTCTTCCTGCACCGCGCGCAGCACCTCGTGCTGCACCACCTCGGGCCGTTCTTCATCGCGCTGTCCTATCCGGGCGCGGCGATGCGCGCGGGCATCCCGTTTCGCTGGCGGCAGCGTTTCGTGCGCCCCGCGCTCGCGTGGGCGCCCGTGCGCGCGACGCTCGACGTGGTGTTCCATCCCGTCGTCGCGGTCGTGCTGTTCGTCGGGCTGATCTATTTCTGGCTGCTGTCGCCGATCCATTTCATCGCGATGCTCGACTGGCGTCTCTATCGCGTGATGAACTGGAGCATGGTGATCGACGGGCTGCTGTTCTGGTGGCTCGTCGTCGATCCGCGTCCCGCGCCGCCCGCGCGGTTGTCGCCGGGCCGCCGGATCCTGATCGTCGTCGCGGCGATCCCGCCGCAGATCGCGCTCGGCGCGCTGATCTTCTTCACGCCGCACGAGCTGTATCCGATCTATTCGATTTGCGGCCGTGCGTTCACGTGGCTGAGCCCGCTGCGTGACCAGCAGATCGGCGGCCTGCTGCTGTGGATTCCCGGCTCGATGATGAGCGTGATCGGCGCGCTGATCGCGCTGCGCCACTGGCTGCGGCTGTCCGCGCGCGGCCGCCTGATCGATGAACGTGCCGCGCAGCGCGCGAACCGGCCGCCGGTGGCGCACGCCGCGCACTGACTGCTGCGCGGCGCGGCGCGGCGCATCGCGCATTACGCGCGTGCGCTGCTCATCCACACGTGCGGGATGCCGTCCTCGTCGTGCACGTCCGAACTCGGCGTGAAGCCGAATGCGCCGTAAAAACGCTGCAAGTGGGCCTGCGCATGCAGGCTCACCGGCGTCTCCGGCCACTGCGCGCGGATATGCTCGAGCGCGCGCGACAGCAGCCCGTTGCCGAGGCCCGCGCCGCGAAACGCGGCGGTCGTCAGCACGCGGCCGATGCGTACGTCGGTGTTCTGCGCATCGGGCAGCAGCACCCGCAGATAGCCGGCCAGGCGGCCTGCCGGATCGAAGGCGGCCAGGTGCCATGCAGCCTGGTCCGCATCGTCGATGTCGCGATACACGCAGTTCTGCTCGACGACGAACACCGCGCTGCGTGCTTCGAGGATCGAATAGACTTCACGCGCCGTCAGCGCGTCGAAGGATTTCCAGCGCCAGTCGAGATCGGCGGCGCTCGGGGATGCAGCGGATGCGTTCATGGTCGGTCCTGATTCGGGCGCGCCGGCCGGCGCGCGGCAATCGACGATTATGCCTCGAAGCGCACGCGCCGCGCGACCGACTGCCCGCGCATAAAAACAGACCCCGCATTGCGCGGGGCCTGTCCGTCATGCCGGCATCTGGCCGAAGCGGCCGCTGTTGAAGTCCTCGATCGCGGTACGAATCTCCGCTTGCGAGTTCATCACGAACGGCCCGTAACCGACGACGGGTTCGTCGATCGGTTCGCCGCTCAGGATCAGCAGCTTCGCGTCGCCGTTCGCTTCGATCTCGACGTCGCTGCCTTCGCGGCCGAGCTGCACGAACTGCGCTTCGCGGGCGACCGTTTCGCCGTTCACCTGCACGGTACCGCTCAGCACGACCACCGCGAGCGTGCGCCCTTCGGCGACCGGGAACCGCGCATGGCCGCCGGCCACGAGCCGCACGTCCCACACGTCGATCGGCGTATGCGTGCGGGCCGGCCCGCGCCGCCCGTCGAGTTCACCCGCGATGATCCGCGCGCGCCCCGCGCCGTCCGGCAGCTCCACCACGGGGATGTCGGCGTTCAGCAGCGTCTGGTAGCCGGGCGCCCCCATCTTGTCCGCGGCGGGCAGGTTCACCCACAGCTGCACCATCTCGAGCGGGCCACCCCGCTGCGTGAACCCTTCCGAGTGGAATTCCTCATGCAGGATCCCGCTCGCGGCCGTCATCCACTGCACGTCGCCCGGGCCGATCACGCCGCCCGCGCCGGTCGAGTCGCGGTGCGCGACCTCGCCGTCATAGACGATCGTCACCGTTTCGAACCCGCGGTGCGGATGCTGGCCGACACCGCGCGGTGCCGAGGCCGAGCCCGGCTCGAACGTGGTCGGGCCGGCGTAATCGAGCAGCAGGAACGGGCTCAGGTGCGCGCCGTGGGACTGGTAGCTGAACATCGAACGCACCGGGAAACCGTCGCCGACCCAATGGCCGCGCGGCGCACTGTACACACCCTGGATCTTCTTCATTGCCTTCTCCGAATTGCGGCGAAACACGTGTTTCGCATCCTGGGTAGAAATATAGTGGTGGAACGATCGATCCGGTAGACTGCCAAAATCGCACGCAGCGTTCCATTTCATGAACGATAAAGCGCGGGATCTGAACGATCTCTATTACTTTGTACAAGTCGTCGAACACGGCGGCTTCGCACCGGCCGGGCGGGCGCTGGACATGCCGAAATCGAAGCTGAGCCGCCGCATCGCGCTGCTCGAGGCGCGGCTCGGGATGCGGCTGATCCAGCGCTCGACGCGCCGCTTCACGGTCACCGACGTCGGACAGACCTATTACGCGCATTGCCGCGCGATGCTCGTCGAGGCCGATGCCGCCGACGAGGCGATCGCGCTGCTGCACGAGGAGCCGCGCGGCATCGTGCGCGTCAGTTGCCCGATCGTGCTGCTCGATTCGCTGGTCGGCACGATGATCGCCGCGTTCATGGTCGCGTGCCCGCGCGTCGAAATTCACCTTGAAGCGACCAACCGGCGCGTCGACGTGGTCGGTGAAGGAATCGACGTCGCGATCCGCGTGCGCCCGCCGCCGCTCGAAGACAGCGATCTCGCGCTGCGCGTGCTGGCCGAGCGCGGCCAGTGCCTCGTCGCAAGCCCGGCGCTGCTGCGCGAGCATGGCGCCCCGGCCGTTCCCGCCGATCTCGCGCGCCTGCCGAGCCTCGATCACGGCGCCCCGCAGTCCGCGCACGTGTGGCGGCTGCGCGGGCCCGACGGTGCTCACGCGGAAATTCATCACCAGCCGCGCTTCGTGACGGGCGGCATGCTCGCGCTGCGCGCGGCAGCCGTCGCGGGCGTCGGCATCGTGCAGTTGCCGACGATGATGGTGCGCGATGAGGTCGCGCGCGGCGAGCTGGTGACCCTGCTGCCCGACTGGGCGCCGCGTCGAGAAATCGTGCATGCGGTGTTCGCGTCGCGCCGGGGATTGCTGCCCGCGGTGCGCGCCCTGCTCGATTTTCTCGCGGAGCGGTTTGCTGAACTCGAACCTGATTGAGCGCGCCGCTTCACGCGTGACCGGGCGCTGCAAACCCTGCGCGCGTGCCGTAGACTGCGGTACGCGCATCGCGCATTCCACAACCCTGATCGCTTTCCCGCCATGTTCACGCTGTCCAACGACCCCAACGCCTCCAAGGCCGATCAATACGCGACGCTCGTCGAGCAGGCACGCGCGCTCGTCGAGTCCGAACGCGACCTGACCGCGAACGCGGCCAACTTCTCCGCGCTGGTCTACCACTCGCTCGACCGTCTCAACTGGGCCGGCTTCTACTTCTTCGACGGGACGGAACTCGTGGTCGGGCCGTTCCAGGGCAAGCCCGCCTGCGTGCGGATCGCGCTCGGCAAGGGCGTGTGCGGCACGGCCGCGCAGACGCGCGAAACGCAGGTCGTGCGCGACGTGCATGACTTCCCCGGCCATATCGCGTGCGACGCCGCCTCGGAATCGGAAATCGTCGTGCCGCTGGTGGCCGCCGACGGCACGCTGATCGGCGTGTGGGACGTCGACAGCCCGGTCGCCGCGCGCTTCGACGACGAAGACCGCAAGGGGATGGAAGCGCTGTGCCGCATGTTCGTTGAATCCGCATGGCAGAAGGCGCGCAGTTGAGCGGCGGCCGGGCCGCGCTCCGCCACCAAGCAACCGTTCGCCGCGTTCGCGCGTAAATCGCGCCGCGCTTCGCGACCTCGAACGAAAACGAAACGGGCCCCGCAAAGGGGCCCGTTCCACTGTGCCACCGCACCACCCTTCGTGGCGCACTGCATGCGTCAGGCGGCGTGCGTGCCCGACAGCGCCGGGAACGCCTGCGGCTTCGCGTCCTCGGTCAGCACCTCGAAGCCCGTTTCCGTCACGACGACCATGTGCTCCCATTGTGCCGACAGCGAATGGTCCTTCGTGACCACCGTCCAGCCGTCCGCCAGCATGCGCGTGTCTCGCTTGCCCGCGTTGAGCATCGGCTCGATCGTGAAGATCATCCCCGGCCGGAGCGGCACGCCGGTGCCCGGGCGGCCGTAGTGCAGCACCTGCGGCTCGTCGTGATAGACGTCGCCGATGCCGTGCCCGCAGTACTCGCGAACCACGCTGAATCCTTCACGATGCGCGACCTGCTGGATCGCGTAGCCGACGTCGCCGAGCGTCGCACCCGGACGCACCGCGCGAATGCCCGCGTGCATCGCCTCATAGGTCGTCGCGACGAGGCGCCGCGCGAGCTCGTTCGGTTCGCCGACGAAATACATGCGGCTCGTATCGCCGAACCAGCCGTCCTTGATCACCGCGATGTCGAGGTTCACGATGTCGCCGTCGCGCAGCGGCCGCGACGTCGGAATGCCGTGACACACGACGTGATTGACCGACGCGCACACGGTTTTCGGAAAGCCGTGATAGCCGATGTTCGCCGGTATCGCGCCGAGCACGTCGACGATGTAGTTGCGGCAGAGCGCGTCCAGCTCGTCGGTGGTGACACCCGGCTTCACATGCTCGGTAATCATCGTCAGCACCTGCGACGCGAGCTTCGCGGCTTCACGCGACTTGGCGATTTCCGCGGCGCCGCGGATCGGGATTTCTCGTTTCGCCATTACGCCACCTGCTCGATGCCGTGCTCGACCGGTTCCGCCGGCCCCGTCTCACCGCCCCGCGCTTCGGCCTCGATCAGCATCCGGCAGATATCGCCGTAGGACAGCGCCGGATTGAGTTCCGACAGCATCCCGACGCGCAGCCAGTGTTCGGCCTGCGCGTTGATCGAGCGGCTCAGCGCCGTGCTGGTCGAGCGCAGCCGCTCGTGCATGTGCTCGGAAATCTTGATGATGCCCATATATCCCCAATTAAACGAAACGTAGTCGATTCGTATATTACGCCGCGCACGACTGCCGAGCAAGCCGTTCGAGTTCCGTCGAGCCGCCTGAGGTCGACCCCGTTGACATCGAATTCCAGTTTGCTGGAAAATAAATCCATCATGAAAGAATCAGCAACCGCCGTTGCCGACGACACCGGCATCAACGAACGCATCGCCCGGCGCGTACGCGACCTGCGCACCGTGCGAGGCTACACGCTCGATGCGCTGGCCGCGCGCTCCGGCGTCAGTCGTTCGATGATCTCGCTCATCGAACGCGCTTCGGCCAGCCCGACGGCCGTCGTGCTCGACAAGCTCGCGGCCGGCCTCGGCGTATCGCTGGCCGGCCTGTTCGGCGGCGACCAGGACGACACGCCCGCGCAGCCGCTGGCCCGCCGCGCGCAGCAGGCCGAATGGCGAGATCCGGCGTCCGGCTATGTGCGCCGCAACCTCTCCCCGGCCGGCTGGCCGTCGCCGATCCAGCTCGTCGAGGTGGATTTCCCGCCCGGTGCACGCGTCGCGTACGACAGCGGCGGACGTGAAAGCGCGCTGCATCAGCAGGTGTGGGTCATCAGTGGCCGCGTCGACGTCACGTTCGGCGACGCACTTCACGAACTTCACGAAGGCGACTGCCTGGCCATGCGGCTCGACCAGCCGCTGATTTTCAGCAATCCGTCGTCGCATGCCGCGCGCTATGTCGTCGCGATCTGCGATGCGTCTGCCGCCGCCGGCGTGCGGAACCCCTGATGAGCGCGTCGTCGCAGCAGCGATGCGCGCGCCCTATTTATTGCCTACAGGAGCCGGTATGAATTCCCCGAAACAGCGCGACGACGTCCGCCTGATCGATTGCAGCGAGGCCGAGCATGCGCCGGCCATCCTCGAGATCCTGAACGACGCGATCGCGAACTCGACCGCGCTGTACGACTACAAGCCGCGTCCGCCGGAAGCGATGGTCGCGTGGTTCGCGGCGAAGCGCGCGGGCGGCTTCCCGGTCATCGGCGCGGTCGACGCGTCGGGCACGCTGCTGGGCTTTGCGAGCTGGGGCACGTTCCGCGCGTTTCCCGCCTTCAAGTACACGGTCGAACACAGTGTGTACGTGCATCGCGACCAGCGCGGCCGCGGGCTGGGCGAGGTGCTGCTGCGCGAGGTAGTCCGGCGCGCGCGCGAAGCGCAGGTGCACGTGGTGGTCGGCTGTATCGATGCGACCAATGCGGGAAGCATCGCACTGCATACGAAGCTCGGATTCGCGCACTCGGGCACGATCACGCAGGCGGGATTCAAGTTCGGCCGGTGGCTCGACGCGGCGTTCTATCAGCTGACGCTCGACACGCCGGCGCAGCCGGTGGATGGTTGATCGCCCGCAGGCCGTCGCATGCACCATGCACGACGGCCGCAAGCGATGCAGAAAAAAGAAAAGCCCCGCCGAAGCGGGGCTTTTTCTCTTTCTACCTGGAGGCGCGAGCCGGAGTCGAACCGGCCTAAACGGCTTTGCAGGCCGCTGCATAACCGCTTTGCTATCGCGCCAAAAGCGGACTGTGCGAATGCCGTGAGGCAAGCGACAGATTTTTATTCGAGGACTGAAAGTCCATCAAATAAAAAGGGAAGCGTGGCTTCCCCATTACTTGGAGCGGGAGACGAGTCTCGAACTCGCGACCTCAACCTTGGCAAGGTTGCGCTCTACCAACTGAGCTACTCCCGCATTGTCCTGCATCTGCAGCGCTTCGCCGTACAACACGCTGCCAGAAAAATCTGGAGCGGGAGACGAGTCTCGAACTCGCGACCTCAACCTTGGCAAGGTTGCGCTCTACCAACTGAGCTACTCCCGCATGTGTCCTGCATCTGCAGCGCTTTGCCGTACAACACGCTGCCAGAAAAAATCTGGAGCGGGAGACGAGTCTCGAACTCGCGACCTCAACCTTGGCAAGGTTGCGCTCTACCAACTGAGCTACTCCCGCGTATTGCTGCGCTACTGCTTCCCCGTCACACACTTACTTCGTCGTGCAGCGGAGAAGCGAGATTATGTCGAAGGCACATTCGTGTGTCAAGGGCTTTTCCAGCCCTTTTTACAAAAACCTGCTCGACCGGACGCATCACGCGCCGCCGCGCTCGCGAATCTGCGGCCATGCAAGCTTCATGTAGTACAGCATCGACCAGATCGTCAGCACCGCCGCGAGATACATCAGCCATTCGCCCCACACGCGCGTGTCGATCGTCGCGACGCCGAGCGGCAGCGGCCCGTAGAACAGCAGCATCGGAATCGCGACCATCTGGCATGCGGTCTTGAACTTGCCGAGCTGGTTCACCGCGACGCTCTTCGACGCGCCGATCTGCGCCATCCACTCGCGCAGCGCCGAAATCGCGATCTCGCGCCCGACGATTACGAGTGCGATTGCCGCGTCGACCCGCGAAATCTGTACGAGGATCAGCAGCGCGGCCGTCACCATCAGCTTGTCCGCCACCGGATCGAGAAATGCGCCGAACGACGATGTCTGGTTCCACTTTCGTGCCAGGTAGCCGTCGAACCAGTCCGTCAGCGCCGCAAGAATGAAGATCGCCGCCGCCGCGAGATTGCGGTGCGCGCCGCCCATCACCGTGTCCGGCAGATAGAACACGCCGACGACGAGCGGAATCAGCACGATCCGTACCCACGTCAGGAAAATCGGGAAATTGAACGGCATGGCATGCGGGACAGTAAAGGATTCGCAATTGTGCCGTGTCGACCGGCCTGCCACAAGAACGCTGGCAACGCGGCCGGCCGCACGGCCGCGTCAGTGAAGCTGCTTGTAGATCTGCTCGGCGAGCGCGTGCGAGATGCCCTCCACGCTCGCGAGTTCCTCGACGCTCGCGGCAACCACGCCGCGCAACCCGCCGAACCGCGCGAGCAGCCGCTGCCGGCGCTTCGCGCCGACGCCCTCGAGTTCCTCGAGCCGCGATGTCTGGCGAGCCTTCGCCCGCTTGGCACGCATACCGGTGATCGCGAAGCGGTGCGCCTCGTCGCGGATCTGCGCGACGAGCATCAGCGCGGCGCTTTCCTTGCCGAGTTCGAGCGGCGTGCGGCCGTCCGCGAACACGAGCGTCTCGAGGCCGACCTTGCGCCCCTCGCCTTTCGCGACGCCGACCAGCATCGACGTGTCGAGGCCGAGCTCGGTGAACACCTGGCGCGCGATTTCGACCTGACCCTTGCCGCCGTCGATCAGCACGATGTTCGGTAGCAGGCTCGACGCCTCGGCCTGGCGCGTCGACTCGCCGTCGATGCCGGCCGCATCGTCGGCGGCAGCCGCTTGCGCGGCCTGCTCGACCATCTTCTCGTAGCGGCGCGTGAGCACCTGCCGCATCGCCGCGTAGTCGTCGCCCGGCGTGATCCCGGTGATGTTGTAGCGGCGGTATTCGCCCGACTGCATCTTGTGATGGTGGTAGACCACGCACGACGCCTGCGTCGCCTCGCCCATCGTATGGCTGATGTCGAAGCATTCGATCCGCAGCGTCGCGAGATCGTCGCATTCGTAGCTGAGCGTCTCCGCGAGCGCACGCGTGCGCGCCTGCTGCGAGCCCTGCTCGGACAGCAGCCGCATGAGCGCGATCTGCGCATTCTGCTCGGCCATCGACAGCCACGCGCGCCGCTGCCCCTGCGGCTGCCGCACCAGCGACACCTTGTGGCCGGCCTGCTCGGACAGCAACTCGAGGAGGTCGCGGCTCGCGGGCGCATGGCTCACGACCAGCACCGGCGGCACGCGGTTGCCGAGATAGTGCTGCGCGATGAACGCGTCGAGCACTTCGGCCTCGACCGACGCCACCGCGTCACCGCGCGTGCGGCCGGGTTCTTCCGCGGGCAGGTCGGGCAATACATCGGCGGACGCATCGGCCGCCTCCGCCAGCTCGGACTCGTCGCCGATCCCGCCCTCGGCGAGCGTCAGCGCGCTTTCGACGTGCGTCGGGAAATACGCCTTGTCGCCGAGATGCCGGCCGCCGCGCACCATCGCGAGGTTCACGCACACGCGCCCGCCTTGCGCGACGACGGCCAGGATGTCGACGTCGCTGTCGCTGCCGACCTCGATCGCCTGCTGGTGCAGCACCGTCGCGAGCGAGCTCATCTGGTTGCGCACGGCCGCCGCCTGCTCGAATTTCAGTTCGGCCGCGAACGCGTGCATCTTCTGCTCGAGCTCCTTCATCACTTCGGACTGCCGGCCGAGCAGGAAACGCGCGGCATTCGATACGTCGATCGCGTAATCCTCGTCGGAGATCGCGCCGACGCACGGCGCCGTGCAGCGCCCGATCTGGTGCAGCAGGCACGGTCGCGTGCGGTTGTTGAAGACCGAATCCTCGCAGGTGCGCAGCTGGAACACGCGCTGCAGGATCTGGATGCTCTCGCGCACGGCCCAGGCACTCGGGAACGGCCCGAAATACTGGTTCTGCTTGTCGACCGAGCCGCGGTAGTAGGCCATCCGCGGAAAACGGTGCGCGGTGAGCTTCAGGTACGGATACGACTTGTCGTCGCGAAACAGGATGTTGTAGCGCGGCGCGAGCGCCTTGATCAGGTTGTTCTCGAGCAGCAGCGCCTCGGCCTCCGAGCGCGTGACGGTCGTCTCGATGCGTGCGATGCGCGTGACCATCATCGCGATGCGCGGCGACAGCTGCGTCTTCGTGAAATAGCTCGATACGCGCTTCTTCAGGTCGCGCGCCTTGCCGACATAGAGCACGGCGCCCGCCGTGTCGTAATAGCGATAGACGCCCGGCATGTGCGGCAATTGCGCAAGGATCTTCTTCGGTTCGAACGGGGTATCGGAAGCTTCAGGGGATGTCATGCGTGATCCGGGCGCCTTGTAACGCGGAACGGGTCTATTAGAATCGCCAGTTTAGAGCATTCACCGGCCCGCTTCGATGCCCCGCACCACCGCTGCCCCCCTGCCCGCCACGCCGCTCGCGCCGGGCGAACCGATTGCCTGCGACCTCTTCTGTACGGTGATCGACAATTTCGGCGACATCGGCGTCTGCTGGCGCGTCGCGCGCCAGCTCGCGCACGAGCACGGCTGGCAGGTTCGCCTGTTCGTCGACGACCTGCGCACATTCGCGCGCCTGCTGCCCGGGGTCGATCCCGACGCGGGGCGGCAGACGGTCGACGCGATCGTGATCGAGCACTGGCATGCGCAAGCCGGCGACGCGCTGGAGATCGCCGATGTCGTGATCGAAGCGTTCGCGTGCGAGCTGCCCGGCGCGTATCTCGCGGCGATGGCGCGACGCGAACGGCGCCCGGTGTGGATCAACCTCGAATACCTGAGCGCCGAAGACTGGGTCGCCGATTTCCATCTGCGGCCGTCGCCGCATCCGCGCTATCCGCTGCTGAAGACGTTTTTCTTCCCCGGCCTGTCGGCCGGCACCGGCGGCGTCCTGAAGGAGCATGACCTCGATGCGCGCCGCACCGCCTTCGAAGCCGACGCGGCGGCGCGCGATGCCTGGTGGCAGCGCGCGACCGGCGGCGCGCCGCCGGCCCCTGGTACGACGGTCGTCAGCCTGTTCGCGTACGAGAATCCGGCCGTCGACGCGCTGCTCGCGCAGTGGCGCGACGGCCCGACACCGGTCGTCGCGCTCGTGCCGGCCGGCCGCGTGTCGCCTGCCGTTGCGCGTTTTTTCGGGGTCGAGTCGTTCGGCGCGGGCACGGATGCGCGCAGCGGCAACCTGACTGCTCACGGGCTCGCGTTCGTCCCTCAGGCCGACTACGATCCGTTGCTGTGGGTGGCCGACGTCAATTTCGTGCGCGGCGAGGATTCGTTCGTCCGGGCGCAGTGGGCCCGCAAACCGTTCGTGTGGCACATCTACCCGCAGGCCGACGACGTGCATCTGCCGAAGCTCGACGCGGCGCTCGCGCACCTGTCGGCCGGCCTCGCCGACGCGCCGCGCGCGGCGCTCGAGCGGTTCTGGCATGCATGGAACGGCGTCGGCACGCCCGACTGGGCCGATTTCTGGCAGCACCGCGCCGCACTGGACGCCAACGCGGCCCGCTGGGCCGATGCGCTCGCGGCCGTCGGCGATCTCGCCGGAAAGCTGGCGGAATACGCAAAATCTCAGTTAAAATAAGCGGTTATCCGACGGCTGACCAGGCAAGCGCTCGCTTTTGGCGTCCACCGGAATGCACCGCTTGGCGCCTCACCCGTTGCGCAACGCTCAGGCACCTATTTATTTGATTTGATCAGGACAGTTTTTTATGAAAACCGCACAGGAACTCCGCGTAGGCAACGTCGTGCAGATCGGCAGCGACGCATGGGTCATCGCCAAGGCTGAATACAACAAGTCGGGCCGTAACTCCGCCGTCGTCAAGATGAAGATGAAGAACCTGCTGACGAACGCAGGCCAGGAAGCGGTCTACAAGGCTGACGACAAGTTCGACGTCGTCGTGCTCGACCGCAAGGAAGTGACGTACTCGTACTTCGCCGATCCGATGTACGTGTTCATGGACGCCGACTACAACCAGTTCGAAGTCGAAGCGGAAATGATGGGCGAAGCGCTGAACTACCTCGAAGACGGCATGGCTTGCGAAGTCGTGTTCTACAACGAGAAGGCGATCTCGGTCGAACTGCCGACGGTCCTGGTTCGCGAGATCACCTACACGGAACCGGCAGTCAAGGGCGACACGTCGTCGGGCAAGGTGCTGAAGAACGCCAAGCTCGCAACGGGCTTCGAACTGCAAGTGCCGCTGTTCTGCAACACCGGCGACAAGATCGAAATCGATACGCGTACGAACGAATACCGCAGCCGCGCGTAATCGCCAGCGATACCCGCATCGAACAAAGCGCCCTTCGGGGCGCTTTTTGTTTGTCCGGCACCAACAACCGGGCGAGAGTCAGGCTCATGTAAAGCACAAAAGCCACCGGTAAAGATATTCAATTTGTATCATCGGTAACTGTTTTATAGCGCCGGAGAAATATTGCTCGTTACGCGTTCAGCGGGGCATAAAATCAGTCTTTAATCTGACATGCGGCTGCGGCCACGATGACCGACAGCCCGCCTCTCTTGACTCGACTTGCGTCCACCATGCCACACGCCCTGATTGTCGAAGACGATCCCAACAGTCTGTCCGGCCTCACCGCGCTGCTCGCCGCGGACGGCTTCTCGGTCGACACGGCCACGTCGCTCGCAGAAGCGCGCACGGCGCTCGGCCGCTCGATTCCCGATGTCGTCCTGGTCGACCTGAACCTGCCGGACGGCAGCGGGTTCGACCTGCTCCAGCACCTGCCGCAGCAACAGCCGAACGGCTCGCTGCCCGTCATCGTGCTGACCGGCAATGCGACGGTCGAGAGCGCCATCGAGGGGCTGCGTCACGGCATCTGGGACTACCTGCTGAAGCCGATCAACATTCCGCGCCTGCGCAGCCTGCTCGCGCGGATCCCGCGTCCGTACGAACTGATCGACGAAGTGCAGTCGTTGCGCGCGTCGCTGCGCCATCTCGGCCGCTTCGGCGCGCTGGTCGGCCGCAGCGACGCGATGCAGCACGTGTACGACATGATCGAGCACAACGCGCGCACCGAAACGGCGGTGCTGTTCTCGGGCGAAGCGGGTACCGGCAAGAAGCTGGCCGCGCGCACGCTGCACGACCTGAGCCGGCGCCGCAAGGGGCCGTTCGTATCGTTCGACTGCCGGACGATCGCACAGGCCGGCCGGCACGGTGCGTCGCTCGACAGCGTGCTGTTCGGCCATGAGCGCGGTGCGTTCGATGGCGCCGAGCGCCGCGAATCGGGCCTGTTCGAACAGGCCGGCGGCGGCACGCTGTTCCTCGACGAAATCACCGCACTGCCGCTCGTGCTGCAGGAAGCGCTGCTGCATGCGCTCGATTCGCAGAACTTCATGCGGATCGGCGGCACGAGCTCGATCACGAGCGATTTCCGGCTGATCGCGACCACGCGCCGCCCGGCGCGCGAAGCGGTCGCGAACGGCACGCTGCGCGAGGATCTGTGGCTGCGCCTCGATGCGGCATCGATCACGATGCCGCCGCTGCGCGAGCGCGACGGCGATGCGCTCGCGATCGCGGATGCGCTGATCGACGAACTGAACCGCGACGCGCGCGCAACCGGCCGCAGCACGACCGACAAGCGCGCGGCGCCGGGCTTCGTCCGTGAATGCCTGTCCTACGAATGGCCGGGCAACGTGCGCGAGTTGCAGGAGCGCGTGCGCTTCGCGTACGACGCATCGGGCGATTTCATCGAGACGCTGCGCGCGGGCGAGCCGAGCTTCTCGGCCGGCGCCTCATTGAACGGCAGCAGCGTGCAGATCAAGGTCGGCACGCCGCTGTCCGATGTCGAGGATCTGCTGATCCGCGCGACGCTCGACGCCGTCGGCGGCACGCGCCACCGTGCGGCAACGTTGCTCGGCATCAGTCCGAAGACGCTGTACAACAAGCTGCAGCGGATGAAGGTGAACTGAGCAGGCGGCGATGCTCGAGGGTACTGCAGGACTTGACCGTTAGTTGCGCTGAAACTCACTACGTCGACCTGCCTGATTCCTGAAGCTGCCCGGTTCGCACCAGCAGTAATCCATGAAAAAGCCGCGCGATTGCGCGGCTTTTTGTTTCGGTAACCGGAACGGCGCGGGGCGCGCCATCCCCTCCCCGCTCAGGCCAGTGCGCTGCTCAACAGCGCCTGCGCCTGCAGATACTCGGGCTGCGCGATCAGCTTGTCCCACTTGAGCGCCTTGCCGCGCCCACGCATCCGCTTGATACGTCGCACCGACTCGTCTGTGGCCCGCGCTTTCAGCCCGTTCAGCACGACCTCGGCCGCGTCCGGCTGGTTGCAGACGAGCACCATGTCGCAACCGGCCGCGAGCGCGGCGTCGGCCGCCTGCGTGAGCGTGCCGCCTTCGCGCGCGGCTTCCATCGACAGGTCGTCGCTGAAGATCGCGCCCGTGAAGCCGAGCCGTCCGCGCAGGATGTCCTGCAGCCACACGCGCGAGAAACCGGCCGGCCGCTTGTCGACCTGCGTGTAGATCACGTGTGCGGGAATCACCGCGGACAGCGACAAACCGAGCCAGTCGTACGGTGCGACGTCCTGCTTGAGGATCGCGTCGAGCGTACGGTCGTCGGTCGGCAACGCAACGTGCGAGTCGGCCTCCGCGAAGCCGTGCCCCGGGAAATGCTTGCCGCAGTTCGCCATCCCCGCGAGCGACAGCCCGTGGTTCAGGCTCTTCGCGAGCAGCGTGACGACGCGCGGATCGCGATGGAACGCGCGATCGCCGATCACTTTCGAGTGCCCGTAGTCGAGGTCGAGCACGGGCGTGAAGCTCATGTCGATCCCGCACGCGCGCAGCTCGGCGGCCAGGACGTAGCCGACGGCCGTGGCGACCTTCGTCGCGAGCAGCACGTCGCGATCCCACAGCTCGCCCAGGCGGCGCATCGCGGGCAGCACCGTGAAGCCGTCGGTGCGGAAACGCTGCACGCGCCCGCCTTCGTGATCGACGGCGATCAGGATGTCTTCGCGCACCGCGCGGATCGAGTCGGTCAGCGCGGTCAGTTGCGCGCGGTTCTGGAAGTGCCGCGCGAACAGGATCACGCCGCCGGTATTCGGATGCGCGAGGCGCCGCGCATCGTCGCGCGACAGGGCCATGCCGACGACGTCGAGCATGACCGGGCCGGGAGTCGTTTTCATCGAATCGGGTATTCCGTCAGGAGGAGGTTCGGGAAACAGGTGCAGGCGCGGCGTCCGTCTCGGCGACCACGAACGACACCGCATAGTCGCGTTCGTCGCTGACCGTCACGCGCGCCGTGATGCCACGGGCCGCCAGCCAGTCGGCCAGCTCGCCCGATGCGACGACGTACGGCTCGCCGCTCGGGTGGTTGAGGGTCTGCAGCGCACGCCACGTCATCGGCCAGTGCATGCCGAGGCCGATCGCCTTCGAGAACGCTTCCTTCGCGGAAAAGCGCGTCGCGAGGAACGCGATGCCGCGCGCCTCGGAGCGGGCGCGGCGCGCATGGAACACGCGCAGCTCGTCCGGGCCCAGCACCTTCTCGGCAAACCGGCCGCCCGTGCGTTCGAGCACGGCCGCGATGCGGCTCACCTGGGCGATGTCGGTACCGATGCCGTAGATCGCCATGTCAGTACGCGCCGGTACGACCCGGCCGGGCCGGGTCAGGCATGACGCGCGACGCGCGGTGGCATGTCATCTTCAGCGCGCGCCGCCATGCAGCGCGGCAACGCGTGCGGCGACCATGATCGCCTTCATTTCGCGCACCGCGTTGTCCCAGCCCGCGAAAATCGCGTGCGCGACGATCGCGTGGCCGATGTTCAGTTCGACGATGCCGTCGATCGCGGCGATCTGCTGCACGTTCGTGTAGTGCAGGCCGTGACCGGCATTGACCTTCAGGCCGAGCTGCGCGCCCGCCTGAACGCCCGCGACGATGCGTTCGTATTCGCGCTGCTGCTCGGCTTCGTCGTGCGCTTCCGCGTAACGGCCCGTATGCAGCTCGATCACCGGCGCGCCCGCTTCGTGTGCGGCACGGATCTGCGTCTCGTCCGGGTCGATGAACAGCGACACGCGCACACCCACGTCGGCAAGCTGCTTGCATGCCGCACGCACGGCCTCGAAGTGGCCGGCGACATCGAGACCGCCTTCGGTCGTCAGTTCCTCGCGCTTCTCGGGCACGAGGCACGCGTCGTGCGGACGCACTTCACAGGCGATATCGAGCATCTCGGCCGTCACCGCGCATTCGAGATTCATGCGCGTCTTCAGCAGCGGACGCAGCTTGCGCACATCCGCATCGACGATGTGGCGGCGATCCTCGCGCAGGTGCAGCGTGATCGCATCCGCACCGGCTTCTTCGGCGGCGAGCGCCGCGCGGATCGGATCGGGATAGGTCGTGCCGCGCACATTGCGCAGCGTCGCGACGTGGTCGATGTTGACGCCGAGGTCGATGGCGGTGGGCGTTGTCAGGAAGAAACTCATAGGTTTTGCAGGTCGATCAGGATCTGACGCGTGGCAAGCGGCGTACCGCCGAGATAGGTGTTCAGCAGGAAGCGCATCAGCGTCTTGCTTTGCGCAACCGTCTGGGCTCGATGGTAATCGTCCTGCTCCATGTCGAGCAACGTCTGTCCGGAAATGACCGGCCAATGCGACGGGACTTCGTCGTCCGCGTTGCGCACGCCACGCTCGGGATCGAACACGTAGCGACGATCGGGCTCGACCGCGCGGCGCGCGACCGTGCGGTTCAGCGCCATCGCGTAGCCGGTCTCGCGCAGCAGCACGCGCTCGAACGAGCGCAGCACCTGCACCGCGGGTTCGCCGTGCGCGAGGCGCGTGAGGGTCAGCACGTAATGATTGAAGAGCGGCGGCTGGGGATCTTCGCGTGCGCAGAATTTCACGAGCAGCTCGTTCGCGTAGAAGCCGCACAAGAGCCCGTCGCCGCCGAGCGGCAGCATCCCGCCGACCCACTCGGCGCCCGTCAGCGTGCGCACCTCGGATTTGCCGGACCAGGACAGCAGCAGCGGCTGGAAGGTCTGCAGTACGCCGCGCAGCGCGGAGTGCGGGCGCTTCGCGCCCTTCGCGACGAGCGCAAGCCGGCCATGATCACGCGTCAGCACGTCGATGATCAGGCTCGTTTCCCGATACGGATAACTGTGCAGCACGTATGCCGGCTGCTCCGCGACGCGGAAATCGGACGTGCGTGACGTCGCGCGCCGCGCCTTGCGCGGCGGTTCAGGCGGTGCCGGCAGCGGCGCGTCGTTCGCGCCGGCCGTCACCGCGTCTTCAGTCGACGTCAGCGCGTCATTCGTACCCATAGGCGCGCAGCCCTGCCTCGTTGTCGGCCCAGCCGCTCTTCACCTTCACGAAGGTCTCGAGATACACCGGGCCGTCGAACAGCTTCTCCATGTCCATCCGCGCCTCGGTGCTGATCTGCTTGAGCTTCTCGCCCTTCTTGCCGATCACCATCGCCTTGTGCGAATCGCGCTCGACGAGGATCGTCGCGAAGATGCGCTTCAGGCGCCCTTCCTCCTCGAACTTGTCGATCAGCACGGTGCTCGTGTACGGCAGTTCGTCGCCGGTCCAGCGGAACACCTTCTCGCGCAGGATTTCAGCTGCGAGAAAACGCGAGCTGCGGTCGGTCAGCTCGTCCTCGCCGTAGATCGGCTCGCCTTCCGGCAGGTATGGCTTGATCGTGTCCAGCAGGCGCTTGATGTCTTCCGGTTTCTGCGCCGACAGCGGCACGAGCTCGGTGAATTCGCGCAGCTCGCTCACCTCCTGCATGAACGGGAACAGCGTGGCCTTGTCGTTCACGCGGTCGATCTTGTTCGCGATCAGCAGCGTCGGCATGCCAGGCGGAATCAGGTCGAGCACCTTCTGGTCGTCGGGGCCGAAGCGGCCGGCCTCGATCACGAACAGGATCACGTCGACCGACGTGAGCGTCGACGTGACCGCGCGGTTCAGCGAACGGTTCAGCGCGGTGCTGTGGCGGGTCTGGAAACCCGGCGTGTCGACGAACACGAATTGCGCGTCGTCGAACGTATTGATGCCGGTAATCCGGTGGCGGGTCGTCTGCGCCTTGCGCGACGTGATGCTGATCTTCTGGCCGACGAGTGCGTTCATCAACGTCGACTTGCCGACGTTCGGGCGGCCCACGATCGCGATCATGCCGCAACGGAAACCGGTAGGAGCGGGAGTGTTCATATCGTTTGGGAGACAGGTTCGGAAACGGCCGCGCGGCGCGCGGCACGATCGATGGGCAATTCAGTGGTCGGCATCGGCCACGCGCGCCTGCGCAGCGGCGAGGCTCGCGCCGCCCGGCGGCGTCTCGGAATCCGGTGCCGCGGCGTCGCGTGTGCGCGCAGCCGCACGCGAAGCGGGGTCGGTACCGGCGGAAGACTTGTCGGCGGACGACGATGCCGGATCGGCGGACTGGCCAGCCGGCTTGTCGGCTGCGCGTGCAGCGGGCACGGCTTCCGCGGGCTTCTCCGCGGCCTTGTCGGCTCGCTCGGCCGGCTTGTCGCCAGGCTTGTCGGCCGCCGGCTTCGCCGCCCGTTCGCCCTTTTCCGCAGCCGCGTCGACATGCGCCGCGCGAATCGCGGCCATCGGCGCCGCGGCCGGCTCGGTACCGGTCGCAGCGGTGGCCGCAGGCGCCGCACCGGCCGCCCTCGCCTCGCGCGCCGCCGCGCGTTCCTTCCGCTCCGGCGAGCGCAGGTCGAGCGCTTCCTGCACGCCCTTCACGCCCGGCACGATTTCGGGTTCGACATGCTTCGACCCGCGCGCGTTTTTCGAGCGCTTCGGCTTCGCGGCCAGCATCGGCGCGGCCGCCATCACTTCATCGAGCGCCTTCTTCGCGGCAGCCTGCTCGGCTGCGCGCCGGCTCGCACCGGAGCCCGACACCTTCACGTCGAGCTTCGGCACCGTGCATTCGACTTCGAATTGCTGATTGTGCGCCGCACCATGCGTCGCCACCACCGTGTAGGTCGGCAGCGCGATCTTGTGCCCCTGCAGGTATTCCTGCAGCAGCGTCTTCGCGTCCTTGCCGAGCGTGCGCGGATCGATGTGGTCGAGAATCGGGATATAGAGGCGCTTGATGACCCCTTGGGCGGCTTCGAAGCCGCCATCGAGGAACACGGCCCCGATGATGGCTTCGAACGCGTCCGCGAGGATCGACGGGCGACGGAACCCGCCGCTGCGCAGCTCGCCCTCGCCGAGCCGCAGTCCGTCCGAGATATTCAGGGCCTGAGCAATTTCGTACAGCGACTGCTGTTTGACGAGGTTGGCGCGTACGCGCGACAGATCGCCTTCGTCCAGCTTGCCGAAACGCTGGAACAAAAGGGCGGCCACCGCGCAATTCAGAACGGAGTCGCCGAGAAACTCGAGCCGTTCGTTGTGCGTGGCACTGTGACTGCGATGGGTCAAAGCCTGGCGCAACAATTCCGCATTGCGAAATTCGTAGCGCAGCCGGCTTTCCAACTGGGATGAGGGCATGTGCAGGAGTATAACGCGGGCGCCCGGTCGGGCCGAAACGGCACGGCCGGACGCGAAAAGGCGTGACGAGGCGGTGTTACCGCCGGTTCTTAAAGTAGTTCGGCAATACGCGACGCGGCCCGTGCGTCGCGTAGTGCGAGTGAGTCGATTGCGATCAGTTGAAGGAACCGATGCGCTTCAGGTCGCTGAAGTTCATCCAGATGAAGAACGCGCGGCCGACGATGTTCTGGTCCGGCACGAAACCCCAGTAGCGGCTGTCCGCACTGTTGTCGCGGTTGTCGCCCATCATGAAGTAGTGACCGGGCGGCACCTTGCAGATCACACCGCGGCTGTTGTACGTGCAGTTGTCGCGAAACGGATAGTCGTATGCGCCCATCACGAACGGCGGCACGGCCGGGTTGTTGAGGATCGCGTTCTTCTTGTTGCCGATCGTTTCCTCGAACTGCTTCGCGTAATTCTGGCGCTCGTCGTCGAAGAAATCGGGCAGCGGCGTTTCGGGCACCGGCTGGCCGTTGATCGTGAGCTGCTTGTCCTGGTACGCGACGGTATCGCCCGGCAGGCCGATCACGCGCTTGATGTAGTCGACCGACTCGTCCTTCGGATAACGGAACACGACGACGTCGCCGCGCGACAGCGGGCTGCCCTGCGTGATCTTCGTGTTCGTGACCGGCAGGCGCAGCCCGTATTCGAACTTGTTGACGAGGATGAAATCGCCGACGAGCAGCGTCGGCACCATCGAGCCCGACGGAATCTTGAACGGCTCGACGACGAACGAACGCACGACGAACACCGCCAGGATCACCGGGAAGAAGCTCGCCGTGTACTCGAGCCACCACGGCTGGCGCAACTTCTCGTCGCGCAGCTTCGAACGCGTCTGCACCGCGTTTTCATCCGCGAAGCGCTTGTCGATGCGCGACTGCTGGCGATCGAACTCCTCGATCGCCGAGTCGGCCGCCTTGCGACGCTGCGGCAGGAACACCAGTTTGTCCAGCACCCACGCTACGCCCGTCAAGATGACGAGCACAAAAAGAATCAGCGCAAAATTCATAAAAGGATCAGTCCTGTTATTTGTCTTCGACGCGCAAGATCGCAAGGAACGCTTCCTGCGGGATCTCGACCGAACCCACCTGCTTCATTCGTTTCTTGCCTTCCTTCTGCTTTTCGAGCAGCTTCTTCTTTCGCGTGATGTCACCGCCGTAGCACTTCGCGAGCACGTTCTTGCGCAGCGCCTTGATGTTCTCGCGCGCGACGATGTGCGCGCCGATCGCGGCCTGAATCGCCACGTCGTACATCTGGCGCGGGATGATCTCGCGCATCTTCGCGGCCACTTCGCGGCCGCGATATTGCGACTGCGAACGGTGCACGATGACCGACAGCGCATCGACCTTGTCGCCGTTGATCAGCATGTCGACCTTCACGACGTCCGACGAACGGTATTCCTTGAACTCGTAGTCCATCGACGCATAGCCGCGCGACACCGACTTCAGGCGATCGAAGAAGTCGAGCACGATCTCGGCCATCGGGATCTCGTACGTGAGCTGCACCTGGCGGCCGTGATACTGCATGTTGATCTGCGAGCCGCGCTTCTGCTCGCACAGCGTGATCACCGAGCCCACGTAATCCTGCGGCATGTACAGGTTCACGGTGACGATCGGCTCGCGGACTTCGGCGATACGGCCGGGCTCCGGCATCTTCGCCGGGTTCTCGACCTTGATCGTCGAGCCGTCGCTCTGCACGACCTCGTAGACGACCGTCGGTGCGGTCGTGATGAGATCCATGTCGAACTCGCGCTCGAGCCGCTCCTGCACGATTTCCATGTGCAGCAACCCGAGGAAGCCGCAGCGGAAACCGAAGCCGAGCGCCTGCGACACTTCCGGCTCGTACTGCAGCGATGCGTCGTTCAGCTTCAGCTTCTCGAGCGATTCGCGCAGCGCGTCGTACTGGTTCGCCTCGACCGGATACAGCCCCGCGAACACCTGCGGCTTCACTTCCTTGAAGCCCGGCAGCGGCTCGGTGGCGGCCTTGGACACGTGGGTGACGGTATCGCCGACCTTCGCGGCCGTCAGTTCCTTGATGCCCGCGATGATGAAGCCCACCTGCCCCGCCGACAGCGATTCGAGGTTGCGCGACTTCGGCGTGAACACGCCGATGTGCTCGACCGGATACTGCGCGCCGGTCGCCATCATCTTGATCTTGTCCTTCGGGCGCAGCGTGCCGTTGACGATACGCACCAGCATCACGACGCCGACGTAGTTGTCGAACCAAGAGTCGATGATGAGCGCCTGCAGCGGCGCGGCCGGGTCGCCCTTCGGCGGCGGCACCTTCGCGATCAGCGACTCGAGCACGTCCTCGACGCCGAGGCCCGTCTTCGCGCTGCAACGCGTCGCGTCGGTCGCGTCGATGCCGATCACGTCCTCGATCTCCTCGATCGCGTTCTCGGGGTTCGCGGCCGGCAGGTCGATCTTGTTCAGCACCGGAACGACCTCGACGCCGAGCTCGATCGCCGTGTAGCAGTTCGCGACGGTTTGCGCCTCGACGCCCTGGCTCGCATCGACGACCAGCAACGCGCCTTCGCACGCGGACAGCGAACGGCTGACTTCGTACGAGAAGTCGACGTGCCCCGGCGTGTCGATCAGGTTCAGGTTGTAGACCTTGCCGTCGCGCGCGCGATAGGACAGCGCGGCAGTCTGCGCCTTGATCGTGATGCCGCGCTCGCGCTCGATATCCATCGAGTCGAGCACCTGCGCTTCCATTTCACGGTCGGCGAGGCCGCCGCATACCTGGATGATGCGATCCGCGAGCGTCGACTTGCCATGGTCGATGTGCGCGATGATCGAGAAATTGCGAATATGATCCATTCAGTGCCGATCAAGCGAAAAAGGCGCGCTCGACGACTGCAGAGCACGCCTTGTGTAAGTCGGTGAAAAAACAGCTTATTTTAGCCGAAAAGGCCTTTGCCGGGCGGTATTTCCTACGCCGGGCCGGGCGGTGGTCGCCGGGGGGGGGCGCCCGCCGGGCCAAGCCCCGTGCGAAACGACGCGCGCCCGCGGCAGGTCAGGCTCGGCGCCGGGCCGCCAGCGCGTCGCGCACCCGCGCGTCGTCGAACCGGTGGCGGCATACCTCCGCCCCGTCCAGCAACAGCACGGGCACGTCCTCGTCGTAGCGGGCGACGAGCGCCGCATCGGTGTCGATGTCGACGTAATCGACCGCGACGCCGAATTCGGCCGCCACCGGCGCCAGTGCGTCGCGCATGTCGTCGCACAGGTGGCACCAGCCGCGGCCGTAAAGCGTGAACATCGGCGCGTTACTTCTGGCGCGGCCGCACGGGCACGAATTGCGTGTTGTCGCCACGCCGCACGAGCACCGCGACCGCCTTCTGCGGATCGAGCTGCGCGGTCACGTCGGCGAACTGCTTCGCGTTCGTGATGTCGGTGTCGCCGACGCGCAGCACGATGTCACCGCGCTGCAGGCCCGCACGGGCGGCCGGGCCGTCGACGCCGTCGATCTGCACGCCGTTCTTCAGCTTCAGCGTCTTCATCTGCTCCGCCGTCAGGTCGCTGACCGTCAGACCGAGCGAATTGGTCTGGCGCGGCTTCTGCGGCGCGTTCTTGCGCTGCTCGGCCTTTGCCGTCGTTTCGGCCGGCGTTTCCGCGATCGTGATCGGCAGATCGCGTGCCTGACCCTTGCGCCATACGCTGACCGTCGCCTTCGTGCCGGGCTTCGTGTCACCGACCATGCGCGGCAGATCCGACGCCGCGTCGACCGAACGACCATTGAACTTCAGGATGATGTCGCCCGGCTGGATACCCGCCTTGTCGGCCGGGCCACCCGGCTCGACGCTGCTGACGAGCGCGCCCTCGGCCTTCGGCAACCCGATCGAATCGGCCACGTCCTTCGTCACCTCGCCGATCGCCACCGCGATCCGGCCGCGCGTGACCTTGCCCGTCGCCTTCAGCTGGTCGGCCACGCGCATCGCCTCGTCGATCGGAATCGCGAACGAGATGCCCATGAAGCCGCCGGTACGACTGTAGATCTGCGAGTTGATGCCGATCACCTCGCCCTGCATGTTGATGAGCGGGCCGCCCGAGTTGCCGGGGTTCACGGCAACGTCGGTCTGGATGAACGGCAGGTAGTCACCCGTATTGCGGCTCTTCGAGCTGACGATGCCGGCCGTGACCGTGTTGTCGAGGCCGAACGGCGAACCGATCGCGACGACCCACTCGCCGACGCGCACCTTGTTCGAATCGCCGATCGCGACGACCGGCAGGTTCGACGCCTGGATCTTGACGACCGCGACGTCCGTGCGATCGTCGACGCCGATCAGCTTCGCCTTGAATTCGCGCTTGTCGGTCAGCGTCACGTAGATGGTGTCCGCATCGTCGACGACGTGCGCATTGGTCATCACGTAGCCGTCGGCCGACACGATGAAGCCCGAGCCGACGCCGCGATTCTGTTCGGTGTCGGGCGGATTGTCCGGCGTCGGCGCGTTCTTCGGATTGCCGCCGCCATTGCCACTACCGTTGCCCGGCGCCTGCGGCAGCGGAATGCCGAAAAAGCGGCGGAAGAATTCCGACATGTCGCCGTTGTCGAAGCCCGGCGGAAGCACGCCGCGCGGGCCGGGTACCGGCACGTTCGCGGTGGTCCGGATGTTCACGACCGCAGGGCCGACCTTTTCGACGAGATCGGCGAAATCGGGAAGGCTGGCAGCGGGAGGCGTGACAGCGACCGCGGTTTGCGGGACGAGCGGCAGGCAGGCACACAGCGCCGCCGCCGCGAGCACTTTGCGCAGCGTGAGTTTCGTCATGTCGGAAGCCGTAGCGTTACTTGGAAGCCTTGTATTCTATGGCAGACGCGAACTGCTGCAACGTAGCCGGCGGCACTTCTCCGAGTACGGTGATCCAGTAGTCGCCGCGGCGCTTCACGAGAACGTTCGTCGCACCGGTGCTGCCTGCGCCTTCCTTGCGCGTATTCTTTTCGGCCGGCTCGATGAAAACCGAGATCGTCGCGAGGCCGTCGGTGAAGACGGCCTGATCGACCGGGATCGGCGGCTCGCCCGCGTCACGCGCGGCCATCGGCCGGCGCACTTCACGAATCTTCTGGAAACCGGCCACGCTCGGGGCGAGCTGCCAGCCCTGCGCTTCCATGTCGACCGTCGCGACCGGCGGCCGCACGACCGTCCAGCCGCTCAGGTTGCGCATGCCGGCCGCGATCGCGGCCTTGTCGCCGCTTGCGCCGCCCGTCTGCAGTTGCGAGAACGCGATCTGCTCGAGCACGTGATCGTTCGCATCGAGCGTCTGCGAGCGCAGCAGCAGCCCCGTGCGCGCGTCGGCCCACAGCTTGTACGTGAAGCGGTACGCATCCTTCGGCACGAGTTCGACGACCTGCGCGTCGATCCCTGCCACGCGGTCCTTGCCGAGCGACTTCGCGTCGTAGACGGACATCACGTGCTCGCCGCTCGCGCCGAGCAGCGCGGGGAACGAGTCGCGCGTCTGACGGCGCTCGACCACGCACAGCTTGCGCTCGGGCACGAACGTGTACAACTCGTCGTTATGTCGCAGAAGCTTGCGCGGCTTGCCGTCGAGCGTCTCGATGCGCTCGAACTCGCCGTCGCGGGACGCGACGTGCGCGATGCGCGACGACTGCACATAACCGCCGCGCTGGTAGACGAACGTGCCTTCGTAACTCTGCTGCTGCGCCGCTTGCTGGACACGGTCGAGCCAGTCGGCGGCACCCTTGCGGGTCGCGACGGGATCGTCCGGTTGCTGGGCGCTGGCAGGAAGGGATTGAACGGACAACAGGGCGGCTGCGCAAAGCAGGAGGGCCGGCAGCCGCTTCCATCCGGAGATGGCGTGATTCAACTGCAATGTCCGCATCGGGTTTATTGGCCTGGCGTGGTGGTCACGGCAGCGCGGATCAGCGGCATCGAACCCGTGACGACGGGCTGCTGCGCGAATTGCTGGTGCGCTTCAAGGTATTGGTCGAGGCTGGCGTCGCGAATGATGTTGACGTCCTGCAGGCCCGGCTGGGCCGATGCCTGCGCAACCGTCACGCGCTGCAGGTTGCCGCCTTGCGGCGCACCGGCCGACGCGACCTGGACGGCGCCCGGGGCACCGGCCGTCTGCATTTGCGGGACGACGATCCACGTCAGCGTGGCCGCCGCGGCAGCAACCGCGAACGCGGGCACGACGCGCCGGCGCAGCGACAGCAGCTTGCGCGCGACGGGTGCGGCCGCCGGCGCGAGCAGGTGCGGCTCGCTTTCGAGCGCAGCCGACATGCGCGCGGTGAACGCCACGCTCAGCGCGGGCGACAGCGCGAGCTCGTCCGAGCGCAGCGCATCGCCGATCAGGTGGTAATGGGCCCACGCAGCGCGATCCGCGCGGTTGAGCTCAGCCAGAAACTGCCCGTTGTCCGGGCCCTCGAACATTTCGCCGTCGACCAGCGCGGAAAGGCGCTCGCCGCGCGAGCACGCTTGCGACTGCGTATTGACCGACCCCATGATGCTCCCCATCTTGCACACCCCGTCGTGACTTCACGACTCTAACCGTAACTAGACCCCGACCCGCGTCGCTCCGCCCATCGCGCTTACCAGCGCTTGCCTTCGGGCGTATCGAGCAGCGGACGCAATTTGGCAGCGATTGCCTCGCGTGCGCGGAAGATCCGCGACCGGACCGTCCCGATCGGACAGCCCATCATTTCCGCGATCTCTTCGTAGCTCAGGCCCTCGATCTCGCGCAGCGTAATTGCCTGGCGCAGTTCTTCGGGCAGCAGAGCCATGGCAGCGTTGACCGTCTCGGCAATCTGCTTGCTCATCAACATCGACTCAGGCGTGTTGATATCCCTTAGTTGGTCTGCGTCGGAGAAAGTTTCCGCTTCCTCCGCATCGGCCTCCGTCGAGGTCGGCGCCCGGCGGCCTTGCGTCGCAAGGTAGTTCTTCGCCGTGTTGACGGCAATTCGGTACAACCACGTATAGAACGCCGACTCGCCGCGGAATTGCGGCAGCGCACGATACGCCTTGATGAACGCGTCCTGGGCCACATCCTCGACCTCGGCGGGATCCCGCACGAGGCGCGAAATCAGCCGAATGATCTTGCGGTGGTATTTGGAGACCAGGAGTTCGAACGCTGCCTTGTCGCCCTTCTGTACGCGCTCGACCAGAGCCTGATCGATTTCTTTTTCACTCACCTGACAAATCCGTTAACTAGGGATGCAACGCGGAGCGCTATTGTAGCGTTCCCGCGCCGGCCGCTGGTTACGGTAGGTAACCGTGCCGCCGTCAAACCCGCCCCGCCGCGCCCGCCGTTCTCGCCAGCACGGACAGCGCGCTGAACGATGCGGCGTCGAGCGCATCGGCCGGAATCAGCAGCGGCCGGGCCCGCCGGGCGCCCTGCCCGACCGACAGCACCAGCAGCAGGCTGCTCCAGTGCGCATGCCCCGTCACGCGGCCGCGTGCCAGCAGGCGCCCGGTGCGGCCAAACGCCGCGATTTCCCCGAATGCGTCGATCTGCAACTCGGCCGGCAGCCGGCGGGCACAGGCCCGCGCAGCGCACACGGCCAGCAGCGCGGCCGTCACGGCTGCCACGCCTGCACCGGCGGCCGCGCCCGCGCGCGGCGCCCAGAACAGATAGGCCGACGCGGTAGCCGACGCGACGAACACGGCCAGCACGAAATACGACACGGCCGAGGCCCGCAACGCAAAACGTTGCGGGCGCCCGGCCGGAGCATCGAATGGACTCGTCAAGCGATTGCGGCGTCAGACGCGCTTGAACACCAGCGTGCCGTTCGTACCGCCGAAGCCGAAGTTGTTCTTCACGGCAACGTCGATCTTCATGTCACGCGCGGTGTTCGCGCAGTAGTCGAGATCGCACTCCGGGTCCTGGTTGAAGATGTTGATGGTCGGCGGCGACACGTTGTTGTGCAGCGCCAGCACCGTGAACACCGATTCGAGGCCGCCCGCGCCGCCCAGCAGGTGGCCCGTCATCGACTTCGTCGAGTTCACGACGATCTTGTACGCATGCTCGCCGAAGGCCGCCTTCACCGCGTCGGACTCGTTCTTGTCGCCCAGCGGCGTCGACGTGCCGTGCGCGTTCAGGTACTGGACCTCGTCCGCGTTCATGCCGGCGTCGCGCAGTGCCGCGACCATGCAGCGGCGCGGGCCGTCCATGTTCGGCGCGGTCATGTGGTACGCGTCGCCCGTCATGCCGAAGCCCGAGACTTCCGCGTAGATCTTCGCGCCGCGTGCCTTCGCCGCTTCGTACTCCTCGAGCACCATCACACCGGCACCCTCGCCCAGCACGAAGCCGTCGCGGTCCCTGTCCCACGGGCGGGATGCGCTGGCCGGATCGTCGTTGCGGGTCGACAGCGCACGCGCTGCCGCGAAACCGCCGATGCCGAGCGGCGATACCGTCGATTCGGCGCCGCCCGCAACCATCACGTCGGCGTCGCCGGCCTGGATCAGGCGCGCTGCGAGGCCGATGCTGTGCAGGCCGGTCGTGCAGGCCGTCACGGCCGCGAGGTTCGGGCCCTTCAGGCCGAACATGATGCTCAGGTGACCCGAGATCATGTTGATGATCGAACCCGGCACGAAGAATGGCGAAATCCGGCGCGGACCACGATCGACGTAGGTCTGGTGCGTATCTTCGATCATCGGCAGGCCGCCGATGCCGGAACCGACCATCACGCCGATGCGCTCCGCATTGGCTTCGTTCACTTCCAGCCCGCTGTCCTTGATGGCCTGGACGCCGGCGGCGATGCCGTAATGGATGAACGTATCCATGCTCCGGGCTTCCTTCGCCGGGATGTACTCCTCGGCGCTGAAGCCCTTCACTTCGCCCGCGAAATGGCAGGCGAGGTTCGACGCATCGAACTTCGTGACGGTGGCGATACCGGACTTGCCGGCGACGAGATTGGCCCAGCCGTCGGCAACATTATTGCCAACAGGCGAAATCAGCCCCAGGCCTGTAACAACAACACGACGGCGGCTCACGGTAACCTCTTTTCCATTATTGGATGACAAAAACAAAAGCCACAGTGGCCACAGGAACCAGCCCTGCGAGCCCTGTGGCTGTTAGTCCGTCCGGCGCGAAGCCGGCAGGATGGCGCGTCAATCGCGAAGATCGCGGCGACGTGGCGGACAAGCGCGAAAGGCGCTTACGCCTTGACGTTTGCGCGAGCGTAGTCGATCGCTTGCTGAACGGTCGTGATCTTCTCTGCTTCTTCGTCCGGGATTTCCATGCCGAACTCGTCTTCCAGAGCCATCACCAGTTCGACCGTGTCGAGCGAGTCGGCGCCCAGGTCGTTCACGAACGAAGCTTCGTTCTTGATCTCGGCTTCCGCGACGCCCAGTTGTTCAGCGACGATCTTCTTGACACGTTGTTCGATGTTGTCCATTACCCCTCCGAGGGAAAGTTCAGATTTACAAGTGCGCGCATTTTATCAGGTTTGCTGACGCCAAAACGCGCGTTGGCTTGATGGTCGATCAAGCGCCGGTCCGCCTGAAAAACGGGATACGGCGCGGATGGTAAACGAAAATCGTTACGACATGTACATGCCGCCGTTCACGTGCAGCGTCGTACCGGTGATGTAACCGGCTTGCGGCGATGCGAGGAACGCGACGGCATGGGCGATGTCTTCCGGGCTGCCGAGGCGGCCGAGCGGAATCTGGGTCTTGAGCGCGGCCTGCTGTTCTTCCGGCAGCGTCTTCGTCATGTCGGTGTCGATGAAGCCCGGCGCCACGCAGTTCACGGTGATGCCGCGGCTGCCGATTTCACGCGCAAGCGCACGCGTCATGCCCGCCACGCCGGCCTTCGCAGCCGCGTAGTTGACCTGACCCGGGTTGCCGGCCGAGCCGACCACCGACGTGATGTTGATGATGCGGCCGCCACGCGCCTTCATCATCGGGCGCAGCACCGCGCGCGACAGGCGGAACACCGACTTCAGGTTGGTGTCGATCACCGCGTCCCAGTCCTCGTCCTTCATCCGCATCGCGAGCTGGTCCTGCGTGATGCCCGCGTTGTTGACGAGCACGTTCAGCGCGCCGAATTCCTTCACGGTCGCGTCGATCAGCGCCTCGGCGGCTGCCGCGTCGTTGACGTTCAGCACCGCGCCGCGGCCCGTGACGCCCGCTTCCGCGAACGCCGCGGTAATCGCAGCGGCGCCCGATTCGCTCGTCGCCGTGCCGATCACCGTCGCACCCAGGCGCGCGAGCTCGAGCGCGATCGAACGGCCGATGCCGCGCGATGCGCCGGTGACGATCGCAACCTGTTTATCGAGAGTCTTGTCCATGAATCGAATATCCGTCTCTTGAGAAAAGGCGCCGCGTCAGGCGGTCACCAGCTTGAGCGCTTCGTCGAGCGAAGCCGGATCGAATACCGACGCGCCCGCCAGGTTGCCGTCGATGCGCTTCGTCAGGCCGGCGAGCACCTTGCCCGGGCCGCATTCGATCACGTGCGTGACGCCCGTGCCGGCGATGTGCTGCACGCACTCGACCCAGCGCACCGGGCCCGCGGCCTGGCGCACCAGCGCATCCTTGATCGCAGCCGGATCGCTGACCACGGCGACGTCGATGTTGTTGACGACCGGGATTTGCGGCGCCTTGACGTCGACGTTCGCAAGATAGTCGCGCAGTTGGTCCGACGCCGGCTTGAGCAGCGACGAATGGAACGGCGCCGACACCGGCAGCGGCAGTGCGCGCTTCGCGCCCTTCGCCTTCGCGATCTCGCAGGCCTTTTCGACCGCGGCCTTGTTGCCTGCGATAACGACCTGCGCGGGTGCATTGAAGTTCACCGCTTCGACGACGCCCGCTTCCGCGGCTTCGGCGCAGACCGCGCGCACCGTGTCGTCATCGAGGCCCAGGATCGCGGCCATGCCGCCCTGGCCGACCGGCACGGCCGTCTGCATCGCCTGCGCACGGAAGCGCACGAGCGGCACCGCGTCCTTGAACGCGAGCGCGCCGGCAGCGACGAGCGCCGTGTATTCGCCGAGGCTGTGGCCGGCGACGATCGACGGCGCCGGGCCGCCTGCCTGCTGCCACGCGCGATAGCACGCATAGGCTGCGGTCAGCATCACGGGCTGCGTGTTGGTGGTGAGGTTCAGCTCTTCGGCCGGGCCTTCGGCGATCAGCTTGCCGAGATCCTGATTGAGTGCATCGGACGCTTCCTGGAGCGTCTCGCGCACGACGGCCAGATCGGCGAATGCGTTGAGCATGCCGACCGCCTGCGAGCCCTGCCCCGGAAATACGAATGCAAATTTCATATCGTCCCCAATTGAATCGATTCGGACGGCGCGCACGAATGGCGCGCCGATGGGATCCGCGCGCAGCTGTCGCGCGCCGCGGATCAGTAGCGGAAGACCGACGCGCCCCAGGTAAAGCCGCCGCCGACGCCTTCGATCAGCACGTGCTGGCCGCGCTGGATGCGTCCGTCGCGCACCGCGGTATCGAGCGCCAGCGGGATCGACGCGGCCGATGTGTTGCCGTGCTGGTCGACCGTCACGACCATGCGCTCCTGCGGCAGGCCGAGCTTGCGGCAGGTGCTGGTCATGATGCGGATGTTGGCCTGGTGCGGAATCAGCCAGTCGATCTGCTCGGGCGCGAGATTCGCCTTCGCGAGCGCCTCGATCGCGACCTTCTCGAGCACGTTGACCGCGAGCTTGAACACGGCCTGCCCGTCCATGTACAGGAACGCGCTGCCTTCGATCACGCCGCGGTTGACGTTGCCCGGCGTGCAGAGGATGTGCGAATAGCTGCCGTCCGCGTGCAGCGCGCTGCCGAGCACGCCCGGCTCTTCCGACGCGGACAGGATCACCGCGCCCGCGCCGTCGCCGAACAGCACGCAGGTCGTGCGGTCCTTGAAGTCGAGAATGCGCGAGAACGTCTCCGCGCCGACGACGAGCGCCGTGCGGTGCTGGCCGCTGCGGATGAAGCTGTCGGCCGTCGCCATCGCGTACGCGAAGCCCGAGCACACGGCCTGCACGTCGAATGCCGCGCCGCCGTTCTTGATGCCGAGCTTGTTCTGCAGCAGGCACGCGGTGCTCGGGAACACGAAATCGGGGGTCGAAGTCGCGACGATGATCAGGTCGATCGACTGCGGATCGATGCCGGCGGCTTCGATCGCGCGACGCGACGCCTCGAGCGCGAGATCGCTGGTCGTGACGTCGGGTGCGGCGAAATGGCGCGCATGGATACCCGTGCGCGCAACGATCCATTCATCGCTCGTCTCGATGCCTTCCTTCGCAAGGCGATCGGTCAACTGCTGGTTCGTGACGCGGTCAGGCGGCAGGTAGCTGCCCGTGCCGAGCACGCGGGAATAGAGAGTCGATTGGGCCATTTATGCTTTAGAGGATTGCGCAGCGGAAGGGTCGGCGTGATGGCCTGCGGCAGGGCTTGCATGGCCCGCACCGCCCGCGTCGTGCTCGCCTTCGCCGAGCGACACTGAATTATCCGCCATCGCGCGCGCGAGGCGCTCCAGCACGCCGTTTTTGACGGCATCATACCCGCGTTTGATCGCCCACTCAAACGCGTAGGCATCGGCCGAACCGTGGCTCTTGATCACGAGGCTTTTCAGCCCCAGCAGCGCCGCGCCGTTGTACTGGCGGTGGTCGACGCGCTTCTTGAAACGCATCAGGACAGGCAGCGCGAGCAGCGCCATCAGCTTCGACATCAGCGAACGGCCGAACTCCTCGCGGATGATGTCCGACAGCATCTGCGCGAGCCCCTCGGACGTCTTCAGCGCGACGTTGCCGACGAAGCCGTCGCACACGATCACGTCGACCGTGCCCTTGTAGATGTCGTTGCCTTCGACGTTGCCGCGGAAATTGAGCGTGCTGGCACGCAGCAGTTCGCCTGCGCGCTTGATCGTCTCGTTGCCCTTGATCACCTCTTCGCCGATGTTCAGCAGGCCGATCGTCGGACGCTCCTTGCCTTCGAGCGCCGCCACGAGTGCGTGCCCCATTTCCGCGAACTGCAGCAGGTGCTGCGGCTCGCAGTCGACGTTCGCGCCGAGGTCCAGCATCATCGTGTAGCCGGTCGGGTTCGGCAGCGCGAACGCGATCGCGGGCCGCTCGATGCCGGGCAGCGTCTTGAGTACGTAACGGGAAACGGCCATCAGCGCGCCGGTATTGCCGGCGGAGATGCAGGCCTGCGCCGCGCCTTCCTTGACGTGGTTGAGTGCGACGCGCATCGAAGAATCCTTCTTCTTGCGCAACGCCACTTCGACAGGGTCGTCCATCGCCACGACTTCGGTGGCGGGAACGATGGTCAGCGCGGGATCGTCGAGGGCTTTCAGCTTTTTCAGCTGAGCGCGGATCGCGCTTTCGATGCCGACGAGCATCAGGTGCGCATCGGGATGCGCGCGGACGAACTTGACTGCCGCGGGAACGGTCACGGACGGGCCGTGGTCGCCTCCCATGCAATCGATTGTGAGCTTTACGGTCATGGAATGCGACGAATTTCAGGCACAAAAAAGCGGCAGTTGAATGCCGCCTTTTTGTTGAGCCAGGAAAGTGTCAAGCGAACCAGTTGTCACGCGAACGGCAAGCGTAGCGCGCAACGCGTGACTTGACGCTTAGTCGTTCTTCGTCTTGACGACTTTCTTGCCGCGGTAGTAGCCGTTCGGGCTGACGTGGTGACGCAGATGCACTTCACCCGTGCTCGGCTCGACTGCCAGCGGCGCTGCCGTCAGGAAATCGTGCGAACGATGCATGCCGCGCTTCGACGGCGACTTCTTGTTTTGCTGGACTGCCATGACTAACTCCTAAATAATTTTCCGGATTCTAACACAGCCCGATCCGGCGCTTAACTACCCTGGCCCAAAGCCTTTACGCCTTCCCGCGCCACAACTGCTTAGTGTTTCTTGGTGCCGTCACCGTCCTTCTTCAGCGCTTGCAGCGCTGCGAACGGATTCGGCCGTTTGCCTTCGTCCCCGGTTTCGTCGGACTCTTCGTCCGCCGCTTCCGCGGGACCGCTCGCACCCGACACGAGGCTTTCGTGAACTGCCGGGCAAACCTCGTGCTTGGGCACGAGCGGCAACGAAAGCAGCAATTCCTCTTCGATCAAGTCGACGAGATCGAACTGGCGTGAGCCCACGATCACATCGGCTTCATCGTCGTCGAGCGGAAATTCTTCAGCTTCTTCTTCGGTCGCGACGATCCGGTACGTCATGTCGACGTCGAACGCCTGGTCGTACGGGGTCATGCAGCGCTGGCACGTGAGCCACGCATGGCCGTGCACCGCAAGTCGCAGATACGGCTGCTGCCCGTCGGCGCCGTCGTCCTGCAATTCCTTCTGGGTGAACCCTTCCGCCTGCCATGTGAAGACCGTGTCGCGATCTGGCGCGTCCGCGGGCACTTCGTTTAACATGCGCGGCAGTTGCGAGAGGCGCACCGCACCAGATGCCTGCCGCCCGCTGCGGGCGAACTCGAACAGGTCGATTGCATGCGGATCAAGCGCCGCAGCCGGTTTGCCAGAAGAAGTGTTCATGTGCGCTCCTGCCTACAGGCTGACTTGCGAATCCGGCTTGGTACCGCTCGCGTACGGCTCATCCACGGATGACGTACTTTACTTCCGAAGACCCGGCAGGCGCCACCACACGGAAGCCTGCCGACGAAAAGCGGGAAAGCATACCTGTTTTACCTTTTGCGGTCAATCACTTAAGCTTGCGTCCGCGCAACGCCGCACAACACCTGACGACTCACCGATCCAACCGACCATGCCGGATACCGTTTGCCGCCCGCCGCGGCTGATTCTTGCCTCCAGTTCACGCTACCGCCGCGCGCTCCTCGAGCGCCTCGGCATCCCCTTCGACGTCGTGTCGCCCGACCTCGACGAAACCCCGCACGACGGCGAAACGCCGGCCGCGACCGCCCTGCGGCTCGCCGGCGCGAAAGCGCGCGCCGTCGCCGCGACGATCGACGCGCCCGACGGCGTGCTCGTGATCGGGTCGGATCAGGTCGCGACCTTCGACGGGCTCCAGATCGGCAAGCCCGGCACCCATGAGCGCGCGCTCGCGCAACTCGTGTCGATGCAGGGCCGCGAAGTCGAATTCCACAGCGCGCTGTGCCTGTACGACAGCCGGACGGGTGAAGCGCAGGTCGAGGACATCGTCACGCACGTGCGCTTCCGCTCGCTGCCCGAGGCCGAACTCGATGCGTACCTGCGCGCCGAAACGCCGTACGACGTCGCCGGCAGCGCGAAGTCCGAAGGGCTCGGCATCGCGCTGCTCGACGCGATCGACTCGAATGACCCGACCGCGCTCGTCGGCCTGCCGCTGATCGCGCTCACGCGCATGCTGCGCGCCGCCGACTATCCGTTGTTTGCAACCACCCGTGGAGACCGCGCATGACCGCCGGCACGCTTTACCTCGTCCCGAACACGCTCGGCGAAGGCGACGAATCGATGCTCGCGGCCGTCCTGCCCGCGGCCGTGCAGGCGCGCGCCGGCACGCTCGGCTATTACATCGGCGAGAACGCGAAGACGACGCGTGCATTTCTGAAGAAGATCGGCACGACGCGCCCGATCCAGGAAATCGAGATCAGCGAACTGAACGTCAACACGCCGGCCGGCGCCATCGACCGGCTGCTCGCGCCCGTACTGGCCGGTGCGGACGCCGGCCTCGTGTCCGAAGCCGGCTGCCCGGCCGTCGCCGACCCCGGTGCGTTGCTGGTGCGCCGCGCCCACGAGCGCGGCGTGAAGGTGGTGCCGCTCGTCGGGCCGAGTTCGATCCTGCTCGCCCTGATGGCATCGGGCCTGAATGGCCAGAGCTTCGCATTCAACGGCTACCTGCCGGTCGACGCGGCCGCGCGCGCGAAACGCCTGCGCGAACTCGAACAACTGTCACGCAAGGCGCGCCAGACGCAGATCTTCATCGAAACGCCGTACCGGAATCAGGCGATGCTCGACACGCTCGTCGCGACCTGCGCGCCGTCGACGCAGATCTGCGTCGCAGCCGACCTGACCCTCGCGACCGAGACGATCGCGAGTCGTACCGTCGCGGACTGGAAAAAGGCGCCTGCGCCGAATCTGCACAAGCGCCCTGCGATCTTCCTGCTGCTGGCGAACTGAACGCGGCAGGCGCTCCGCCAGGTGAACGGCGGGCCATCGCGGCCCGCCCGCCTCCGGTCAGCGCAGGCTGACCGACGCGCCGCCGGCCGTCAGCGCCTTCATCGCGGCGCCGCCGACGGCCGCACCGAACTTGCGCGCGACGCGGTTCGTCAGGCTTTCCTTCACCGTATAGTCGACAAGATCCGGCGCCTTCAGCACGTCGCGCGCGACCGTGTCGGTCGTGCCGTAACCGTCCGCCAGCCCGAGCTCGACGCTCTTCTCGCCGGTCCAGAACAGTCCCGAGAACATGTCGGGTGTCTCGTGCAGCCGCTTGCCGCGGCCATCCTTCACGGCCTTGATGAACTGCGCGTGCACCTGGTCGAGCAATGCCTGCGCATGCGCGTCCATCTTCGGCGTTTCCGGCGAGAACGGGTCGTAGAAGCCCTTGTTTTCACCCGACGTATGCAGGCGCCGCTCGACGCCGAGCTTGCCCATCAGCCCGGTAAAGCCGAACCCGTCCATCAGCACGCCGATCGACCCGACGATGCTCGCCTTGTCGACGAAGATCTTGTCGGCCGCGGACGCGATGTAATAGCCGCCCGATGCGCACATGTCGGTCACGACGACATACAACGGCTTGTCCGGATGCTTCGCGCGCAGCCGGCGGATCTCGTCGTAGACCATCCCCGCCTGCACCGGGCTGCCGCCCGGGCTGTTGATCCGCAGCACGACACCGGCCGTGCCGTCGTCGTCGAACGCGGCGTCGAGCGCCGTGTTGATGTCCTCGGCATTTGCGTTGACGCCGGCCGCGATCTCGCCGTCGATCGTCACGAGCGCCGTATGCCGCCCGCTCGACGAGAACTTCGAATCGCTCGAGAAATCGATCAGCGCGAACGCGAACAGCACGAATACGGCGAGGAACGCGAAGCGGAAGAAGATCTTCCAGCGCCGCGCCGCGCGCTGCTCCTTGACGGCCGCGAGCGCGATCCGCTCGAGCGCCGCACGCTCCCAGTTCGGTTCACGGCTATCGGAACGGGGGGAGGAATCAGGGGAATTCGGTTGGTCGGCCATGCAGGGTTGTCGTTAGTCGGTCGTGGCGGGAACAGCGGGACGCAGGTCGGCGTCGGGCACCCAGAATACCGCACGCCCGTCGGACGTGTCGCGCTCGTCGACCTCGACCGGCCGCAGGCGGCCGCCGCGGCACGGGCCGCCGACGCACTTGCCGGTGTTCGGCTCGTAGATCGCGCCATGCGTCGCGCACATCAGGTAGAGGCCCGACGATTCGAAGAACTGCCCTTCGGCCCAGTCGAGCTCCATCGGCACATGCGCGCAGCGATTCAGGTAGCCGTATGCGTGGCCCTCGTAGCGCACGAAGAACACGACGGCCTGCTCGCCGCGCAGCGTCGCATCGACGCGCACGCCGGCGCCGCCGTCGGCCAGCGCATCCGATGCGCACACGCGCACGGCGTCCGGCGCCGCGCTCATGCGTGCTCCCGCAGCCACGCGGCCAGCGCGCCGACGTCCGGCGCGACGAAGCGCGGCGCGAGCGCGGCCAGTGCGTCGGCCGTGTGCGCGCCGTACGCGACGCCGACGCCGGCGGCCCCGGCACTCGCGGCCATCTGCAGGTCGTGGGTCGTGTCGCCGATCATCACGGTGCGCGACAGGTCCTGCCCCAATTCCCGGGACAGTTCGTGCAGCATCGCCGGATGCGGTTTCGAGAAGGTTTCGTCGGCGCAGCGCGTCGCATCGAACAGGCTCGTCAGCTTCGACTGGTCGAGCACGCGGTTCAACCCGACCCGACCCTTGCCGGTTGCAACGGCGAGCAGATAGCCCGTGTCGCGCAACTCGGCCAGCAGTTCGCGCACGCCGGCGAACAACTCGATGCGCTGGTCGTCGAGCAGATAGTGATAGCGGTAGCGCTCGGCGAGCCGCGAATAGTCGGACGGATCGAGGGTCGGAGCCGTAATCTGCAGCGCATCGCGCAGGCCGAGGCCGATCACGTAGCGTGACGCCTCGTCGGACGGCGTGGGCAAGCCGAGATCGCGGCATGCGGCCTGGATGCTGTGCGCGATGTGCGCAGTCGAATCCATCAGCGTGCCGTCCCAGTCGAAGACGATCAGGTCAAATTGCTGTCGAGCCATGCGGTTCAGGCGGTATCGCGCAGTGCGCTGAGTTGATCGAGGAAGCGCCGGCATTCGTCCGGCAGCGGCGCATCGAACTGCAGTGCCTCGCCGGTCAGCGGGTGGGCGAGGCGCAGCCGGTACGCATGCAGGAACATCCGTTTCAACGACGGCTGCGCATTCGCGCGCGCCAGCGCCTTGTTCAGTGCGAAATCGCCGTACTTGGCGTCGCCGGCGATCGGCAGGCCGAGATGCGCGAGGTGCACACGGATCTGATGGGTCCGACCCGTTTTGAGTTCCGCCTCGAGAAGCGCGTACTCGGGCCACAGGTCGACGAGGTTGAACACCGTATGCGACGGCAGCCCGTCGTCCTGCACCCGCACGCGGCGCTCCCCTTCCGGGGTCGAATACTTGAACAGCGGCGCCTTCACCGCGCGGCGACGCCCCCAGTCGGACTGCCATTCACCGTGGACGCACGCGAAGTAGCGCTTGTCCATCCGGTTCTCGCGAATCTGTTCGTGCAGGCCCACCAGCGCCGTACGCTTCTTCGCGAGCATCAGGATCCCGGACGTCTCGCGGTCGAGCCGGTGCACGAGTTCGAGGAATTTCGCGCGCGGGCGCGCCTGGCGCATCTGCTCGATCACGCCGAACGCGACGCCGCTGCCGCCGTGGACCGCCACCCCGGCCGGCTTGTTGATGACGAGCATCGCGTCGTCCTCGAACAGCACGTCGAAGTGCGCGGGCGGCACGATGGTGGCTTCGGCACGCGCGAGGTCGGCGGCGGCCACGCGCACGGGCGGCACGCGGACGATGTCGCCGAACGCGAGCCGGTACTGCGCATCGACCCGACCCTTGTTCACGCGCACTTCGCCGCTGCGCAGGATCCGGTAAATATGGCTTTTCGGCACGCCTTTACAGACGCGCAACAGGAAGTTGTCGATACGCTGACCGGCCGAGTTTTCATCGATCTCGATCATCGATACCTGGCCGCTTGCGACCGAATTCTGGGATATTTTGCCTAACTCGTTCATACTGAATATAATTTTGCCCAGCCTGACGTTGCGGGCGGCCTCACCGGCCGGCCCGGACCAACCGGGCAAGGCGCAAGCGCAAACCGTTATTTTACTTGCGCCGGGGGTCTGCTGCTCGCCCCTAATCAAAGAGATGCAGCAAGTTGCACGCACGGCGCCGCCCGTCGGCAAGGATCGCGCCCACAGGCGGATTCGGTCGGCAAGGCGCCGCGGTAACGGAAAGTTGGTTGAAAAGAATTTGATCGGCAGCCCGACGGCGCGAAGTGCGTCCGCGCAGGCTGCCGGTTGCGAAAATTACGGCGTTGCGCCCGATTTGGCTCCGCGAAGCGTGCGGGGCCTGGCGACGTCAAACCAGGGAAGTACACCCCAGGCGGGAAAGTCGGGCTGGATTCGATACTCCCCGCTGCGGCCCGAGCCGCAGCATCTGCCGCCCGTTGGCACGCGCGTCGCATGGCGACGCACCCCGCGGCAGTGCCCGGCCTCAGGCTTAGCGCGCTTTGACAGCGTGCGGTGTGTGGACGCCGTGCTTTGAAGCCGTGTTCGCAGGTGCCCTATGGCCGCCGGCCCCGTCTTTCGGGCCCAAGCGCCTCTTCAGGCAATTCTCCCCGCCATCGTTCCCGCTCCAGCGTGCTCGTGACAACACAACAAGGTGCGGCCTGCCGTCGTTCCCGCCCTCGCGACTGACAACCGCGAGGCGCCGCCAGCAGAGCCGCCTGGAGTCGTTCATGAAACGCATGCTGTTCAATGCGACGCAGCAGGAGGAGCTGCGCGTCGCCATCGTCGATGGGCAAAAGCTCATCGACATCGACATCGAGACAGCCGGGCGCGAACAGCGCAAAGGCAATATCTACAAAGGTGTCATCACCCGTATCGAGCCGTCGCTCGAAGCGTGCTTCGTCAACTACGGCGAGGACCGCCACGGCTTCCTGCCGTTCAAGGAAGTCGCCCGCCAGTACTTCAAGGAAGGCATCGACATGCGCTCCGCGCGCATCCAGGATGCCCTGCGTGAAGGCCAGGAACTGATCGTCCAGGTCGAGAAGGAAGAGCGCGGCAACAAGGGCGCCGCCCTCACCACGTTCATCTCGCTCGCCGGCCGCTACCTGGTGCTGATGCCGAACAATCCGCGCGGCGGCGGCGTGTCGCGCCGGATCGAAGGCGACGAGCGTCAGGAACTGCGCGAGACGATGGCGCAACTGCAGATCCCGGACGGCATGAGCATGATCGCCCGTACCGCGGGCATCGGCCGCAGCGCCGAGGAACTGCAGTGGGACCTGAACTACCTGCTGCAACTGTGGCGCGCGATCGAAGCGGCGTCGCAAAGCGGCAACCCCGGCCAGCCGATGCTGATCTATCTGGAATCGAGCCTCGTGATCCGCGCGATCCGGGACTATTTCCAGCCCGATATCGGCGAAATCCTGATCGACACGAACGAAATCCACGATCAGGCCCGCGCCTTCATGGACATCGTGATGCCGGACAACGTCGCGAAGGTGAAGCGCTACCACGACGACGTGCCGCTGTTCTCCCGCTTCCAGATCGAACACCAGATCGAAACCGCGTATTCGCGCACGGTACCGCTGCCGTCGGGTGGCGCGATCGTGATCGACCACACCGAAGCGCTCGTCGCGATCGACGTGAACTCGGCGCGTGCGACCAAGGGCGCGGACATCGAGGAAACGGCGACCCGCACGAACCTCGAAGCGGCCGACGAAGTCGCCCGCCAGCTCCGCCTGCGTGACCTCGGCGGCCTGATCGTGATCGATTTCATCGACATGGAATCGGCGAAGAGCCAGCGCGAAGTCGAGCAGCGCCTGAAAGACGCGCTCAAGCATGACCGCGCGCGCGTCCAGATGGGCAAGATCTCCCGCTTCGGCCTGATGGAACTGTCGCGCCAGCGCCTGCGTCCGGCCCTGTCGGAAGGCAGCCACGTGACCTGCCCGCGTTGTAACGGCACCGGTCACATCCGCGATACCGAATCGTCCGCGCTGCAGGTCCTGCGGATCATTCAGGAAGAAGCGATGAAGGAAAACACCGCGGCGATCCACTGCCAGGTGCCGGTCGAGGTGACCGCCTTCCTGCTCAACGAAAAGCGTCAGGAAATCAACAAGATCGAGTCGCGCTTCAAGGTCGGCATCGTGCTGATCCCGAACAAGCACCTCGATACGCCGCACTACAAGCTCGAGCGCCTGCGCCACGACGACGCCCGTCTCGACGACCCGCGCGCGTCCTGGAAGATGGCCGAGGAAGCCGCCCGCGAACTCGAGTCGGAAACCGGCTACAGCAAGCGCGCGGCGGAAGTGAAGCCGAAGCAGGAAGCCGCGGTCAAGGGCATCACGCCCGAGCGTCCGGCCCCGAGCCCGGCACCGCAGCGCCCGGTCGAACCCGTTGCAGCGCCCGCGCCTGTCGCGCCGGCAACCGGCGGCTTCATCGGCTGGCTGAAGGGTCTGTTCGGCGTATCGCCGGCGCCCGCACCCGCACCGGTTGCTCCGGCCCCGGCGAAGGAGCAGGCAGCCCGTCCGGCTCGCGGCGAACGCGCCGAGAAGTCCGAGCAACGCGGCGAACGCGGTGGCGATCGCAACCGCAACCGTCGCGGCGGCGCCCAGCAGGCGCAAGGCGGCCGCGACCAGGTCGCGGCAGGCCGTGGCCAGCCGCAACGCCAGGAGCGCGAAGGCAAGGAAGTGCGCGAACCGCGTGAGGCTCGTGAGCCGCGTGAAGGCCGCGAACCGCGCGAGGGTCGTGAACCGCGTGAAGGTCGCGAGAACCGCGAAGGTCGCGAGGGCCGCAGCCCGCGCGAAGGCCGCGAGCCGCGTGAAAGCCGTGAGCCGCGCGAACCGCGTGAGAACCGCGAACCGCGTGAACCGCGCGAGCGTGTCGAGCAGCCGGAAGGCGTTGAAGCTGCGGGTCGTGGCGAGCGCCAGGAACGTCGCGAGCGCCGCAAGCCGACTCAGCATGCGGCCACGCTGGAAACCGTCACCCGCGGCGAAACCCATCCGGACGCGGAAGCCGACAAGGCCGTCGCGGAAGCCCTGCCCGGCGCCGAGCTGGCAGCCGATGCGGAAGCCGGCGCGCGTGATGGCGAGGAACGTCGCCGTCGCCGTCGCGGCCGCCGCGGCGGTCGTCGCGAGCGCGAGGAAGACGGCGCAGTCGTCGACCACGCCGAGCAAGGCGCAGAAGGCGAAGTGACGGTGCAAGCCGTGACGCCGGAAGCACCGGCTGCTGCCGAACCGGCCCACCCGGCCGCACCGGCAGTCGTCGTGGCAGCCGCCGCGGCAAGCGCCGTCGTCGCCGAAGCCGTGGTCGAGCACCATGCCGAACCGGCAGCAGCGGCCGCTGTCGAGCCGCAGCCGGCACCGGTACACTTCGAGGCAGCACCGGTCGAAGCAGCCGTGGTCGCCCAGGCAGCAGAACCGGTACCGGTCGCACCGGCCGTCGATACGGAAGCCGGTCCGGCTCCGGTCGCGGTTTCGCCGACCGACGCGTTCGAAGTGCCGGCAGCGCCCGTCGCCGTCGAGGCGCCTCAGCAGGCCCCCGTCGAGCAAGCCGCACCGGCCGTGACGACCGAAGCCGCTCCGGTGGTTGCGGAGCCGGCCCATGTCGAAGCCGCGCCGGTCGAGGCCGTCGCCGCACCGGCACCGGCACCGGCACCGACTCCGGCCCCCGCCCAACCGGCAGCCGCGCCCGCTTCGGCGAGCCTGGATACCGTGCTGGAGCAGGCTGGTCTCGTCTGGGTGAACACGGACGCCGGCAAGTTCGCCGCTGCGCAGGAAGCCGCGTCGCGCCTCCCGCGTCCGGCTCGCGTGCCGCGCGAACGCAAGGCGCTGCCGCCGGTCGATACGGCCCCGATGCAGCAGGTCGAAACGACGCATCACTGATCGACGTACCGTCCGACCAGGAAAAGCCCGCCTCCGGCGGGCTTTTTCATGTCCGCGCTGCGGGTTTCCGCCCACCGGACCGACCGGCCGCTTGCGGCTAAAATAGAGGTCTGGTTCGCACTTCTTTCAACATGTCCCGACGCATCATTCCTCTCGCCGACGTCAGCGGGATGCCGGACGTCTCCGGCGTCGCGCACGCCCCGGACGGCACGCTGGCCGACACATTCGCCAGGCCGCTGCGCGACCTGCGCATTTCGGTGACGGATCGCTGCAACTTCCGCTGCGTGTACTGCATGCCGCGCGCCGTCTTCGACAAGGACTACCCGTTCCTGCCGCACAGCGCGCTGCTCACGCACGAGGAAATCGAACGCGTGGCGCGACTCTTTGTCGCACACGGCGTCGAGAAGATCCGCATCACTGGCGGCGAGCCGCTGCTGCGCAAGAATCTCGAATTCCTGATCGAGCGCCTCGCCCGCCTGACCACCCACGACGGCCGCCCGCTCGACCTGACGCTCACGACCAACGGTTCGCTGCTCGCACGCAAGGCGCGCGCGCTGAAGGACGCCGGGCTCACGCGCGTGACGGTCAGCCTCGACGCGCTCGACGATACGTTGTTCAAGCGCATGAACGATGCCGAGTTCGCGAGCGCCGACGTGCTCGACGGCATCTTCGCGGCCCAGGCCGTGGGCCTCGCACCGGTCAAGGTCAACATGGTCGTGAAGCGCGGCACCAACGACAGCGAGATCCTGCCGATGGCCGAGCGTTTCCGCGGCACCGGCGTGATCCTGCGCTTCATCGAATACATGGACGTCGGCACGTCGAACGGCTGGAACATGACCGAGGTGCTGCCATCGGCCGACGTCATCGCACGGATCGCCGAACACTTCCCGCTCGTACCGCTCGATCCACACACGGCGGCCGAAACCGCGCAGCGCTGGGGCTATGCGGACGGCGGCGGCGAGATCGGCGTGATTTCCAGCGTCACGCAGGCCTTCTGCGGCGACTGCACGCGCGCGCGGCTGTCGACCGAAGGCAAGCTGTACCTGTGCCTGTTCGCGTCGACCGGCCACGATCTGCGCGCGCTCGTGCGCGGCGGCGCGAGCGACGCCGAGATCGCGACCGCGATCGCCCGCATCTGGCAGGCCCGCACCGACCGTTATTCGCAACTGCGCGGCAGCGCATCGGCCGACGCCGTGCCCGACGGCGCCGGCAAGCGGGTCGAGATGTCGTATATCGGCGGCTGACGCACGCCGCCCATCCCGCCCTCTTACCATGCCCGCTTCCGCCTCTCCCACGATCGCCGGCCTGCTGCTCGCAGGCGGGCGCGCCACACGCATGGATGGCGTCGACAAGGGCCTGCAGTTGCTCGACGGCATGCCGCTCGCGCTGCACGTGCTGCGCCGGCTCTCGCCGCAGGTCGACGAGACGCTGATCAGCGCGAATCGCCATGCCGATCGCTACGCCGAACTCGGTGCGCCATTCGACGCGCGCATCGTCGCGGACGAAACACCCGACTTCCCCGGCCCGCTCGCGGGCCTGCTCGCCGGCATGCGGGCGGCACGCGCGCCGCTCGTCGCGTGTTCGCCATGCGATACACCCTATCTGCCGGCCGACCTCGTCGCACGGTTGCAAGCGGCGCTCGACGCGCGGCAGGCCGACATCGCCATGGCGGTGACCGTCGATGCACAACAAGTGCGCTCGCCGCAGCCGACGTTCGCGCTGCTGCGCACGTCGCTGGCCGATGAGCTCGCCGCCCGGCTCGCCGCCGGCGACCGCAAGGTGCGTGCGTGGTACGCACGCCACAAGACGGTCGAAGTCGAGTTTCACGACGAGCGTGCGTTTTACAATGCCAACTCCTGGCAGGAACTCGCCGCGCTGGCCCGCCGCTGACGGCACCCGCGCGGTTCCCGCCCGCCGCACGCGCAACCCGCGCCCAGGCACCCTCCTCGCGCCACCGGCCACGAACCCGATACGCCTTGCGGCGCAGTCCGACTGATGATCACGCAATCCTCGCCCGCCCCCCGAACCGCACCCGATTCCGATGCCCCGCTGTCGCTCGCCGACGCGCAGGCGCTCGCGTGCCGCTTCGCGGTGCCGGTCGACGCGTGTGACACGGTGGCGCTGCGCGATGCACTCGACCGCGTGCTCGCGGCCGACGTGAATGCCCCGTTCGACATTCCCGCGTACGACAACTCGGCGATGGACGGCTATGCGTTCGACGGCAGTACGGGCACGCACGCATCGCCGCAAGCGGAGGTCACGCTGGCGGTCGCCGGCACCGCGCTCGCCGGCCATCCGTTCGACGGTGCCGTGGCGGCCGGATCATGCGTGCGCATCATGACGGGCGCGCCGATGCCGGCCGGCTGCGACACGGTGATTCCGCAAGAACGCGTGCGCGTCGACGGCGACACGATCCACTTCGCCGCGCACGACGTCGCGCGCGGCGCGAACTGCCGCAAGGCCGGCGAGGACCTCGCGCGCGGCGCGTGCGCGCTTGCCGCAGGCCGCATCCTGCGGCCGTCCGATCTCGGCCTGCTCGCGTCGTTCGGTTTCCCCGAAGTTGCGGTGCGCCGGCGCGTGCGCGTCGCCGTGTTCTCCACCGGTGACGAACTGCGCGAGCCCGGCGAGCCGCTCGGCCCCGGCGCCCTGTACGACAGCAACCGCGGGATGCTGATCGCGATGCTCGAAAGGCTGCATGTCGACGCGGTCGATCTCGGGATCGTCCGCGACGACCCGGCCGCGCTCGAAGCCGCATTGCGCAGCGCGGTCGCCGCGCAGGCCGATGCGGTGATCACGTCGGGCGGCGTATCGGTCGGCGAAGCCGACTTCACGCGCGACGTCATGGCACGGCTCGGCGACGTAACGTTCGCCAGCCTCGCGCTGCGTCCCGGCCGGCCGCTCGCGTGCGGCACGCTCGCACGCGCCGCCGACGGCGCCGGTCACACGCTGTTCTTCGGCCTGCCCGGCAACCCGGTCGCGTCTGCCGTGACGTTCTACGCGATCGTGCGCCCCGCGCTGCTGACGCTGGCCGGCGCGCAGGCCCAGCCGCCGGCGATGCATACCGCACTCAGCACGCAAGCGCTGAAGACGCACCCGGGCCGCACCGACTACCTGCGCGGCGTCGCGACGCGCGCCGCCGACGGCCGCTGGCACGTCGCACCGGCCGGCTCGCAGAGTTCCGCGTCGCTGAGCGGCCTCGCGGCCGCCAACTGTTTCATCGTCCTGGGCCACGATACCGCGGCAGTCGACGCGGGCACCCCGGTCGACATCCTGCCGCTCGACGGCCTGATCTGAATTCCACTATCGGTATATCTCTACGGGGGCAATCCGCACATGAAGAAACAAATTTCGTCGATCGCCGCGGGGCAGACCGCAAAAGCGCTGATCCTCGTCTACCTGACGTTCAGCGTGCCGATCGTGCTGCTCGGCATTCTCGTCGCGTACGTTCGCTACGGGATGGTCGAACTGAGCACGATCCTGAGCGCGCTGCTGCTGAACGCCATCCTCGGCTTCGTACTGCTGTGGATCGCATGCCACGCGTACAACTGGGTCGCATCGCGCTTCGGCGGCATCGAGATCGTGCTGTCCGACCCGCCGGAAGAAGCGTGAGCGGCACACCGCTGATCCGCGCGGCCCAGGCACGCGACGTCGGCGCGATCCTCGCGCTGATGCGCGAGCTGGCCGAGTTCGAGAAACTCGCGCACCTGTTCGTCGCGACCGAGGCCGATCTCGCCGACGCGCTGTTCGGCGAGCAGCCTGCCGCCGAGGCAAGGGTGGCCGAGCACGACGGCGCGATCGTCGCGTATGCGCTGTTCTTCCACAATTATTCGACGTTCCTCGGCCGTCGCGGCCTCTATCTCGAGGACCTGTACGTGCAGCCGTCGCAGCGCGGCACGGGCCTCGGCACCGCGATGCTGCGTCACCTCGCTGCCTTGGCCGTCGAGCGCCGTTGCGGACGCTTCGAATGGTCGGTCCTCGACTGGAACCAGCCGGCGATCGATTTCTACGAAAAGATGGGCGCAACCGTGCTGCCCGACTGGCGCATCGTTCGCGTCACGGGCGACGCACTGGATACGCTCGCCGGGCATTGACCGCGAGCCGGCCACGCCGGCCATCGCGTCAAAAGAAAACGGGCGCCGCGGCGCCCGTTTTTGCTTTCCAGCCGATGTCGGCCATGTGCGTCATGCGTCGTCCGCGTCGGCACCGTCGGCCCCTTCCGCACCCAGCAGCCCTGCCGCCGTATCGCCCGGCAGCGCCTCGACCTGCTTGAGCTTGCGGTTCATCACGCGGGTGCGCTGCTCGGCGGCCTCGATCGAGCGCGTGACCGTTTCGAGCTGCGACTTCGTGCGCGCGAGCACGTCGCCGAACTTGCCGAACTCCGTCTTCACCGCCCCGAGCACCTGCCACACCTCGCTCGACCGCTGCTCGATCGCGAGCGTGCGGAAACCCATCTGCAGGCTGTTCAACAATGCGGTGAGCGTCGTCGGGCCGGCGACCGTCACGCGATAGTCGCGCTGCAACAGGTCGGTCAGCCCCGGGCGGCGCAGGATCTCCGCATAGAGCCCCTCGGTCGGCAGGAACAGCAGCGCGAAATCGGTCGTGTGCGGCGGCGCGACATACTTCTCGGCGATCGTGCGCGCCTCCAGCCGCACGCGTGCCTCGAGCGCGCGGGCCGCCTCCTCCACCGCCACCGCATCGGCGCGCTCCTGCGCGTCGATCAGCCGCTCGTAGTCCTCGCGCGGAAATTTCGCGTCGATCGGCAGCCACACGGGCGACGCGTCGCGCGTGCCGGCCTCGCGCCCCGGCAGCCGGATCGCGAACTCGACGCGCTCGCTGCTCTTCGGCACCGTCGCGACGTTCTTCGCGTACTGCTCGGGCGTCAGCATCTGTTCGAGCAGCGCCTCGAGCTGCACTTCGCCCCAGGTGCCGCGCGTCTTCACGTTGGTCAGCACCTTCTTCAGGTCGCCAACGCCCGCCGCGAGCGTCTGCATCTCGCCGAGCCCGCGATGCACCTGCTCGAGCCGGTCCGACACGAGCTTGAACGATTCGCCGAGCCGCTGCTCGAGCGTCGCGTGCAGTTTCTCGTCGACGGTGCGGCGCATCTCCTCGAGCTTCGCCGCGTTGTTCGTCTCGATTTCCTTCAGCCGCTGTTCGAGCGTCGCGCGCACCTCGCCGATCCGGCGGTCGTTCGCTTCGGTCAATTGCGTGAGCTGCCGGTTCAACGTGTCGCCGAACAGCCTGAGCGCGCCCGTCTGCTCCTCGCGCGCCTGCTGCGCCTGCCGCTGCACGCTCTCGCGCATCGCGTCGAACTGCTGCGCGTTGCCGGCGACGAGCTTGCCGAGCTGCTGTGCAAAACCCTCGATCTGGTTGTTCTGCACGGTCGCGACGCTCGTCAGTTGCGCGGCGAGCGTCTGCTGAAGCTGCGCGAAGCTGCCGGCCAGCTCGGTGCGCGAACCGCGCGCGTTCTCGACGATCTCGCCGCGCAATTCGCGCTCGAGCCGCTCGACTGCGCGCGCCTGCGCATGCGCGGCGTCCTCGATCTGGTCGCCGAGTATCGCCGCGTCGTCGTGGCGGCCACCGCCACGCACGAGCGCGACGATCGCCACCGCAAGCGCGACGGCCAGCACGACGACCGCCGCAAGCAACAACGTCATCGTCATGCGCGCGGCTTCCCGATCACGTCAGGGTTGATCGGATTCGGCGGTTGCCCTGCGCGCGGCCCCTCGCCCAGCGCCGCGATCAGGTTGTCGGCGGCGAGGTTCGCCATCGCGCGGCGCGTCTTTTCGGTCGCACTCGCGATATGCGGCGTCAGCACGACGTTCGGCACCTCGAGCAGTGCCGGATGGACCGTCGGCTCGCCTTCGTACACGTCGAGGCCGGCCGCGGCGATCGTCCCGGCGCGCAGCGCGACGGCCAGCGCCGCGTCGTCGACGATCCCGCCGCGCGCGATGTTGGTCAGCGTCGCGGTGGGCTTCATCTTCGCGAGTTCGGCCGCGCCGATCGTGTGATGGTTCTCCTTCGTATACGGCAGCACGAGCACGACGTGATCGGCGCGGGCGAGCAACGCGTCCTTCGACACGTATTCGGCATTGAGCTCGGCCTCGATCTCGGGCGCGACCCGCGACCGGTTGTGATAGATCACCTGCATCCCGAAGCCGCGCGCGCGGCGCGCGAGCGCCTGGCCGATGCGCCCCATCCCGATGACGCCGAGCGTCGAGCCGTAGATGTCGCTGCCGAGGAAACCGTCGTACGCCCACTTCTGCCAGTGGCCGGCCCGCAGCCAGTGCTCGGATTCGGCGATCCGGCGGGCCGCGGCCATCATCAGCGCCCAGCCGAAATCGGCGGTCGACTCGTTCAGCACGTCGGGGGTGTTGGTGCCGAGCACGTTCGCCGCGTTGAACGCGGCCATGTCGAAATTGTTGTAGCCGACCGCCATGTTCGCCACGACGCGCAGGCGCGGCGCCGCCGCCAGCTCGGCCGCACCGACCGGATCGCCGGCCGTCAGCGCGCCGTCCTTGTCGGCCAGACGCGCGGCGAGCGCGTCGGGCGCGAGTGCGTCGCCGTTGTTCCAGTCGACGTCGAAATACTGCTTGAGCCGCTCGATCACGTCCGGAAAGATCGGACGCGCGACCAGGATCTTCTGCATCGCCATCTCCGCATGCCGCGGGCGGATCGCTGCGCGCCGTGCGCCACTGGAACCACCCGCTCTAGGTTGAAAATCGTCAGCTTACGCCGTGAAGAAGATCCACGACGTAAGCAGGAATACCGGTATCAGCACGATCAGCGCCCAGCCGAGATAAGCGAAGAAGCTCGGCATCTTCACGCCGCGCGATTCGGCGATCGCCTTCACCATGAAGTTCGGCGCGTTGCCGATATAGCTGTTCGCACCCATGAACACCGCGCCTGCAGAAATCGCGGCCAGCGTCGACGCGCCGGTCGTCATCAGCGACTGCGCATCACCGCCCGCGAGGTTGAAGAACACGAGATAGGTCGGCGCATTGTCGAGGAACGACGACAGGATGCCGGTCGCCCAGAAGTACATCGCGTCGATCGGCTTGCCGTCCGGCCCCGTGACGAGATGGACGATCTGCGCGAATGCGCCGTCGGCACCGGCGCGCAGGATCACGATCACCGGCGCGATCGTCACGAAGATCCCCGCGAACAGCTTCGCGACTTCCTCGATCGGCGCCCAGTTGAACGCGTTGCCCTCGCGCGCGGAACGCGGCGTCAGCGCGAGCGAGGCGAGCGTCACGCCCACGAGCGCGACGTCGCGCACGAGATTCTGCAGCGCGACGTGCGTGCCCCACACGTCGAACGTGATGCCCGGCTTCCAGATGCCGCTCATCAGCACCAGGCCGATCACGGCCGCGAGCAGCACGAAATTGATCTTGCCGTCGATCGACAGCCGGGCACTGTCGGGTGTCGGGTCGAGTGCGGCGGGCCGCTCCTCGCCGCCCTTCCGGTAGAAGTACGTATCGAGCGCGAAGAACAGCGTCAGCAGCACCACGCAGATGAACAGCATCGGCAGTGCGAGGTGCGTGGTCGTCCAGAAGAAGCTCACGCCATTCAGGAAACCGAGGAACAGCGGCGGATCGCCGAGCGGCGACAGCGAGCCGCCCGCGTTCGCGACCAGGAAGATGAAGAAGATCACGACGTGCACGACATGCTTGCGATTGTCGTTGGCGCGCAGCAGCGGCCGGATCAGCAGCATCGCGGCGCCCGTCGTGCCCATCACGCTCGCGAGCAGCGTGCCGAGCGCGAGGATCGCGGTGTTCAGCTTCGGCGTGCCGTGCAGGTTGCCGTTCACGCAGATGCCGCCCGCGACCGTATAGAGCGCGGTGAGCAGCACGATGAACGGGATGTATTCCTCGAGCAGCGCATGCACGAGCGTGCCGAACGCGGTGCCCGCGCCGAACGCGAACGCGAACGGGACCAGGAACACGACCGCCCACCCGGCCGCGATCTTGCCGAAGTGGTGATGCCAGAACACGGGGGCGACGAGCGGGAACAGTGCGATGGACAGCAGGATCCCGGCGAACGGGATGCCCCAGAGAGCGGACAGCGTGGCACCGTCGAGCGTTGCGGCCGATGCAAGCGCGGGGACGGCGCCAAGCGCGATCCCCGACGCCATGCCCGCCCAGGCGGCATGTCGTTTCATGCAGAACTTCCTTGTTCGAGTGGTAGTGGATGCAGCGGGCGCGTCATGCGCCCCGTACGACGATCACGTGCACGCGGTACGGGCCGTGCGCGCCCAGTACGATGGTCTGCTCGATATCGCCCGTGCGCGACGGGCCCGACACGAAGTTGACCGCGCGCGGCAATTCGCCGCGCTCCGAGCGGATCAGCGCAAAGGCGTCTTCGTGACCGGCGACGATCCGCGACGCGGGAACGATCGCGATGTGCGTTTCCGGCAGCAGGCCGGCCGACGCATAGGTGTCCGGGCCGGACAGCAGCACCAGCGAGCCCGTTTCGGCCGTCGCGCAAAAGCAGCCGGTGAGGCCGACCAGATCGCCGTCGCGCGGCTTGCGGCATTCGACCGACAGGCCTGCGCCCGCCCAGTCGAAATCGGCCAGCGTACGCCACGCGACGGCCTGCGTCGGCAGGCCGTGAGCGGAAAGGTAGCGAGCCGCGGCGGCCGGTACGTCGGCAAGCGTCGCGACTTCGTCGACCGTCGTCGACAGGCGTACCGCTTCGTCGACGAATGCAGCGACGAGATCGGCCGGCGCCGGCGGGCGCGGGCCTTCCGGATGACGGGCGAGATAATCGGCAACGCCGTCGCGCTCGGCCGCATCGGGTTCGGCCGCACGCCCCTGCGCCGCGCGAATGCGCGCGAGGATCTGGCGACGGGCAGCGGAAGTGTCCATGAACGGTCCTCGTGACGTTGGCGGGCGATACCGTCGGATTATACCGGCCGACCCCGCCGCCACGCAGTTTTGGCCGTTCGGCCGACGCTTACTTCGACGCGTCTTCCTCGACCGGCTGCGCGATGCCGAACACCTGGCGCAGGTACGCGAGATACGCCTTGTCGTCGCACATGCTCTTGCCCGGCGAATCCGACAGCTTCGCGACCGGCTGGCCATTGCAGCGGACCATCTTGATCACGATCTGCAGCGGCACGTAGCCGAGATCGTTGGTGAGGTTCGTGCCGACGCCGAACGCGAGCTTGCAGCGGCCGCGGAAACGTTCGTACAACTGCATGACCTTCGGGATGTCGAGTGCGTCCGAGAACACGAGCACCTTGGTCCGCGGGTCGCAACGGTTCATCTCGTAATGACGCAGCATCCGCTCGCCCCATTCGAACGGATCGCCCGAATCGTGGCGCGCGCCGTCGAACAGCTTGCAGAAGTACATGTCGAAGTCGTTCAGGAATGCATCCATCCCGTAGACGTCCGACAGCGCGATCCCGAGGTCGCCGCGATATTCCTTCGCCCACATCTCGAAGCCGTAGATCTGCGAATCGCGCAGCCGCGGGCCGAGGGCCTGGCAGGCCTGCAGGTACTCGTGCGCCATCGTGCCGAGCGGCGTGATGCCGTGCTTCATCGCATACAGCACGTTGCTGGTGCCCGCGAACTGCGGGCCGAGGCCGTCGCGCAGCGTGAGCGCGACCTCCTCGTGCCAGACCTTCGAGAAGCGTCGGCGCGTGCCGTAGTCGGCGATCTTGCAGTCGGCGAATTCGGGCTTCGCACCGAGCAGCTTGATCTTCTCGCGCAGCCGCTCGCGGCCTTCGCGATAGTCGGGCTCGCGCTGGGTATTGCGGAAATACACTTCGTTGACGATCGCGAGCACCGGGATCTCGAACAGGATCGTGTGCAGCCACGGCCCCGTGATCTCGATGTCGATTTCACCGTTGCCCTTCGGCGACGGCGTGATCGAGATGTACTTCTCGTTCAGGTGGAACAGGGCGAGGAAGTCGACGAAATCGCTCTTGATGAAGCGCATCCTCCGCAGGTAGTCGAGTTCGACGTCGGAAAAACGCAGCGCGCACAGGCCGCGCACCTCGTCGCGGATTTCGTCGATGTACGGCACGAGATCGACGCCGGGCGTGCGGCACCGGAAACGGTATTCGACGCTTGCAGCGGGAAAGTGATGCAGGACGACCTGCATCATCGTGAACTTGTAGAGATCCGTGTCGAGCAGCGAAGTGATGATCATGATGACGGCACCGCCAATATCGTGACCGGGCCCCGGCGCACCGCGCGCCGCCCGGTCTGTCGGCCATGTTACCCGAATGCGGGCCCGACCATCGTGAAACCGCCTGCCGCCCTGCTCCGGCCGCACTGCCCGTTCCGGCGTATATGGGGCACGCACTGCCGCCGGTGCGTCCCTTCAGCGCCCCGTGGAGGGCCCCATAAACTAATCACGAAACGATATAAGCCGGATAGCCGACCACGCCATGCGGGTTTTGCGCTTCAGTTACAATGCCGGTTTTGGCGCAAACGCCACCCCATATATACCGCCAAGCAGGAGCGTTTTAATGACTCACGTTGTGACCGAAGGCTGCATCAAGTGCAAATACACGGACTGCGTGGATGTGTGCCCGGTGGATTGCTTCCGTGAAGGTCCCAACTTTCTCGCCATCGATCCGGACGAGTGCATCGACTGCGCCGTATGCGTCGCCGAGTGCCCGACCAATGCGATCTATGCCGAAGAAGACGTTCCGGGCGACCAGCAGCAGTTCACCGCGCTGAACGCCGAGCTGGCGAAGGACTGGCCGTCGATCACGAAGACCAAGCCGGCACCCGCCGACGCGGACGAGTGGAAGGACGTGCAGGACAAGCTGCACCTGCTCGAGCGCTGATCGCGCAGCCGGCGCAGAAATTTTTTTGTGCGCTGCGGCTCAAAAGTGTTGACGACCTGATCAACGCTCCATATAATCTCGTTTCTCTGCTGTTGTTGTTTGTTCCCCGATAGCTCAGTCGGTAGAGCGCCGGACTGTTAATCCGTAGGTCCCTGGTTCGAGCCCAGGTCGGGGAGCCAAAAACGCAAAGGCCCGTTGAAAGTGGACGGGCTTTTTGCTGGTAGACAAACAGGCATGCAGATGTACCGATTTATTCCCCGATAGCTCAGTCGGTAGAGCGCCGGACTGTTAATCCGTAGGTCCCTGGTTCGAGCCCAGGTCGGGGAGCCAAATAGCGAAAGGCCCGTCATTCGACGGGCCTTTTGTTTTTCCGGCCTGCCATTCGGCTTTCATCGTCCGGTCGCGCGCATGCTAGAGTCTCTGTCCCGCATTCGCATCCGGTTCCATCGATGAAGCACCGCCTCCTCCGCTTAGCCCCCTTCGCCCTCCTGCTTTCCGCGTTCGCCGCGGCGCCGCTCGCGCACGCGGAGGAAGTCGGCAGCGTCAACACCCATTTCCGCGTCACGGGCTCCGATCGCGTGGTCGTCGAGGCGTATGACGATCCGATCGTGAACGGCGTGACCTGCTACGTGTCACGCGCCCGCACCGGCGGGATCAAGGGCACGCTCGGCGTCGCCGAGGATCCGAGCGAGGCGTCGATCGCATGCCGGCAGGTCGGCCCGATCAGCTTCAAGGAGCCGCTCAAGCAGCAGACCGACGTGTTCAGCGAGCGCATGTCGTTCATCTTCAAGACCCTGCACGTCGTGCGCGTGGTCGACACCAAGCGCAACACGATCGTCTACCTGACCTACAGCGACCGCATCGTGAGCGGCAGCCCGAAGAACGCCGTCACCGCGGTACCGATGCCGGCCGGCACGACGATTCCGGTCAAGTAAAGCCCGCGCCTGCCGGGCGCGCGAGCGATACACTGTCGATTCGACCGCTCCCGCGCCCGATCATGTCCGCCACCCGCCTTCCCGACTCCGCACGCTACTGGCGCACGCCGCTGCTGCCGGATGCGGACCTCCTCACGGCCACCTATCGCGATCATGCGTTCGCCCCCCACTGGCACGACGCGTACACGATCCCCGTGATTCTCGAAGGAGCGGAGCGCTTCACCTATCGCGGCAGCGGCTATGTCGCCGAAACCGGCTCCGTGCCCGTCATCAATCCCGGTGAGGTGCATACGGGGTCGCGCGCGGCCGATGAAGGCTGGTGCTATCGCGTCAGCTACATGCCGGTCGAATTCATCCGCGAACTCACCTGTTCGATCGCCGGCCGCCCGCAGGACGCGCCGTGGTTTGCGCCCGACGTGATTCGCGACGCCGATCTTGCGGCCCGGCTCACGCTCGCGCACCGAATGATGGAGGCCGGCAGCGAGCGCGCACTGCCGTTGCAGGCACACGGGCAGCCGGCGCATGATCCGGCGACCGGCGCACCGCGCGCCTACGATCCGCTCGCCGCCGAAACGGCGATGCTCGATGCGTTGTCGACGCTGATCGTGCGCCATGCCGACGCACAGCCGCGACCGGCGCCGCTCGCAGCGGACGAACCGCGCGTCGACGTCATGCGCGAGCGGCTCGCCGCCGACCTCGTGTGCACGGTGACGCTCGACGAAGTCGCGCAGGCGGCCGGCCTGTCGCCGTTCCACGCGGCGCGCCTGTTCACCCGCACGACCGGCATGCCGCCGCATGCGTGGCGCAACCAGTTGCGCTTGCAGCGCGCGCTGGCGCCGCTGCGCGCGGGCGTGCCCGTCGCCGACGTCGCGGCGGCCAGCGGCTTCGTCGACCAAAGCCACTTCACCCGGCATTTCAAACGCATGTTCGGCGTGCCGCCCGGGCGCTGGCAGGCGAGCTGACGCGCAGCGTCCCGCCCGCCACCGCGATACCGCCCGACCCCGCAAGCGCAAGCGCAAGAACATACAAGCCGGCACACCCCCTGCCCGCTATCCTCCCGTTCATGGAGGAGCACCCTTTGAATCCGATACCCGCATCGCCTGCCCGCCGTCCATTGAACGAATGGCTCGACGGTGCGCGCGACACGATCCCGATGATGATCGGCGCCGCGCCGTTCGGCGTGATTTTCGGCACGCTCGTGGGCGGCGGCCCGCTCGCCGCCTGGCATGGCGCACTGATGTCGCTCGCCGTGTTCGCGGGCTCCGCGCAGTTCATCGCGCTCGGCCTGATCGCGGGCAGCGCGAGCTTCGTCGTCGTGCTCGCGACCACGCTGATCGTGAACCTGCGTCACCTGCTGTACAGCGCGACGCTCGCGCCCTATGTCGCCCACCTGCCGCTGCGCTGGCGCGCGACGCTCGGCGCACTGATGACCGACGAGGTGTTCGCGGTCGCCTATGCGCACTACCGGCATTTCCCGCCGGGCGCGATCGGCCCCCACTACTTCTTCGGCTCGGGGCTCGCGATGTACCTGAACTGGCAGGTCTGGACGCTCGCGGGCATCGGCTTCGGCGCGGCATTCCCGGGCCTGCAGTCGCTTGGCCTCGATTTCGCGATGGCGGCGACCTTCATCGCGATCGTCGTCCCCCAACTCGGCACGCTGCGCTATTTCGCGGCAGCCGTGACGGCCGGCACGCTCGCGTACTTCTGGCAGGGCTGGCCGTACAAGCTCGGGCTGCTCGGCGCGGTCGCCGCCGGCGTCGCGGTCGGCGTCGCGCTCACGTTGCGGCACGAACGCACGCGCGCCGGCTCGCGCACGGAGGCCGCATCGTGAGCTACGCGCTGCTGATCCTCGGGATGGCCGTCATCACGTACGCGATCCGCTCGACGCTGTTCCTGTTCGGCGAACGGCTGACCTTCCCGCCGCTCGTGCGGACCGCGCTCGGCTTCGTGCCCGTCACCGTGCTGACCGCGATCATCGTGCCGATGGTCGTCTCGCCGCACGGCGGCACGGCCGAGCTGACCTGGCGCAATCCACAGCTCGTCGGCGCGCTCGCCGCCGTGCTCGTGTCGGCCGCCACCCGCCGCCCGCTCGTGACGATCGCGGTGGGGCTCGCGGTGTTCTTTTTCTGGCAAGGGGTCGTGCTGCCCCACTGGCTACCCGCCTGAGTACACACTCGGTCATTCGTACTCAAGTTTCCGCCCGGCGCGCCGATATAGGGAATGAATACCCGCCACCGGCCTCGGCGCGCACCGGTCAGTCGACGCTGCGCCCGTCCCGGTGCGCCGTGCCGGCCGCCGGCTGGCACGGGCCGCCATCGAGACGATTCATGGGCCAGATCACCCTTTCCCTCAAGGACGACACGCTCGAGTCCCTGCGCAAGGACTACGACGCGTTCGTCCGCGTGTCGCTGAAACTCGACCCGCAGTTCGCGACGCCGTCGTTCGAGGATTTCCTGCGCGCCAAGCTGCTCGACAACATGGTGCCGCTGACCGAACACGCGGTGCAGCGGATGCTGCAGGGCGGCCAGTACGCGTGGGCAAAACGCACGCTCGACAAGGAATTTCCGGACGTCGTCGCGATCCTGATGCGACAGGCCGGCGAATTCGGCTTCGGCTTCGCGTCGCGCTCCGAATGGACCCCCGACGAACTCGCGAAGGCTTGCCGTGACTGGGCGAAAGCGATCGTCGCCGAAGCGCAGGGCGACCCGTCGCTGATCGATCCGCTCGCCTCGCAGATCAAGGGAGCCGCGCAAGACATCCAGACGCTCGAGGAACTGATGCAGACGCCTGCGTGGCGGCTCGCGGAATCGCTGCGACAACGGGTCTACGAGGCCAAGCTTGCGTGCGAGATGAGCATAGGCAGCACCGCGCGCGACAAGCTCGGCGAACTGCGCGGGCTGCTGCGGCTCGGGCTCGCGCACGGTTCGTTCCAGAAGCAGGAAGCACAGCAGATCATGGAATACCTGCGGCTGCTGAAGCCGGAGATCTTCGTCGAGGAACCGTACGACGTCTTCGCCCGGCTCGCCGCATGGTTGCGCAGCGTATTCACGCCGACGGCCGCGCGGCCGGCGCAGGGTCAGCCGGGCCAAGGGCAGAGCCAACGGCGGCCCTAACGGCGCGCCCGAACCCATCGACAAATGAAAGCGGCCCGGTTCGCGCAACGCGAACCGGGCCATCGGATGGCCGCCGTCGCGACGCGTCGTCGAGGGCGAGCGTCGCGCGGCGCCTGGCACCGCTTACTGCGTGGCGCCCTGGGCCGATGCACCGCCCTCTGCGCCGACCGACGCACCGCCTTCGGTTGCTTCGCCGGCCTTCGCCTTGGCCGAGCCGACATGGCTCTTGGCCGACTTCGCGGCATGCTTCGTATGCTTCTTGGCCGAGTGGACGGCCGACGACGTCGAGTCCTTCGCGCCATCGGCTGCCGCGCCGACTGCATCGGTTGCACCGCCTGCCGCATTGCCCGACGCATTCGCGCCCGCACCGCCCTGCATGCCGGCACCGGCACCCGCCGCCGGCGTCTGCGCCTGAACGCCGGCACCGGCTGCGCCCTGCACCGCCGTACCCGTCTGGGCAAATGCGGCCGAAGTGGCGAACGCCGTCAACGCGGCACCGATCAGCATCGTACGAATCTTGGACATGGCAATTCTCCTCAGGAAGTTGTGCGCCCGAACCGCAGCGATGCGGTCCGTTGCGTCCCCCGCCGCAACACGCAGCAGGTACGACAGAAGACCCGCAGCCCGCGCGGCCAGTTCTCGAATCTCTCAGACTGTTACCCACCGTTTCATTTGCTGACGAATGGCTCACACTCCCTAACAACTGCGGGCGGCGGCCGGCCGCGCTCGCGCGCCGGCCCGCGGTGCCGTATGATGCGAGGCGATTCCTCCCGCGCTTTGCGCACCTTCTTCGTCATGCCCAATCTGGATTTCACGCTGACCGGCGAATACGTCGAGCTGCACAACCTTCTCAAGATCACCGGCCTCGCGGACAGCGGCGGCACCGCGAAGCTGATCGTCGCGTCCGGCGCGGTGAAAGTCGACGGCGCGGTCGAGTTGCGCAAGACCTGCAAGATCCGCGCGGGCCAGGTCGTCCTGCTCGGCGACACGCGCATTGCCGTGCGCGAAGCCTAGGGCCGACGGTTCCCCCTGCCTGCGACATGGCCATCGGCGCGCGCGTTCGACACCGTTCGAATAAAGCCGTAAGCTAGCCGTCTCTCAAAATAAATACATATAGCGCGGGCCCGCACCCGCGCGAGCGCCCATTCCATGTCGCATTCCGGTCTTACGCGGACGGCCGCCGCGCCGCCGTCCCTGTCCAGTCATGCCGCCGATACCGCGCGCCTTGCCGCGCCGCTCGCGATCGCGCAGCTCTCGCAGATGGCAATGAGCGTCACCGACACGGTGCTGCTCGGCTCGCTCGGCCCCGATTCGCTCGCGGCGGGCGGCCTCGGCGCGAACTTCTTCTTCGTCATCGTGACCGTGCTGCAAGGCGTGCTGTCGTCGGTCAGCGTCAGCGTCGCGCATGCGCGCGGCGCCAAGGCCGACGAGCGCGTCCCGCACATCTACTGGACCGGCTTCGCGCTGTCCGTGCTGCTCGCGATTCCGGCCATCATCGCGCTGTCGCTGTCCGAACCGATCCTGCTGATGTTCCACGAGCCGCCGCTGCTCGCCCATCACGTCGGCGAATACACCGGCATCCTGCGCTTCGCCGCGCTCGGCAGCCTGATCGGCGTCGGGCTGATGCGCGCGTTCCTACCGGCGATCGGCGCGGCGCGCCGGCTGCTGTGGGTGTCGATCGGCGGCGTCGGCGTCAATGCCGTGCTGAACTACGGGCTGATCCACGGCGCGTTCGGACTGCCGCGCCTCGGCTTCCTCGGCTCGGCGGTCGCAACGACGATCACGATCTGGCTCACCGCATTCGCCCTGATCTGGCTGCTGCACGGCCGGCAGCGCTTCCGTCATTTCGTCACCGCCGCCCGCCCGAAGCTGCCGATGATGGGCGAACTGATCGGCATCGGCTGGCCCGTCGCGATCACGTACGGGGTCGAGTCGACACTGTTCCTCGCGACCGGCCTGACGGTCGGCGTGCTCGGCGCGACGTCGCTGGCCGCGCACCAGATCGCGCTGAACGTCGCATCGGTGGCGTTCATGGTGCCGCTCGCGATCGGCCAGGCCGCCAACGTGCGGGTCGGTTACTGGGTCGGCGCAGGGGCGCCCGTCGCCGCGCGGCATGCCGGCTTCGTCGCACTCGGCCTCGGTGTGGCGTTTATGACGCTGTCGGGCATCGTGCTGATCGTCGCGCCGCATGCGATCGTCGGCCTGTACCTGAACCTCGACGATCCGGCCAACGCAGCCACCGTGTCGCTCGCCGCGTCGCTGCTCGGCATCGCCGCGGTGTTCCAGATCGTCGACGGCGCGCAGACCGTCGGGTCGGGTGCGCTGCGCGGCCTGAAGGACACGCGCATCCCGATGCTCGCAGCCACCCTCGGCTACTGGGGCATCGGTTTTCCGACCGGCTACTGGTTCGCGTTCCACGTGGGCCTCGGCGCCCGCGGCCTCTGGTGGGGCCTCGCGGCCGGCCTCGCCAGCGTGGCCGTGCTGATGGCGTGGCGCTTCCATCTGAAGAGCGCGTCGCTCGTGACGTCGCCGCACTGAGCGCGACAAGACGCGAAATCCGCGCCGGCGCTATGCTAGTCGGCTGAAGATCTCGAGACGCCGCGCGAGCGGCGCGACTGCCTCACGATACGTCTGATTACGTCTGATGCCGCGCGACCACGCGCGGCCTTTCCCCTTTCCTGGAGGAGTGGATCATGAACGAAGCAGTTCGGATGGAACGCGATACGTTCGGCGAGATCGCCGTGCCGGCCGACCGGCTCTGGGGCGCGCAAACCGAGCGCTCGCTGCAGAATTTCCGGATCTCGACCGAGAAGCAGTCGCCCGAGCTGATCCACGCGCTCGCGATCGTCAAGCGCGCCGCGGCGGCCGTGAACCAGTCGCTCGGCGTGCTGGCCGACGACAAGGCGCGCGCGATCATCGACGCGGCCGACGAGATCATCGCCGGCAAGCATCCGCGCGAATTCCCGCTCGCCGTGTGGCAGACGGGCTCCGGCACGCAGACCAACATGAACCTCAACGAGGTGATCGCGAATCGCGCGAGCGAACTGATGGGCGGCGAGCGCGGCGAAGCGCGCAAGGTTCATCCGAACGACGACGTGAACCGCGGCCAGTCGTCGAACGACGTCTTCCCCACCGCGATGCACGTCGCGGCCGCGTACGCGATCGTCAACCACCTGCTGCCGGCGCTGCGCACGCTGCGCACGACGCTTGATGCGAAATCGAAGGCATTCGCCGACATCGTGAAGATCGGCCGCACGCACCTGCAGGACGCGACGCCGCTCACGCTCGGCCAGGAGTTTTCCGGTTACGTCGCGCAGCTCGACCAGGGCATCCGTCACGTCGAATCGGCATTGCCGCACCTGTACGAACTCGCGCTCGGCGGCACCGCGGTCGGTACGGGGCTGAACGCGCATCCGGAGTTCGCGGTGCGCGTCGCCGATGAAATCGGCCGGCTTGCGAAGCTGCCGTTCGTGACGGCGCCGAGCAAGTTCGAGGTGATGGCAGCGGCCGATGCGCTGGTGTTCGCACACGGCGCGCTGAAGACGGTCGCGGCCGGCCTGATGAAGATCGCGAACGATGTCCGCTGGCTCGCGAGCGGGCCGCGCTGCGGGCTCGGCGAACTGTCGATTCCTGAAAACGAGCCGGGCAGCTCGATCATGCCGGGCAAGGTGAACCCGACGCAATCCGAAGCCGTGACGATGCTGTGCTGCCAGGTGTTCGGCAACGACGTCGCGGTCAACGTCGGCGGCGCGAGCGGCAATTTCGAGCTGAACGTGTTCCGGCCGATGATCGCGCACAACGTGCTGCAGTCGGTGCGGCTGCTCGCCGACGGCGCGCAGAGCTTCAACGATCACTGCGCGGTGGGCATCGAGCCGAACCGCTCGCGGATCGACCTGCTGCTGAACGAATCGCTGATGCTGGTGACGGCGCTCAATCCGCATATCGGCTACGACAAGTCGGCGCAGATCGCGAAGAAGGCGCACAAGGAAGGCACGACGCTGAAGGCGGCCGCGCTCGCGCTCGGCTACCTGACCGAGGCGGAATTCGATGCGTGGGTACGTCCCGAGCAGATGATCGGGTCGCAGTAACGGCAGGAAGAGGCAGGAAGAGGCAGGATGACGGGCGCGGCGCGATGCGCGGCGCCCGCAGCGGTCAGACCGCGCCCTTCGCGACCTCTTCCGGCTTCATCTCGACGATCTTGTCGAGCGCGGCCCGCACGTCGGCCGCATATTTCGCGAGCACCTTCTGCTCGTCGGTCTCGGGCACGAACGGCGGCACCGGCACCGGGTTGCCGTTCTCGTCGACCGCGACGAACACGACGAGGCAATCGGTCGTCTGGCGCAGCATGCCGCCCTTCGGATCGCCGGCATGCACGGACACATGGATGTGCATGCTGGTGCGGCCCGTCGCGACGACGCGCGCCTTCAGCTCGACCAGATTGCCGACCATGATCGGACGCTGGAAACGGATGTTGCCGACGCTGACCGTCACGCAATAGCGGCTCGACCAGACGGCCGCGCACGCATACGCAACCTCGTCGATCCACTTCATCAGCGCGCCGCCGTGCACCTTGCCGCCGAAGTTCACGGACGACGGCTCGGCGAGGAAGCGGAATACGGTTTCGGTGCGGTCGAGGGCGGCCGGTACGGGGGACGGTTGGGACATCTTGTTGGCTCCAGGCGGCAGGGGCGCTGTAATCGGGCCATTATACGTTGCACTGCGGCAACGCGTCGCGGGGCGCCCCGTATGGCGCGGCTGCCGGGGATTGGCCCGGCGCGCGCTCGGCCGGCACCGGTCAGCGGCGCACCGTGATGCCCTGATCGATGGTTCCGTACATCTCGATGCTGCCGCCGCGCTCGCCGGACGCACCCGCACCGCCCTGCGCACAGGCCGCGCAGACGAGCGCGGCCGCCAGCAAACAGAAAATCGTCTTCATCATTGCATCGTGTCACGTGCGGCCGCCCGCTGCGGCCGCTTTCAGCCATTCTACGCGCGCGCCGCAAGCGGCCGCAGGCCGGCTCCGCCGCATCGACGACGCCCGCGCCAGTGCATCCGACATTTCAGCCAAAAGCGAAACATCGAATGCGCACGCCCACTACACTGAAGCTCATCCCGCCTGACGAGACACGACGATGACCGACCAAGACGACCACCACTTCCCGGGCCTGAGCCGCATCGGCTCGCTGATCGCCGACCCGGGGCGCGCCGCGATGCTGTGGGTGCTGATGGACGGCAGCGCGCGACCGGCAGGCGAGCTGACGATGATCGCGGGGCTGTCGCCGTCCGCTGCAAGCGCCCATCTCGCGCGCTTGACCGAGGGCGGCCTGCTCGCGCTCGACGTGCGCGGCCGGCACCGCTACTACCGGATCGCGTCGGCCGACATCGCGGCCTCGCTCGAGGCGCTCGCGAACGTCGCCCGCGCAGCCGCGCCGCATCGCCCGGTTCCGGCGCCGTCCCGCACGGTCCCGGCCGAGTTGCGCTATGCGCGCACCTGCTACGACCACATGGCCGGCGAACTCGCGGTGCGCATCTTCGACGGGCTCACCGCGCGCGGCTGGCTGCTTGCCGACGGCGATGCGATCGAGACCACCGAACTCGGCACCCAGGCGCTCGCGCAATGGGGCATCGACGTCGCGCAGCAGCGCACGCGCCGGCGCCGCTTCGCATGCGGCTGCCTCGACTGGAGCGAACGGCGCTCGCATCTCGGCGGCGCACTCGGTGCGGCGCTGCTCGATAGCTTCTGCGCGCACGGCTGGATCGAACGCGCCGCACGGCCGCGCGTGCTGCGCGTCACGGTGCCCGGACAGCAGGTTTTCGACGAGTGGCTTACGTCCGCTTGACGCCTGGATTGCGTCTGCACGACAACGGCGCGCGATCGACAGGTTTTGTTACATCGCGTGCCATTCGACTTACAAAACACCGAGCATTGAAACAGGCCGAGCGGATATTGTGAACTCAACGGCACGAATCGACGCGCCGCGATAATGACGAAGACGCTCACCATGGCCACCCTGTTCACGCTCAAGCGAACCGCCCGCTGCACGCTGGTCGCGTTCGTCGCGCTTGCGGCACTGCCCCCCGCATTCGCGCAATCGGCCGGCGCGCCGCCCTATGCGGCCGCAGCACGGCAACCGGGCGGCGATCCACCCAGCCGGGTCGCGCGGCTCAATTACCTGTCGGGTGCCGTGACGACCGAACCGGCCGGCACCGATACGTGGTCGTATGCCGCCGTGAACCGGCCGCTGACGACCGGGGACCAGCTCTGGAACGATGCCGGTGCGCGCTCGGAGCTGCACATCGGCTCGACCGCGGTGCGGCTGGGCGAGTCGACGAACCTGTCGGTGCTGAACCTCGACGACACGACGACCCAGCTGAAAGTGGGGCTCGGCACCGTATCGACACACGTGCGCGATCTGCCGGCCGGCGGATCGTACGAAATCGACACGCCTAATCTCGCGCTCGGCATCACGGGCCCCGGCGACTATCGCGTCGACGTCGCGCCGAACGGTGCGAGCACGACGGTCACGGTGCGCAGCGGCAGTGCGACCGTCTACGGCAGCAACGGCCAGTACCCGCTGTCGCCCGGGCAGCAGGTCGTGTTCACGGGCACCGACCTGCAGGTCGCGCAGCAATCCGCCGCCCCGGGCCCCGATCCGCTCGACCAGTGGGCCGCCAGCCGCGACGCGGCCGAGGAGCGCTCGGTATCGGCCCGCTATGTGTCCCGCGACATCCCCGGCTACCAGGATCTCGACGCGAACGGCACGTGGCGCGAAACCCCGAACTACGGCCAGGTCTGGGTGCCGAACGATACGCCGGCCGACTGGGCGCCGTATCACGACGGCCACTGGATCTGGCAGGCACCGTGGGGCTGGACGTGGGTCGACGACGCCCCGTGGGGTTTCGCGCCGTATCACTACGGCCGCTGGGCATACGTGGACGATAGCTGGGCCTGGGTACCGGGCCCGATGGTCGTCAGCCAGCCGCCGGTCTATGCGCCGGCACTCGTCGCGTTCGTCGGCGGTGGCGGCGGCCCCGACTGGAGTGTCGCGCTCACGGTGGGCGGCGTCGCCGCGGCCGGCTGCGCGTGGTTCGCGCTCGGCCCGGGCGAACCGTGGCATCCGGGCTGGGGCGGCTGGAGCCCGCACTACTACGACCGCGTGAACCGCAACATCGTGGTGAACAACGTCAACGTGAACAAGACCGTGAACGTGACGAACATCACCAATATCACCAACATCAACAAGACGTACGTGAACTTCCGCGCGCCGCACGCGATCACGGCCGTACCGGCCTCCGCGTTCGTCCACGGCCAGCCGGTCGCGCACTTCTCGCAGCACGTCGATCCGCAACAATGGCGCAACGCGCACGTCACGCCGGGGACACCGGGGATTGCGCCGGTGCGCCAGAGCTTCACGGGCGGGCTGCGCAATGCGAGCTACCGTCCGCCTGCGGCGATTGCCCAACACCCGTACGTCGCGACGCGCAATCCCGCCGTGCCGGCCGCGTATCGCGACCACGCGGCGGCCCACCTCGCGCAGCAAGGCGGGCGCGTACCGGGTGCCGGCGCACCTGTCGTGAAGACGAACGTGCCGGCCGACTACACGGCTCGCCCGGTCCGCGTTCCGGGCAAGCCGGACGGCGGCGCATGGGCGATGCACAACGTGCAGCTCGTGAATCCGCACGGCCCCGTCGTGCAACCGGCTCGCGCGCCTCGCGAAGGCCAGCCGGCCGCCGGGCAGGCCGGGCGGCCGGGCACACCGATGCCGGGCATGCCGAATGTCGCGCGGCCGGCGAACGGCGAAACCCCCAACGCAGCGCGTTTCGCCAACGGCGGCATGCCGCAGGCGCCCGGCAACCCGGTGCCGCATCAGGCATTCGGGCCCGGCAACGGCGTCCCGCATCCGCCGGTCGCGAACACCGGTCCGGCGGGCATCGGCAATGCACATGCGGCCGAGACGCCGTCACCCGCGTGGATGCAGCCGCACACACCGATGGAACGTCAACGCCCCGCGCCGCCGACCGCGCTCCACGCGGCGGGACAGAATGCGCTGCCGCCCGTGCGAAGCGCGTCGGTACCACATCCGGAAGGCGTGCCGACTCCGCAGGGCGCGCAGCCCGGCAGCCGGAACGAAGCGCCGCGCGCCCTGCCGCAACCGCGGCTCGACAACACGGCGCAGATTCCGCAGCCGCGTCCGCGCCCCGATTTCCAGTCGCCGGCGCAGCACGGGCAATCGCAACCGGAACGGGCCGCACCTGCGCCGCAACCGCACGCCGAATTCGCGCAACCGGCGCCGCATCGCGAAGTCGCGCCGCCCCGTGTGAACGAGTACCATCCGCCGGCCCCCGCCGTGCATGACATGCCGCGCCCGCAACCGCAGGCGCCGCGCATGGAGCCTCGGCCGCAACCTGCACCGCGTATGGAGCCGCGACCGCAGCCGGCGCCACGCATGGAACCGCGTCCGTCGATGCCCGCACCGCACATGGAACCGCGGCCGCAACCGGCGCCGCACGTCGAGGCACCTCACCCGAGCAACCCGCCGCCGCAAGGCGGTCACGAAGAGCGGCATCGCCAGTAAGCGCCGCAAACGTGAAACAAAAAGGCCCGACCGGGATCACGGGCCATTTTTCTACGGGGCGCGGCGCGATGCATCCGCGCGCCCCGGCTTGCTCGATCAGACCGCCATCGGTGCGGTCAGCGGCTCATGATGGCGGTAGCCGACGAGCGAGAAATCGGACGGCTCGATCTGTTCCAGCCACTCGGGCGCGTAGACGCCCGTCTTCGCGTATTCCGGCACGCGCTCGGCAATCTCGAGCCGCGGGCTGTCGTAAGGCTCGCGCGTGAGCTGGCGCTGCAGCATGTCGAGCTGGTTCTCGTAGATGTGCGCGTCGCCGATGAAGTACGTGAACCAGCGCGGCGTGTAGCCCGTCAGCCGACCGACGAGTTCCAGCAGCGCCGCCCCTTCCGTCAGGTTGAACGGCGTACCGAGGCCGACGTCGTTGCTGCGGATGTACAGGCACAGCGAGATTTCACGCTTCGTCGCATTCGGCAGGAACTGGTAAAGCAGGTGGCATGCGGGCAGCGCGATCTGGTCGAGTACGGCCGGATTCCACGCGTGAAACAGGATGCGGCGGTCGGACGGATTCTCCATGATCGTGTCCAGGCACTGGCGCAACTGGTCGATCGCCTTGTACAGCAGCACCTTCGGCGCACCGTCTTCGTCGAAACGCGTGACGATCCGGAAGCCGCGGCGCGTCGCATCGGCGATCTGCGCGTCGGCGCCCGCGTCGAGCACCTTGTAGCCCGGCCACTGGCGCCATTGCACGCCGTACACGTCGCCGAGATCGTCGACGCCCTGGCGATACGGGTTCGCGAGCCATTGCGCGTTCTCGTTCGCGTTCGCATCCCACACCTTGCAGCCGAGCGCGCGGAAATCGGCCGCGCTGCGCGTCGCGCGCAGGAAGCCGACCAGTTCGCCGATCGCCGACTTGAAGGCCAGCTTCTTGGTCGTCACGGCCGGGAAGCCTTGCTGCAGGTCGAAGCGCAGCATCGCGCCCGGCATGCTGATGGTGCGGATCCCCGTGCGGTTCTCCTGCCAGGTGCCGGTATCGAGAATGGTACGAACGAGATCGAGATACTGTTTCATGCGGGTTCCTTCGGCCGCGAGGGCGGCCGTACCCGCCAATTTTAGCAAGCGTGGCGAGGAAGCTCCGGCAACGGCGCCGAAAACCCTGCCAGCGTGTCGCCGCGATCGCGCATGCCGTGTGCGCACATCAGCCGGTACAGCGTGACGCGCGACACACCGAGTTCGCGTGCGGCATCCGCGAAACGGCCGCGATGCCGCAACAGCGCCTGCTCGATCGCCTGCCGTTCGGCCGCCTCGCGCGCCTCCAGCAGCGACACGGGCGCAAGCGTCGCGAAGTCGTTCAGCTCGAGATCGGCCGCGGTGATCAGCCGGCCTTCCGACATGACGATCGCGCGGCGCACGCGATTGATCAGCTCGCGCACGTTGCCCGGCCACGAATAGCCGTACAGCGACGCGACCGCGTCAGGGGAAAAGCCGCGCAGGCGACGATGCGCGTCGCCCTTGAAACGCTCGAGCATGTGGCGCGCGAGCACCTCGATGTCCTTGCCGCGCGCGCGCAGCGGCGGCTCCTCGATCTTCAGCACGCACAGGCGATGGAACAGATCCTCACGGAACCGCCCTTCGCGCAGCGCCGCTTCCATGTCCACGTGCGTCGCGCAGATCACGCGCACGTCGACGGGCACCGACACATGGGCACCCAACCGCTCGATCTTGCCTTCCTGCAGGAAGCGCAGCAGGCTCGCCTGGCTTTCGAGCGGCAAGTCGCCGATTTCGTCGAGAAACAGCGTGCCGCCGTTGGCAGCCTCGACGCGGCCGATCTTGCGCTGGTTCGCGCCGGTGAACGCGCCGCGCTCATAGCCGAACAGTTCGGCCTGCAGCAGCGTCGACGGAATCGCACCGCAATTGATCGCGATGAAAGGCGCCTGCGCGCGCGACGAACGTTCATGAATCGCGACCGCCGTCAGTTCCTTGCCGGTACCCGATTCGCCGGAGATGAACACCGGCGCGTCGGTCGCCGCGACACGGCGTATCGTCCTGAAGAGCCCGAGCATCGCATCGCAGGTCCCGACCATTTCGCCTTCGCTGCGTCCGGCGCCGACGGGCGGCGCAACGGTTTCGGTCAGCGCGATCATTCCGTGTGCATGGCCAACAGTCTCGACGATCCGCGCCGTTTCGTACGGCATCGTCACGTAGTCGAAACAGTAGTCGCGAATGAGATGGCGCAGCGTAGCGTCCTGCAACTGGCCGCGGCGCGTCGCCGCAATCCAGCCGATGTGCTGAATGCTCAGACAGGATTCGAGTTCGCGCAGGTCGGAAGGCTTGAAGCCCGGCGAAAAATCGAGCAGCCCGGCCGTTGCGACACCATGCTGCACGACGCGCCGTACGTCTCGCACGGTCTCCGCGAGATCGACACGCCAACCGCATTCGTCAAAATGGCCGCGCAACGCGTCGTTCGGTTCGCGCGAATAGTAGATCACGTGCCGCTGATCGGCGCCCATAGCTCACCCCGTTCATCAACCGTCTAACGATTGCCGTGCACGCCAGGTCACGTGCGAAAAGGATCGAATCGGGTCAGCCGAAGGCGGCTCGATTCGCCATGCCGATGCGTGGCGACGACAAAGCCTCGCATGATGGCGCTTATCTCGCGTCCAGTTATTTTGATCAAGACAGCTTAGTTATAGGCACTGAATACGACAATCCAATTTCAGCGCGGTGGGCGATGCGGCCGTATCGCTCAGGAGGTCGATGCATGTCAATCGTCTGCACATAGCCCCGGCGCAGCGATACGCTCTGTCATCAACACTTGCAACGATTTTCATCCTTGCGGCGTATCGATTGAATCAGCAGTATTCCCAAGCCCCCTCGTTTCACGCCTGAAACATTTTCAGCCGTTTTCCGACACAATTCGCAACGCTTGAGCACGAATCGCAGTCTCGACAACGGTCCCGGCGCGATGGCATGCATTTCGCTGAACATGGAAACCGTCGGAGACAGCGACCATGCGAAAACATCTTTTTCTTTCTTTCGTGCCGCTGACCATTGCGGTCGCGGCCGCCGGCCCGCCCACGCCCGTACACGCAGACGAAGGCACGAATCCGGGTCGCGCCATGCTGCTTGCGGAAAACACGCCGAGCATGCAGCACGGCAACGGGTTCGGCATCGTGACCGTGTCGTCACCGCAACCGCTGCCGACCGGCAGGACGTCGGTGACCCTGTGGGACGAGATCCCGCCACCACCGCAATTGCCGATGCCGCTTCCGGCACCGCAGCCGGGCGATGTGCAGCACGTGATGGAAGGCACCACGCACGGCAGTACCCATCAGTGATGGCACGAGTAGAACCACTTGATCAGGATGACGTATTGATTTGTACGAGCCGGACAGCATCGACCCAATGCCGGCATCGTCGCGCTCGCAACACGAAACGGTTTTTGTGCTCCGTCCCCCGGCGGGCACTCTTTTTATTCATTCCGTCGCCGCGACGCATTGCCTCGGGCGTCGCGGCGCGCAGTGCGGAAAGGCGGATGCGCATACCCGGAACCGGCGCAGGCCGCCGTTCCGGTAAAATCGGCGCCATTCCGGTTTTCCTTCCCCCGACCTTCATGACGACGTTGACCCTGATCGTCGCGCGTGCCCGCAACGGCATCATCGGCCGCGACAACCAGTTGCCCTGGAAACTTCCCGAGGATCTCGCCTTCTTCAAGCGCACGACGATGGGCGCACCGATCGTGATGGGCCGCAAGACCCACGAGTCGATCGGCCGGCCGCTGCCTGGCCGCCGCAATATCGTGGTCACGCGCGACGCGACGCGTCGCTTCGACGGCTGCGACACGGTCACGTCGCTCGCCGATGCGCTGACGCTCGCCGCGCGCGACGGCGTGCCCGAAGCGTTCCTGATCGGCGGCGCGCAGCTCTACACGGAAGGTCTCGCACTCGCCGACAGGCTGGTCGTCACCGAGATCGATGCCGACTTCGACGGTGACGCCTCGTTCCCTGCACCCGACGCCGCGCAGTGGCAGGAAGTGTCGCGCGATGCGCACCAGGCGGCCGCACCGAATACGTTCGGCTATGCGTTCGTCGTCTACGAGCGCAAGCGCGGCTGACGCGTCAGCACGATGAAAAAAGCCCGACCGGCGCGTGAACTGACCCCGTAAAGTTGGACGGGTTATGACGGCTAGGGCTGAGTTCTGTATTGCACGGGACTCAGCCCTTTTAGTTTCAGTTTGATGCGGTCGTGATTGTAGTAGTGGATGTAGCTTGCCAAGCCGGTTTGCAGTTCGTCCAGGTTGCGGAACCGATTCAGATGGAAGAACTCGGATTTCAGCGTGCCGAAGAAGCTCTCCATGGCGGCGTTGTCCAGGCAATTCCCTTTACGCGACATGCTTTGCGTGAGCGCTCGTTGCTGCAGTAGGCGGCGATACGCAGGCATCTGGTACTGCCAGCCCTGATCCGAATGCAAGAGAGGCCGCTCGTGTGACTTCAAGCGCGCCAATGCCTTGCGAAGCATTGCGCTGACCATCTCGAACGCCGGGCGCCTCGCGGTTTCATAAGCAATGATCTCGCCGTTGTACAGATCGAGCACTGGTGACAGGTACAGCTTCTGGCCGCCCACGTTGAATTCCGTGACATCCGTTACCCACTTCTCGTTCGGACGCTTTGCGTAGAACCGACGCTGTAAAACATGAGGTGCAACACGTCCGACGCTACCTTTGTAGGAGCGGTATTTCTTCGGGCGCACACAAGACTTCAGCCGCAACTCACCCATCAGACGCGCCACAGTCTTGTGGTTAATCACCTGTCCCAGATTACGTAGAGCGAGCGTGATGCGTCGATAGCCGTAGCGGCCCTTGTGCCGTTCGAACAGCGAGCAGATTCTTGCCCTTGTATCGGCATACTTGTCGGCTGCTCCGAGCAATTTCTGATGATAGTAGAACGTGCTGCGCGCCAAGCCGGCAACCTTCAACAAGCCCGCAAGCGGATATTGCTGCCTTAGCTCGAGCACGATTTGCGCTTTTTGCGTTGCGCTGATCGCTGCTGCGCTTGAGCCAAGGCTTCGAGCTTTTTTAAGTACGCGTTCTCCATGCGCAGGAAGTTCAACTCGTCGAGTAGTTCCTGTCGGGAGCGCGTATCGTCCTCGGGTAGCGGCGGTGGCGTGAGCGGTGGCTTGGGCATCTTCCTGGGGCGCCCCCGCTGGCGCGGCGACAGTGCGTCTATACCGCCTTCATCATACTGGCGTTTCCACTGGCCGATGGCCGTACGGTTCCTAATGTTGAAGCGTGCAGCCGTCTCACGCGCTGACAACCCTTCGCTACGCATTTGCTGCAGTACAAGCAACTTGAACTCTGCGCTGTAGCGCTCGCACTTCTTCTTCAAGCCCGCCGGACCATGTATGCGATGGGCCGCCACCCACTTGCGGATCGTCGCCTCATCGACGCCGTGGCGCTTGGACATCTCACGGAACCCAGCGTGGCCGGACTCGTACTCCTCTGCAATGCATACCTTGAACTGCTCCGTGTACTTGCTCATGAAAAACACCCCAAAGGTTGGATCGATGTCCAACTTTTGGGGTGCAGTTCACGCGAGCCGTCGGGCTTTTTCGTTTGATGGCGGCCGATGCCGCGTGCCGCTTACTGCCCGGCGATCGTCATCTGCTCGATCAGCACCGAGCCCGTTTCCTTCGTGCCGCGCACGATCGAATCGGCACCGATCGCGACGATATGCCGGAACATTTCCTGCAGCGTGCTCGCGACGGTGATTTCCTCGACCGGATACTGGATCACGCCGTTCTCGACCCAGAAGCCCGCCGCACCGCGCGAATAGTCGCCCGTCACGTAGTTCACGCCCTGCCCCATCAGCTCGGTCAGCAACAGGCCCGTGCCGAGCTTCTTCAGCATCGCGTCGAAATCGTCGCCCGCCTGCGTGTTCGAGCTGCGCAGCGCGAGGTTGTGCGAGCCGCCCGCGTTGCCGGTGGTCTGCGTGCCGAGCTTGCGCGCCGAATAGGTCGACAGGAAGTAGCCTTCGACGACGCCGTCCTTGACGACGCTGCGCGCACGCGTGCGCACGCCTTCCTCGTCGAACGGCGCGCTGCCCATCGCGCGCGGCACGTGCGGATCCTCGACGACCTGGATGTGCGGCGCGAACACCGGCTTGCCGAGGCTGTCGACGAGGAACGACGTCTTGCGGTACAGCGCACCGCCGCTCACCGCCTGCACGAATGCGCCGAGCAGGCCGGCCGCGAGCGGCGCCTCGAACAGCACGGGCACCTTGCGGGTATCGAGGCGGCGCGCACCCATCCGGGCAAGCGCACGCTCGGCCGCGTAACGGCCCACCGCTTCGGGTGCCGCGAGATCGATCGCGCTGCGCTTCGACGAATACCAGTCGTCGCGCTGCATGTGACGGCCGCTGCCCGCGATCGGCGCGCAAGCGATGTAATGACGCGAGTACGGGTAGCCGGACAGGAAGCCGCGCGACGTGGCCAGCACGAACTGCGAATGCTGGGCCGACACGCTCGCGCCTTCCGAGTTGCGGATCTGCGGGCTGACCGCGAATGCGGCGTCTTCCGCGCGGCGCGCGAGCTCGACGGCCTCGTCGGCCGACAGCGCCCACGGGTGGTAGAGGTCGAGGTCACGCGGGTCGGTTTCGAGCAGCTCGGCTTCGGCCAGGCCGGCCGCCTCGTCCTCGGCCGTGAAGCGCGCGATGTTGTACGCGGCGGCGACGGTATCCTTGATCGCGCCCGGCGAGAAATCCGACGTGCTCGCGTTGCCGCGCTTCTTGCCGATGAACACGGTCACGCCGACCATCTTGTCGCGGTTGTGCTCGATCGTTTCGACTTCGCCGCGGCGCACCGACACCGACAGGCCGTCGCCCTCGGAGATTTCGGTCGCGGCGTCCGTCGCGCCGAGCGCCTTCGCATGGCGAAGGATGTCGGAGGCGATTTCTTTGAGCTGGTCCTGCGTGTGCGGGAAATAGCGCGCTTGTACGTCGAGATTGGCTGCCATCGTCTTGATATCCGGTGGCGGGCGGGCGCCCGCATGTTCAAAATGTTGCGTATCCCGCGATCATAGCAAGGTCCGGGGCCGGACACCGACAAGCTTGGGGTGTCCGCGGCGCGATACAATGCCGTCCATGACACGCAAAACCCGAATCCAGCCGATCGAGCATGCCGCCGAAGACGACGACAATGGCTACGATCGCCCCAGCAAATCCCAGTTGAAGCGCGAGATGCACGAGCTGCAGGTACTCGGCCAGGCACTCGTCGATCTGCCGAAAGACGCGCTGAAACGCATGCCGATGCCCGAAAGCCTCGGCGACGCCGTGCGCGAGGCGCGCCGGATCACCGATCACGAAGGCAAGCGCCGCCAGCTCCAGTACGTCGGCCGCGTGATGCGCTCGCTGACCGACGACGAGACGGCCGCGCTGCGCACCGCGCTCGACGCGCAGCGCGGCGTGAACAAGGCCGCGACGGCCCGCCTGCACTGGATCGAACGCACCCGCGAACAGTTGCTCGCGAGCGACGACGCGCTGACCGAATTCCTGCGCCAGCACCCGGAAGCCGACATCCAGGAAGGCCGCACGCTGATCCGCAACGCACGCAAGGAAGCGCAGCAAGGCAAGCCGCCGCGCTATTTCCGCGAGCTGTTCCAGTGGATCAAGACCGCCGGCGGCACGTCCCATGCGGACGACGAAGCGGCGGACGACGCCGGAGACGACCATGACGACGACGAAGCGTAACCACCCGGACGAGCTCGTCGTCGGCCTCGTGTCGATCAGCGACCGCGCAAGCACGGGGGTCTACGAAGACAAGGGCATTCCGGCGCTGCAGGAGTGGCTCGCCGGCGCGCTGGTGTCGCCGTGGCGCGCCGAAACGCGCCTGATCCAGGACGACGCGCCGACGATCTCCGCCACGCTCGCCGAACTCGTCGACGTCGCGGGGTGCGACCTCGTGCTGACGACGGGCGGCACGGGCCCGGCGCGCCGCGACGTGACGCCCGAGGCCACGCTGGCCGTGGCGACGAAGGAAATGCCGGGATTCGGCGAACAGATGCGGCAGATCAGCCTGAATTTCGTGCCGACCGCGATCCTGTCGCGGCAGGTCGCGGTGATCCGCGAGACGGCCGACCATGCGGCGCTGATCGTCAACCTGCCCGGCCAGCCGAAGTCGATCCGGGAAACGCTCGAAGGGCTGCGCGATGCCGACGGCAAGTCGACCGTGCCCGGCATCTTCGCCGCGGTGCCCTACTGCATCGACCTGATCGGCGGCCCGTACATCGAGACCGACGCCGCGGTGGTCGCGGCGTTCCGGCCGAAAAGCGCTCAGCGCGCACCGCGCTAAACGCGTGCCGGCCCGCTCAGGCGGCCGGCGCGGACTCGCCTGCCGAAGCCGACGCGGCCGGAATCAGGAAATGCTCGCGGTAGTACTTCAGCTCGTCGATCGACTCGTGGATGTCCGCGAGCGCCGTGTGCATCGCCCGCTTCTGGAAACCCTTGTAGATCGCGGGCTGCCAACGGCGGCACAGCTCCTTGAGCGTGCTGACGTCGAGGTTGCGGTAGTGGAAGAACCGCTCGAATTCGGGCATCCAGCGCGCCATGAAGCGGCGGTCCTGGCAGATCGAGTTGCCGCACATCGGCGACTTGCCGGGCGACACGTACTGCGCGAGGAAGGCCTGCAATTGCTCGGCGGCTTCCGCCTCGGTCACCGTCGACGCGCGCACGCGGTCGATCAGGCCCGAGCGGCCGTGCGTCGACTTGTTCCAGTCATCCATCTTCGCGAGCGTTTCGTCGCTCTGGTGGATCGCGAACACGGGGCCTTCGACGGCGATGTCGAGCGTGGAATTGGTCACGACGACCGCGATCTCGATGATGCGGTCGTTATCCGGGTCGAGGCCCGTCATCTCCATGTCGAGCCAGACGAGGTTCAACTCGTTGCGCACGAGCGCGGGCTGGCTGGCGGAAGCGGCGGTATCGGTCATGAGTCATCCTGGAAAATGGCGGACGGCGCGCGGCGCCGCCCGGGCGGCCGGCATCGCATCAGCGGGGCCGGTCCGCAAGAACATATAATTCTCGCATAGAACCCTTTGGCGCCTTCGATGTCACCCTTTTCGTTCACCCTGCTGTTCGCGCTCGCCGTGCTCGCGATGGTCGTCACCAAGCTGTGGCTCGCGTCGCGGCAAATCCGCTTCGTCGCGGCGCACCGTAACGACGTCCCCGCGCAGTTCAGCGCAACCATCCCGCTGACCGCCCACCAGCGCGCGGCCGACTATACGGTCGAGCGCACCCGGCTGACGATGCTCGAAATCGTCGTCAGCGCGGCCGTGCTGGTCGGTCTCACGCTGCTCGGCGGCGTCGGCGCGCTCGACACGCTGCTCACCGGCTGGATCGGCCGCGGCTACGGGCAGCAAGTCGCGCTCGTCGCGGCGGTGCTCGTGATCACGAGCGTCATCGACGTCCCGTTCGAGTATTACCGCCAGTTCGGGATCGAACAGCGTTTCGGCTTCAACCGGATGACGAAGCGGCTGTTCTTCACCGACATGCTGAAAAACTCGCTGCTCGGCGCCGCGCTCGGCCTGCCGCTGCTGTTCGTCGTGCTGTGGCTGATGAACCAGGCCGGCAGCCTGTGGTGGCTGTGGACCTGGATCGTCTGGGTCGCATTCCAGATGCTCGTGCTGCTGATCTACCCGACCTTCATCGCACCGATCTTCAACAAGTTCGAACCGCTGAAGGACGACGCGCTGCGCGCGCGCATCGAGTCGCTGATGAAGCGCTGCGGCTTTGCGGCGAAGGGGCTGTTCGTGATGGACGGCAGCCGCCGCTCCGCGCACGGCAACGCGTACTTCACGGGCTTCGGCGCATCGAAGCGGATCGTGTTCTTCGACACGCTGCTCGCGCGCCTGTCCGGCCAGGAAATCGAGGCCGTGCTCGCGCACGAACTCGGCCACTTCAAGCGCCGCCACGTGATGAAGCGGATGCTCGTGTCGTTCGTGCTGAGCCTCGTGCTGCTCGCGCTGCTCGGCTGGCTGGCGCAACGCACGTGGTTCTACACGGGGCTCGGCGTCACGCCATCGCTCGACACGAGCAACGCGGGCGCCGCACTCGTGCTGTTCTTCCTCGCGATTCCCGTGTTCCTGTTCTTCGCAACGCCGTTCGGCAGCCTCACGTCGCGCAAGCACGAATTCGAGGCCGACGCATTCGCGGCCAGCCAGACCGACGCGCAGGATCTCGTCAGCGCGCTCGTGAAGCTCTATGAGGACAACGCGTCGACGCTGACGCCCGACCCCGTCTACACGGCCTTCTACTACTCGCATCCGCCTGCGTCGCAGCGGATCGACCGCCTGATGCAGCACGCATGAGCCGGCCGACCTCCCGCAAGCCGGCCCCGCGCGCGTCGAATGCGCAACGGGTCGAAGGCCGCGTGATCGCGGCGCACGGGCGCCACTACATCGTCGCGCCCGACGACGGCGGCCCGATGCTGCAGTGCTTCCCGCGCGGCAAGAAGAGCGACATCGCAGTCGGCGACCGTGTCGTGTACGAACTCGCATCGGCCGACCAGGGCGTCATCGTCGAGATCGGCGAGCGGCGCAACCTGCTGTACCGTTCCGACCAGTTCAAGTCGAAGCTGTTCGCGGCCAACCTCGATCAATTGCTGATCGTGCTCGCGACCGAGCCCTACTTCAGCGAGGACCTGCTCGGCCGCGCGCTGATCGCCGCCGAGGCGAACGAGCTGAAGCCGCTCGTCGTGCTGAACAAGATCGACGTCGAAGCCGCGCTGCCGATCGCGCGCGAACGCCTCGCGCCCTACCGCGCCCTTGGCTACGACGTGCTCGAGCTGTCCGTGAAGGGCTCGCCCGACGACGCGCGCGCACAACTGATGCCGCACCTCGCCGGGCATTCGACGATCCTGCTCGGCCAGTCCGGGATGGGCAAGTCGACGCTCGTGAACCTGCTCGTTCCCGATGCCGAAGCCGCCACGCGCGAGATTTCGGCCGCACTCAACAGCGGCCGTCACACGACGACGTTCACGCGCCTCTACCCGTTGGCGGGCGGCGGCGCGCTGATCGATTCGCCGGGCTTCCAGGAATTCGGCCTCTACCACCTGACGGAAGGCCGTCTCGAGCGCGCCTTCCCGGAGTTCCGGCCGCTGCTGGCCGACTGCCGTTTCTATAATTGCCATCATCTGCACGAACCCGGCTGCGCGATTCTCGACGCTGTCGCCGACGGCCGCATCGCACCGTCGCGGCATGCGCTGTATGCGCAGCTCGTGCACGAGGCGAGCCAGATCGTCCGCTGACCGCGCGGCACGCGCGCGGCGGGCAGCCGGTACCATGCGGGCCGGCGTTCACCGACAGGAGCCGCGATGCGTTTCAAGGCACCCGATCTCGCGACGGCGCAGCATTGGGCCAACGTGCTTCAGGTAGCCGGCATCGGTTGCGAGCTGCATAACTGCTACGCGACCGGCGCGCTCGGCGGCCTGCCCGCCGACGCCTGCACGCCCGAACTGTGGCTCGACGACGAACGCGACGACGCACTCGCACGCCGGCTCCTCGATGCCGCGTCGCACGGCCCGTCGGCCGGCGCCGCGCCGTGGCGCTGCCGACAGTGCGGTGAGGCGCTCGAAGCCCAGTTCACCGCGTGCTGGCAATGCGGCGCCGTGCGCGATCCGCTGGAAGACGACTGACCCACAGCAAGAAGGCCGGCTTCAAGCCGGCCTTCTGCCTTTCATCGGATACCGCACTGCCCCGTCACGACACCCAGACGGCGAGTGTCAGCATCAGCAGCAGAATCATCCACAGGATCACCGCACGCCAGACGAGACCCACCGCGGATTGCAGCGTACGCGGCGTGCAATCGTCACCGACCGTCAACGGGCCGCTGTCGCCGACGGCCAGCGCATCGAGGCTCGACGGTTCCGCGAGCGGCCCCGCGAGGCGTGCGCCGAGCGCACCGCTGCCGGCTGCCAGCAGGACGCCATCGTTCGGATCGGGCCATTGGCGCGTGTGGTTGCGCCACGCATAGATCGCGTCCTCGAAATTGCCGACGATCGCGAAGCCGAGCGCGGTCAATCGCGCGGGAATCCAGTCGATCACGAAGAACGCACGCTGCGCGAACGTCGAGAAGGCCGCCGTGCGGTCGTCGCCCGGCGTCGACCAGCTGCGTGCGAGGTATTCGGAAATCCGGTACAGCACGGCACCGGCCGGGCCGATCGGCAGCACATACCAGAAGAACACGCCGAACACGTGGCGATGCGATGCGACCACGGCGTGAATCAGCGTATGGCGGACGATTTCGCCGACCGGCATGTCGACCGTGTCGATGCCCGTCCACTCGTGCAGGATTTCGCGCGCACGCGGCACGTCGTCGTTATTGAGCGCGAGGTGGATGTCGGTGAAGTAATGGCTGAACTGACGGAAGCCGAGCGTGAAATACACGACGACGACGTTCCAGATGAATGCGAGCACGAAGCTCACCTTGAACAGCAGGAAATAGATCAGCGCGACGATCAGCACCCACGGCAGCACGACCGCGAGCCAGGCGAGGATGCCGTGCTTCTGCTTGCCCGCGTCGAGACCATGCGCGACGGTTTCCGCATGAAACTGGAACAGCGCGAACACCGGATTGTTCGGCGACAACGCGCGGACCTGTTCGATGATGAGAGCGAGGAGAACCGAAAAGAAAGTCATGCGTGGCGCCGTCTTCGGAGTTATGTCATTTTTTGCATAACGATAGCACAGCGTAAGCACCGGATGGCTGCCGGTGCAGCCGCCCGCCAGCCGGCCACGCACGCCGACAACCGTGCACGCCTAGCCGGCGGCCAAGAAGCGGTACAGATTGCGCAACATGCCGGCAGTTGCGCCCCAGATGAAGTAATGCCCGCCGGGTTCGCCATTCGGATAGGGCATCGCAAAAAAACGACGCTCGCCGCCTTCCCAGCGGAACACACGGACCTGATGGTTGGCGGGATTCATCAGGAACGCGAGCGGAACCTCGAAAATCTCGGCCACTTCGAACGTGTCGGCCTGCACGGTGAACGGCGGATGTACGAGGCCGACCACCGGTGTCACGCAAAAGCCCGTACCAGTCAGGTAGTCGGGCAGCGCGCCGAGGATCTCGACACGCTCGTCTGCCAGACCGATCTCTTCCTTCGCCTCGCGCAACGCGGTGGCGGTTGCATCGCGATCGAACGGTTCGCGACGACCGCCGGGGAAGCTGATCTGCCCGGCGTGGTCGTTCAGGTGGTCGGCGCGCTGGGTCAGCAGCATGGTGAGGCCGGACTCACGGACGACGAGCGGCACGAGGACGGCCGCGCTGCGTGGATCGACGCCCTCCTGCAGCCTCGCCTCGCCGGGCTCGACGCTCCATTCGAGCGTGCGCGCGAAACGGTCGCGCAGGCCGGACGGCGTCATCAGGCGGGAATCGATGGCCGGCAGGCCGGCGCCGGTGCCTTCGACCGGCAGGACTTCGGGATCGATGATGGGGCGGCGATTCAATGGGGCTCTCGGGTTCGTGTCGTATCGAGCATATTCTCGCGCCAGAATGAAAAAAGCACCCGGTTGGGTGCTTTTTCCTTACAGCTCTTACTCTTGGGAAGCTGCTGCGGCGCGATCCTTCGACACCAGCTTTTCCTTGATACGAGCCGACTTGCCCGAACGCTCGCGCAGGTAGTACAGCTTCGCACGACGCACATCACCGCGGCGCTTCACGACGATGCTTGCCAGCAGCGGCGAGTACGTCTGGAACGTACGCTCGACGCCTTCGCCCGACGAGATCTTGCGGACGATGAAGTTCGAGTTCAGACCACGATTGCGAATCGCGATCACGACGCCTTCGTAAGCCTGAACGCGCTTGCGGTTACCTTCAACCACGTTCACGTTCACGATCACCGTGTCGCCCGGGGCGAATTCGGGGATCGTCTTGCCGGCGAGCGCGCGCTCGATTTCTTCCTGCTCAAGTTTTGCGATCAGATTCATTACTGACTCCTTATGCCATCGTGTCGGCGTTCACACCCGCCTGCTTCCAGGCCTGGCCCCGATAGAGGATGGATTCACATCAGGCGCCGCACACGCATGTACGGCACCGCCAATTCCCGCTCGCGCAGCCGCCTCAGGAGGCGTCCTTCGCTTCGCGTGCGAGGTTCGCGAGCCACGCCTCGTCGGCGCGGCTCAACAACTTCTCGCGGCGCGCCCGGACGATCAGGTCCGGCCGCTTCCGCAGCGTATTCCTCAATGCTTCCTGGCGCCGCCACTTCTCGATCTCGGCATGATGCCCGCCGAGCAGCACGTCCGGTACGCGCACGCCGTCGTATTCCTCGGGGCGCGTGTAGTGCGGACAATCGAGCAGGCCGTCAGCGAAACTGTCCTGCACGGCCGACAGCGAATCGTTCAGCACACCAGGCAGCAATCGTACGACAGCATCCATCATCGCCATCGCCGGCAATTCTCCGCCGGACAGGACGAAATCGCCGAGGCTGATTTCCTCGTCGACGCAACGATCGAGCAGGCGCTGGTCGATCGCTTCGTAGCGGCCGCACAGCACGACGACACCGGGTTCCTGCGCCATCCGCACCGCACGATCGTGCGTGAGCGGCGCGCCCTGCGGCGACATCATCACGACACGCGTGCTCGCGATGCCCTGCTCCGCCTGCGCCGCTTTCGCGGCATCGATTGCGGCTTCGAGCGGCCTGGCCAGCATCACCATGCCCGGACCACCGCCGTACGGACGATCGTCGACCGTGCGGTAGTTGTCCGTCGTGAAATCACGCGGATTCCAGGTGCGCAGCCCGAAGCGCCCTTGCTTGACGGCCCGGCTGGTGATCCCCCAGTCGGTCAGTGCACGGAACATCTCGGGAAAGAGCGTGACGACGTCGAACTGCACCGCGCTCTCGGTAACCTGGTTCATTTCAGTAATCGGCTTCCCAGTCGACGACGATACGACGTGCCGCCTGATCCACCGTTTTGACGTATACGCCGACGAACGGAATCAACCGCTCGTCGGTGGTCGGCTGACCGTCTTTGCCGGTCGCCGGATACTCGACACGCATGATCGAATGCACGCCATTGTCGATCATCCCGCTCACCTTCCCGAGTGCCACCGATTGCTCGTTGACGACGTCGAGACCGATCAGGTCGACCCAATAGAATTCGTCCGCGGCCAATGCCGGGAAATCTTCCCGGCGCACGAACACGCGAAAGCCGCGCATCGCGTACGCGGCATCGCGGTCGCTGACGCCCGCGGGTTGCGCAACGACGGTGTCGCTGTGCGCCTTCGACTGCACGATGCGGACGGAAAGCCGCTCCGCTCCGCGTTCCAGCCACCAGTGGCGCGCCTTGAGCAGCGCATCGCCGCCGCGGCCGGCGTCGGCATGCGTCGCCACCTTGACCCAACCCTTCAGGCCATAGGCGTCGACCACCGCTCCGACCTCGACGGCATCGTCGGGCCAGGCTTGCGCCACTTCGAGACTGCCCTGCTGCTCGGCAGCCTGACCGGCGTTCGCGACAGCGTCGCGCTCGACCGGCTTGCGGACGAATGCGCCAAACGACGCACGCCCGCGCCTTGCATTACCGGAATCGTGACCCGCCATCAATGCACCTCACAGCCGGCACGACCGGCACACCGTGCCATGTTAGGCAGCCGGTTGCGCCTTTTGCGCTTCCTTCACGAGACGCTGGACGGTCGGCGACAGTTGCGCGCCAACACCTTGCCAGTACGTCAGGCGATCCTGAGCGATACGCAGCGATTCGCCCTTCGTAGCGACCGGGTTGTAGAAACCGACGCGCTCGATGAAGCGGCCGTCACGACGGTTGCGCGAATCGGTAGCAACGATGTTGTAGAACGGGCGCTTCTTCGAGCCGCCACGAGCCAGACGGATGATAACCATATGATGTCCTTCGGGAAAACCGGGTTCGAAACTACTGAAACACGCGATTATAGCCGGAAACCAGAGGTACAACAAACACTTACGCGGAAAAAATCCGGAGGCGGCCTGTCCGCCGGGCATACAATCGTCGTGTCCGGGACGTTCCACACCGTCATGCCGCCCCTTCGCGCCGCCTCGATGCGCCGCGCGCAGCACCGTTTCGCGGCGCTGCTCGCCGGCCTTGCCTGCCTCGCGTCCGCACTGGCGTTTGCCGCGCCGTTGCCGGTGGGCGAACTCGTCGTGCCGCCCGGCTTCCACGTCGAAGTGCTGGCCGACGCGGTACCGACCGCGCGCGAAATGGCGTGGTCGCCGCGCGGCATCCTGTATGTCGGCACGCGGGAAGGCCGCGTTCACGCGTTCGTCATGCACGAGGGCCGGATCAGCGCGCGCTATGTTGTAGCGTCCGGGCTCGACATGCCGGTCGGCGTCGCCTACCGTGGCGGCGCACTCTATATATCCGCCGTCTCACGCATCCTGCGTCTCGACCACATCGACGACCGGCTGGCCATGCCGCCCGCACCCGCCGTCGTCACCGACGCGCTGCCGACCGAACACCATCACGGCTGGAAATTCATCGCGTTCGGCCCCGACGGCAAGCTGTATGTACCGACCGGCGCACCGTGCAACGTCTGTCTCGCCGATCGCAGCCGCTACGCGATCATCGCACGCATGAAAGCGGACGGCAGCGGGAATGAGGTTGTTGCCCGCGGCGTACGCAATACGGTCGGCTTCGCGTGGCACCCGGATTCGGGCGAGCTTTGGTTTACTGACAACGGCCGCGACATGATGGGCGACGACGTGCCCGACGACAAGCTGAACCGCGCACCGCGTGCCGGCCTCGACTTCGGTTTCCCATACTGCCATGGCGGCGACACGCCCGACCCCGAATTCGGCAGCGCCGACGTATGCCGCCGCTATGTGCCGCCTGTATTGAAACTCGGCGCACACGTCGCAGCACTCGGCATGCGCTTCTATACAGGGTCGATGTTTCCGGCCTCGTATCGCAATAATGTCTTCATCGCCGAACACGGCTCGTGGAATCGCAGCACGAAGGTCGGCTACCGCGTGATGCGCGTCGTCGTTTCGGCGGATGGCAGCCAGGCGCGCCAGACTCCGTTTGTCACCGGCGGGCTGCGACCCGACGGCACGGTATGGGGACGCCCCGCCGACGTACTGCCGCTGCCGGACGGCTCGCTGCTCGTCAGCGACGACTATGCGGGCGCGATCTACCGCGTGACCTATGCGGCACCTTGACGCAGGACAGGGGTGACCGGGCCCGACCGGGCATCGTAGAATGCGTGCCGGGCCGCGCGCCCGCGCCGGCCCGCCGGCCGTCCATGCCAACGACAACACGCCGCCATCCATGTCCAGCAGCACCGCACCGTCCCGCCGCTTTCGCTCCAAGACGCTCACCGCCGCCCTCGCGTTCCTGTTCGGATCGCTCGGCGCGCACCGCTTCTATCTGTATGGCTTCCGCGACGTGTTCGGCTGGGCACACCTGCTCGCGACGATCGTCGGCATCCCGGGCTTCCTCCTGCTCGCCGCAACCCAGCGCAGCGCGGGCCTCGGCTGGTGGCTTGCCGTTCCCGGCGCGATCTCGCTGCTGGCAGCGTTTCTCGCCGCGCTCGTCTACGGGCTGCGCCCCGACGAAAAATGGGATGCGCAATTCAACGCAGAGACGGGCAAGCACAGCAAGTCGGGCTGGACCGTGATCTTCGTGGTGATCTTCTCGCTGCTGATCGGTGCATTCCTGCTGATGACCGCACTCGCGCTGTCGTTCCAGACGTACTTCGAGTCACAGGTCGAAGCAGCCAAGCAGATTTCGCAGTAAGCGTGACGGCCGCTACGCACCGGCGCCTTGCGCCGGTTTGGCACGCCGGTCAGAACAGGTTCAATTGCGTGTCGTCACGCGACTGCGTCGACCGCGTCGCGGCTGAACGAACAGCAATGCGCGGCGCCGCAGCAGCCGGCGCACCGCGAAACTGCGACAGATCGAGAATCCCGTTCGTGCGCTCGTTCAACCCGAGCCGCTTGACGGCCTGGCGGAAACGCTGCCGCAGCAGGTCGGCCCAGATCCCCTCGCCCTTCATCCGTTTCGAGAAATCCGAGTCGTAGTCCTTCCCGCCGCGCATGTCGCGCACGCGGTTCATCACGCGCTCCGCGCGATCGGGAAAATGCGCGGCAAGCCAGTTCTTGAACAGCGGCGCGACTTCCCACGGCAGCCTCAGGATGATGTAGCTCGCATGCGTCGCGCCGGCTTCCGCGCACGCCTCGAGCACGCGCTCCATGTCGGGCTCGGTGACGAACGGAATCATCGGGGCAATGCTCACGCCGACCGGCACACCCGCCTCGCTCAGCGCACGAATCGTACGCAACCGGCGCGCCGGCGTTGCCGCGCGCGGCTCGAGCGTGCGCGCGAGATCGGCATCGAGTGTCGTGATCGTGACCGCCGCCATCACCTGCCCGCGTTCGGCCATCGGTGCGAGCAGGTCGAGATCACGCTCGATCAGCGACGACTTCGTGATCGCGGCGAACGGCAACCCGCGATCGTGCATCACCTGGATCACGCTGCGCGTGATGCGCAGGTCGCGCTCGACCGGCTGGTAGGCGTCGGTGTTGACGCCGAGCGCGATCGGCTCCGGCACGTAGCGCTTGCGTGAAATCTCGCGCTCGAGCAGTTCGGCCGCATTGACCTTCGCATAGATGCGGCTTTCGAAATCGAGCCCCGGCGACAGGCCGAGATAACTGTGCGTCGGCCGCGCGAAGCAATAGATGCAACCGTGCTCGCAGCCGCGATACGGATTGAGCGATACGCTGAATGGAATGTCGGGTGACTGGTTGTGCGTCAGGATGCTCTTCGCACGCTCCTCGAAGACCTGCGTGCGCAGCGGCGCGGGGAAATCGGTATCGTCCGACTCGTGTGTCCAGCCGTCGTCGACCGCTTCGCGCTGCGCGATCTCGTATCGCCCCTGCAGGTTGTCGACCGCACCGCGCCCCTTGCGGGGCACGGGCGGCGCTATCGGAAATTCGTTGTCGGATCGATCGTCCATGTGCCCACCCATTCGCCTGCACCCAATACTGTATATTTATACAGTATTGGGTGCAGCATGCCAAGGGCGGGATAAAGGGCCCGACGGCCCGCCGCAGGCGCGTCAGTCACCCACCGCGATCGTCAGCGTCTCCTTGATTTCCTCCATCACGACATAGCTCTTCGACTGCACGGCGCCGGGCAGCTGCAGCAGGATGTCGCCGAGCAGCTTCCGGTAGTCGGCCATCTCGCCGATCCGCGCCTTGATCAGGTAGTCGAAATCGCCAGACACGAGATGACACTCGAGCACCTCGTCGATCTTCATCACTTCCCGGCGGAACTGCTCGAACATGTTGCCGCCCTTGTGGCCGAGCGTGATCTCGACGAACACCAGCAGCGCGGCATCCAGCTGGTGCGGGTCGACCCGCGCGTGATAGCCGGTGATCACGCCGTCCCGCTCCATGCGCCGCACGCGCTCGATACACGGCGTCACGGTCAGTCCAACCTGTTCCGCAAGGTCTTTCATCGCCATCCGGCCGTCGTCCTGGAGCAGTTTCAGGATGCGTCGGTCGAGCTTGTCGAGCGAGCGTACGGGCTGACGTTGCGTTCTCATTTGTTTATGCTGAAAACCTGAAAAATACGATAACAAAACCTACACATTCGACAATACCATAGCGCAAAAAACTAGATCAGCTAGAGGTTACACGGAGACGCAGGTGCGCCCGGCCTCGATCTGGTCCCTTCCATCTGGAGCAGCTATGCGAGTCGTCATTCTGGGCAGCGGTGTGGTGGGCGTGGCAAGCGCGTATTACCTCGCGCGCGCCGGCCATGAAGTCACGGTGATCGACCGGGAAGCCGGCCCAGCGCTGGAGACGAGCTTCGCGAACGCAGGCCAGATCTCCCCCGGCTATGCCGCGCCGTGGGCCGCACCCGGCGTGCCGCTGAAGGCCGTCAAGTGGATGTTCGAAAAGCACGCGCCGCTCGCGATCCGCCTCGACGGCACGCGCTTCCAGCTCCAGTGGATGTATCAGATGCTGCGCAACTGCACGGCCGAGCGCTACGCGGTCAACAAGGGCCGCATGGTTCGCCTCGCCGAATACAGCCGCGACTGCCTGCAGGCATTGCGCGCCGATACCGGCATCCAGTACGAAGGCCGAACAGGCGGCACGCTGCAACTGTTCCGCACGCAGCAGCAACTCGACGGCGCGGCGAAGGACATCGCCGTGCTTCAGGAAGCGAACGTGCCGTTCGAACTGTTGTCGCCGGCCGACCTGAAGAAAGCCGAACCGGCGCTTGCCGCCGTCTCGCACAAGCTGACGGGCGGCCTGCGCCTGCCGGGTGACGAAACGGGCGACTGCCAGCTGTTCACGACGCGCCTTGCCGCGCTCGCCGAATCGCTTGGCGTGAAGTTCCGCTACAACACGCCGATCGATGCGCTCGCGATCGCGGGCGGCAAGATCGCCGGCGTGCAGTGCGGCAGCGAAACGGTGCGCGCGGACGCGTACGTCGTCGCGCTCGGCTCGTACTCGACGAGCTTCATCTCGAACCTGATGAAGATCCCCGTCTATCCGCTGAAGGGCTATTCGATCACCGCGCCGATCGTCAACGAAGCGGCCGCGCCCGTGTCGACCGTGCTCGACGAGACCTACAAGATCGCGATCACGCGTTTCGACCAGCGCATCCGCGTCGGCGGCATGGCGGAAATCGTCGGCTTCGACAAGAAGCTGCGTGCCGCGCGCCGCGAAACGCTTGAAATGTGCGTGAACGACCTGTTCCCGGGCGGCGGCGACACGTCGAAGGCAACGTTCTGGACGGGCCTGCGCCCGATGACGCCGGACGGCACGCCGATCGTCGGCCGTACGCCGGTGTCGAACCTGTTCCTGAACACCGGCCACGGCACGCTCGGCTGGACGATGTCGTGCGGCTCGGGCCAGCTGCTCGCGGACCTGATCTCGGGCAAGATGCCCGCGATCCAGGCCGACGACCTGTCGGTGCATCGTTACCTGAAGGACGTGGCCGGCGAGACGCGCCCGGCGTACGCATAAGCCACAGCCCGCAGCCGTGCAAGCGGCCGGCATCAAAAAGAACGGCGCCCCTCGGGGCGCCTTTTCATTTCATCGAATCGCGTTGTCATGCCGGTCAGCGGCGTGATGGTTCATGAGGTGTCACCCTCTTCCCCCTCTGTCGATGGCGAAAAAAAGGGGCGCTCGTGGCGCCCCTCTTCTCGTGTGCTTACCGCCGAAGCGTCACACTGCTTTAGCCGAGCTCGGCTACGAGCTCCGGCACGAGCGCGAACAGATCGCCGACGAGGCCGTAATCGGCCACGCTGAAGATCGGTGCTTCCGGATCCTTGTTGATCGCGACGATCACCTTCGAATCCTTCATGCCGGCCAGGTGCTGGATCGCACCGGAGATGCCGACCGCGATGTACAGCTGCGGTGCGACGATCTTGCCGGTCTGGCCGACCTGGTAGTCGTTCGGCACGTAGCCTGCGTCCACTGCCGCGCGCGAGGCGCCCAGTGCTGCCGACAGCTTGTCCGCCAGCGGCTCCAGCACCTTCGTGTAGTTCTCGCCGCTGCCCAGACCGCGGCCGCCCGACACGATGATGCTTGCGCTCGTCAGTTCCGGACGGTCCAGCTTCGTCACTTCACGGCTCACGAACTGCGACTTGCCTGCATCAGCTGCCGCTTCGATCTTCTCGACCGATGCGCTGCCGCCTTCCGCTGCCACCGGATCGAAACCCGTTGCACGCACCGTGATGACCTTGATCGGATCGCTCGACTGCACCGTCGCGATCGCGTTGCCCGCGTAGATCGGGCGCTCGAACGTGTCGGCCGAATCGACTGCCGTGATGTCCGAGATCTGCGCGACGTCCAGCTTCGCGGCGATGCGCGGCGCGATGTTCTTGCCGTAGGCCGTCGCCGGCGCGAGGATGTGCGAGTAATCCTTCGCGATGTTCAGCGCGGTCGCTTCGACGTTTTCCGCGAGGCCCGCTTCGAGTTGCGGCGCGTCGGCCAGGAGTACCTTCGACACACCAGCGATCTTCGCTGCTGCATCCGCGGCCGCTTGCGCATTGTGGCCCGCGACCAGCACGTGAATGTCGCCGCCGATCTTCGCTGCCGCCGCCACCGTGTTCAGCGTCGCGGCCTTGATCGACGCGTTATCGTGTTCTGCAATCACCAGAATCGTCATTTCTTTCCGCTCCCTCTTACAGCACCTTGGCTTCGGTCTTCAGCTTCTCGACCAGCGTCTTCACGTCCGGCACCTTCACGCCGGCCGCGCGCTTCGGCGGCTCGACCACCTTCAGCGTCTTCAGACGCGGCGCGACGTCGACACCCAGGTCTTCCGGCTTCACGGTTTCCAGCGGCTTCTTCTTCGCCTTCATGATGTTCGGCAGCGTCACGTAACGCGGCTCGTTCAGGCGCAGGTCGGTCGTGATCACGGCCGGCAGCGTCAGCGACAGCGTTTCCGCACCGCCATCGACTTCGCGTGCAACCGTTGCTTTACCGTCAGCCACCGTGACTTTCGATGCGAACGTCGCTTGCGGGAGGCCTGCCAGCGCAGCCAGCATCTGGCCCGTCTGGTTCGAATCGTCGTCGATTGCCTGCTTGCCGAGGATCACCAGTTGCGGCTGTTCCTTGTCGACCAGCGCCTTCAGGATCTTCGCGACGCCCAGCGGCTCGACGCTGTCGTTCGACTCGACGAGGATCGCGCGATCCGCGCCGATCGCCAGCGCCGTACGCAGCGTTTCCTGCGCTTGCGCGACGCCTACCGATACGGCGATCACTTCGGTCGCCACGCCCGCTTCCTTCAGGCGCACGGCTTCTTCAACCGCGATTTCGTCGAACGGGTTCATCGACATCTTCACGTTCGCGATGTCGACGCCCGTGTTGTCCGACTTCACGCGGACCTTCACGTTGTAATCGACCACTCTTTTCACTGGCACCAGGATTTTCATGCACACGCTCCAAAGTTACGAATACGACCAGAGGCCATTCTATAGCGAGGCCTCATGACTGCGCGGCCAAGCGGACCCAACCTTCGTGGTTGTCGAGGATACCGCTTCTTGGCGACGCGCCAATGATAGCGAACGGTCGTTCTATTTTAAAAGAGAAAAAACCCGGACGCAAAGCCCGGGTTTTCGATCATCGACTCTAATCTCGCCGGGCGTCCCGTGCTTCGCCTGTTACCAGGCGGCAATGACCGCGCCGCCGAACTTGCCTTCGATGAACTGCTTCACCTCGGCCGAATGGTAGGCCGCGACCAGTTTCGCGACCCACGGCTTGTTCCGGTCCGCCTCGCGGATCGCGAGGATGTTCGCGTACGGCCCGTTCGGGCCCTCGATCGCGATCGCGTCCTGTTTCGGTTTCAACCCCGCTTCCATCGCGTAGTTGGTATTGATCGCAGCCGCGTCGACGTCACCGAGCGAGCGCGGAATCTGCGCCGCATCGAGTTCGACGATCTTCAGCTTGCGCGGATTGTCGACGATATCGAGCGGCGTCGCCTTCAGCCCCGCGTCCGCGCGCAGCTTCAGCAGGCCCTGCTTCTGCAGCAACAGCAGCGCACGGCCGCCATTGGTCGGATCGTTCGGGACCGCGATGCGTGCGCCCGGCTTCAGTTCTGCCAGCGACTTCACGCGCTTCGAATAGATGCCCATCGGAAACGTGACGGTATCCGCAACCTTGACCAGCTTATAGCCGCGATCCTTCACCTGCGCCTGCAGATACGGATCGTGCTGGTAGCTGTTCGCATCGAGGTCGCCCGACGCAAGCGCGGCGTTCGGCTGCACGTAATCGGAGAATTCGACGATGCGGATGTCGAGGCCGCTCTTCGCCGCGACCTTCTTCACCGCTTCCATGATCTGCGCGTGCGGCCCGCCCGTCACGCCCACCTTGATGGTTTCGGCCTGCGCTTGCGCGCCCGCGAACAGCGCGGCCGCGCCCAGTGCCGCCGCGAATTTCAGCATGAAGCGTCGTTGCATCGAGAGTCCCCTGACGGATCAATCTTGTTTTACTTGTGGCTCAGCCGGCGGACGAGCCAGTCGCCGAACGACTGCACGATCTGCACGAACACGATCAGGATCGCGACCACCGTCCACATCACTTCGGGCAGATAGCGCTGGTAACCATAGCGGATCCCGAGATCGCCGAGGCCGCCACCGCCAATCGCGCCCGCCATCGCCGAATAGCCGACCAGCGACACGAACGTGATCGTCAGGCCCGCGACGACGCCCGGCAGCGACTCGGGCAGCAGCACCTTGAAGACGATCTGCGACGTGGTCGCGCCCATCGATTGCGCAGCCTCGATCAGCCCGCGGTCGACTTCGCGCAACGCCGTCTCGACGAGACGCGCGATGAACGGCGCGGCCGCGAGCGTCAGCGGCACGACCGCCGCGGCCGTGCCGATCGACGACCCCGTAACGAGCCGCGTAAACGGAATCACCGCGACCAGCAGGATGATGAACGGCGTCGAGCGGACGGCATTCACGATGCCGCCGAGCACGCGATTCACCGCGAGATTCTGCAGCACGCCCTGGCGGTCGGTCAGGTAGAGCAGCACGCCGAGCGGCAGGCCGACGAGCGCGCCGACCACTCCGGAGATGCCGACCATGATCAGCGTCTCCCAGAACGACTGCACGAACATATCGAACATCTCACTCAACATACGAAAGCTCCTCTACCACCACACCTTGCTCGCGCAGGAACGCGAGCGCCTGCCCGACCTTGCCCGGCTCGCCGCCAGCGAGGACCGCGAGCGAACCGAATGCCTGCCCCTGGATCTCGTCGATCTGGCCATGCAGGATGTTGAAATCGAGTTCGTACCGGCGAATCGTCTCCGACAGGATCGGCTGGTCGACACCCGAGCCCGTGAACGCGAGCCGCAGCAAATGCCCGCTGCCCGTCTTCAGCCGCTCGGCCACGCGCACCTTCAGCGCGGGCGGCAATTCCTGCGCGATCACGTCGCCGATCAGCGCGCGCGTCACTTCGTGATGCGGCTGCAGGAACACGTCGATCACGCGGCCCTCCTCGACCACGCGCCCCGCATCGAGCACCGCGACGCGATCGCACACCTGCTTGATCACTTCCATCTGGTGCGTGATCAGCACGATCGTCAGGCCGAGCTCACGGTTGATGCGCTTCAGCAGGTCGAGGATCGAGCGCGTGGTCTCGGGATCGAGCGCGGACGTCGCTTCGTCCGACAGCAGCACCTTCGGCCGGCTCGCGAGCGCGCGGGCGATGCCGACGCGCTGCTTCTGCCCGCCGCTGATCTGCGACGGATAGCGATCCTTCTGCGCGGACAGCCCGACGAGGTCGAGCAGCGGCAGCACGGCGGCCTCGATCTCGGCACGGCTTGCGCCGGCCAGTTCGAGCGACAGCGCGACGTTGTCGAACACCGTGCGCGACGACAGCAGGTTGAAGTGCTGGAAGATCATGCCGATCTCGCGGCGCGCCTCGCGCAGCGCGCCGGCCGGCAGCAGCGTGAGATCGCGCCCGCCGACGACGACATTGCCTTCGGTCGGCCGCGTGAGCAGGTTGATGGTGCGCACGAGCGTGCTCTTGCCGGCGCCGCTTCGGCCGATGATGCCGAACACCTCACCCTGCGGAATCGTCAGGTTGATGTTGCGCAGCGCCTCGACCCAGCCACCCGGCCCGGGAAATCGCTGCGAAAGATTGCGTAATTCGATCATGTAAACAAAACGGCGGCCCGGCTGGCGAGTTGGCCCGCCAGTCGGCCGCCGATGCATCTGGAATAACCGTCGATTTTACCGCAAACCCCTCATTCCCCTTAATAATCGATTTCGATCTTTTCATAACCGCACGAAATTAGAGGAGCACCGCTGGCGCGCCGCGACGGTGCCGCGACTATGATCCGGAACACACATGCCAACTAACAGGGGACACGCCAGATGACCGCCACCACTACGCCGGCCGCCGCACCCGCCACCGCCGGACCGGCGCCTTCGTCGCCGCCCGCGCCGACCATGGGCCGGCTGCGTACCGCGGACGGGCTCGAACTGGCATCGTACCGGTGGGCCGCCGGCGACGGCTCCACGCCGCCGCGCGCGACGATCGCGCTCGTTCACGGTCTTGCCGAACACGCGGGGCGCTATGCCGCACTCGCCGGCCGGCTGAATGCGGCCGGCATCGACGTGCTCGCGATCGACCTGCGCGGGCACGGCCAGTCACCCGGCAAGCGCGCGTGGGTCGAGCGCTTCGACGGCTACCTGAACGATGCGGATGCGCTGGTCGCCGAAGCGGCGCGCGGCAATTCGCCGCTATTCCTGATGGGGCACAGCATGGGTGGCGCGGTCGCGGCGCTGTACGCGATCGAACGCGCGCCGACGCGCGGCCACGCGTTGACAGGCCTCGTGCTGTCGAGCCCGGCGCTCGCGCCGGGGCGCGACGTGCCACGCTGGATGCTCGCGGTGAGCCGCGTCATCAGCCGCGTCTGGCCGACCTTCCCCGCCATCAGGATCGATGCAGCACTGCTGTCGCGCGATCCGGCCATCGTCGCGGCCAATCGTGCTGATCCGCTCGTGCATCACGGCGCGGTGCCCGCGCGCACTGGCGCGGAGATTCTCGACGCGATGGCGCGCATCGAAAGCGGCCGCGGCGGGCTGCGCGTTCCGGTGCTCATCTATCACGGGACCGAGGACAAGCTGACCGAGCCCGACGGCAGCCGGGCGTTCGGCACGCGCGTCGGCTCGCCCGATCGCACGCTGACGCTATACGAAGGCGGCTTTCACGAAACGATGAACGATCTCGAACGCGATCGCGTGATCGACGCGTTGATCGCGTGGATTCACGCACGCGTGCCGGCGCGCTGAGCGCGCCCGGCCCGGCCGGTCAATCGGCAATCAGATCCCGGCCAGTACGCGCAGGTGTGCGACGACGCTGCGCCCGAGCGCTGACAGGTTGTAGCCGCCTTCGAGGCAGCTCACGATGCGGCCCTGCGCATGCCGGCGCGCCACGTCGACGATCTGCGCGGTCAGCCATTCGAAGTCGGCTTCGACGAGGCCGAGGTTGCCGATATCGTCCTCGCGATGCGCATCGAAACCCGCCGACACGAACAGCATCTGCGGCTTGAACGCATCGAGGCGCGGCAGCCAGAACATGTCGACGGCTTCGCGGATCGCCATCCCGTTGCTGCGCGCGGGCATCGGCAGGTTGACCATGTTCGGCGCCTGGTGATCGGCGCCCGAGAACGGGTACAGCGGATGCTGGAAGAAGCTGCACATCAGCACGCGCTCGTCATTCGCGAATGCGGCCTCGGTGCCGTTGCCGTGATGCACGTCGAAATCGATGATCGCCACGCGCTCCAGACCGTGTACGTCGAGCGCATGCCGCGCGGCGATCGCGACGTTGTTGAAGAAGCAGAAACCCATCGCACGCGCGGGCTCCGCATGGTGGCCAGGCGGGCGCACGCCGCAGAACGCATTCGCATAGCGGCCTTCGATCACCGCGTCGGTCGCCGCGATCGCGGCACCGGCCGCGCGCAGGGCTGCACGCCACGTATCGCGGTTCATCAGCGTATCGGGATCGATCTCGACGTAACCGTCGACCGGCGTCATGCTCCGGATGTAGTCGATGTGCGCCTGCGTATGCACCCGGCCCAACGCGACCTCGCTCGCGAACGGCGCGGTTTCGTGCACGATCAGGTCGTCGATGCGGCTCGCGATCAGTTGGTCCTGGATCGCCGACAGGCGGGCCGGGCATTCCGGATGCCATTCCCCCATCTCGTGCAGCATGCAGTCGGGGTGCGTATAGAAAGCGGTTGCCATAAGCTGTCATCCGCGGCGCACGGTGCGCCGCAGGTCTCCATCAATGATGTCCATCGTCTGCCGCGAATTCGCCGCTAACTTACCACAACGGGGGCCCGCCACGCCCCGGCGCGCCGGATCCGTCGGGTATACTGCGCCGAACCCAATCGCCTTGTCCGCCCGCTTCGACATGAATTCCAGCAAGCCTGCCGCCCTTCTCTCCGCGCTGTTCCGTACTCGCGTGCCGCTCGTCGCGGCCGCTGTGGTCGCGGCCCTCGGCACCGCGCCTGCCGGCGCGCAGACGCAACCCGCAAAGTCCACGGGCAAGCTCGTCGCGCAGGCCCAGCCGCAGCAGCCGACGCCGCAAGGCCAGACCTTCGAAGAGGAAATTGTTCCGCAGCGTTACGCGAACAACGCGAAGGTCGATGCGTTCATCGACGAGATGGTCAGCCGCAACGGCTTCGACTCCGCCAGCTTGCATGCGCTGTTCTCGCGCATCAGCTATTCGGCGACAGCGGTCAAGCTCGTGAAGCCGGCCCCGTCGCCGACGGTCAAGAACTGGCGCGTCTACCGCTCGCGCTTCATCGAGCCGATCCGCATCAACGCGGGCGTGAAATTCTGGAAGGCGAACCAGGCAACGCTGCAGCGCGCGTCCGAGCAATTCGGCGTGCCGCCCGAGGTGATCGTCGGCATCATCGGCGTCGAGACGATCTACGGCCGCTACATGGGCAATTTCCGCGTGCTCGACGCGCTGACGACGCTCACGTTCGACTATCCGGATACGCCGAATCGCGACAGCCGCCAGGCGACGTTCCGCAAGAACCTCGAGGATTTCCTGGTCTGGACGCGCGACAACCAGCTCGACCCGACCACCGTGCTCGGCTCGTATACAGGCGCGATCGGGATTCCACAGTTCCTGCCGAGCAGCATCCGCGAATACGCGGTCGACTTCGACGGCACGGGCCATGTCGACCTGCGCAGCAGTCCTGTCGATGCGATCGGCAGCGTCGCGAACTACCTGAAGCAGCACGGCTGGGAAACCGACCGCCCGGTGGTCTGGCAGATCACGCCCGACACGGGCAGCTTGGGGATCGCCCAGGCCGCCGCCGACGGCCAGCCCGAACCGCACTGGGCGCTGTCGCAACTGCTGCGCGCGGGCATGACGCTGAACGAGCCGACGGTCAACATTACGACCGAAGGCGGTACCCCCGTGACGGTGGTCGACCTGCCGTCGCCGGGGCGTGCGACCGAGTACATGCTCGGCCTCAAGAATTTCTATGTGCTGACGCGCTACAACCGCAGCTTCTTCTACGCGCTCACCGTGTACCAGCTTGGCGAGGCGGTGAAGGCGCAGATGGAAGCGAGCGGCGCACTTCAGCCGGCCACCGCCGACACCGAGTCGCAATAAGCACCAACCGCTCAAAGAAAAAGCGCCGCACTAGCGGCGCTTTTTTATCGCATGCGCGCTGCGCGCACCTGCCTGCGTTCAGGCAGGAAACACGCCCGTGGACAGGTAGCGGTCGCCGCGATCGCAGATGATGAACACGATCGTCGCATTCTCGACCTGACGCGCGATGCGCATCGCGACTTCACATGCGCCGCCCGACGAAATGCCCGCGAAGATGCCTTCGACCGACGCGAGCCGGCGCGCCATCGTTTCCGCCGCGGCCTGGCTCACGCTCTCGACGCGGTCGACCCGGCTGCGATCGAAGATGGTCGGCATGTACGCTTCCGGCCACTTGCGGATGCCCGGAATGCGCGAACCGTCTTCCGGCTGCGCACCGACGATCTCGATTGCCGGATTCTGTTCCTTCAGATAGTGCGACGTGCCCATGATCGTGCCCGTCGTGCCCATGGCCGACACGAAGTGCGTGATGCGCCCTTCGGTATCGCGCCAGATTTCCGGGCCGGTCGCTTCGTAGTGCGCAATCGGATTGTCGGGGTTCGCGAACTGGTCGAGGATCACGCCCTTGCCTTCGCGCTGCATCTGGTCCGCGAGATCGCGTGCCAGCTCCATCCCGCCCTTCACCGGCGTCAGGATGATTTCGGCGCCGTAGGCAGCCATGCTCTGGCGGCGCTCGACCGACAGGTCCTCCGGCATGATCAGCACCATCTTGTAGCCGCGGATCGCCGCTGCCATCGCAAGTGCGATACCCGTATTGCCGCTCGTCGCCTCGATCAGCGTATCGCCCGGCTTGATGCGCCCGCGCGCCTCGGCCTTGCTGATCATCGACAGTGCCGGACGATCCTTCACGGAGCCCGCCGGATTGTTGCCTTCGAGCTTCGCGAGCACCACGTTGTTGCGCGCGCGAATTTCATCGTCCGGCAAGCGGACCAGTTGGACGAGCGGCGTATTGCCGATCGTGTCTTCGATAGTTTTGTAAGCCATGGAGATACCGTGAGTACGAGGCCGATCAATCGATCGATTGTAAACCAGCACCGCTGCTCACGCCGGCAACCCCATTGCGACGATGGAATACGCGTGCCGTGCAACACGCCGCCGCCTACACCGCGCCCACGCAAAAAACCCGCGGCATGCCGCGGGAAGCCGTCGCAATGACGGCGACTGAAGGAGCTCGTTGTCGGTCGCGCGCGTCGCGTTACTTCTGTGCCGTGCGGGCAGGTGGTGCCGCGGGCTTGCCGGGCGGCTTGCCCGGTGCGGGCGGCGTGGCACCCGTGCCGGCCGCACCGACCGTCAGGCCTTCCCGCTGAAGCCGCTCGACGGTATGGCCGCCCATGCCTTTCACGCGCGACGCGAGATCTTCCGCATTCTTGAACGGACCGCGTGCGCCGCGTTCGTCGAGAATCGCCTTCGCCCGTGCCGGGCCGATGCCCTTGATGCCGACGAGCGCATCCTCGTTCGCGGTGTTGACGTCAACGGCCGCCCAGGCCGACGCGATCGTGCCGAGCATTGCCGCTGCGGCCAACCATTTCCTGATCATGTGCTGGATCTCCGATGAAAAACGGCCGGCGGCTGCCGACCGTGAGACCCAGTCTATCGATGCAACGCTTCCGCTTAAACCTGGCCAGATAGCCAACGCACATAGCGGTCGACGCCTTCCTGCACGGTCAGGAACGGCGCGTCGTAACCGGCCGCGCGCAGCTTCGTCTGATCGGCCTGCGTGAAGCACTGGTACTTGCCGCGCAGTGCGTCGGGGAACGGCACGTATTCGATCAGCCCTTGCTCGACCTGCTGCGCGAGTGTCAGCGGCGGCTGGTTGTCGAGCGCACGCAGCGTGTTCACGACCGTCGACGCGATATCGTTGAACGGCTGCGCACGGCCGGTGCCGAGGTTGAAGATGCCCGACTTCTCCGGATGATCGAAGAAGAACAGGTTCACCTTCGTCACGTCCTCGACCGACACGAAGTCGCGCGTCTGCTCGCCCGGTGCATAGCCGTTGTACTCGCCGAACAGCTTCACCTTGCCTTCCGCACGGAACTGGTTGAAGTTGTGGAACGCGACCGACGCCATGCGCCCCTTGTGCGTCTCGCGCGGGCCGTACACGTTGAAATAGCGGAAGCCGGCGATCTGGCTCTTCGCGGTCGGCAGCACGCGACGGATCACCTGGTCGAACAGGAACTTCGAATAGCCGTAGATGTTCAGCGGCGCCTCGACCTCGCGCTCCTCGACGAAGCGCGTCGATCCACCGTAGGTCGCGGCCGACGACGCGTACAGGAACTGCGTGCCCTGCGCGAGGCAGGCGTCGAGCACCGCGCGGCTGTAGCGGAAGTTGTTGTCCATCATGTAGCGGCCGTCGGTTTCCATCGTGTCCGAACAGGCGCCTTCGTGGAAAATCGCGCGTACCTTGCCGAAATCGCCGCGCGCGAAACGTTCGACGAATTCCGTCTTGTCCAGATAGTCGTCGATCTCGCAATCGACGAGATTCCGGAACTTGTCCGCACGCGTCAGGTTGTCGACTGCGATGATGCGCGTTTCGCCGCGCTCGTTGAGCGCCTTGACGATGTTCGCGCCGATAAAACCGGCTGCGCCGGTGACGATGAGGGTCATGATCGTCCTGCCTGAAAAGTGCGAGCCATGCGTGCGGCGCGCTCGTCGCGCCACCGCATGCGCTCAGTGAAACAGTTCGTCGTAGTCCACCGTGGCCGTGCCGAGCTTGCCGACCACGATGCCTGCCGCGCGATTCGCGAGCACGACGGCGTCGACGAGCGGCACGCCCGCGCCGAGCATCGTCGCGACCGTTGCAATCACGGTATCGCCCGCGCCCGACACGTCGAACACCTCGCGCGCGAGCGCCGGTGCGTGCAGTTCGCCAGTGGCGGAAAACAGCGTCATCCCTTCCTCCGAACGCGTGAGCAGCAGCGCGTCGATGTCGAGTTCCGCGCGCAGCTTCGCGACGCGCGCGCGCAGATCGTCTTCCGACTTCCACTGCCCGACCACTTCGCGCAGTTCAGCGCGATTCGGCGTGATCAGCGACGCGCCGCGATAGCGTGCCCAGTCGTCGCCCTTCGGGTCGACGAGGACGGACTTGCCGGCCGCACGCGCCTTCTCGATCATCGTCGTGACGTGCGTCAGGCCGCCTTTTGCGTAATCCGACATCAGCACGACGTCGTGCTGCGGCAGCAGCGCATCGAAGCGCGCGAGCCCCGCGAGCAGCACCTCGTGCGTCGGCATCGCCTCGAAGTCGACGCGCAGCAGTTGCTGCTGGCGCGCGAGCACGCGCAGCTTGATCGTGGTCGGCAGCGCCGGGTCGCGCTCGAGATGCGGCGTCACGCCGCTGCTGCCGAGCAGCTCGACGATCCGCTCGCCGGGTTCGTCACAACCGACGACGCACAGCAATCCGGCCTGGCCGCCGAGCGTCACGGCGTTGCGTGCGACGTTGGCCGCACCGCCGAGGCGCTCTTCCTGACGCTGCACGTGCACGACCGGCACCGGTGCCTCAGGCGAAATGCGATCGACGTTGCCGAACCAGTAACGGTCGAGCATCACGTCGCCGACGACAAGCACGCGCGAGCGCGCGATCTGCTCGCGCGGCACCGGAACGACTTCGCGGAGAGTATTCATCGTGTGGTCAGCCACGGGTGGACGACTGGGGATCGACATACGGCCGGCCGATCGCGTAGTAGTCGATGCCCAGTTCGGCCATCGCATCCGGCTCATAGAGGTTGCGACCGTCGAAGATCACCGGCGCCTTCAGTTCGGCCTTCAGGCGCGTGAAGTCGGGGCTCCGGAATTCCTTCCACTCGGTCACGATCACGAGCGCGTCCGCGCCCGTCACGGCGATGTCCTGCGTCTCGACGAGATGCAGCCGCGCCAGCGCGTCCGGATCGGTGCCGAAATCGAGCGCAAACACGCGCCGCGCCTCGTCGACCGCGACCGGATCGTACGCACGCACGGTCGCGCCGCGTTCGAGCAGCGCGGCGATCAGGCGACGGCTCGGCGCCTCGCGCATGTCGTCGGTGTTCGGCTTGAACGCCAGGCCCCAGACCGCGAACTCGCGGCCGGTCAGGTCGGCGCCGAAGCGCTGCTCGATCTTGCTGATCAGCACGTCCTTCTGCGCATAGTTGGCCGCCTCGACGGCCTCCAGGATGCGCAGCGGCTGGCCGTTCTCGCCGGCCGTGCGAATCAGCGCCTGGACGTCCTTCGGGAAGCACGAGCCGCCGTAGCCGACGCCGGCGTACAGGAAGTGATAGCCGATGCGCGGATCGGAGCCGATCCCGCGGCGCACGGCCTCGATGTCGGCGCCGACCTTGTCGGCCAGATTCGACATCTCGTTCATGAACGAGATGCGCGTGGCGAGCATCGCGTTCGCCGCATATTTCGCGAATTCGGCCGAACGCACGTCCATGTAGATCGTGCGCTCGTGGTTGCGATTGAACGGCGCGTAAAGCTTCTTCATCTTCTCGCGCGCGATCGTGCCCGTCTCGTCGTCGTCGACGCCGATGATGATCCGGTCCGGACGCATGAAGTCTTCGACCGCGGCGCCTTCCTTCAGGAACTCCGGGTTCGACACGACCGAGAAGCGATGCGCGACGCTGCCTGCCAGACCGCGGGCGGCAAGCGCCTCGTCGACCACGCCGCGCACGCGCTGCGCGGTGCCGACCGGCACTGTCGACTTGTCGACGATCACCTTGAAGCCCGTCATGTGGCGGCCGATGTTGCGTGCGGCTTCGAGCACGTACTGCAGGTCGGCCGAGCCGTCCTCGTCGGGCGGCGTGCCGACGGCGATGAACTGGATCTCGCCGTGCGCGACGCTCGCCTCGATATCGGTCGAGAAGCGCAGGCGCCCCGCCGCGCGGTTGCGCGTGATGATGTCCAGCAGCCCCGGTTCGTGAATCGGCATCCCGCCGTTGTTCAGGATGTCGATCTTGCGCTGATCGACGTCGAGACAGAAGACGTCGTGACCGATCTCCGCGAGACAGGCGCCCGTGACGAGACCGACATAGCCGGTGCCGATGATGGTGATTTTCATAGATGTTCCGGTACTTCCCGGTAATTGACTAACTTGGCCGCCGGGACGAGCCCGGCGACAACCGCAGCGCGTTTCCGCTCGCCGGGATCAGCCCGGCATCGCAGGTTCGACGCGGCGCGGCGCATAGGTTTCCCAGCCGCTGCATCCGGGGCACTGCCAATAGAAGAGCCGTGCCCGGAAACCGCAATTCTGGCACGTATATCGTGGCAGATTCTTCGTGCGCTGCTTGATCAGCGCACGCATCATTTCAAGTTCCTTACGACGCGGTTCGTCGGCCGCGGCGATTTGCGCATCGAGCAGATGCAGCATCCCCGACAGGTTCGGAGACTTCTCCATCTGCGTGCGCGCGAGCGTGTGCGCGGCATCCTGGCCGCGCAACCCAGCGATGTGCTGGTACGCGATGTCGAGCAGGTCGTTCGACGGATAGCGGTCGATATACCCCATCAGCAGCTCGGCGCCTTCGGCATGCTTGCCGAGCGCGACGTACGCCTTCATCAGCTTGTCGGCGACGAGCGGCAGATACGCCGGATTCTGCGCCTCGACGCGCTTCCAGTGCTCGATCGCAGCCGCGTGGTTGCCCTCGGCTTCCGCCGCGTCGCCGGACAGCACCGTCGCGCGCACGTTCTGCGGGTTCACGGCCAGCGCCAGGCGCAGCTGTTCGGCGGCCGCTGCCGCGTTCTTTCGCTGCAGCGCGTCCTGCGCGAGTTCGCAGTGGAACTGGGCAATTTCGACGCCAAGCGGCTTGTCGCTCATCGACTCGATGCGCTTCGCCGTATCGATCGACTTGTTCCAGTCCTTCTCGATCTCGTAGATCGTCAGCAGCGCCCGCTGCGCGCCGAGCGCGTAATCGCCGTCGGCGAGCTTGTGAAACGCCTCTTCGGCACGATCGAGCAGCCCGGCCTTCAGGAAATCCTGGCCGAGCTCGTACAGCGCGTGGTCGCGCTCGTTGACCGGCAGGTCCGTGCGGCTCAGCAGGTTCTGGTGCACGCGGATCGCGCGATCGGTCTCGCCGCGGCGGCGAAACAGGTTGCCGAGCGCGAAGTGCAGCTCGACCGTCTCGGGATCGAGCTTGGCGACCTCGATGAACGCATCGATCGCCTTGTCGGGTTGTTCGTTCAACAGAAAATTCAGGCCGCGAAAATACGAGCGCGGCAGGTTGGCACTCTCCGACAGGAGATTCTTCAGGTCATAGCGTGACGCCGCCCAACCGAGCGCGAACGCAACCGGAATCGCGAGCAACCACCAGAAATCCAGATCCATGCGAAATATCGAAGCAGAGACGAAAACCGCGCGATGATCGCGCGGCGTCCGTGTTAAATGACGGGCGGCATCGGCGGCTGGTCGATGACGGCCGGCGTTTCGCGCGCCGCACGCAGATCGCGCTTCAGGCGCCCGTTCTCGAGACGCAGGCGGAAGATCGAAGGCAGCGCGGACAGCAAGCCGGCCAGCAGCCCCACGGCGAAGAACGCCAGGCCGATCAGGATCAGCGGCGCTTGCCATGAATAGCCGGCAACGAAATTCAGCGTCGCGGTTTGCGTATTGGCCAGCGCAAGCACCAGCAGCAGTACGAACACCAATACCCGGATCAGCCAGACGATAAACTTCATGAAGCCCTCTCTTTGTTGAGGTTTGCCGCGGCGCGCGACTCCCCTTCGTCGCACCGAATCGACCCGTATTGTAAAGGATGCGTTTCCGCGGCTGCGCAGATCCTGCGTGCCGCCGTTGCGCGATGATCGCCGGAAATGAAAAAAGCGCCCGCAAGGGGCGCTTTTCTTTTCAGCCTTCGCCGGATAGGTTCCGGGCAAACCGGATGACGCTTAACGCTCGTCGTCCGGATCATCAGCCTTCAGCGGTTCACCGGCGCGGCCGTCGACGCGTTCGCGCAATTCCTTGCCAGGCTTGAAGTGCGGCACGAACTTCTCGGGCACCTGCACTTTCTCCCCTGACTTCGGGTTGCGTCCGACGCGCGCCGGGCGACGGTTGAGGCCAAAGCTGCCGAAACCCCGAATTTCAATGCGATGCCCTTTCGCCAGGGCGTCAGACATCGCATCGAGCATCGTTTTCACCGCGAAATCCGCATCCTTGAGGACAAGTTGCGGAAATCGCGATGCCAGCTGCGCGACCAACTCGGATTTGGTCATACTTCAGCAGACCTCGTGAGGCTTACTGGTTCTGGCCGTCGAGCTTCGCCTTCAGCAGCGCGCCGAGGTTGGTCGTACCGGTCGCAGCAGCGCTGGAGTCCGACTGCAGGCCGCGGATCGCTTCCTGTTGTTCAGCCGAATCCTTCGCCTTGATCGACAGGTTGATGCCGCGCGACTTGCGATCGATGTTGATCACCATCGCGTTGACCTTGTCGCCTTCCTTCAGCACGTTGCGTGCGTCTTCGACGCGATCCTGCGAGATTTCCGACGCGCGCAGGTAGCCTTCGATGTCACCCGTCAGCGTAACGACCGCACCCTTCGCATCGACCGTCTTCACGACGCCGTCGACGATCGAGCCCTTGTCGTTCATTGCAACGTAGTTGCTGAACGGGTCGCCTTCGAGCTGCTTGATGCCGAGCGAAATACGTTCCTTCTCGACGTCGATACCGAGCACGATTGCTTCGACTTCGTCGCCCTTCTTGTACTTGCGAACCGCTTCTTCGCCAGCTTCGCTCCACGACAGGTCCGACAGGTGGACCAGGCCGTCGATGCCGCCCGGCAGACCGATGAACACGCCGAAGTCGGTGATCGACTTGATTGCGCCCGTGATCTTGTCGCCCTTCTTGAAGTTGCGGCTGAAGTCATCCCACGGATTCGGCTTGCACTGCTTCATGCCGAGGCTGATACGACGACGGTCTTCGTCGATCTCGAGGACCATGACTTCGACTTCGTCGCCCAGCTGGACAACCTTCGACGGAGCAACGTTCTTGTTGGTCCAGTCCATTTCCGACACGTGGACGAGGCCTTCGATGCCCGATTCCACTTCGACGAATGCGCCGTAGTCGGTGATGTTCGTGACCTTGCCGAACAGGCGCGTGCCCGACGGGTAACGGCGCGAGATGCCTTCCCACGGATCGTCGCCCAGTTGCTTGATGCCCAGCGAGACGCGGTTCTTCTCTTGGTCGAACTTGAGGATCTTCGCGGTGACTTCCTGGCCAACCGACAGGACTTCGCTCGGGTGACGCACACGACGCCATGCGATGTCGGTGATGTGCAGCAGGCCGTCGATGCCGCCGAGGTCGACGAACGCGCCGTAATCGGTGATGTTCTTGACCACGCCGTTGACGATCGCGCCTTCCTTCAGCGTCTCGAGCAGCTTCGCGCGCTCTTCGCCTTGGGTTGCTTCGATCACTGCACGACGCGACAGCACGACGTTGTTACGCTTGCGATCGAGCTTGATCACGCGGAACTCGAGCGTCTTGCCTTCGTACGGGGTCGTGTCCTTGACCGGACGCGTGTCGACCAGCGAACCCGGCAGGAACGCGCGGATGCCGTTGACCATCACGGTCATGCCGCCCTTCACCTTGCCGGTGATCGTGCCGGTGACGAGTTCGTTGTTGTCGAGCGCCTTTTCCAGCGACAGCCACGATGCAAGGCGCTTCGCCTTGTCGCGCGACAGGATCGTGTCGCCGTAGCCGTTTTCGAGTGCGTCGATCGCGACGGACACGAAATCGCCCGACTGCACCTCAACCTCGCCCTGATCGTTCAGGAATTCCTCGATCGGAATGTAAGCCTCGGACTTCAGGCCTGCATTGACGACCACGAAGTTGTGGTCGACGCGCACGACTTCGGCGGAAATCACTTCGCCGGCGCGCATGTCTTGGCGGGTCAGCGACTCTTCGAACAGAGCCGCGAAAGATTCAGTATTCGGGGTAGAGGTTTGCAGGTCGGACATAAAAATCTGATTGTGCATGGATCGCTGTGCCACGCCGGCCGGAATGGCAGGCTGAAAGGGCCAGATCGAGGTCCACACGGGGTTAAGGGTTCGAAACACGCTCCGCAATTACGCACGGAACACCTACCGCTGCCCGCCTTCTCAGGCCGGCTGGCCGAGCGCCCGGTACCACTGCAGCACCTGGTCGACCGCTTCATCGACCGAAAGCGCCGATGTGTCGAGCAGCTTGGCATCTGCTGCGGGCTTAAGCGGCGCGGCCGCGCGATTGCTGTCGCGCGCGTCACGTTCACGAAGATCCCGGAGCAAGTCATCTATATTAGCAGAAAAACCTTTTTGCATCAATTGCTTATGCCGTCTGGTCGCGCGCGCCTCGGCGCTGGCCGTCAGGAACACCTTCAGCACGGCGTCCGGGAAGATCACGGTACCCATGTCGCGCCCGTCCGCAACGAGGCCCGGCGTCTTGCGGAACGCGCGCTGGCGCGCGACGAGCGCGGTGCGCACCGGCCCGTGCACGGCGATCGCCGACGCGCGGTTGCCGACCGCTTCGGCGCGGATGTCGTTCGACACATCGACGCCGTCGAGCTGCGCGCAGCCTTCGCGGAACGTGATGTGGAGATCGTCGATCAGCTTCACCAGCGCGTCGATGTCCTCAGCCTCGATGCCATAGCGCACGCTCGCGAGCGCGGCGAGCCGGTACAGCGCGCCGCTGTCGAGCAGGTGGAAGCCAAGATGCGCGGCGACGAGCGCGGCGACGGTGCCCTTGCCGGAAGCAGTCGGGCCGTCGATCGTGATGACGGGAGTCGGGTGAAAGGGTCGGGTCGATTTCATCAGAACAGTGGGGTCAGGCTTTGGCGAGCGCGGCGAAGCGGTCGAAATAGTCGGGGAACGTCTTGCCGACGCACTTCGGATCGTTGATCCGCACGGGCACGCCGCCCAGGCTGACGAGCGAGAAGCACATCGCCATCCGGTGATCGTCGTACGTGTCGATCGCCGCGTTCGGCGTGAGCTTTTCCGGCGGCGTGACGACGAGGTAGTCGGGGCCTTCCTCGACGATCGCGCCGACCTTGCGCAGCTCGGTCGCCATCGCGGCGATGCGGTCGGTTTCCTTCACGCGCCAGCTCGCGATGTTGCGCAGCGTGCTCGTGCCGTTCGCGAACAGCGCCGCGACCGCGATGGTCATCGCCGCATCGGGGATCAGGTTGAAGTCCATGTCGATCGGCTCGAGCTTGCCGTGGTCGTGGCCGATGCCGCGTACGTCGATCCAGTCGTCGCCCATCGTCACGTTCGCGCCCATCTGCATCAGCGCGTTCGCGAAGCCGACATCGCCCTGGATGCTCGCTCGCCCCACGCCTTCGACGCGCAGCGGGCCGCCGCCGAGCGCGCCGGCCGCGAGAAAGTACGACGCGGAAGACGCGTCGCCCTCGACCATGATCCGCCCCGGCGAGCGATAGCGGACGCCGGCCGGCACGACGAAGCGCTGCCAGCCGTCGCGCTCGACGGTCACGCCGAAGCGCTCCATCAGCCGGATCGTGATGTCGATGTACGGCTTCGAGATCAGCTCGCCATCGACCTCGACGACGATCTTGCCGTCCTTCGCCTTCACGAGCGGCAGCGTCATCAGCAACGCCGTGAGGAACTGGCTCGACACGTCGCCGCGCACGCGGATCGGCGCGTCGACGGAAATGCTCGCCGGCTTGATCCGCAGCGGCGGGTAGCCTTCGTTCAACTCGTAGTCGATCTGCGCGCCGACTTGCCTCAGACCGTCGACGAGGTCGCCGATCGGCCGCTCGTGCATGCGCGGCACGCCGTGCACGCGATAGTCGCCGCCGTTCACCGCGAGCGCGGCGGTCAGCGGCCGCACGGCCGTGCCCGCGTTGCCGAGGAACAGGTCGGCCGTCTTCGCGGTGAATGCGCCGCGCGTGCCCGCCACGACGCAGGTGTCGCCATCACGCGCGAGCTTCACGCCGAGCTTGCCGAGTGCGTCGAGCATCACGCGCGTGTCGTCGGAATCGAGCAAGTTGGTGATCGTCGTTTCGCCTTCGGCAAGCGCCGCGAGCAGCAGCACGCGGTTCGAAATGCTTTTCGAGCCGGGCAGGCGCACGGTGCCCGATGCGCTGGAGTACGGGCCGAGATCGAGATAGTCCATGGGAATCGTCCTGTTATTTCTTGACCGGTTCGGCAGCGGGCGTACCGCCACGCTCCTGCCATGCCTTGCGGGCAGCGCGCGAGCGCGTGAACACCGCTTCGAGCGCCGCGCCGTCGCCGGCGTCGATCGCCGCGCGCAGCCGCGTGAGCACACGCGTGTAGCCATCGAGCTCATCGAGCAGCGCCGCGCGGTTCGCGACGCACACGTCGCGCCACATCTCCGGGCTCGACGCCGCGATGCGCGTGAAATCGCGGAAGCCGCCCGCCGCGTACGAGAATTTCAGTTCCGCGTCGGCCTCGCCGAGGATCTGCTCGACGAGCGCGAACGACAGCACGTGCGGCAGATGACTGATCGACGCGAATACGCGATCGTGCTGCTCCGTGCTCATCGTGCGCACGTCGGCGCCCGTTGCACGCCACATCGCATCGATCCGCGCAACGGATTCGGGTGCGTTCTCCGGCAGCGGGCACAGCACGACGTTGCGGCCGACGTACAGATCCGGCAACGCGGCCTCGACGCCGCTCGACTCGCGGCCGGCGATCGGGTGACCCGGCACGAACTGCGCGATCCGCGCGCCGAGCGCTTCGCGCGCGGCCGCAACGACATCGGACTTGGTGCTGCCTGCATCGGTGACGATCGTCGCCGCTTCAAGCCACGGCGCGATGCGCGCGAGCAGCGGGCCCGTCTGCGCGACAGGTGCAGCCAGCAGCACCAGATCGGCACCCGTCAGCGCGTCGCGCAATTGCGCGTCGTCGTCGAGCGCCGCCGCGCGGTCGATCACGCCGAGTGCGAGCGCACGCTCGACCGAAGCACGCGAACGGCCCACGCCGACAACCTCGCCCGCGCCGCCCGGCGCGCGCTCGCGCAACGCGCGGGCCAGCGATCCGCCGATCAGGCCGACGCCGAAGATGACCAGTTTGTTGAATGCAAAGCCTGACACGACTAGAGCCAAGTTACGCGCGCAGGACGACGCCCCGCACGCGGAATTCCAGATTCCGGGCCACGGGCCCGCACCCGGCGCAACCTGCGCCGGATGCCGCCCGAACCCGCCTTCGGCAGCACCGATCGGCCTGCCCTGCCCGCGTGGCCGCAACGCCTGCGCGAACAGGCCACGGGCCGCCACGCATCAGCGTGCGCGCGGATACGACCCGAGTATCTTCAGGAACGCGGCCTTCTGGCCGAGTTCCGCGAGCGCGGCCGCAACCGACGCATCGTCCCGGTGCCCTTCGATGTCGATGTAGAAGTAGTACTCCCACGTGCCGACGCGCGCCGGACGCGACTCGAAGCGCGTCATCGACACGCCGTGCCGCGCGAGCGGCTCGAGCAGCTTGAACACGGCGCCCGGTTCATTCTTCACCGACACGATCAGCGACGTCTGGTCGTGACCGCTCTGCCCGGCCGGCTGCTTGCCGATGATCACGAAGCGCGTGCGGTTGTGCGGATCGTCCTGGATCAGCGAGAACGCGATCTGCAAGCCGTAGTGTGCGGCCGCGCGGTCGCCCGCGATCGCCGCGACGGTCGGATCGGCCGCCGCGAGACGCGCAGCCTCCGCGTTGCTCGCCACCGCCTGCCGCTCGAGCTGCGGCGCATTCGCCGCAAGCCACTGCTGGCATTGCGCAAGCGCCTGCGCGTGTGCGCAGACGCGCTTCACGCCGTCGAGCGTGCCGCTCTGCGTCAGCAGGTTGTGATGGATCGGCAGCGCGAGTTCGCCGCTGATCAGCAATTGCGTCTGCAGCAGCAGGTCGAGCGTGCGCGACACGGCGCCTTCGGTCGAATTCTCGACCGGCGCGATACCGAACGCGGACGCGCCGGCCTCGACCGAGCGGAACACCTCGTCGATCGACGGGCACGGCAGCCCTTCGATCGACTGGCCGAAATACTCGAGCATCGCCTGCTCGCTATACGTGCCGACCGGCCCGAGGAACGCGACGTGGATCGTCTGCTCGAGCGCGCGGCTCGCGGCCATGATCTCGCGCCAGATGGCGCTGATATGCTCGCTCGCGAGCGGCCCCGCGCTCATGTCCTGCAGCCGGGCGATCACTTGCAGCTCGCGCTCCGGCCGGAACACCGGCGCGTTGAAATGCTTCTTGACCTCGCCCACCTCCAGCGCCACCGCGGCGCGCTGGTTCAGGAGCGCGATCAGCTGCGCATCGATCGCATCGATGCGATCGCGCAGCGGTTTCAGGCGGGAATTCAGTTCGTCGTCCATGCGTTTTGCCGTGCTGTTTGAACAGCGCCGCCGTCAGGCGCCGCGCTGCTCGAAGTCCTTCATGTACTCGACGAGCGCTTTCACGCCCTCGAGCGGCACCGCGTTGTAGATCGACGCCCGCATGCCGCCGACGGACTTGTGGCCCTTCAGCTGCAGCAGCCCGCGCGCCTTTGCGCCGGCAAGGAAGTCTTCGTTGCGCGTTTCGTCGGCCAGGAAAAACGGCACGTTCATCCGCGAACGTGCTGCCGGCTCGACCTTGTTCAGATAGAAACTGCTCGCATCGATCGTGTCGTAGAGCAGCTTCGCCTTTTCGATATTGCGGGCCTCGATCGCTTCGAGGCCACCCTGCCGCTTCAGCCACTGGAACACCAGGCCCGCGATGTAGATCGCGTAGGTGGGCGGCGTGTTGTACAGCGAGTTGTTCGCTGCGATGGTCTTCCATTCGAACGCGGACGGGCAGATCGACAGCGCACGGTCGAGCAGATCCTCGCGCACGATCACGAGCGTCACGCCGGCCATCCCGATGTTCTTCTGCGCGCCGCCGAACAGCACGCCGTACTTCGCGACGTCCAGCGGACGCGACAGGATGTGCGACGAGACATCCGCGACCAGCGGCACGTCACCGAGATCGGGAATCTCGAACGTCTCGACGCCGTCGATCGTCTCGTTGGTACACAGATGCACGTAGGCCGGATCGTCCGACAGCTGCCATTCGGCGCGCGCGGGCGCACGCGTGAAGCCGTCTTCCGTCTTGCCGGTTGCGGCGAGATGCGGCGTGCCGTATTTCTTCGCTTCGCTGAACGACTTCTGCGACCACGAGCCCGTGACGACGAAGTCGGCCGTCGTGCGCGACCCGAGCAGGTTCATCGGGACGATCGCGTTTTCCGCGATACCGCCGCCCTGCAGGAACAGGATCCGGTGACTGGCCGGCACGCCGAGCAGGTCGCGCAGGTCGGTCAGCGCGGCCTCGTGGATCGACATGAATTCCTTGCCGCGATGGCTCATCTCCATCACGCTCATGCCGCTGCCATGCCAGTCGAGCATTTCGTCGGCCGCTTGCCGCAGCACTTCCTCGGGCATCGCCGCAGGGCCGGCGGAGAAATTAAAGACGCGCATCGTGAAAACCTCGGAGGGACGCGACCGGCTCGCCGCCGGCAGAACGCGCCAGAAAAGAAATGGCCGCTTGCGCTCGCGCGCAAACGGCCATTATCGCACTGTCGTCAGGCTCCCGCCAAACCCGGCCGAACGGCCGGGGGCGTGCCCGGACGGCTTTACTTGCCCGGCTTGACTGCTGCGACTTCCTTGTCAGCCTGCGTGCGCGTTGCCTGGATAGCTTGCGGCATGTACTTCTGCATCAGGCCGTTGACCACGTCGCGACCGACCTGATCCTGAACCTGGATGAACTTGCGGCCCGTCGGGCTCTTGTAGAACGTCGTCAGATCCTTGATCTCCGACGTGCTGTAGTACTTCGCGTAGGCGTCGTACTGAGCCGACATCGCGTCGCTCTGGAACTGTTGCGTGCCGAACACCTTGCCTGCGCCGTCAACCAGCTTCGGCACCGCGTTCTTCTGCAGCGTCGGAACGGCAGCCTGCTTCTGCTTGTCGTTCAGCGTCTTGTTTTCCGACAGCGCGTCCGACAGGATTGCCGGGACGAGTTGCTTGGCCTGCATTTCGGCGCTGTTGCCGATTGCCGACACGAGCTTCGGCGCGTCGATCGCGTCGAGCAGATCCTTGATCGCTGCCTTCTTGTCGGCGTCGATCGGCGCAGCTGCTGCCGGAGCTGCCGGTGCGGAATTCGACAGCGCTTGCGCCATCGCGAACGTCGGCACCAGTGCAGCCAGCAGAACCAGTTGCTTGAATTGCTTTTGCATCATCACTCCCTTTTGGAAATATGAATGGTTGCTCGCCGGCCGCGGCGCTTCGCGCCTGCGGCGGCTAGAGTCTCATCCGTTCTTCAGGCTTCGCCGTCCGACGCCTCGTCGGCTTCGCCCTCTCCCTCTTCGGCCTCCGCGATCTGCTGCAGGCCAGAGAGCTTGGTACCCTCATCGAGACTGATGAGTGTAACACCTTGCGTGGCACGCCCCATCTCGCGAATCTCCGAGACACGGGTGCGAATCAACACGCCGGCCGTCGTGATCAGCATGATCTGATCTTCGGCATCGACGAGCGTTGCAGCCACGACCTTGCCGTTACGCTCGGACGTCTGGATCGCGATCATACCCTTCGTGCCGCGGCCGTGACGCGTGTACTCGGTGATCGGCGTGCGCTTGCCGTAGCCGTTCTCGGTCGCGGTGAGCACCGTCTGCTCCTCGCTGCCGGCAACCAGCAGCGCGATGACCTGCTGGCCGTCCTCGAGCTGCATGCCGCGCACGCCACGCGCCTCGCGACCCATCGGACGCACGTCGTTTTCGTCGAAGCGCACGGCCTTGCCGGAGTCGGAGAACAGCATCACGTCGTGCGCGCCGTCGGTGATCGACGCACCGATCAGGAAGTCGCCTTCGTCGAGACCGACCGCGATGATGCCCTTCTTCATCGGACGGCTGAATGCCTCGAGCGGCGTCTTCTTCACGGTGCCGAGCGACGTTGCCATGAAGATGAACTTGTCGGCCGAGAATTCCTTGACCGGCAGCACGACGTTGATCTTCTCGCCTTCCTGCAGCGGGAACATGTTGACGATCGGGCGGCCGCGCGAGTTGCGCGAGCCCTGCGGCACTTCATAGACCTTGACCCAGTACACGCGGCCGCGGTTCGAGAAGCACAGGATGTAATCGTGCGTGTTCGCGATGAACAGCGTCTCGATCCAGTCGTCTTCCTTCATCTGCGTCGCCTGCTTGCCGCGACCGCCACGCTTCTGCGCACGGTACTCGGACAGCGGCTGCGACTTCACGTAGCCCGCATGCGACATCGTGACGACCATGTCCTGCGGCGTGATCAGGTCTTCGGTGTTCAGCTCGGTCGCGTTCAGCTCGATCTTCGAGCGGCGCGCGTCGCCGAACTCGGCCTTCACCGAGGTCAGCTCCTCGCCGATCATCGTCGTGATCCGCTCGGGGCGCGCGAGGATGTCCAGCAGGTCGGCGATCTGGGCCATCACTTCGCGGTACTCGCCGATGATCTTGTCCTGCTCGAGGCCGGTCAGGCGCTGCAGACGCATCTGCAGAATTTCCTGGGCCTGCGTGTCGGACAGGCGGTACAGCCCGTCGGCCTGCATGCCGAACGCCGGGTTCAGGCCTTCCGGGCGATACGCGGAGCGGCCGCCGGCCGCCGCGTTCTCGCTCTCGGCACGCGTGAGCATCTCGCGCACGAGCGACGAATCCCACGGCTTCGCCATCAACTCCGCCTTCGCGATCGGCGGCGTCGGCGCGGCCTTGATGATCGCGATGAACTCGTCGATGTTCGCGAGCGCGACCGCGAGACCTTCGAGCACGTGGCCGCGTTCGCGGGCCTTGCGCAGTTCGTAGATCGTGCGGCGCGTCAGCACTTCGCGTCGATGCGACAGGAAGCACTGCAGGATTTCCTTCAGGTTCAGCAGCTTCGGCTGGCCGTCGACGAGCGCGACCATGTTCATGCCGAACGTATCCTGGAGCTGCGTCGCCTTGTACAGGTTGTTCAGCACCACTTCCGGCACTTCACCGCGCTTGAGCTCGATCACGACGCGCATGCCGCTCTTGTCGGACTCGTCGCGGATGTCGGAGATGCCTTCGAGCTTCTTCTCGTTGACGAGCTCGGCGATCCGCTCGAGCAGCGAGCGCTTGTTCACCTGGTACGGCAACTCGTCGACGATGATCGCCATCCGCTGGCCGCGGTCGATCTCCTCGAAGTGCGTGGCAGCACGCATCACGACGCGGCCGCGCCCGGTGCGATAGCCGTCGCGCACGCCGGCGACGCCGTAGATGATGCCGGCCGTCGGGAAATCCGGCGCCGGGATGATCTCGATCAGCTCGTCGATCGTCGCTTCCGGGTTGCCCAGCAGGTGCTGGCACGCGTCGACGACTTCGTTCAGGTTGTGCGGGGGGATGTTGGTCGCCATGCCGACCGCAATACCCGACGAGCCGTTGATCAGCAGGTTCGGGATGCGCGACGGCAGGACCGACGGCTGCATTTCGTTGCCGTCGTAGTTCGGCTCGAAATCGACCGTTTCCTTGTCGATGTCGGCGAGCAGCTCGTGACCGATCTTCGCCATGCGAATTTCGGTGTAACGCATCGCCGCGGCATTGTCGCCGTCGATCGAGCCGAAGTTGCCCTGCCCGTCGATCAGCATGTAGCGCAGCGAGAAGTCCTGCGCCATCCGCACGATCGTGTCGTAGACCGCGGTGTCACCGTGAGGGTGGTACTTACCGATCACGTCACCGACGATACGCGCCGACTTCTTGTACGCGCGGTTCCAGTCGTTGTTCAGTTCGTGCATCGCGAACAACACGCGCCGGTGCACGGGTTTCAGGCCATCGCGGACATCCGGGAGGGCACGTCCGACGATCACGCTCATCGCGTAATCGAGATACGAACGGCGCATTTCCTCTTCTAGGGAGGTGGGCAGGGTCTCTTTGGCGAATTGATCCATGTATCCGTATCGTTTCGGAGCGAAGACGGCGAACGCCTTTCGCGTGGGCGCTGCATGCGCAACGCAACGCGAGATTCTAACATGCGCCCATCAGCCGCCAATTCGCCCCCTCTATATATGAATAGCAAAAATCGCGGCGTCGGCGAATCGGCCGCAATGGCACATCGCAATCGCCCCCGACTCGTCATCACAGACGATTGCCGCGTCACGCGTTCCTCGCGCACGAGTAAACAACTGCATTCATCGGCGCAATTTCGCCGCCACACTCTTGACAATTTCTAAAAGTTACGGCAGGCCAGTGTTGCGCATGCACCACAAAGTTGAAGCGATCTTGGGGTGGGGAGGATTTTTTTTCGTAGGAAGGGAACGATATGGCAAAATGCCAACGCACTGAAAGTTAGACGCTGCTCGAAGTCTACACAGAGGCGGCGCCGCGTTTTTTGTGCCGCACCAATGTTATACTTCGAGCAATGTATGACTTGTCACCGTCAACAGGCTCGCAGTAAACCTGCGGTAATCTCAATTTCGAGAGGAGAAATATGAATAAACTTTCAAAGCTCGCGTTCATTGCAGCTACCGCAGTTATGGCTGCATCCGCTTCGGCACAGTCGGTGCCGGCGTCGCGCCAAGCCGTCAATGACAACTGGGTCAACGGCACGGGCGAATGGGTGTGGATGAACGGTACGAACGAGCTCTGCTGGCGCGATGCGTTCTGGACGCCGGCCACCGCCAACGCGAAGTGCGATGGCGCACTGGTCGCCCAGGCACCGCAGCCGCCGGTCGCTCCGGTCGCTCCGGCTATCACGAGCCAGAAGATCACGTATCAAGCTGACGCACTGTTCGACTTCGACAAGGCAACGCTCAAGCCGCTGGGCAAGCAAAAGCTGGACGAACTGGCTTCGAAGATCGAAGGCATGAACACGGAAGTGGTCGTCGCAACGGGCTACACGGACCGCATCGGTTCGGACAAGTACAACGACCGTCTGTCGCTGCGCCGTGCGCAAGCCGTGAAGTCGTACCTGGTCAGCAAGGGTGTGCCGGCCAACAAGATCTACACGGAAGGCAAGGGCAAGCGCAACCCGGTTACGACTGGCTGCAACCAGAAGAACCGCAAGCAACTCATCGCCTGCCTCGCACCGGATCGCCGCGTGGAAGTGGAAGTGGTTGGTACGCAGCAAGTGCAGAAGACGACCGTTCCGGCAAACTAAGCCGCGGTTTTCGACTGCTTCAAAGCCCCGCTCCGGCGGGGCTTTTTCTTTGACGCCCGTCCAGGCGCTCGCCGCTTCGCCGCTCGTCCGCTTCTTATATACTCGGGGCTGACGAATCGCAGCACCGCCCTCCTTCCGTAGCCCGTTTGCCGACATGACCAACGCCGACCCGCACGAACTCCAGAAATTCAGCGACCTCGCCCATCGGTGGTGGGATCCGAATGCCGAATTCAAGCCGCTGCACGACCTGAACCCGGTCCGGCTCGGCTGGATCGATGCGCATGCGCACCTCGCCGGCAAGCGCGCACTCGACATCGGCTGCGGCGGCGGCATTCTGTCCGAATCAATGGCCGGACTCGGCGCGCAGGTGAAAGGCATCGACCTGTCGACCGAAGCACTCGGCGTCGCCGACCTGCACAGTCTCGAAAGCGGCATCTCGGTCGATTACGAGGCCATCGCGGCCGAAGCGATCGCCGCGCGCGAACCGGGCACCTACGATGTCGTCACGTGCATGGAAATGCTCGAGCACGTGCCGTCGCCCGGCGATATCGTCGCCGCCTGCGCGACGCTCGTGAAGCCGGGTGGCTGGGTGTTCTTCTCGACGCTGAACCGCAACCTGAAGGCATACCTGTTCGCCGTGATCGGCGCGGAGTACATCGCGCAAATGCTGCCGAAGGGCACGCACGACTACGCGCGCTTCATCCGTCCGTCGGAGCTGGCCAGCTTCGTGCGGGCAACGGATCTGCACATCGTGGAGATCAAGGGCATCACGTATCACCCGATCGGCAAGCGCTTCGCGCTGTCGAACGACGCCGACATCAACTACCTCGTCGCGTGCCGTCGCGGCGCGTGACCTTCCAACCGGCATGACGACTCCCCTCTCGACCGCGCGGGCACCACTCGACGAACCGCGCCTGCTGCACTGCGATGCCGTGCTGTTCGACCTGGACGGCACGCTCGCCGACACGGCCCCCGATCTCGCGGCCGCCGTCAACAAGATGCAACGCGTGCGCGACCTGCCCGAGACACCGCTCGACGTGCTGCGGCCGCTAGCCTCGGCCGGCGCGCGCGGCCTGCTCGGCGGTGCATTCGGCATCGATCCGCACACGCCCGGTTATGAAGCGATGCGCGACGAGTTCCTGGCCAACTACGCGACGGATCTATGCGTGCACACGACGCTGTTCCCCGGCATCGACGACGTGCTCGACGAACTCGACGCGCGCGGCGTGCGCTGGGGCATCGTCACGAACAAGGCCATGCGGCTCACGGCGCCGCTCGTCGACCTGCTCGGCCTCGCGCGGCGCGCCGCCTGCGTCGTCGGGGGTGACACAACGCCGCACCCGAAGCCGCACCCGGCCCCGTTGCTGCATGCGGCCGACCAGTTGACGCTCGCGCCTGCGCGCATCGTCTACGTCGGCGACGACCTGCGCGACATTCAAGCCGGCAGCGCCGCCGGCATGGCGACGGTCGCGGCGGCGTACGGCTATTGCGGTGATGGCGCGGCGCCGGCCGACTGGCAAGCGCAGCATCTCGTCGACACGACGCTGCAACTGCGCGAACTGCTGCGCGATGTTGGGCTATAATGATTGATCTTATCCGCGGGGGCGACCTGGTTTCGACAGGGGTTGTGAAGCGGCTAGGGCATGTCGAGGACCCGTCACCTCGTTAATCAATGGGAAAATCGTAACTGCAAACGACGATACGTTCGCACTGGCAGCCTAAGGGCCGCCGTCCTCTGCCTAGTTCACTGACGGGCTAGTGTCGCAAGACCGGTAGCAATACCGCCAGAGGTCATTTACGTCAGTTAAGCCCTGTCGGCGTCGCGACGCCAGGGTCGAAAACCTAGCGAATCGCCGTAGTGCAGCGTGTTCGTCCGCGTCGCTGCGGTTAAATCAAATGACTGAACTAAACATGTAGAACTAGTCGTGGAGCGCTTCTGGACGCGGGTTCGATTCCCGCCGCCTCCACCAAATACCCGCCAAACGTCTCCAACGTTTGACCAGAGAGCCCCGCCAAGCCTAGCTTCGCGGGGTTTTTTGTTGCAAACTTCCGCAAGCTTCTCCAACTGACAGCAACCCCCAACCGGGGGTCCTCGCGGGGGTTCTCCCCGGAAATTCTGATCGAGAACCCCCGATCGCCTCGCTGGAAGCCCCCTGCACAAGAGAGCGCATATGGCCCTCACCGACATCACGATCCGCAACACCAAGCCGACCGACAAGCAACAGAAACTTTTCGACGGCGGAGGCCTATTCCTGCTCATCAAACCGACCGGCAATAAGCGTTGGGTGCTCAAGTACCGATTCGGCGGAAAAGAGAAGAGCCTTGCGCTCGGCACCTATCCGGCCGTGCCTCTCATCGAGGCGCGCAAGCGGCGCGACGCCGCGCGCGACAAGCTGGCGGCGGGGATCGACCCGGGCGAGGTGAAGAAGGCCGAGAAGCGCAGCCAGCGCCTCAACGCGGAAAACTCGTTCGAGGCTGTCGCGCGAGAGTGGCATGCAAAGTACGCGCCGTCTTGGTCCGAGAGCCACGCGGCCCGCATCCTGCGCCGACTGGAAGTCGACGCATTTCCGTGGATCGGCGGCAAACCCGTTGCCGACCTCGCGCCGCCGGACGTGCTCGATGCGCTGCGCCGTGTCGAGAAGCGCGGCGCACTTGAAACGGCCCACCGCCTGCACGCGAACATTGGCCAGGTATGCCGCTATGCAGTGGCGACCGGTCGGGCGACGCGCGACGTCACCGCCGATCTGCGCGGCGCACTTCCGCCAGTACAGCAAACGCACATGGCCGCAATCACCGATCCGAAGCAGGTTGCGGAACTGCTGCGAGCGATCGACGGCTATCAGGGCACGTTTCCCGTCGTATGCGCGTTGCGCCTTGCCCCGCTGGTCTTTCAACGGCCTGGCGAACTGCGCGCCGCCGAGTGGTCAGAGTTCGACCTCGACGCCGGCGCATGGGAAATCCCGAGCGCGCGAATGAAGCGCACCAGACAAGGCAAAGCGGCGGGCGGCGCGCACATCGTTCCGCTGTCAGCGCAAGCGGTCGCGATCCTGCGTGAGCTACACGCGCTAACAGGCGCAGGCCGATTCCTGTTCCCGAGCGTTCGAACGAAGGACCGCCCGATGTCGGACAACACGATCAACGGCGCGCTGCGCCGACTCGGCTACGACGGCGACACGATGACCGGCCACGGCTTCAGAGCAATGGCACGAACGATTCTCGACGAGGTGCTCGGCGTGCCCGCAGAGATCGTCGAAGCACAACTCGCGCACGCCGTAAGAGATCCGCTCGGTCGCGCGTACAACCGCACCGCACACCTGCCGCATCGCCGTGAAATGATGCAACGATGGGCCGACTACCTCGACCGGCTCAGGGCCGGCGCCGACATCATCCCGATCACCGCCGCGTCTGGAGCCGCATAGAAGCCCGGCAGAATTCCGGGGATGAGATCGCCGCCTCCCTACCCGGCCGGCCCTTCACTTACACGGAATAGCTCACCGGATCGGCCAGCCAGCGATGCACCTCGTCGTTTCGCCAGACGGTACAGCGCGCGGTCAGCTGTATCGGCTGCGGTGCGCGCCCTTCCAAGCACCGTTTTCGCCATGTCTCGCGCGACACACCCACGAACGGCGCAATCTGATTCCACCGCGAAACACCATTGAGCGGCAGCGAGTCGACGTGCTTATGCATGGCACCCCTCCGCTTCGGCGAGCGCCGCGCGTCCGTAGACTTGCTCCACCCAGGTTCCGCGCCCGTCCCCGTGACCGAGCCACGTCGACACGCCGGCGGCCGCCTCCCGGCGCGATACGCCGGCGGCCTTCTGTCGCTCCAGATGCTCGGTCGCATACGCGTACCGGAGGCTGTGCGGCGCGCGCTCACCGGCCATGCCGACCTTGCGCACGACATAGTGGTAACGCTCCATCGCTCGCTTCAGATCTGGCTTGCGGACCAATTTCCCGCCGTACTCGTTCGACAGTCCAATCGCCCGCTCCACCAGTTCAGCGGCACGCAAGCGATCTAACGGCGGGCTCCGTCGCGTCTTGCCTCCCTTCGTCCCGTGGATGATGGTCACGAACCCATCCCCGATCGAGCTCGACAGCGCGCGCCGCCAGTCAGCCAGCGATTTGATGCTTTGAACCGCCTCCCTCGCTCGCAGCCCAAGTTCGAACTGCAGCTCAAGCACAACCGCAATACCCGGGTCGATCGCAGCGACGGCGGCGCGGTACGGCTCCAGCTCGTCGCGCATCATCGGCCACTTCGTGCCGGCCCGGCTCGCGCCCGACAGACCGAGCGCCGCATTGCTCATCTTGTCGGCAAACGGCCGTCGACCGATCCCTTCGAGCGCAGTTCGGATGTGCGACATGTTGTTGCCGGCCGTCCGATTCGAGAGCCCTCGCGCGATCATGTCATTCGACCATGCAATCAGGTGCTTCGCTTTGAGCTGGCCGGTCGTGTGCACCTGAAAGCCCATATCCCACAGAAACCGCGCGAAACGCGCGAGCGACTTCTCCCGACCGCTGGAGGTCAAGTTTGCCTGTTTGCCACGCGCCCCGCGCGCAGCACGGCACAGGTCGGCCGTGAGAGATTTGTGCGACATGCGTACCCTGTATCCATGACGTGAGGCTCGACCCCAGTTGCCTCCCTGCCCGCTGGACGGATCCGCGCAAACGCAGCTGGGAGACAACAAACGGGGGCACGAGCCTCGGCCTGGTGAGATTGGGAGCGTTCTACGCCAGCAAGCTGGCGCAGCCCGGCGCGCATCAACCCGATGAAGGTCGGCACGCGGCGGGAGGACGCTTCCCCCGTTTGATCCGTGTTTTGGCTTTGCGACCGATCGGGGGCGCCAATGCCCCGACCGCGCGAATTGATGCGTGCCGAGCGAGTCGACACGAGTTTCCAGACGCCGAGGCCGAGCGCGCCGTAAATCGTCATGGGGACGATTGAAACGGACGCAGCAAGGCACGGCGTAAGCGCTGGGGAGCGCACGTCACGGATTGATTGCCGCGGGAGCGGCATACGGGGATTGCACATCGTGCCTTTCGCAGGAAGCAAAAGGCGATGGAGGGCTCCACCTATCGGCGAAGCAGTCACGAGCCCATCAGGAAACGATGGACGGATTTTGGGTGTAGGCCCTACTCAATTCATTCGGTGATCGAGCCACCGTGCCCGCAGAGCGAGCTTTCCAAACAATTGCCGATCAGTTTCGGCGCACTTCAGTCGATGCCTTACCCAGGCGGGGTGTGAAGCAAGATTAGCGACGGTCGTACCGCTTGGCAACAATTTTTCAGCGGCCCTCGTCTCGCGCTGAAGAATGGCGGTCACGTCTACAGAGTGACGCACGCGGGACATGATGATGTGCCGTGCCAGTGCCCGCGACATCACAAAGTGATGCACCGCTTTGGCGGCGAAAACGGTCTGTGTCTCCTTTGCAACATGATGGCCTACGCGCTCGGCTTTTCGCGAGGTAGGCGGCTGTCACCGATTCACGCCAAAAGTTATTCAAGATTCCGCAAACGTCGCCAAATATTCCAAACATCATAGATATTTCGGCATTTGACACTCTTGTTTTCGTCTCGTTATATATAAAATGTGCGCGCGCGAAGTGATTCGCGCAATCCCACACTCGCCACCCAGGGGGAACGCAATGTCGCTGTCCCTTTCGGCATCCGCTCCGACGAAGCGCCCGATCGAGCCGGCCCAAAGTGTTGACTGGTTCCGCGTCCTCGAAGACGTGCGGCGGGCCGACTTTACCCTCGCCGAGATCGCGCAGTACACGCAGATCCCGCGCACGACGCTGCTCGGCTACCGCAACCTCGGCGCCGAGCCGAAGCATTACGCGGGCGTCACGCTGTTGAAGCTGTGGGCGCAGGTCACGGGCAACGCGCCCGACCAGGCGCCCACCGTGCAGCGCATGCCGACCGTCTCCGACATCCTGCGAAAGTCGTGAGGCGAACGGCAGCGCGCCGCTCTAGCGGTGCGTCAACTGTTCCAGAAGCTCCGGCCATTTGCCTGCGTCGAAGGTCAGCCCCTTCCGGCTCGGCACCATCTCGCCTCCGCCATCCGGAAGGCACCACAAACGGATATTGATCACGGGCCGGCCCATGTAGATCTCGCGCGTGATCCGAATTTCCGCCGAGTCGTTCTTACGCACGCGTGCCAAGACTTCCATCGGTTGCCTCCATGTGCTGAACGAGTGCCGTCGCTGCGGCCCTTGCAGTCCTGAATTGACCGAGCGCCAGAGGCGCACCGGCCTCCGACACCTGCCACAAACCATCGTCGTGACGGTCGATCGAGAATCCGCGCTCGTGCCGCCAGCTTCCGCTGGTGCAGCGCGTCAGCCCCATCGCGATCAGGGCCTGATTGCCCGGCATCACGGACACCGTCGGCTTGGGCACCGGCGGTGTCGCCTGTCTCGACAGGACTTCAACCGCCCGTCGCAGGCAATGAGCGAGGTTGCGAGCCGACGACGCTTCCGCGCGTAACGATCCGGGGCGGCTGCTCGACGATTTCCGCGCCAGCGCTCGTTCGATCACCGGCTCGGACACCGCACACGCGGCGTGGCCGTCCAACGAATCGGAAAGTGCGCGCAGCTTCCGGAGACGTTCGCTGTCGACCATGCGATCACCCTCCGAATGCATGGCTGAGATCCGGCGCGCGATGCGGCGTATGCTCCTGCGGCGCCCAGTAGAACGACTGCCCCCATTCCTGAGCGGCCTTCTGCTGCTGTCGACCGAGATAGCCCGGCGACAGGTTCTCCTGCAAGGCATTCATGAAGCCATGATCGATCGCTGCCTTCGCGTACCAGAGGTTGACGAACGGGGTGTGCGAACGCGCGAGATTGACCGCCTGCGCACCGATGTCGGTCGGCTTCCCTTGGGCGGCCTTGTACACGCCACCGATGCCGATCCCGTACACCAGATCGAACAGCGCTCCGAGGCTCGGGCCTGCCAAACTCTTGAGCGCATTTGCGCCCGGCGATCCGAACTGACTGTTCGGGTCTTGCAGCAGCATGTCGCCGACGAATGCGAGACCGCCGCCCTGTGCCGCGGCCTGAAGCCAAAACTTCGGCCGCGCCATATCGATCGGGTCCTTCCCATTGCGCAATTGGTTGATCTGCGTGATCACCGCGCCGAGCAGGACCGACGACAGCAGGAACGACGACGCGTACACGTACCGGTTCGCCATCAGCGGCTGCCCTTCCTCGAAGCCGGTCGGCAGGCTCAACATGCGCCGCCAATGGCGAGAGATCAACGCGATCGGGAACGCCTTGAACTGCATCACGGCGCGCGCGATCTCGCCGGGCACCGTACCCGCCTTGAGCCCCCACGTCGTCACGCCGCGCGTCGCGAGGTCGGGATTGAGGACGGCCGTCTCGCCCTCATTGTTGATGAAGGACAGCACCTTCTGAACGACCTCCTGGGTGCGCGGCGCGCCGGTATCGTGGATCGATTCCGGCGTGAGCAATTCACGGCCACGGTACTCCGTCAGTTGCGTCCGGTTGATCACCCCCCAATCTTCCGGCGTGAAGCCGGCGCGCTCCAGCCGCGTGCGATCGTAGTTGTGCAGCCGTTCCCACGGCGTTTGTCCCATTTTTCCCATCGCGCCCATCATCGACAGACTGAACCCGCGTCGTAGGCCGTCGGTCCACGCCTGCAGCAGCGACACCTTCATCGTCGAATTGGCAAGCTTCCCGGCCAAAGACGGGTTCAGCAGGTCACCCGAGATGCGATTCAGTTCGCTGGCTAGCGATTCAGCGATGATGCCGTGCATCGTCAGGAAGTCCTTCGTCTCGCCGTGGAACGCCGCAGCACCGACGTCCTGCAGCAGTTGAAAGTACGGCAGCTTGTTGACGCCCGCCGTAACCGCGATCGTATGCAGGTCGGAGATGGACGCGATGAGCGTCCCCTGCAGCTTGCCGAACGTCTCGATCGAGCGGATCGTCTGCGCGATGTTCGACACTCGGGCACTCGCCGGTGTCGACAGCTCGCCGTTGACGAGCCCCCAATACGTCTGAGGACGCACGCCGAAGCTCTTCGGCAAATCCGATACCGGCCGGCCGTCTGCCTTCGCCGCGAGCTCGAACTGCAGGCGCATCTGGCTGTTCGGGTTCGGCCCGTACGCCTCGACAAGCGCGATGTCTTTCGACATCCGGCCGAGGTGGCCCATCATCGCCTGGAACGCGCTGCCCTTGCCGAACTCGCTCATGTACTCAAGATAAGCCTCGGCATCCTTGAAATGGATCTGCCGCGCCTCACTGCCGCGGTTCGCGCGCGCGCCGGTTCCGGGCATGCCGCCGTTACCCGGTTCGAGCTTGTTCAGCCCGTCCGTGCTGATGGTTTCCCACGCGGCACGCAGCAGATCCGTCACCTGGTCGTCGCGCATCAGCGTCCCGTCTTCGTTCACATATCGGTCGCGCGCGAGCTTGGGCATCAGCTTGTTCACCCACGCGTCCCGCGCGGCGTCATCGCCCTTGCCCTGCACCTTCGCGGAGTCGTGAGGTTGTGGCGTATACCCGTAGTCCAGCCGGCCAACGTCGCCACCGCTTCGATTGAAGCGTTCGCGCAGCGCGCCGATCACGTCGAGCCACGCGCGGGCGCCCTTCTGCGCGATTGCATTGCCGCTACTGCCGTCCGCGTTGGCGAAAATTTCGCGGAACAGGTCACGCGTCATCGACGGATTGTCGGCGTCGAACAGGTACATCGCGATACGCCGCGTGAATCCCACACTCTCCTTCGATTTCACGGCTGTGATGTAGTCCATCAACTGGCCGATCGACTCGTTTTTGATCGCGGCGGCATTATCCTGCGTGCGAACGATGTCCTCGACGAGCGCATGCGCGCGCTTGCCGCCGTGCGCCAGTTCCCGCTCAATACGCGTGTCGGTCTGCACCGTCTTCAGGGCCGCCAATTGCGCATTCCGATACGTGCGCTCGGCCTCGGCCTTCATATCGGCCGCCGCCTGCTCGGCCGCCGCCATCGTTCGGTCATCGGCCGACATGGCCATCCACTTCGGTCGGTCCTGACGCGCGAGTCGGCGCGCCGTGTCGCGGATTCGATTGTCGATCTCGTCGATCTCGCTGCGTGCGAGCGCCCGGCCAGCGGCCCGGGAGACGGCTTCAATGCATGCGGGATTCACGTTTTATTCTCCATTCGCGAGGAAGCACTGCGCCGCGATGCGGAACAGCGGGATGATTTCGTTCTGACGCGCCATTTCGGCATCGATCAGGGCCATCTGCTCGGATAGCGTCGACAGCCGCGTCGTTTCCCCCGTCTCAGGGTTTGATTCCGCCCACACTGGACGATCCGCATTCGCGGCGTGGAACTCGGGCGTGTAGTCGGTCAACTGTCCTGCCGGCGGAAAGGCAGTCGGCTCCATCACCGGCAGGGATGCCTCGTCCGGCCCTGGTACAGCCGCTGCTTCCTGCTTCGGTACGGCCTCTGACGTCGTGTCGCGCGCGGCGGTCGCAATCGCCGTGCGACGGCTTGGCGGCGCGCCGACCTCATCACGCTGGTTACGGAGCGCGGTGAGTTGCTGGTCAAGCTGCGGCAGCGCCGCGCGCGCGAGTTCCGCATTCCGGTTCGTCTCGATGGCGCCGCGCAGTCGCGCGATCTGGGCGTCCTGCGCATCGATGCGCGACTGCAGCTCGACGGGTGCGTCGCGCTCCATCTGCGCCTGCTCGCGCGCCATACGCGTCTTTGATACCGAATACGTCCGGCGCGACTGCATCGAGTCCATCACATCCTGCAGCGTGGGGCGAGGCTGTGCCTCCAGATCAGCAAGCTGCGCGCGGAGTTGCGACACCTGCCCTCGCTCGGCCGTATTGCCGATATCAGCGAGCAGATCGGCACGCGTATCGTCCAAACGGCCGATCATGTCGTTCAGCGCGTCCACGTGGCGAATCTGGTCTGGCTGGATCAAATCGCCGACTTCGACACGATCGCCGACCGACAGTTGATCGATCGTGCGCTGGAAGGCCGTCAAATGCGTCGCCAACGCGTCGAGATCGTCGGCCCGGCCGAGGCTGGCCTGCTCAAGAAGCTGGCGGTTGTACACGACCCGCGCGGCGTCGACCTGGTCCGGGGTTGGCTGCGCGCCACGCAGCGCATCGTCGGCGCCGCGGTCCGCCAGATACCGCTGAACTCGCTGAAGGTACGCACGCGTTTCGGCGGCCGGCGGCTGCTTGCCCTGCCGCACCGCATTCGCCTGAGGCGGCCCCCCGTTGTAATCGGCGATGATGACAGCCAGGTTGTCCCCGTACTGTCGCCGAGTGGCGGCTAGGTACCGCGCCATGCCGTCGATCGACTGCACCGGGTCGGTCGGGTCGGTCACGCCGAACTTCCGCATGTTGTCCGGCATCATCTGCGCGATGCCGGCCGCGCCCTTGCGAGAGACCTGCCCGGAATTCGAGCGCTCCCCGGCATTCTTCAGCGCGACCATCAGGTCGCCGAATTCCGGCGGCAATCCTTCGCGCTGCGCGGCCTGCACCGCATATGCGTCGAGGCGCGAGTCGTTGAACGGAAGCGCCTTTCGCTCGCTCAAGCTCATCGCCGACAGTTGCCGTGCGGCGGCCGGATCAACCTGCGGCGCCGCTGCGCGCGCTTGCGTTTCGGCACGAACGCCTCGATAACCGAGCGCGCCAAAGATACCTGCCGTCGCCGCCGCAACAGCCAACGCAATTGGGTCGAACGGATCGTACTGATCCGACAACTGCTGATAGCCGGCGGACTGAAGGACCGCCTTCGTCATCGCTGTCTGCGCGATTTGCAGACCCGGCCCGGCGGCAAGGCCGAGCGCGACCGTGCGGGCAATAGTGCCGCCGGCGACCGGGATGACGCCAGCGAGCGCGGCGCCCGTGCCTGCCACCGCGCCGGCGGCCGTCCGGGTGCCGAGATCAACGCCCTTCTCGCGAAGCCCCTGCGACGTCGTCTCACCTTCGCTCGCGCCGGTCAGCACCGCGCCGGTGAACGGGTTGCCGGTGGCGAGCGAGAGGCCGATGTACTTCGTCAGCCCGCGTGAAAGGCCGAACACCGTCTGCTCGGCGATGTTCGAAGTGGCAGGATCCGGTGCCAAATGAGACGAGAAGCCGTACAGGTTGTCGCCGATCGTCGACGAGTACGATGCCCCGCTGGCGAGGTTCGCACGAGCCTGCTCGCCCTCCTGCCAACGCTTCGCCTGTGCCTGCGGATCAGTCAACAGGGATGGATCCGTGTTCGCCGTATACCCGGCCACCACATCACCGAACGACTTGATCGAGTCGAACCCGAAAGCCCCGACCTCGGCAGCAGCAGCAGCGACACCACGGAACGGCGCCGTGACGGTGTCGATGACCTTGAACGGCGGCGACACCCGCGGCTCCGGCAGCGGATTCGAATTCGCGGCATCGATCGCGCGGAGCGTGTCCTGCGCGTACGGGTCGGTAAAGAGTGTCTGCGCCATTATTTCAGCCTGATCAGGATCGGTTGCTTTTGCGAGTTCGTCGCGTAGCCGGTTCCAGCCGCCACGGCATACACGCCCTGCGGTGAGATGCGAACCAGACGCGCGGCCGGCAGCTTCGTTACGAAGTCAGCCACCGGGACTTCCGTCTGTCCGATGTGCACTTTGCCGTCGCCGAGCGGGGTCACTATGCTCGATGCGTTCACGCCCTTGACCGAGGTATCGAAGCGGGCGTCGTCCCACCCGTACGGCTTGAGCGTCTTGCGTCCGTTCAGGTCGACGACGCCGCCCGTCGCACCGCTGATCGACGCATTCAACTGGCCATCGTCGACGGCCGCGTTTGAGAGGTTGTTTTTGGCTGCCCCGTACGCGTACAGGTATTTCGTCGTGTCGATCGCATCCTGGGCGGCTTTCGCGCTCGCGAAGGCTTCGCGCAGTTGGGCCGACGCCAGTGCCGTGACGCCCTGCAGCAGCTTGTCGTCGACACCCGCACGCTTGTCGCGGATCGCCTCGGCGCCCTGATAGATCAGAGACGCGATACGCTTTCCGCCCGTCGACGTGAGCTGACTGGACCCGGCGAGCAAAGCGAGGCGGTCGACAGGTCGCTCGTCATGCAACTGATCGGCGAGTGCACCGATGCGATCCGCGTTCCCGATCGCGAAGCCAATATCGCTGACCTCCTGCCCGCGCTGATCCGCCGGCAACGCGTCGAGCATCCGCGCGAGCTGCCGCGCTTCGTCGTTCGTCAGCAGCGAGATCGGGTGGCCGGCTTTTTGCTCGACTACGCCGGCCGCAGCGGAACGCGCGGACAGCGATTTCGCGATGGTGGTCGGGTTCGACAAGTCCAGCTTAGGAATCTCTCGAATCGCCCCGACCGACGCCGCGGTTTCCCACGGTGCCGTCTTGTACCCGTCGGTCAGGCGGCTGTTGATCGTCCGCCACGTTGCAAGCTGCTTCTGCTCAAGCGGGTCGGTACCGATCTTCGGGTTGGCCTGGTCTCGCTCCATCCCTTGGATCATCGCTGCGCGCTCACTCGCGCTTGCCGTCGAAAACGCGTTGGCCGGACCGTTCAAGCGAACCAACTCCTGAGCCTGTTTCTCCATTGCGGTGCCCTTCGTCCGCGCGAGGAAGTCGGTTTTGTACTCGGGCGACATGTACGAACCGGAGTCGTTGAACTCGATCGCCTGATTCACAGCCGTGATCGCATCGTTTTCCCGTGCTCGATTCTGAGACTCGATCTGGTTTTCGATCTGAGCCTTCAACGACACAACCGTCGACAGCACCTGATTGCGCTTGCCCGCGTCGAGCTTGCCCGCGTAGTAGCCGTCCGGGGACGTCAGATCCTTCTCCAGTTTCGTCAATGCCGGGAGATCGTCCGTAGAGCGAGCGGCAATCGCGGCCGACTGCGCGTGCGCAGCCCACTGCGCGTCTGTCCAGTCCTGGACGATCTGCGTCGCGCGCGGCTGCGGGATGCCGGCAGCAGCAGCCGCGTTCAGGTACGCCTGCTTCGTGCTCGCGACCGTGCCCTCGATGCTCGCCGGGTTCGTCGCGATGCTCTTGCCGGCGGTGTCGAGCAGTGTCGCGGCGTTCGTCGCGATCAGCTGCTGCGTGTTCTTCGTCAGCGCCTCCTGCATGCCGAGCGCCACCGTGCGATCAAGGCCGGCCGTCTGCGTCGTCGCGATGTTCTTGTAGTGGCCGCCGGGCAGCGCGCCGATCGTCGAGTCGAACGACTGCTTCTGCGCATCGGCGATCTGCTTCTGATACGTCGGTTGGTCGATCGCGCCGCTGGCCAGCTGCTCGGCGGCCGTCTTCATCGCCGACTGCACGTTCGTCGCATGTGATTGGTACGCAACTGCGGCGTTCGTGCGCGCGAGGTCTTCGTCGAGCCGCTGCTTCTGCTGGAACAGATCGGCAGCGATTTGCGTGCCGACCTCGCCGAGTCCCTGCTGCGCGCGCGCCGTCGCCGCGCCGAACGCATTCGGATCAGCTTGTACCGCCGGGCCCGGCTGCGCGACCGCGCTCGCCGGATCACCAAGGGGAATTCGTGGCATTCGTTACCTCAACTGTCAGTGAAATTTCGAAGTCATCGTGCCCAGCCTCGCTTCCATGTCCCTGAGGCCAGATCCAGATACCGCGCGCCATCGGCCCGGCAATCGCGAAACTGCAGACTTGCCGCGTCGAACCAGAGACGCACGGTGCCCTCCCACGTGTGGTGACGCTGCTTGGCGCAGATCAGAGCGGTATCGGCCTGCTGCTCGGCTTCTTCGCGTTTCTCATCGGAGAGCGTGTCCTTGCGCAACAGAGCCTCTTTGGTCTTGTTCCGATGCACGATCAGCACGTTGTCGACCAGGTCCGTGATCTCGCCGGCGCCCTTCATGTCGAACTTGTCCGGCACGACGGCTTCCTTCTCGCCCTTGCGCGCGTGGTGCACGAGGTGGATATGCACGCCCGTATCTCGCGCCAGAGAGCACAGCGCATCGACGAACGTCTTCTGGCCGGCGTAATCGTCCGGGGCGATACCGCACTTCAGCAGGCTGTCGATCACGACGTGGTGCACACCGAGTTCCTTGCGGCAGTACCGCGCGACGGCAAGCATGCGCGCCCGCTCGACCGTGCCGACGTGCGCATACAGCCACAGTCGGTCGTTCGTCCACCGCCCGAAGCCGCGAATGAATTCCGGAGCCGGCATCGCGGTTGCCGCGGCCTGGCGCGTCAGGCGCTCCATGGTCGCGATCGGCCGCATCTCCATCGACGCGATGCACACGCGGTCCCCGGCCGACATGGCGTGCAGCATCGCCTCGCCAAGCACAGCGGACTTGCCATGACCGTTCACGCCGCCCCAGAGCGTCACCTCGCCCTCGCGGAAGCGGAGGGCATCGCCAACGCTAGACCACGGCGATGCCGTACCGGACGCGACTTCCTTCGGGCTGTGCAGATGCTCGACAAGGTCTTCGATGAACTCGCTGGCACGGCGCACGTCCGCGCGGCCGTCGTCCTCGTCTCTGGCGTATGCCTCCCAGTCGATCGAGTCGGGTAGTGTTCGGGCCATCAGGCCACCTCCTTGGTGTTTCCATGTCGTTCTGCGGCGAGCTGCGCGACGAGCTCGCACGCGTGGTCATAGGGATTCGGCAGCGTGTCGCCCAACGAATCGAACAGGCGGCGCGCCAACGTGTGCGATGCCGGCCAGCACGTCGGCGCGATCGCCATCGGGAACCAGTCGAAGAGCGAGAATTCCTCGCCGGGCACCGCGCGCCGCTCGCCGCAGTGCACCCGCGGCCCCTCGCGGAACGCGAGCACCAGCGTGTCGGGCACCGCAGAGGCGATGTCAGCGAGCGTGCGCAGCAGATCGCTCCAGGGCACGTCCGCCGACGCGAATACCTCGACGTCGAGCGCGGCGACAGGACGCCAGTCGTAGGGCTGGCCGGCGGCGGCCGAGAGCGTCACGTTGTCGAAACGCAGCGGCCCGGCCAGCGCCACGAGCACCGGCAGTTCCGGGACGCGACCGGCGCGGCGCATGGACACGAGCGCGGCACCGTTGGATGGATAGCGAAGGCTCATAGCGGTCAGGCGAAAGGGTTGTCGGCGGACTGGCCGTTCGCCCGCGGGGACGAGTTCTCCAGCCAGTCCGCCTTGAAGCCGCCCCACCCGCGAACAACGCATGTCCGCAGAGCGTCAGCCATCGAGATCCCTGCCTTGTCAGCCTCGGCCTTGGCGGCGTCAAACGCCGTAGCGGTGGGTGCCAGCCTCTTGGTCTTGCGGACAGCGAGCCAGTCCTTGGCAAGTTCCGAGGGAACCCCGAAAGATTCGAGATGCGCCTGCGCATCGAAGCGCGAAGCGCGCTGTGTTTGTTTCTTTGAAGACGAAGATGAAGAAGAAGATGAAGAGCCGTCACCCAAGGGGGGCTTTGGTGAAGCTTTGGTGCTATCACCCAAGGGGGGCTTTGGTGCGCCCTTCGATGCGCTGTCGTCGCCGGTCTGAAATCGCGACGACTCGCCACGAACCGAACGCACGTACTCGTCCTTGACCATCCGAGACGAGTACCAGAGCGGGCCCTCCTGCTCGGCAACCAGCGTCACCGGCTCGCCGTCACGCCGGCCGGACCGCGGCACGTAGATGCACGCGGCGCACGGCTGCCCGTTGTCGGCGCCCTTCAACACGCCCTTGTGGACGATGGCTCGGAGCGTCGCGAGCGGCGCGCCGATCGCCTGGGCGATTTCCTTGAGCGGCCAGCGCAGGACGCCGTATTCCTCCGAGTCGTGCAGCAGACACATCACGTCGATCCACACGCCCTTCTCAGCGTGGGTGCAGCGTCGCAGGTTGCTGTTCGCCTGCCAGTCACCCGGGTAAAACTGGAACGATGGTCGGGTCATACCGGCAGCCCCATCGCATCCTCCATGCGCCGGATCTGCGCCGCGCTGCGGTGCCGGATTTCCAAACGCATGAGATGACTGCAGCGAGAGCGCAGCACGCGCGTGCCGGCGGCACACATCAGCCGCCCGAGAGCGTCGATACGGAGCTCGCGCGCATGGTCATCAACAGATCGCCCGAGAGCGGCCGCAGAGGTGGTGGCGGCGCGCGTCGACCAGCTTCGCAGCTGGATAGCGCCGACGCGGCGCGCGCGGGTCGCAAGGTTTGCCGTCATGGCGCACCTCACGCGGGTTCGGGAGCGCGGTAGCCGGCCGGGTCAGCCAACCAGCGATGAATCTCGCGATTCGGCCAGGCGACGCATCGTGCGGAGCCGAGCTGTACACGCCGGGGGAAGAGCCCCTTCATCTCGCGTTGCCGCAGGGTCTCGTGACTGAACGGGACGAACTGCTTCAGATCGGCCCAACGGACGAAGCCGTCGATCGGCAGCGCCGTAGGCTCGGCTTGGACGCCGTCGGCGGACGGCGTATTGCGGAATTTTGCGGACATGAGCAAAGCCTTGCGGTCGTTTGAACATGCCAGAGGTTATGGTCGTTGAAAGGCCCTGCGAATCCCCGAAAATCTCGCGTTAATTTGCCCCCATGACGTGCGTCACGCTCGCCCCTTCTCGCGTCTGTAGCGCTCCCCGCTCGCGTTCATGAATTTTCTGGCGCGCAACAGCGACTCCGCGCCAAACTCAGGAGCGCCCTCATCGGCGAAAGGATCTCGGAATTCACTGACTTGATACTCGTTTTGCCACTTCTCGACGATGTCTCTATCCACGGCAAAAGAGGTCATGACGGATTCAACGGGAGCGCCGTCGACGCCAAATTGCTTTTGGATTTCTGGTACAGGGCGGCGTCGCACGCTCTTCGTGAAAGCAATGATCTCGATCACGCGCTCCGGCGTTGTGCCGAATTTTTCGCAGCCACCGTCAACATGCGGATCGTCCGCAATGGACTTGCACCAGTCGCGGGCCGCCTTCATCAGGCGGATATATTGCACGGCGTTTGCTACACACCCTGCTGCAACGAGCGTGATAGGTCGAGGCCCTGGTTTCGGAATACCCTTCAACAGCCCAGGCTCCTCTCGCGTATCGACCATGCGAAGCGCTGCAATCAGTTGCATCGCAACGCTTTCGTCGACTGCTTGAATGTCACCCCGAACATAGGCCTCAAGATGCTCCATGATGCCCATCCGTGCCTGCTGCCGATTAGCAAGAAAGGTGTCTTCGGACATGGGTTGAGTCTCGAAGTGCATATCATGCAAATCTCGTTCAGCCGTCTGGAACCGTAATAGTCCCTCGTCCTTTCGCTTGTCCCTACCGATCATTGCGCCCTCACGCAACCCCTTATGAGGACCCGCGCCAGCCGGGTAAGGGAGCCCGGTTTTCGCCCCGTCGAGCTAGGCGCGGTGAAACGATTATGCCGCAGCGGCGGCGCGCGGCCCCTGCAGCGTGTTCACGTAGGCTTCAGTGAGCTGCGCGAGCCGGCGCACCTCCGCCGCGGCGTCCGCCAGCATCTCGATCAGGACGGCTCGCTCGTCACCAGTCATGACCGCTGCGCCAGCCGGCGACATGCTGTCGCGACGCAGCACCGACGCCAACACGTCGAGCCGCGTCGTCTCGCACGCGAGCGTCACGTCAGGTGACTGCTGATCGTATCGTCGGCAGATCGACGTCGCGCCGTCCGCGTAGGTCGCCGAGAACTCGCCGGATTCGGATCGAAGTTGGGACGCTTTAGCCATGCTGGACCTCCCGTTCAGCCTCGAATCGAGCGCGCGAGTCGGCCGTTTGACGCATCCGCCCCTCAAGGTCGACAAGGTACCTCGCGATCACTTCGGCCGCGTTCAGCAGACCCAGATGAGCAGACAGCCCGAGCGGCTCGGCATCCGACATTTCCGGCTCGGAAAGGCTGTTGTGAACGAGACGGGAGATGGTCCGAAGCGCGTCGCCTGCACGCGCAACATCAGCTAAGTCGGAAAAATAGACAAAGCCGCCTTGATCTGCGCCGGTGTACTGATCGCGCATCAGCGCGCCGCGAAATGCAGCGTCGGTGTAATCGGACTTCGGAGAGGAAATAAGCGAGGGATTTTGGGTCGACATGACGGGTCCTTTGTGATCAAAGAACCTGCGCCCCCATCGCCAAATAGGGGTGGGCAGGCAGATGACGAGGTTGGCGAACCGGACACAAAGGAACCCGGCATACCCGAAGGTATCCCCACCACTGCCCGCCCGTTGATTGGACGCACGCGTAGTGTACAGACGAAAAAATACCGCCATATGGCGGTCGTCGTCCGCCTTTGTGGAATCAGGTCGCCAAACCCGGCCGCTGTTGTTTCAGCGACGGTTCAGATTATCCCCCCGATTCGCAACCCGTCAAGTAGGAATTTGTAAACTTGCGCGATCGTGGCAAGATGGCGGCTCGTATTCGGGGAGAACGTCATGGCTGACCCGATGGAAGAATTGCGCGCGACGGCGGCCCGGCTGAAGCGTGAAAGCGATGAGCTGGTGCGAAAGGTCGACGCGCTTCGGCACTCCGATACTCGCGCGCGCCAAGATACCCCGCTCACCGACGAGCAGATGCTGTTGCTCATCGATCGGGCTATCGCCGAGTTCGAGCGTGAGCCGAAGCGGCCGCCCCACGTGACCCAGGCGGTGGCCGCCGACATGCTCGGGCTGAGTCGCGCGACGGTAGGTAAGCTGGTACGGACCGGTGAGCTCAGACTAAATGGCGTCGGCCGTATCCCGATCGGGCAGATCGATTTGTTTCGCGCCCGCACGAAAAACAAGTGACCATTCCGCCGCTCCAGCGCGGCACATCCCGGGGGACCACCATGAAGAAAAAAGCATTGCTTCTGATCGCCTGCATCGCCGCGGCGCCGACCTTCGCCCAGTCGTTGTATGGGAGCCATCGATCGAGTCCGAACCTATACGGCGGCTCGACGAGCTTCGGGTCCGACCAGACTGTCAGCGGCTACACGCGTAGCGACGGATCGTACGTGCAGCCGTACCATCGCTCCGCGCCCGACGGGAACCCGTACAACAACTATTCGACGCAGGGGAACGTCAATCCCTACACGGGCCAGCGCGGCTACAAGAACCCTGGCTACTGACCGCTCCAGGCGCGCAAGGACGCGTTGTACGAGCCCCCTCACTCTTCGACGTGAGACTCCGCCCACGCGATGACGTCCTTCGCGCGCCAGAGTGGCCGGGCCCGCTCGGTGGCGCTCTTGCCTGACGGAATGCGGATCGGACGCGGGAAGCCGTCTTGCGTGATGATCCACTGCCGCGTGTGCTGCTCGCTGCGGTGCAGGTAGGCGGCCAGCTCGGCCAGATCCCATAGCGCGTGCGGCGTCAGGCGTGAAGCAATCTTGCGCGCCAGTTCGTCGATGCGCAGATTCTCATCCTTCGTCGGCACACTCTGCGACACCCGCCCCTGCCCTGCCTGGCGCGCCAACCACGCGTCGATGTCTTCCTCCAGCCACGCCGTGCGGCCCGGCACGAGCTCGAATGGCTTCGGGAACGTGCCAGCGTTGATCATGCAGAAGAGCGTCGACTGGCCAAGACCGACTTTCTTGGCCACTTCCTTCATACGGAGCGCGCGCATAGCATCCTCCCACGTTGCAACTGGCGTTCACGCATTGTGCACGCCGGCGTGCGAGGTCGCCGGTGCGGTACATGCGCGCGCCCGGCACGAACGGATCGGGGACGAAACGCTCGGCGGTCTGCGCCGGGCGCCCGAGATAGCCGCGCGCAACGCCCAGGCCGCCCAGATACAGCTCGCCCGTGGCGCCGGCCGGCACGCATGCGCCGAACGCGTCGAGCACCAGCGCGCGCATTCGGCCGCCGCCGCGAGTCGCGCGAGCGGCTGGGCCGGATCGGGCAGCGCGAACGCGGCGCCCGACTTCAGCACCGCGAGAGGCGCAACCGGCAGGTCGACCGACGCCGCAGCACGACGACGACGCGCATTTCCGGCCGCACGCCGGCCGCACGCCGGCCGCAACGAGGTGGCGGGCGAGCCGTGCCGCGCGCGATCGACGTCGAGGACGCCGCGTGCGATGCTCGACGCTGCGACCGCGGTGCAGCGCATGGACCGCACATCGATCTCAATGCGTGCGGCACGCATCCGTGTGATCAGCGAGTTAGGTGCGGACCGCGATCGGACTGTGGCACCAGCGCAACCGGCGAAATCGAGAGTAGCCGAGCGAATCAGGGGGTTCTTCTGGGGGTTCTTTATTCACGATCCCGCGTCGGATCATTTCCTGACAAGGCATAGCGCCCGCAATGCTGTTGCCGCCGCCCCACCAAATTCCGCGCTCGCCGCACGAACCCCGCATGACGCAAGTCTGCGGGGTTTTTTGTTGCCGGCGAAACGCACTCGCCCTCTCCTTCCGAAAAAGCGCCCAGCCACGGGTGGGCCGGGCGGAATGCCACCGGACTTCCGGCGACAGGAGGTGACGGATAGCCTGCCGTGCCCGCGCGCTCATCGATCGCGCCGGCAGCGGCCCGCCCGGGTGCTGCGGCTCCAGGCGCGACGCGTCGTCGCACCCGGCATTCACGCACACCGGGCAATACGCGGTTTAGCTGCCGCGATACAGCGACTTCATTTCTTCAGCGGTGGCCGGACGCACGCCCATCGCACGCGAACCCGATGCCGATGCGCCCTGTGCCTGTGCGCCGTAACCGCTGGCGTCGGCGCCTTGCGCTTGCGCCAGCGCAGCGCGCTGCTGCTCTGCAACACGCGCCGTGGCAGCCTGGATCGCTTCCGGGTAGTGCGGATCTTCACCGCGAGCGGAGTTGTAACCAGCCTGCTGCAACTGAACCAGTTCGGCACGAACCTGCGCGCGAGTGATCGTCGAACCCGACTGGGCGAACGACACGACCGGGGCAACGAGAGCGGCAGCAACGACAACAGCTTGAACGAGCGATTTCATGATGACCTACCTCCAGATTTGTCTGTGTTCGCGGTGAACACCTTGTTCATCGCTGACAACCCGAAGTTTATGTAGGCGGATGCTTAAGAATAAGGCAGGTTTCTGGAAGACATCCTTCCTGATTTACGGGTTAACCCTAAATCACCCGGCATCGAATCACATGACGATTCGACGGAAAGCAAAAGCCCCGCGAAGCGGCAACGCTTCGCGGGGCTCGGACAAAATCGGAATCGCACGGGACGCCTGCCGCCACCGATCACACAGCCAGATCGGCACGCGCGCGCAACACCCGTCAGTTGAATCGGTGCTGCGGACGCGCCCGTCAGCCAGGTTACCGGCTATCCATCGGGCACTTCAGATTGCAGCCGTTGGGGTCCCCCAGGTCACCCTTGCGGCGCAAGGTCGACTTCTTGCCGCTCTGGTATTTCTGCGACGGCGCGGACGCCGCGAACGGCATCTGCGGATGCTCGTTCAGGCGAAACTGTTCGCTCAGGATACCGCCGGGCACACCGGGCGAATTCTGCGCGAGCGCAAACGGCGAAACAGCGGCCAGCAGCCCCGCGGACAACACTGCCGCGGTGAGGGGAACGGAAAATTTCATGGCGGGATGACGCTTGAACGGCGTACTTGTTGGAACGTTGGTCAAGCGGCAAGCGTAGCGCAAATCCCCTGCTGCTGCATCGCGGTTCGATTGCGTCCGCGTTACCGGGCATTGCCCGCCGGCACGCTCGCGCCGTCGCCGCCGGCCAGCCCCGACGCAATGCTCGCCAGCGTTCCACACGCAGCCGGATCGTAGCCGTCGAGATGCGCGACGCGCTCGACAAAGCGCGCATCGCGCAGCAGCGCCAGCACGCCGGCAAGCGGCCGCGCGTCGAGCCGCGCGCGCTCACATGCGAAGTAATAGTCTTCGTCGACGACCGGGATGAAATCGAGCCCGAAATGATGGGCGGCCGGCTCTACGCCGAAGCCGAGATCGGCCATCCCGCTCGCGACGAACGCCGCGATCGCCGAATGCGTGAGCTCGGCCGACGCGTAGCCGTCGATGCGCTCGGGATCGATGCCGATCGCGCGCAGCGCGAGATCCAGCAGCATGCGCGTGCCCGACCCCGGCTGGCGATTGACGAAGCGGATGTCATTGCGCGCGAGATCCGCGAGCCCGCGAACCTGCTTCGGGTTGCCGCGCGGAATGAACAGCCCCTGCTGGCGCCTTGTCAGGTGGATCAGCACGTGGCGCGTATCGTCGAGCCACGGCCGGTAGATCTGCGCGCACTGCGCGCGAAACGCGCCGCGCGGCAGATGGAAGCCGGCCAGGTCGCACTCGCCGCGGGCAAGCGCCTGCACGGCCTCGACGCTCTCGCGATACTTGATGTCGACAGCCGCCTGCGCATCGACCAGCGCGGAGACGAGCGTCGCGACCGCGTAGCCGTGCGACGCATGGATACGCACGGCGCCGTCGCGCTGCGCGAGCCTTCGGTTCAGGTCGCTCGCCACTTCGGCGGCCAGCGTGCGCAGGTTCCCGTCGAGCCGGCTGCGCGCGAGGCGCTGCGCATCGACGACGGCCTGCCCGAGCGCCGACAGCGTCGAGCCCTTGCCGCGCGCGGTTTCGATCAGTTCCCCGCCGATGCACGCCTCCAGCGCACGCAGCATGCCCCACGCGTGCCGATAAGACAGCTCTTTCGCTTGCGCGGCCTGCGCAATGCTGCCCGTGTCGGCCACGAGTTCGAGCAACGGCGCCACATCCGACAGACTGGCCGCACGGCCTTCCGTGTCGCGTACGGTCAGATACGCGTCGCATTCGATGCGAATCAATTATGCACTCCGATTTCCTATTGCGACCGCCAAATCTTCCGCTTATCGTTGGGCGAAATCAATCAGAACGAAGTCGCGGTGCGCACTATATGAATCTCGAGCGCATATGAGACTTTGGAGGAGCACAACGGATGTCCCCGAATTCCCAAGCGCCCGACGCGCTCGTCGAGCGCCATGCGCGCGCCGGCCGGTCGCTCGTGGCGATCCTGCACGCGATCCAGGACGACGCGGGTTACGTGCCGCCAGGCTGCGTCGCGCCGCTCGCCCGCGCACTCAACCTGTCGCGCGCGGAAGTGCACGGTGTCCTGACTTACTACCACCACTTCCGCACCGCGCCGCCCGCCCGCGTGACGATCCAGATGTGCCGCGCCGAAGCGTGCCGCAGCATGGGCTGCGAAGCGCTGGCCACGCATGCGGAAGCCCGCACGGGTTGCCGGTTCGACGCGGTGCACGGCGATGCGGCCGACGCGCATGCGCCCGGTGACGTCGCACTCGAATCGGTCTACTGCCTCGGACTGTGTGCGCAGTCGCCGTCGCTGACGGTCAACGGTGTGCTGCATGCCAAGGTCACGCCGGAGAAATTCGACGCGCTGCTTGCCGACGCGGTCGCCCGCACCCCGGAGGCCGCATGACGACCCGCGTCTATGTCCCGCGCGATTCGTCCGCGCTGGCGCTCGGCGCCGACGCGCTCGCCGCCGCGATCGAGGCGGAAGCCGAACGCCGCGGCATCGCCATCGAACTGGTCCGCAACGGTTCGCGCGGGCTGCTGTGGCTCGAGCCGCTCGTCGAGGTCGGCACGGCGGCCGGCCGCGTCGGCTATGCGAACCTGTCGGCCGCCGACGTCCCGGCCCTGTTCGATGCAAACTGGCTCGAAGGCGGCGCGCATCCGAGCGGCGTCGGCCTCGTCGACGCACTGCCCTATCTCGCGCGCCAGCAACGCCTCACGTTCGCCCGGATCGGCCTGACCGACCCGTTGTCGATCGACGACTACCTGCAATATGAAGGCCTCGCCGGCCTGAAGAACGCGCTCGCGCTCGACGGCGATGCCGCGTGCGAAACATTGATCGAATCGGGGCTGCGCGGCCGCGGCGGTGCAGCGTTCCCCGCAGGCATCAAGTGGCGCACGGTCCGGCAAGCACGCGCCACGCAGAAGTACATCGTCTGCAATGCGGACGAAGGCGATTCGGGCACGTTCTCCGACCGCCTGATCATGGAATGCGATCCGTACTGCCTGATCGAAGGGATGATCATCGCGGGCGTCGCGACCGGCGCGACGGTCGGCTACATCTACGTGCGCAGCGAATACCCGCACGCGATCGCCACGCTCGAAGCCGCGATCGTCCGCGCACGCGAAGCCGGCTGGCTCGGCGAGCACGTGCTCGGCTCCGCGCACGCGTTCGAGCTGCACGTCGCGAAAGGCGCGGGCTCGTACGTGTGCGGCGAGGAAACGGCGCTGCTCGAATCGCTCGAAGGCAAGCGCGGCGTCGTGCGTGCGAAACCGCCGCTGCCCGCGCTCGCCGGCCTGTACGGCCAGCCGACCGTCATCAACAACGTGATCACGCTCGCCACGGCACCCGTGATCTTCGCGCGCGGCTCCGCGTTCTATCGCGACTACGGGTTGGGCCGCTCGCGCGGCACGCTGCCGTTCCAGCTCGCCGGCAACATCCGCCACGGCGGCCTCGTCGAACTCGCGTTCGGGGTCACGCTGCGCGAGCTGCTGTTCGATTTCGGCGGCGGCACGGCCAGCGGCCGGCCCGCACGTGCCGCGCAGGTGGGCGGCCCGCTCGGCACCTACCTGCCCGACCACCAGTGGGACGTGCCGCTCGACTACGAAGCGTATACGGCGATTGGCGCGGTGGTCGGCCACGGCGGCATCGTGCTGCACGACGACACGTCGAACCTCGCCGAGCTGGCCGAATACGCGATGAAGTTCTGCGCGATCGAGTCGTGCGGCAAGTGCACGCCGTGCCGGATCGGTTCGACGCGCGGCGTCGAGACCATCGCACGCATTCGCCACGGCGATACGTCGGAGCGGCAGGTCACGCTGCTGCGCGACCTGTGCGACACGATGCTGGCCGGTTCGCTGTGCGCCATGGGCGGCATGACACCCTACCCGGTGCTGTCCGCGCTCGACCATTTCCCCGAAGATTTCGGGCTCGCTGCCGGCAAACCTGCCGCGTCGGGTCCGGTCAAGGCTGCGGCCTGACCCAGAAGGAGCCCTGCATGTCCCCCGACACGAACAACGTCCGCCAAGGCGGCTGCGGCTCGGGCCAATGCGCGTGCAAGAGCGCCGCGCAGGCGCGTGCCCTCGATCCGTTCGACGATACCGACTACGGCACGCCGCAACGGCATGCCGATACCGACGTCACGCTCGAAATCGACGGCCAGCCGGTCACGGTGCCGGCCGGCACGTCGGTGATGCGTGCGGCGATCGAAGCCGGCGTCAACGTCCCGAAGCTCTGCGCGACCGATTCGCTCGAACCGTTCGGCTCGTGCCGTCTGTGCCTCGTCGAAATCGAAGGCCGGCGCGGTTATCCGGCGTCGTGCACGACACCTGCCGAAGCCGGCATGAAGGTGCGCACGCAGTCGGACCGGCTGCAGTCGCTGCGTCGCAACGTGATGGAGCTGTACATCTCCGATCACCCGCTCGACTGCCTCACCTGCCCCGCCAACGGCGACTGCGAGCTGCAGGACATGGCCGGTGTGGTCGGGCTGCGCGAGGTGCGTTACGGCTTCGACGGTGCGAATCACCTGCGCGACAAGAAGGACGAATCGAATCCGTACTTCACGTACGACCCGTCGAAGTGCATCGTCTGCAACCGCTGCGTGCGCGCCTGCGAGGAAACGCAGGGCACGTTCGCGCTGACGATCGCCGCACGCGGCTTCGAATCGCGCGTCGCGGCCGGCGAAAGCGAATCGTTCATGGCGTCGGAATGCGTGTCGTGTGGCGCGTGCGTCGCCGCCTGCCCGACCGCCACGCTGCAGGAAAAATCCGTCGTGCAACTCGGGCAGGCCGAACACTCGGTCGTCACGACCTGCGCATACTGCGGCGTCGGCTGCTCGTTCAAGGCGGAGATGAAGGGCACGCAGGTCGTGCGCATGACGCCGCACAAGAACGGCCTCGCGAACGAAGGTCACGCATGCGTGAAGGGCCGCTTCGCGTGGGGCTATGCGACGCACAAGGACCGCATCACGAAGCCGATGATCCGCGAGAAGATCACCGACCCGTGGCGCGAAGTCAGCTGGGACGAAGCGCTCACCTACGCGGCAACGCAATTCCGCAAGCTGCAGGACAAGTACGGCCGCGATTCCATCGGCGGCATCACGTCGTCGCGTTGCACGAACGAGGAAACCTACCTCGTGCAGAAACTGGTGCGCGCCGCGTTCGGCAACAACAACGTCGACACCTGCGCACGCGTGTGCCACTCGCCGACGGGCTATGGCCTCAAGACGACACTCGGCGAATCGGCCGGCACGCAGACGTTCGCATCGGTCGGCCAGGCCGACGTGATCGTCGTGATGGGCGCGAACCCGACCGACGGGCACCCGGTGTTCGGCTCTCGGCTGAAGCGGCGCGTGCGTGAAGGCGCGAAGCTGATCGTGATCGACCCGCGCCGCATCGACGTCGTCGACGGCCCGCATGTAAAGGCCACGCACCACCTGCAACTGCGCCCCGGCACCAATGTCGCGATCGTCAACGCGCTCGCCCACGTGATCGTCACCGAAGGGCTCGTCGCCGATGCATTCGTCGCCGAGCGCTGCGACACGCGCGCATTCGAGCAATGGCGCGAGTTCGTCTCGCGAGCCGACAACTCGCCCGAGGCGAGCGCCGACGTGACGGGCGTGCCGGCCGATCTGGTACGCGAAGCCGCGCGCCTCTATGCGACGGGCGGCAATGCCGCGATCTATTACGGCTTGGGCGTGACCGAACACGCACAGGGCTCGACGACGGTGATGGGCATCGCGAACCTCGCGATGGCGACCGGCAACATCGGCCGCGAAGGTGTCGGCGTCAATCCGCTGCGCGGCCAGAACAACGTGCAGGGCTCGTGCGACATGGGCTCGTTCCCGCACGAACTGCCCGGCTACCGGCACATCGGCGACGAAGTCGTGCGCACGCAGTTCGAAGCGGCGTGGTCGGCGAAGCTGCAACCGGAACCGGGGCTGCGCATCCCGAACATGTTCGACGCGGCGCTCGACGGCAGCTTCAAGGGGCTTTACTGCCAGGGCGAGGACATCGTCCAGTCGGACCCGAATACGCAGCACGTCGCGGCTGCGCTGTCGGCAATGGAATGCATCGTCGTGCAGGACATCTTCCTGAACGAGACCGCGAAATACGCGCACGTGCTGCTGCCCGGCTCGTCGTTCCTCGAGAAGGACGGCACGTTCACGAACGCGGAACGCCGCATCTCGCGCGTGCGCAAGGTGATGCCGCCGCTCGCGGGCTACGCGGACTGGGAAGTCACGCTGATGCTGTCGCGCGCGCTCGGCTACGAGATGGACTATGCGCATCCGTCGGAAATCATGGACGAGATCGCCCGGCTCACGCCGACCTTCTCGGGTGTGTCGTACGCGAAGCTCGACACGCTCGGCAGCATTCAGTGGCCGTGCAACGAGCACGCGCCGGAAGGCACGCCGACGATGCACATCGACGCATTCGTGCGCGGCAAGGGCAAGTTCGTGATCACGCAGTTCATCGCGTCGCCGGAGAAGGTCACGCAGCGCTATCCGCTGATCCTGACGACGGGCCGCATCCTGTCGCAGTACAACGTCGGCGCGCAAACGCGCCGCACCGAGAACGTGCGGTGGCACGAAGAGGATCGCCTCGAGATCCATCCGCACGACGCGCAGGATCGCGGTATCCGCAGCGGCGACTGGGTGGGCATCGAATCGCGTGCGGGGCAGACGGTGCTGCGCGCGCTCGTGACCGAACGCATGCAACCGGGTGTCGTTTATACGACGTTCCACTTCCCGGAATCGGGCGCGAACGTGATCACGACGGACAGCTCGGACTGGGCGACGAACTGCCCCGAGTACAAGGTGACGGCCGTGCAGGTGCTGCCCGTCGCGCAGCCGTCCGACTGGCAGCAAGCGTATGCGCGCTTCAACGCGGAGCAGCTCGACCTGCTCGAGCGCCGCGCCGGCGTGACGACAGGCAAGTGAGGACGCGATGGACAACGGACACCTGATCGACATGGCCAACCAGATCGGCGCATTCTTCGAATCGATGCCCGATCGAGACGAAGCGCTGACCGGCATCGCCGACCATATCCGGCGCTTCTGGGAGCCGCGGATGCGCCGCGCGTTTCTCGCGGCGCTCGACGATCCGTCGAGCGAGGCCGGGCAACGTGCGGCACCGATCGTGCGCGACGCGATCGCCGTGCACCGCGCGTCGCTCGTACCCGCCACGGCGAGCGCCTGACGGCACCGCTACGCGGGCCGCGACAGGCCCGCGAACCAGCTCTCGCAGTGGCGCAGCAGCGCGTTCGCATCGGTCGCCGTGCGCCCGCGCACGGCGACGTAACCATCCGGCCGCAGCAGGTAAAACGACGGCCGCGAGCGGCCGTATTCCTGCGCGAGCCCGGCATCGCCGCCGTCGGCATCGGTGACGCGCCAGACGCGCACCGCATCCGGCATGATCCGCTCGAGCCCCTGCACGAGCGCCTGCGCATCGGTCGGCATCGGCGGCACCGCACCGGTGTCGGCATTCTCCGGCTCTTCCAGCAACAGCAACGTGAAGCTCGCCGGATCGTGCAGGTCGTATAGCCGCGCCGTTCCGGGCGCCTGACCGAGCGGCCCGTCGAGCACCCGCACGCGCGCGTCGGGTGCCCGCTCGCCTGCGCGCGGCCCGCCATCGAGCACGCGCTCGAGCGTCAGCGGACTCTTCCGGTACTGCACGCCGAGCTCGCTAACCGTGCGCCGCACCGCATCGCGCATCGGCCCGAACGACGCCAGCACCGGCACGACGTGATCGCGCAGCAGCTTCATCGCGCCGCGCTCGGCTTCGACGATCTGCGTGACGAAACCGGTCTGCCGCAACACGTCGCGCTCGATCGGATGACGCTCCGCGTGATACGTGTCGAGCAGCCGCTCGGGCGTGCCCGCGCCGAGCACGCGCGCGAGCTTCCAGCCAAGATTGAACGCCTCCTGGATGCCGGTGTTCATGCCCTGCGCGCCGGCCGGGCTGTGAACATGCGCGGCGTCGCCCGCGAAGAACACGCGGCCGTGACGCAACCGGTCGACCATCCGGCTGTGCAGATGAAAATACGACGACCACGCGAGATCGCTCGGCGAGATCGACGCGCCGGCACGGGCACGCACGATCGCGTCGCATTCCGCAAGCGACGGGGTCGGCGCATCGGGCGACGCGTCGCCGCCGGGCGGCCGGTCGGCCACGAGCCGGTAACGGCCGCCGCCCATCGGAAACAGGCCGGCGATGCCTTCGGATGTCGTGAACAGGTGGATCTCTTCGTCCGGCCAGTCGGGTATCGCCGCGAAATCGGCGAGCAGGAAGGTCTGCTCGAACGCATGCCCGGCGAAGCCCAGGCCGAGCAGATGCCTGACCGTGCTGTGCGCGCCGTCGGCGGCGATCAGGTACGACGGCGCGAACGATTCGTCGCGGCCGTCGGCGCAGCGGATCGACACGTCGAGCGACGCACCGCCCGCATCGCACGCGGTCAGCGTCGCACCGCGCTCGACCGTCACGCCGAGCCGGGCCAGATGCTCGGCAAGCAGGCGCTCGGTGACGGTCTGGTCGAGAAACAGCAAGTACGGATAGCGCGTTTGCAACGGATCGAAATCGAGCCGTGCGATCACGCGGCCGTCGGCATGCAACTCGGCCGCGTGGGCACGATGACCGAGCGCGAGAAACGGCTCGACCGCGCGATGCTGCTCCAGCAGTTCGAGCGTGCGCGCCTGGATGCCGATCGCGCGCGAATACGGCGCGGGCGTAGCGAGCCGATCGATGATGCGCACCGGCACGCGGGCTCGCGCGAGGCTCATCGCCGCGGCAAGGCCGGTCGGCCCCGCGCCGACGATCAGCACGGGCGGGATATCGGGCAGTGTGTCAGCCATGAGAACCTCGATGACACGCGACCCTGCAAGTCTACGCCGCTCCGCGTGACGGGGCCATATGCCGATCGGCCGACGCGCGGCATCATCGCGCGGTGTGGGAAAATACGCGCTTTCCGCCAGTTTTCGCGTTATGGATTCCGCATTCGACCGGGCGTATGCCGCACACCGCGCGGGCCGCCTCGCCGAGGCCGAGCACGGCTATCGCAACGCGCTCGCCTCCAATCCCGCCGACGCCGACGCGCTGCATCTGTTCGGCGTGCTACGGCACCAGCAGGGCCAGCACGCCGAGGCGGCCGATCTCGTCGGCCGCGCCGTCGCGCTGCGGCCGGGCGATGCCGCGCTGCAGCTCAATCTCGGCAACGCGCTGAAGGCGCTCGGCCGGCTCGACGAAGCAGTCGACCGCTTTCGCAACGCGCTGACGCTCGCGCCCGAATTTCCGCTCGCGCACTACAACCTCGGCAACGCGTATGCGGCGCTGCAGCGCCACGACGATGCGATCGATGCATTCGGCCGCGCGCTGCGGCTCACGCCCGACGATGCATCGATCCACAACAATCTCGGCAACGCGCTGAACGCGCTCGGCCGCCACGACGACGCGCTCGCCGCGTTCCTTCGCGCGCTCGAGCTGCGGCCCGGGCATGCGGGCGCGCACAACAACCTCGCGATGGCGCTGAACGCGATGGGCCGCGCCGACGACGCGATCGCGCACTTCCAGGCCGCGATCGCCGCGCAGCCGCGCTTCGTCGCCGCGCATTTCAATCTCGGCAACACGTTCGATGCGGTCGGCCGGCATGCCGAGGCGGCCGCCGCGTTCGAAGCCGCGCTCGCGCTGCATCCGCCGTTTCCGCTCGCGCTGTTCGGGCTCGCGAACGCACTGAGCGCGCAGGCCCGCCACCGCGACGCGCTGCCCTACTACGAGCGTGCCGTCGGTCTCGACCCGTCGTTCAGCCTGGCCTGGCTGAATCTCGGCAACGCACATCACGCGCTCGGTGCGCACGAGATGGCGCTGCGCGCGTTCGACCAGGCTCTGCGCGTCACGCCCGATCTCACGCTGGCACGGCTGCACCGCGCGGTCACGCTGCTGACGCTCGGCGACTTCACGCGCGGCCTGCCCGCCTACGAAGCGCGCCACGACACCCCCGGCGCGACGCCGCTCGGCACGCTGCCGCGCTGGCAAGGCGAGCCGATCGCGTCGCGCACGCTGCTGATCCGCGCGGAACAGGGCTTCGGCGACACGCTGCAGTTCGTCCGCTTCGTGCCGCTCGCCCGCGCACGCTGCGCGCGCGTCGTGCTCGAAGTCCAGCCGGAACTGGTTACGCTGCTGGCGCCGGCCGCGGCGCGCTGGCGCGTGACGCTCGTCGCGCTGGGCGCGCCAAGACCGCCTGCCGCGGATGTCGCGTGCACGCTGATGAGCCTGCCGTTCCTGCTCGGGCTTCAGACGAAGGAGGACATCGTCGCGGGCTCGCGCTACCTCGACGCGCCCGACGGCGCCGGCCGGCGTTTTCGCGGCTCGCTCGGCGGCCAGTCGAAGCGCAAGTTCGGCCTTGCGTGGTCGGGGCGCCGGCAGGCGCAGGAAAACCGTTCGATGCCGTTCGACGCGCTCGCACCGCTGCTCGCGCTGCCGGACATCGACTGGATCGTGCTGCAGCCCGCACTCGACGACGACGAACGCGCGCGCGTCGACGCGCATCCGCGCGTGCATCGGCTCGACGGCCGGCTGAACGACTTTGCCGACACGGCCGCGCTGATCGATCGGCTCGACGGCGTCGTCACGATCGATACGGCGGTCGCGCACCTGGCCGGCGCGCTCGGCAAGCCGCTGTGGGTGATGCTACCGTTCGCGCCCGACTGGCGCTGGTTCACCGGCGACGACTGCCCGTGGTATCCGCAGGCCAGGCTCGCCCGCCAGCCCGCGCCGGGAGAATGGCACGACGTGGCGGCCGCGGTCGCCGGCATGCTGCGCGAAGCCTGAACGCAGACGAACAAAGGGAGCGCGCCGCGCTCCCTTTTTCATTGCATGGTGTGCGGCCGGCGCCGCGCGTCATACCGCTGCCGGTCAGGCCGCCTTGTACTGGTTGCGCGCCTCGGCCGTGCGATACAGCACGAGTGTCGCGATCAGCCCGCAAATCGCGGCAACGCTCAGCCACAGCCCCGGCGCCGCCTTGTTCCCGGTCTGATGAATCAGCAGCGTCGAGATCGCGGGCGTAAAGCCGCCGATCGTCGTCGCCAGGCTGTATGCCAGCGAGAAACCCGCCGTGCGCACGTCGGCCGGCATCACTTCGGTCAGCGCGACGACCATCGCCCCGTTGTACGACGCGTACAGGAACGACAGCCACAGCTCGACCGCGAGCAGCCGCAGGAACGACGGATCGCCGACGAGCCACAGCACGGCCGGGTAGGCCGTCAACAGCGTCAGCACCGTGAACGCGATCAGCACCGGGCGGCGACCGATGCGGTCGGACAACGCACCGGACAGCGGCAGCCATACGAGATTGGAGATCCCCACGCAGACGGTCACGACGAGTGCATCGAGCGACGACAGGTGCAGCACTTCCTTGCCGAACGTCGGCGTATAGGCGGTGATCATGTAGAACGACACCGTCGTCATGATCACCATCCCCATGCCCGCCACCACGATGCCCCAGTTGTCGAGCATCGAACGCATGATCTCGCCCATCGTCGGACGATGACGCTTCGCGAGGAACTCGTCGGTCTCCTTCAGCGAACGACGGATCAGGAACAGGAACGGCACGATCAGGCAGCCGATCAGGAACGGAATGCGCCAGCCCCACGCGGTCATCTCCTCGGCCGGCAGTGCGCGGTTCAGCAGCACGCCGACGAGCGCGGCGAACACGACGGCCACCTGCTGGCTGCCCGACTGCCACGACGTGTAGAACCCCTTGTGCCCCTTCGTCGCGATCTCCGACAGGTAGACCGACACGCCGCCGAGTTCGACGCCCGCCGAGAAGCCCTGCAGCAGCCGGCCGAGCAGCACGAGCACCGGCGCGAGCACGCCGATCGTCGCATAGCCGGGTATCGCGGCCACCGCGAGCGTGCCGATCGCCATCAGCCCGAGCGTCAGGATCAGCCCTTTGCGGCGGCCGTGATGGTCGATGTACGCACCGAGCACGATCGCGCCGACCGGCCGCATCAGGAAGCCAGCGCCGAACACCGACAGCGACAGCATCAGCGACGCGAATGCGTTGCCACTCGGGAAGTAGGTTTTCGCGATGGCCGACGCGTAATAGCCGTAGACCATGAAATCGTACATTTCCAGGAAGTTGCCGCTGACGACCCGGAACACGGTGCGGAATTTCGATTCCTGCGCGATGGCGTGTGACGCTGTGGACATGTTTTTCTCGCTCAGCTCGGATGGCGCGAATCCGCGCCGCATGGATCCGACGACGCACGCGGCGCCGGGCCGGCGCGCACGGGCATCGCTGCCCGCCAGCGGCGCACCGCGCAACGACGCGCGCACCGGCATGGTTCGCGCATCATGCCACGCCAACCCGACATTTGCCTTGTGTCGCCCCTGCCGGTGCGGTCGCGGCGCTCTCCTCGTACGAGTCGTCCCGAAACGGCAGCAAAAATCAGATTGATCTGATCGACCGGCCTTCGCCGGCTGACGACAATGTCTCGATTTGCGACGACATATCCGCGCCGCACCGGCACGGTTGCCCGTGTCGCATGGCGCACCGCCCTCATGACCCCATCGCCCCTCGTCCCCGTTGCAGGCGCACTCGCCCGCCCCCGCGTCGCTCCGCTCGATCACGTGCCGTCGCTCGGCCGCGACTGGACCTTCCGCGGCGCCCCCGGTGCGCGGCCCGGCAAGCACTGCCTCGCGACACTGACGACGTCCTGCATCGACGTGGACCGGCCGCACCGCGCGTGCCACTGGAAGCCGCTGTCCGTCACGGCGTCGGCACCGACGCGTGCCGGGTCGCCGGTGGCACTGCCTGCCGCCGCGGCCCCGTGCTCCCGCCGTATCGCCGGCGGCTTTCGCGACCGGCGTGCGAAGTACGCGATCTGCTGGAGTATCGGCGCGCTCGGCATCATCGGCTGGCTGATTGCCGCATATGAACCGATTGCAGGGTTCGGGCCTGCCTACGCGATTCACGCGGCAGGTGACGTACCGGATCACGCTACGTCGTCGTCCGGGGCCGTGCGGGTCGCTGCGGTTCAGCCGCGTACGTCGACGAGCGCGCCTCCGCAGCGCAAGATGGCCGCGCCTGTCGCGACAACGGCCGAGCCACTGCCGGCCACGCACCAGGTCGCGCGTCCTCCGGCATCGCTTCGTCCAAAGGCAACATCCGGCGTGCCGCCGACCGCCACTGCCACTGCCGCATCGCCTCGTTCGAGCGGCAAGCGCATGGCGACGGCGCCGGTCCGAACACCAACCGTGATGCGGATGGCCACACGGCCGCCGATCCGCGACAACACGGTCGACACCCGCACCCGCGAGCGGCTCGCCGCATTGCCGCGTGCAACCGGCGACATGCGCGACACGCTCGATGATCCGCTCACGCTGATCGCGATGGCGAGCGCGCTGCACGCTACCGAGCCTGTCCGCGCCACGCGCGCGCCCCCCACCGGTGTGGACTGGACGGCGCAGCTGTCCCACCGCCGCCTGACCGATACGCCGGACGCATTCGCGCGCTGACGGCCCGGCCATAAAAAACCCGGCGAAGCCTGCTTCGCCGGGTTTTGCTCGTCTCTGCGCCCGTCTGACGACTCGTTACTTGTGCGCGGGCAGCCCCGTCTCGGTCTGCTTCTCGAGCTGTCGCACCTGCTCTTGCAGATCGCGCAGCTGCACCTGTGCAGCCCGCTTCTCGACCTGCAGCGCCTGCGCCTGCTCCTGCGCCGAGCGCTGCCGCTGCGCGACTTCAGCCTGCTGGCTGCGCGCAACGCTCAAGTCGGCCTGCAACTGCTGCGCACGATTCGCCTGCAGCGCGATCACGCGCTCGAGAAACGCCTTCTGCGCCTCCAGCTCGGTGCGGCGGATCTCGATATCGGCGAGTTGTACGGTCTGCTGAACGAAGTTCGCGTACACCATCTCCGCGCGGGTCTTTTCCTGCGACCGGATTACGCGCCACAAATGCTTGTCCTGGAACAGCGCGACGTAGTACGTCATCTCGCGCGGGTCGAACATCAGGCTCGCACCGTAGCTGCCGTTGTACGTCGTGCGCATCTCGACGATCCGGCCGTCGTGCAGCATCTGCGTCAGCTCGGCGACGTTGCCTTGTGCGGAGGCATCCGGCGCCGCCGTGGCGGATGCCGCCGTGTCGCCGCGCAGGCTCGTGACCGCCGGACGCGTTCCGGCGGCGGGCGCCGTCGCGTCGGCGGACCAGGCCGCACCCGCTTGCGCGCAGGCAGCCAGCGCAACGATCCACGTGGCGCATCGTGCAGGGGAAAAATTTCGGAAAGCCAACGTCAGACTCCGGCGAACGAATCGGGACTCGCGATTATCGTTCAAAACGAAACGGCCGCATCTCGAATTTGTCGGGATGCGGCCGGCCTTCGTACGACGCGAAGCATGCGGCTTGCTATAGGCGGGTTTCGCGCGCCGCGCGCAGGAATGCATCGAGCAGCGGCGTGCAGTCGAGCAGCTCCGACCCGCCGGCCCGATGGAACTCGGGGTGCCACTGCACGCCGACGACGAACGGCGAACGGCGATGGCGAATGCCTTCGATGATCCCGTCGCCGGCCGACACTGCCTCGATGTTCAGATCGCGACCGAGATCGCGGATCGCCTGATGGTGGATCGAGTTGACGATCGCTTCGCTGCGCCCCGGGAACATGCTCGCAAGCGTCGACGAATCCGGGAAGCGGATCGCGTGACGATGCTGGTCGTAATGCTCGCTCACGTGCGCATTCGCGGTCGGCACGTCGGTGGCGATGTCCTGGTACAGCGAACCGCCGAACGCGACGTTGATCAGCTGGCAGCCGCGGCACACGCCGAGCACGGGTTTGCCGGACTCGACGAACTCGTGCAGCAGCTCGAGCTCGTACATGTCGCGCACGCGATCGCCCGGCCATTCGGGGCGGGCGTCGGACGCGGCATAGGTTTGCGGCGATACGTCTGCGCCGCCCTGCAGCAGCAGGCCGTCGAGATGCTTCGCGTAGTCGCGCAGGCGGATGTTGCTCGGATGAATCATGCCCTGATGGCCGACGGTCGGAATCATGAACACGAGCACGTCGCGCGACATGACCCAGTGCGCGATCGATTCCTCGAGGTACTGGAGCGTCTTGCCTCTCAGCCCCTTCGCCCCCGGTTCCGGATGGAAGATCCGCGCCGACACGCCGATGCGCAGCGTGCGCTGCGTGATGCGCTGGCCGGCACGGTCGAACAGCCGGCGCGCGCGCGCGGCCACGATCCGGCCAAATACCGACCACGGCGTGTCGCTCTGCTTCAGATAGGCCGGCGGCGCATTCTGCGCGCTCGCGGGCGGCGGGCGCGGCGTGTCGAAATCAGGCTGCGCGCCGAAACCGGGTGGCGGCGTGCCGGCCTTCGGCGGCGCGGCAGCAGCAGCCGCACCATCGATGGCGGCGCCGGTCGCCCCGGGCGCGCCCGGCTCGGATGCAGCCGTAACCGGTGACGCGCCGTCGGCAGCGACGTTCTGCGCGGCGGCCTGGGTGGCCGGCGCATCGGGCGCTTTCGCCGGATCGGTACGGGGTGAATCGGAAGAAACGGAGGAGGTGCCGGGCAGACCGGCCGGGGAAGGCGTGTTTTCGCTCATGACGATGGTCTGGTACGTCGCTCACGCGTATGGATAAACGAAGATTCATTATGCTTCAGCGCACGATCGAGCGGCAAACCTGCAACATCCTGTCGATATTGTTGCAAGTCGACGGCAAACTGCGTCGGGGAGCGTTCCCGCCCGCGCGCCGGCCAGGCTGATGCGGCATCGCCGGTACTGGACATCAGTGATATATCACAATAATATCCACGCATCGTCCACGCTTCCCGACCGCCAGCGCCATGATCGCGCCCCGTCCGGCCGCCGCGCCGCACCCCGCATGAATGTCCTCGCCGACGTCACCCACGAGCACCCGGCCGCACCGACGGCCAGCCTCGCCGACCGCGCATATGCGCTGATCCAGCACGACATCATCACGATGCGCCTGAAGCCCGGCGCCGCCCTCAACGAAGCCGACCTCGTCGCCCGCACCGGCATCGGCCGCACGCCGGTGCACCAGGCCGTGCATCGGCTCGTGCTCGAAGGGCTGCTGTCCGTGATGCCGCGCAAGGGATTGATGGTGCAGCCGCTGTCGCTCGACGACATCGTCGCGGTGATCGACGTGCGGCGCATCAACGAAGCACACTGCGCGGAACTCGCCGCGCGCCACGCAACGCCTGACGATCTCGCGCGCCTGGCCGCGCTGCTCGACGACGGGCAGGCCTGCGTCGACACGCACGACGTCGAAGGCATGATGGAACTCGACCGCGCATTCCACCAGGCGATCGCCGCGGCCGCGCGCAATGCGGTCCTCGCCGACATCCTGCGCGGGCTGCATGAGCGCTCGCTGCGCTTCTGGTTCGTCACGCTGTCCGAACCTCACCATCTCGCCGACGTCCAGCATGAGCATCGCGAACTGTTCGATCGGCTGTCCGCGCGCGACGCCGCCGGTGCACGCGCGGCCGTTGAAAGTCATATCGATTCGTTCCGCTCCACGCTTCTTCAACATCTTCGCCCCTGAGCCGCCCATGACCACTTTCACGCCCTTCCCCCCGCTCGCCCAGCTCGCCGCCGACCTCGCCGCCGGCCGGACCACGAGCCGCGCACTCGTCGACACAGCGCTCGACCGGATCGCCGATCCGTCGGGCCAGGGCGCGGTCGTCTTCACCGAAGTCGATGCCGACAACGCGCGCGCGGCCGCCGACGCGCACGACCGGCGGCGCGCCGCGGGCACCGTGCTGTCGCCGCTCGCGGGCATCCCGGTGTCGGTCAAGGATCTGTTCGACGTCGCGGGTCAGGTGACGCGCGCGGGTTCGCGCGTGCTCGACGGCGCGCCGACCGCGCGCACCGACGCGGTCGCGGTCGCGCGGCTCAAGCGCGCGGGCGCGGTGCTGGTCGGTCGCACCAACATGAGCGAGTTCGCGTTCTCGGGGCTCGGGCTGAATCCGCACTTCGGCCATCCGCGCTCGCCGTACCACCGCGACGTGCCGGGCGACGCGCGCATTTCCGGCGGTTCGTCGTCCGGCGCGGCCGCGTCCGTCGCCGACGGGATGGCCGCCGTCGCGCTCGGCACCGACACGGGCGGCTCGATCCGCATTCCGGCCGCCCTGTGCGGGCTGACGGGCTTCAAGCCGACCGCGAGCCGGATCCCGACGCAAGGCGGCGTGCCGCTGTCGACGACGCTCGACTCGTTCGGCCCGATCGGCCTGACGGTCGCCTGCTGCGCGCTCGTCGACCGGATGCTCGCGGGCCTCGAACCGCACGTGCCGGCCGCCCGGCCGCTCGAAGGCGTGCGGCTCGGCGTGCTGACGAACTACGTGACGGAGGGCGTCGATGCCGACGTCGCGGCCGCGCTCGACGCCGCGCTCAAGCATCTCGAAGCCGCCGGCGCGATCGTCACGGAAGTGCGCTTCCCCGCGCTCGACCGGCTGCCGGACGTCAACCGCTTCGGCTTCTCGCCGATCGAGGCCTACGCGTGGCATCGCCCGCTGCTCGCCAAGCACCGCGACCAGTACGACCCGCGCGTGCTCACGCGGATCCTGAAGGGCGAACCCGCGAGCGCGGCCGACTATCTCGACCTGCTCGCCGCGCGCACGGCGATGCTCGACGAAGCGGCCCACACGGTCTGGTCGCGCTTCGATGCGCTCGTCGCGCCGACGGTGCCGGTCGTGCCGCCGCGCATCGCCGAACTCGAAGCGGACGACGATGCCTTCACGCGCACCAACGCGCTGATCCTGCGCAATCCGAGCGCGTTCAACTTCCTCGACGCGTGCGCGTTGTCGCTGCCCTGCCATCCGCGCGACGCGGCGCCGGTCGGGCTGATGCTCGCGGCCGCACCGCACCGCGACGACGCGCTGCTCGCGATCGGCCAGGCAGTCGAGGCCGTGCTGAACACGATCCGCTGAGCGCCGCCAGCCGGGCGCCGACGGGCAGGACGCGCGGTGCGGCAGGTTGCCGCACGCGCGCTGTCAGTTTCGTGCCAGACCGTTCGCGCTAAAATCGCGCGATTGTTTTCCGGACCGACCACGAGGAACCCCGCCGACATGAACGACTACACGCTCGCCATCCGCCGCGAACGCCGCCTGCTGATGCTGCTCGGATGGGTGTGCATCGCCCTGCTGGCCGGTGCGCTCTACCTGCAGTACGTGAAGAACGAAGATCCGTGCCCGCTGTGCATCATCCAGCGCTACTTCTTCTGCGCGATCGGAATCTTCGCGTTCCTGGCCGCCGGGATCCGCAACTGGCGCGGCGTCTGGGTGCTCGAGCTGCTGATCGCGATCGCCGCGGCGGGCGGCGTCGGCACGGCCGCCCGGCATCTGTCGATCCAGATGAATCCGGGCTTCAGCTGCGGCTTCGACACGCTGCAGCCGATCGTCGACAGCCTGCCGCCCGCGCAGTGGTTCCCCGGCATGTTCAAGGTCGCCGGGCTGTGCGAGACGGTCTACCCGCCGATCTTCGGCATCCTGCTGCCCGGCTGGGCGCTGATCGCCTTCGCCGTGATCCTGGTCGCGGTCGCCGCGAGCCTCTGGCGCCATCGCCGCAAGCTCGTGGCCTGACCGGCCGGTTTCGCACCGGCCTGCGCGCGGCCCGTTCGCTCGGCCGCACACTACCGCCGGCCGGTGACCGCCCGGCTCCGGAGCGCCGCCGGCCCAGCCCGGCGAGCCGCATCCGGCCCGTCAAGCGTAAACACCTACCCCGCCGCCGCCCGGGTCTCCGGGCGAACGCGCATCGCGCGAGCTCCGCGCCCAGCCCCGCCACGCCTGCGTTTCGGCCCGATGTGCGCGCATTGGCGCCCCGATCCCGCGCGGCGGGCCTATGATCGACATGATCGCCTCCTGATAGCCCGGATCACCGCCTGGCGATGTTCCCGTCGCCTCGCGGTGTTATCTTCGTGACTGGATGGCGATCTACGTGCGCGAGGCCAGGCGGTCTCACCACCCCTGCGTAACGCGCGCCCGATCCGCAATGTCGACTGGATTCATCATGACAACGCAAACCATCCGCATCCGTCACCCTCATGGCGTCCGCGCATCCGGCGGTGCCGTCCGCGCGCGCCGTTCGCGCGCTGCCGCCGCACTGCATCGGCCGTGCGGCCGGCCCGCCTCGCTCCCGTCCGTCATCGTTGCCGCCACGCCCGCCAGCCCGCGCCGCGTGTCGTGCCGCGTCGTCCCGAACGGAGCGTGCTGATGGAAGCCTGGCTCGGCGATCTGCAGCAACTGCTCGCGCATGGCGAAGCGGCCGTGCTCGTGACGGTCGCGCATACCGACGGCTCCGCGCCGCGCGAAGCCGGCACCAAGATGCTCGTCACGCGCGACACGGCCCGCCATACGATCGGCGGCGGTCATCTGGAATGGAAGGCAATCGAGATCGCGCGGCATCTGCTGAAGGATGGCGCGCACGTGCCGCACGCGCGCCGGCTCGAACGGCTCGCGCTTGGCCCGAGCCTCGGCCAGTGCTGCGGCGGCGCCGTGGTGCTCGCGTTCGAGCGGCTCGATGTGGGCGATCTCGGCTGGATCATGTCGCTCGCGAAGCGTGTCGCGGCCGGCGCCGCGACCGTGCGTAGCGTATCATTCGGCCCCTCGCCGGGCGCGCCGCTGTTGAGCGAGCCCGAATCGGAAGCCGCGCGTGCCGACTGCTTGCTGTGGGAAACCGGCGGCGTGTCGCTGATGACCGAAACGATCGCGCCGTATGCGTTCCCCGTCGTGCTGTTCGGCGCCGGGCACATCGGCACCGCGCTCGTGAAGGTGCTGGCGACGCTGCCGTGCCACGTGCGCTGGATCGACGGGCCCGATGCGGTGTTCCCGCCGGCTGACGCGCTCGCCGGCATCGGCAACCTCGCGATCGAGGCGGCCGCTGCCCCGGCCGACGCGGTCGACGCCGCACCGCCGCAGTCGTACTTCGTCGTGATGACGCACGACCACGCACTCGATTTCGTGCTGGCCGAGCGCATCCTGCGGCGCGGCGACTATGCGTACTTCGGGATGACCGGCTCGCACGCGAAACGCATGCAGTTCGACCATCGCCTCGCCGCGATCGGTATCGACCCGGCCCAGGTCGCGCGGATGCGCTGCCCGATCGGTGTCGAAGGCATCATCGACAAGGCGCCCGAAGTGATCGCGATCTCGGTGGCTGCGCAATTGCTGCAGGCCGTCGAGGCAAACGCGAATGCAAACGCGTCCACGCAGGCTTCCCCTACCTACTGACCGACCAAGAACGACGCCATGACCCCGACATTCAAGGACAAGATTGCCCGCGCGCCGAAAGCGGAGCTGCACATCCATATCGAAGGCTCGCTCGAGCCCGAACTGATTTTCGCGCTCGCGCAGCGCAACGGCGTGAAGCTCGCGTACGACTCGATCGACGCGCTGCGCGCCGCGTACGCATTCACCGACTTGCAGTCGTTCCTCGACATCTATTACGCCGGCGCGAGCGTGCTGCTGACCGAGCAGGACTTCTACGACATGACGGCCGCGTACTGCGAACGCGCGCTCGCCGACAACGTCGTCCACACCGAGCTGTTCTTCGATCCGCAGACGCACACCGAGCGCGGCGTGCCGATCGAGACGGTGGTCGCGGGCATCGAGCGTGCACTCACCGATGCCGAGCAACGCGGGCTGTCGAGCAAGCTGATCCTGTGCTTCCTGCGCCACCTGTCCGAAGAGGACGCGCTCGCGACGTTCGAATCCGCGCTGCCGCTGTTCGAGCGCTATCGCCATCGCCTGATCGGCGTCGGCCTCGACTCGTCCGAGCTCGGCCATCCGCCGACGAAGTTCGCACGCGTGTTCGAGAAGGCGCGCGCGCTCGGGCTGAAGCTCGTCGCGCACGCAGGCGAGGAAGGCCCGCCCGCCTACATCTACGAAGCGCTCGACGTGCTGAAGGTCGACCGCATCGACCACGGCGTGCGCAGCATCGAGGACGCGGCACTCGTCGAGCGCCTCGCGAAATCGCGCACGGCGCTCACCGTCTGCCCGCTGTCGAATCTCAAGCTGTGCGTGTTCGACGACATGGCGAAGCACACGCTGAAGGCGCTGCTCGACCGCGGCGTCGCGGTGACGATCAACTCCGACGATCCGGCCTATTTCGGCGGCTACGTCAATGAAAACTACTTCGCGACGGCCGAAGGGTTGCAACTCACGGATGCCGAAGTCCGTGCGGTGATCCGCAACGGCTTCGAGGCGTCGTTCATCGAACCGGCGCAGCGCGACGCACTGTACGCGCGCCTCGACGCGTACTGGCAGGCCGCGTGACGGCCGGCATCGAGGAACGCTGACAGATGAAACACGGCAACGGCATCCGCTTCGCGACCACCGGCCCGGCCTTGCGCCGGGACGAGCGCGTGCGTGAGCGCGCGGCGACGGCGCTGTGCGTCGTCGCTCGCGCGTGCCTGCCGTCGCGATTCGCCGTTTCGCTAGCGGCCACGTCGGTCGTGAGCGCAACGGCTGCGAGGCCCGCCGGCAACCACTCGCTGGCGGCTTCGGCCGCCACGTTCGCCCGCGCAATCGCATCCGGTCGTGCGGCACGGAGCGTGCCGCACCGCCCGCCAGGCGCCGCCTTGCCGTCGTGCGGCGTCGCCCGTTTTCTTCTGTTCGCCTTACCTTGATGCAGGACCATTCGTCATGACGCAAACCGCTTTCCGTTCCCAGCTGCTGACCTTCAACGGCGACCCGGCGCAATCGAGCCAGGCCGCGAACTACGAGACCGACGGCCTCCTGGTCGTCGACGACGGCAAGGTCGTCGCGGCCGGCCCGTACGCGCAGCTCGCCGCGACGCTCGCGCGCGACGCGATCGTCCATGACCTGCGCGACAAGCTGATCGTGCCCGGCTTCATCGACACGCACATCCACTATCCGCAGACCGACATGATCGCGTCGCCGGCGCCGGGCCTGCTGCCGTGGCTGGACAAGTACACGTTCCCGACCGAGCGCCAGTTCGGCGATCCCGAGCATGCGCGCGAAGTCGCCGACTTCTTCGTCGACGAACTGCTCGCCTGCGGCACGACGAGCGCGCTCGTCTACTGCACGGTGCACAAGCAGTCGGCCGATGCGCTGTTCGCGGCGAGCGACGCGCGCGACCTGCGGATGATCGCGGGCAAGGTGCTGATGGACCGCAACTGCCCCGAATTCCTGCGCGATACCGCGCAATCGGGTTATGACGACAGCGCCGAGCTGATCGGCCGCTGGCATGGCAAGGGCCGCCAGATGTACGCGCTCACGCCGCGCTTCGCGCCGACGTCGACCGAGGCGCAGCTCGAGGCGTGCAGCGAACTCGCGCGCCGCCATCCGGACGTGTTCGTGCAGAGCCACGTCGCGGAAAACGTCGACGAGGTGAAATGGGTGGCCGAGCTGTTCCCCGGCCATCGCAGCTATCTCGACATCTACGACCGCTACGGGCTGCTGCGCCCACGCGCGGTATACGGCCACTGCATCCACCTCGACGACGAGGACCGCCGCCGGATGGCCGAGACGCGCACCGTCGTCGCGCACTGCCCGACGTCGAACTTCTTCCTCGGCAGCGGGCTGTTCGATTTCGACAAGGCCGGCGAATACGACGTGCCCGTCACGCTCGCGACCGACGTCGGCGGCGGCACGTCGTTCTCGATGCTGCAGACGATGAACGAAGCGCACAAGGTCGCGCGGCTGTCGGGCCACCACCTGAGCGCGACGCGGATGTTCTGGCTCGCGACGGCCGGCGCCGCGCAGGCACTCGACCTCGCCGATACGGTCGGCACGCTCGCACCGCGCACCGAGGCCGACTTCGTCGTGCTCGATCCGCAGGCCACGCCGCTGCTCGCGCGCCGCACGAAACGCGCGGATTCGCTCGAGGAACTGCTGTTCGCGTTCGCGCTGCTCGGCGACGACCGCGCGGTGTACCGCACCTACGCGGCCGGCCAACTCGTCCACGAGCGCGGCGCGGCACGCCGCCCCGCCGCGTAACGACCTGCCGGGGTTCGCCCCGGCACGCGCGGGCCTCCACCGCCGCGCGTGCCGGGCCGCCGAGACTGCCGTACGCCGATCCCGCCCCGACTCCGGGCACAGCGCCCGCCAACCGCTTTCCCGCGCGCAACGCGCCGTGCTAGAATTCGCCGCTCATTGGGGAGTAGCCGCTCCGCTCGATGTCCCGCGCTCCCGGCGCGCATCGTGACGGAGGCGTCCGTCAACAGACTTGGCCGTACGGCCATGGCGGACGCAGCCACCTAGGCCTGGCGAGACCGATGGTTCACAGCGCGCCGCATCAGGGCCCGGCGCGCGGTGGATCGTCGCTCGCACGCACAACATCGGCCCGTGGAACCCCATACGTGTCCCAAGCCTTCCTGATCTCCACCGGCGCCGTCGCCCTCGCTGAAATCGGCGACAAGACCCAACTGCTTTCCCTCGTACTGGCCGCGCGCTATCGCAAGCCGGTGCCGATCATTCTCGGCGTGCTCGTCGCGACGCTCGTGAACCACGGTTTCGCCGGCGCGCTCGGCGAGTGGCTCGGCGTGCTCGTCACACCGTCGATCATGCGCTGGGCGCTCGCGTTCTCGTTCATCGCGATGGGGTTGTGGATCCTCGTGCCGGACAAGCTCGATGCCGACGAAGCCAATGCCAACCGCTCGCGGCTCGGCGTGTTCGGTGCGACCCTCGTCGCATTCTTCCTCGCGGAAATGGGCGACAAGACGCAGATCGCGACCGTCGCGCTGGCCGCGCGCTTCCAGGACTACCTCGGTGTCGTGGCCGGCACGACGTTCGGGATGATGCTCGCGAACGTGCCCGCGATCCTGCTCGGCGACCGCTTCGCGCACCGCCTGCCGACGAAGCTCGTGCACGGGATTGCGGCCGTGCTGTTCGTCGTGCTCGGCGCGCTGGCGCTGCTGGGTATCGGGGTCTGACGGAAGGGCATGGCCGGCGCGGCCGGACGGCCGCGCCGAGAGGGATCCCGCGTTACTTCGCGGCAGCGGCACCCGACGCGGGCGCGGCCGGCACCACGCGTTCGTTGGCCGCCGGCGCCGCCGGGCCGCCGCGCTTGTCGACCGGCAGCCGGACCGAGCGAACCGCGCCGTTGGACAGCGGGAAATCGGCGAGCGCACTGCGCGCGAGGAACGGCATCGCGTACAGCAGCGTGCCGTTGTCGCCGGTCGTGCGCGCGGACACGTTGTACACCTCCTTGCCCGTCGCGCGCTCGGTAATGCGGATGCCGAGCGTGTAGTCGAACACCTGGTACGTCTGCGCGACGTAGCCGGCCGGCATCGGCCCCCAGGGACCCCACGGGCCCCACGGCCCGCGCCGCCAGTACGGCCCGGGCGCGAACCACGGATCGTAATAGACCGGCTGCGGCACCGTCACGAGATCGCTGCCGACCGCATAGGTCAGCCCGACGAGATACCGCGCCTGCGCCTGCGGCACCTGCCGGAACGCATACGTCGACAGCTCGTTTGCGACGATCGGCTCGTAGGTCGACTGCTCGATGCTGTTCTTCTGCGCCTCGGTGCGCGTGAACGCATAGGTGCGTGTCGCGTCGCTGCCGCTCCAGTCGGAGAAGGCCGTGACCTGGGTCGTCACGTAGCTGGTGCAGCCGGTCAGCAGCGCCACGCACAGCACCGCCGCCCAGCCCGCACCGCGTTGAATCCATTCGCGTTTCATGTTGATCCTCTTCGATCCGTCACCCGTTCGTCGCACCGCGCGAACCGTAACGGGATGCCGATAATACGCGGACTCCCGGAACCGGTAAAAAGTTCGCCCGGCACGCGGCCGCCAGCCTTTGTACAATGGCCCGGTTCGCCCGGCCCGTGCCACGGGCCCGTCCCCCACTCCACCGATCTCGACGACCATGTCCGACAACGCCTCCTCCACCGTGATCCGCCGCGCCGACTACACGCCGCCGGCCTTCCTCATCGATTCCGTCGCGCTCGAATTCGATCTCGCGCCGGCCCGTACGATCGTCAGGAATACGATGCGCGTGCGCCGCAATCCGGACGCCGCGCCCGCGCCGCACCTGGAGCTGATGGGCGAAGCGCTCGAATTCCTCGGCGCCTGGCTGGATGGCGCGCCGCATGGCGCCGTGCGTGCGCACGAACACGGGCTGACGGTCGAGAACGTCCCCGAAGCGTTCGAGCTGACGCTCGAAAGCGCATGCGCACCCGACCAGAATACGACGCTGTCGGGCCTCTATGTGTCGAGCGGCAACTTCTTCACGCAGTGCGAAGCCGAAGGTTTCCGCCGGATCACCTACTTCCTCGACCGTCCGGACGTGATGGCGTCGTATACGGTGACGCTGCGCGCCGACAAGGCCGCGTACCCGGTACTGCTGTCGAACGGCAACCTCGTGGATTCCGGCGACCTGCCCGACGGCCGCCACTTCGCGAAATGGGAAGACCCGTTCCGCAAGCCGAGCTACCTGTTCGCGCTGGTCGCGGGCAAGCTCGTCGCGATCGAGGAAACGATCACGACCGGCTCGGGCAAGGAAAAGCTGCTGCAGGTGTGGGTCGAGCCCGCCGATCTCGACAAGACGCGTCATGCGATGGATTCGCTGATCCACTCGATCCGCTGGGACGAGCAGCGCTTCGGCCTCGAGCTCGATCTCGACCGCTTCATGATCGTCGCGGTCGGCGACTTCAACATGGGCGCGATGGAGAACAAGGGGCTCAACATCTTCAACACGAAGTACGTGCTGGCGAACCCCGAGACCGCAACCGATACCGACTTCGCGAACATCGAATCGGTGGTCGGCCACGAATACTTCCACAACTGGACCGGCAACCGCGTGACCTGCCGCGACTGGTTCCAGCTGAGCCTGAAGGAAGGCCTGACGGTGTTCCGCGACCAGGAATTCTCGGCCGACATGGCCGCGGGCGACGACCTCGAATCGGCGGCCCGCGCGGTCAAGCGCATCGAAGACGTGCGCGTGCTGCGCCAGCTGCAGTTCGCCGAGGACGCGGGCCCGATGGCGCACCCGGTGCGCCCGGAAAGCTACGTCGAGATCAACAACTTCTACACGATGACGGTCTACGAGAAAGGCTCGGAAGTCGTGCGGATGTACCAGACGCTGTTCGGCCGCGACGGCTTCCGCAAGGGGATGGATCTGTACTTCAAGCGCCACGACGGGCACGCCGTGACCTGCGACGATTTCCGTCACGCCATGGCCGACGCGAACGGGCGCGACCTCGCGCAGTTCGAGCGCTGGTACAGCCAGGCGGGCACCCCGCGCGTGTCGGTGCGCACCGCGTACGACGCGGCCGCGCGCCGCTACACGGTGACGCTCGCGCAGGGCTACGGCGACGGGTCGCCGGCCGCGCGCGAAACGCAGCAAGGGCCGCTGCTGATCCCGTTCGCGATCGGCCTGATCGGCCGCGACGGCCGCGACCTGCCGCTGCGTCTCGACGGCGAAACCGCCGCCGCAGGCACGACGCGCGTGCTCGACTTCACCGACACCGAGCAGACCTTCACGTTCGTCGACGTACCGGAACAACCGCTGCCGTCGCTGCTGCGCAATTTCTCGTCGCCGGTGATCGTCGAGTACGACTACAGCGACGACGATCTCGCGTTCCTGCTCGCGCACGACAGCGATCCGTTCAACCGCTGGGAAGCCGGCCAGCGCCTCGCGACCCGCGCGCTGCTGACGCTCGCCGCGCGTGCGGCCGCGAACGAGCCGCTCACGCTCGGCGAGAACTTCGTTGCCGCATTCCGCCGCGTGCTGACCGACGCGACGCTGTCGCCGGCATTCCGTGAACTCGCGCTGACGCTGCCGTCGGAAACCTACCTCGCCGACCAGATGGCGGAAGCCGATCCGGCCGCCGTGCATCGCGCACGCCAGTTCGTGCGCCGCCAGCTCGCCACCGCGCTGCGCGCGGAGTGGCTCGCCGCCTACGAGCAGCACCAGACGCCCGGCGCCTACGAACCGACGCCGGAGGCCTCCGGCCGCCGCGCGCTGAAGAACCTCGCGCTCGCGTATCTCGCCGAACTCGAGGATCCGGCCGATGCGGTGCGCCTCGCGACCGCGCAATACGATGCGGCGAACAACATGACCGATCGCGCGGCAGCGCTCGGCGCGCTGCTGTCCGCCGCGGCCGCCGGCGCGACCGAACCGGCCGAACACGCGCTCGACGATTTCTATCGTCGCTTCGAGAAGGAAGCGCTCGTGATCGACAAGTGGTTCGCGATGCAGGCGGTGCAACGCGGCACGCCCGCGCAGCCGACGCTCGCGAAGGTCCGCAAGCTGCTCGCGCACCCGGCGTTCAACCTGAAGAATCCGAACCGCGCCCGCTCGCTGATCTTCAGCTTCTGCGCGGCCAACCCCGCGCAATTCCACGCGGCGGACGGCTCGGGTTACGCGTTCTGGGCCGAACAGGTGCTCGCGCTCGACGCGATCAACCCGCAGGTCGCGGCGCGCCTCGCCCGCTCGCTCGAACTGTGGCGCCGCTTCACGCCGGCGCTGCGCGACCGGATGCGCGAAGCGCTCGAGCAGGTCGCCGCCGGCGCGAAATCGCGTGACGTGCGCGAGATCGTCGAGAAGGCGCTCGCGTAACGCCATCGCCCGCGTCGCGCCTGCGCGATACAGCCGGTGCCGCTCGTCGCGGCACCGGCTTTTTTATGGTGTGAAGACTGCTGGAACCGCGCGCAATCGCGAGGGCCGACCGCGCCGCCCGCCGTTGGCGTCAAGCGCGTCCCGCCGGTTTCCAACCCTGGGAAACCGGGCCGGGACGGCCGCCCGGTCATGTAACCGGACGAAAAAAGCCGGTGGCACGGGAGGCGCGGCGGGTAAAATTGCGGCTATTCAAGGATTCTTTTGGCCTTCTGGAGTCTGTCATGTCCATTGCCCGCCGCACTACACTGTCGAAGTTCCTGATCGAACAGCAACGTGAGACCAACAACCTCCCCGCCGACCTGCGCCTGCTGATCGAAGTCGTCGCACGCGCGTGCAAGGCGATCAGCTACAACGTGTCGAAGGGCGCGCTCGGCGAAGCGCTCGGCACCGCCGGCAGCGAGAACGTCCAGGGCGAAGTGCAGAAGAAGCTCGACATCCTGTCGAACGAAATCCTGCTCGACGCGAACGAATGGGGCGGCAACCTCGCCGCGATGGCATCGGAAGAAATGGAAACGTTCTTCCCGATCCCGGCGAACTACCCGCGCGGCGAATACCTGCTCGTGTTCGATCCGCTCGACGGCTCGTCGAACATCGACGTGAACGTGTCGATCGGCACGATCTTCTCGGTGCTGCGCTGCCCGGACGGCAAGCAGGCCACCGAGGAATCGTTCCTGCAGCCGGGCACGGAGCAGGTCGCGGCCGGTTACGCGGTGTACGGCCCGCAGACGGTGTTCGTGCTGACGACTGGCAACGGCGTGAACTGCTTCACGCTCGACCGCGAAGTCGGCTCGTGGGTGCTCACGCAGAGCAACATGCAGATTCCTGAAGAGACGCGCGAATACGCGATCAACGCATCGAATGCGCGCCACTGGTACGACCCGGTCAAGCGCTACGTCGACGAACTGAACGCCGGCAAGGACGGCCCGCGCGGCGACAACTTCAACATGCGCTGGATCGCATCGATGGTGGCCGACGTACACCGGATCCTGAACCGCGGCGGCATCTTCATGTACCCGGCCGACAAGCGCACGCCCGATCGTCCGGGCAAGCTGCGCCTGATGTACGAAGCGAACCCGATGTCGTTCATCGTCGAACAGGCAGGCGGCGCCGCGACGACCGGCACGCAGCGCATCATGGAAGTGCAGCCGACGGGCCTGCATCAGCGCGTCCCGGTGTTCCTCGGTTCGAAGAACGAAGTCGAGCGCGTGACGGGCTACCATCAGGAAAAGCAATAAATTTGCACTGCAGCACTAGACAGTGTCGCGCGACGTACGTAGAATCGCGGCTCTCGATGTGACCCCAACGGGTCGCATCGCAGTGAAACGAAGCGGGAAGTTTGCCGAATCGATGAGTTTCGCGAAACAGCAGCAGCAAGCTGAAAAAATTTCGCAAAACCTATTGCCAAGGTCTCAGATTTCACCTTATAATTTCGTTTCTCTGATGCCGGTGTAGCTCAGTTGGTAGAGCAGCGCATTCGTAATGCGAAGGTCGTAGGTTCGACTCCTATCTCCGGCACCAAGTTATAAAGGGCTGACAAGCAATGCTTGTCAGCCCTTTTCTCATTCAAGCGCCCAATCGTGCGCTGCCCTTCTTCCCCCGCGTCCGCTTCGCTTGCGGGCATCACCCGACTCCCGCGCCGCCCGCCGCCGATTACAATCGCCGGACCTCTCCGCCCTTTCCGAGCATCATGCGCACCTGGCGTCTCGAGCGACCGAACCTCACCGGGCAACTGGACGTGTCACGTGCGACGCGCCTTGTCGCCGCGATCGGCGGCAACGAGCCCAACGCATTCGCAGCCGAAGTGCTGAAGCTGTTCGACGATGCGCTGTCGGTCACGCAATGCACGATCTTCGCGTACGAGTTCGGCAACCGTCCGCGCACGCTATCCGTCGCCGACCATCGCGGCGGCCGCTACCTGCGCGACGTCGCCGACACCTACGCGCGACACTTCTACGCGCTCGACGGCAACCAGACGATCGTGTCGAGCGCACCTCGCGGCACGCGCCGCCCCGACCTGCTGCTGCACCAGCAGGCCGGCGACGAGATCGTTCATGAAGCGTATCGAGCGGCCTGCTATCGCGGCCCCGACGTGTCCGACCGGCTGTCGTTGCTGATGCAGCCCAACGATGCGAGCTGGCTGTCGATCAATTTGTACCGCGCGCATCGCAGCGGCGCGTTCCAGCCGCGCGAGATCGCGGAGATCGAAGTGCTCGCGCCGCTGATCGCGCAGGCCGCGAAGCATCACTACGCGCTCGCCGGTGCCGCGCAGATCGGGATCCCGCAACGGATGCTCGCGCGGCTGCGCAGCGCCTGCCCGGCGCTGTCCAAGCGTGAACTCGACGTGCTGCGCGGTGTGCTCGAAGGCCAGACCGCACAAGAGATCGGCGAGACGATCGGCGTGAAGGCGTCGAGCGTCGTCACGTACCAGAAACGCGCCTACCGGCGCCTGGGCATCTCGAGCCAGCGCGAGTTGTTCGCACTCTGCCTGCAGCCCTGAACCGAACCGGCCTGCGATGACCGAATCGGGGTAAATCCCGGTCGGCTTGCTGTACCCGGAATGGGGACAGCGGACTTCCGCCCGGCTTCCATACTGCTTCGACTGCCTGCACGCGTTGCCCCGGCGCGCGTGCACGTCGAACTGCCCTCCCCCGGAAGCCAACGATGGATATCGACTTCAAGCCCTACCCGTTCGTCGCCGAGCGCCATCCCGCGCATCTGCCGGCCTGCGACGACGGTATCGATCCACACCGGCATCGCGTAGCGATCGTCGGCGGCGGCCCCGTCGGCCTCGCCGTCGCGCTCGGTCTGGCGAACCACGGCATCCGCAGCGTGCTGATCGAGGCCGACGATGCGGTCTGCCACGGCAGCCGCGCGATCTGCATCTCGCGGCGCAGCCTCGAGATCATCGAGCGGCTCGGTGCGCTCGACGACTTCCTGCGCACGGGGTTGCCGTGGACCGGCGGACGCAGCTTCTACCGTCGCGACGAAGTGCTGCATTTCACGATGCCGCAGGACGAAAACCAGAAGCTGCCGCCGATGATCAATCTCGCGCAGTATCACATCGAGCAATTCCTGCTCGACGCCGCACTGCGCCGCCCCGAACTCATCGAGATCCGCTGGCAAGCGAAAGTCACCGGCGTGACCCGGCAACCGGACGGCGTGCGCCTGGACGTCGACACACCGCTCGGCGGCTACGCACTCGACGCCGACTGGGTCGTCGCGTGCGACGGCGGTCGCAGCACGATGCGCGAAGCGCTCGGCCTGTCGCTGCAGGGCACGAGCTACGAGGGCCGCTACGTGATCGTCGACATCGCGCTCGACAGCGACCGGCCGACCGAACGGCTCGCATACTTCGATCCGTCGTCAAACCCGGGCTCGACGGTACTCGTCCACAAGCAGCCCGACAACGTGTGGCGAATCGACTACCAGTTGCGTGACGATGAGGATCCCGAAGCGGCCATCAAACCGGAGAACGTGATCCCCCGCGTGCAGAACCTGCTCGACATGATGGGCGAGCACGGCGACTGGTCGCCGATCTGGATCACGATCTACAAGGCGAATGCGCTGACGCTCGAACGCTATCGGCACGGCCGCGTGCTGTTCTGCGGCGACGCCGCGCATCTCGTGCCGATCTTCGGCGTGCGCGGTGCGAATTCGGGCATCGACGATGCCGACAACCTTGCATGGAAACTCGCGTACGTGACTCGCGGGCTCGCATCGGACACGCTGCTCGACAACTACTCGGACGAACGCGTGTTCGCGACGCACGAGAACCTGCGCTACGGCACGAAGAGCACCGAGTTCATGGCGCCGCCGTCGTTTGCGTTCGACCTGATGCGCAAGGCCGTGCTGTCGCTCGCGGTCCGGCATCCGGCACTGCGCTCGCTGATCAATCCGCGCCAGACGACCGCCATCGCGTATGCGACGTCGTCGCTCAACGCAGCCGAACGCGACACGTTTTCGGCCGGCCCTGCGCCCGGCACGGTGCTCGCCGAATGTCCGCTGATGCGGTACACGGCGCACGGCGGCGGCATGCGCCGCGGCCACCTGACCGACCTCGTCGCCCCGCGCTTCACCGCGTTCTGCTTCACGTCCGACGGCGTACCCGATCCGACGCTCGCCGAGCTTGAACAGCGTCTGCAGGCAGCGCGGATACCGTTCGCGCTCGTCACGCTCGCGCGATATGCGGCGCCGCGGCAACCGGCCTGCGGCGGCCATGACGACGACGGCCGACTGTTCGACAGGTACGGCGCGCGCGACGGCACCGTCTATCTCGTGCGTCCGGACGGTCACGTACTCGGCCGCTGGCACGATGCTCGCGCGAGCGACGTAACCGCCGCGCTCGAACGCGCACTTCGCCCGGGCGCATCAACCGATCCTCAGGAGACCGCATGATGACGGACACCGAACGCGACACGCTCTACACCGACCTGTGCCGCACGATGACGCGAATCGGTGAAGCCGATGCGTCGCTCTTTCTCGCCCGCTTCGCGCTGCTGTCGATAGAAGCGATCGGCGAACCCGCGACCGTCGCACGGCTGATCGCCGACGCAGGCGACGGATTGCCCGACACGGGCATGCAGGCATCGATGCACGAACGATGACGCCGATGGCCGACCGGCTTCACCGGCGGTCTTTTCTTACAAATTCATTTCGTCGCGTATTGCCCGTGCGCGAGCCATGCCGTAGGTAGACAAATTCCCTGGAAAATCCCGTTAAGGATGCATAACATTACTTAACGATTCCGACCCGTCTATCGCGTTACATTGCGTGGGCGGCGCGGCGGGTCGCGATGCCGCCTTCATTCAGCTTGCGGCGCACAGCCGACGTCCGGTCTTTCGACACCACTCAAGGAGAGGACAACCATGACTCATGGCTTGATAATGTGGCTCATCATCGGCGCGATCGCCGGCTGGCTTGCCGGCTTGCTCGTCAAGGGCGGCGGCTTCGGGCTGATCGTCGACATCATCGTCGGGATCGTCGGCGCGGTGATCGGCGGCTGGCTCGCCGGGATACTCGGCCTCAGCGTCGGCAGCGGCTTCATCGGTTCGGTGATCGTCGCGGTCGTCGGCGCGGTGATCCTGCTGTTCGTGATCCGGCTATTCAAGCGAGCGGCCTGACGCTTCTCTCCACGCGCCTTCGGGCGCGTTTTCGCATCAGGCCGGCGCGCGGCACGCTCGCCGCGCGCCGCCGGCCCGTTCAGCACTTCGCGCGCCGCAACCAGCCGTCGAGTATGTCGGCCGCCAGCAGTCCACTGCGCGCTTCGCGTGCATCATCGCGCCCGATCCACACGGTGCGCGGCATCTCCCCTCTCCATCCCGCTTCGAGCGCCGCGCGCAAACGCTCGGGCATCGGCTGGCGACGGCAACGCGCACCACAGCGCGCCGCCTGCCGCGAGCGATCTCACAGCGACCATTTCAGTTCTCCATAGAAAGTACGGCCCGGATACGGGTGGAACACGTAATAGCGGCGGTCCGTCAGGTTGTCGATGCCGAGCGACGCAGTCCAGTGACGGTCGACGCGGTAGCGCGCCTTCAGGTCGACGACCGTGAACGCGCTCGTGCCGCCGTAGACGTCCGGGTTCACGTCGCTGTTGTCGAGCGTGTTGAACTGGCGGCCCGAGTAGCGCACGCCGACGCTCGCGAGCCAGTGCTCGTCGAAGCGATACGACGCGAGCAGGTTCGCACGCATGCGCGGAATCCGCGGAAAGCGCGAGCCGACATACGCGGGATTCGCGGCATCGGCGAGGATCTGTGCATTGCTCGCCGACACGTTCGCGTCGATCGCGAGCCCCTTCAAACCGACGTTCTCGCCGCTGAACGCGAGCTCGACGCCGCGCACGCGCACGCGATCGACGTTCGAGATGTTGGTCACCGTCGTCGCGCCCGACACCGTCGTCTGGCTGTAGATCGAATCGCGCAGGTCGCTCTGGAACACGCTGGCACGCACGACGCCGACACCGACGTCGCGTTCGGCCGTGAAGTCCCAGTCGATCGCCTTTTCCGGCCGCAGGCTCGGGTTGTTGTTGACGATCGTGTTGTTCGAGATCGTGCCCTGGAACAGTTCGCCGACCGTCGGGAAACGCGTGCCGGTCGCGAACGACAGCCGGAAGCGCCAGACGTCGGTCGCATCCCATTGCAACGCGACCTTCGGCGACAGCGCATTCGCGCTGCGGTCCGCATAGCCGAGCGTGCCCGTTGCATTGCCGAGCGCACCGCCGTACGCATCCCAGCGCTCGTAGCGCAGCCCCAGCGTCGCGAGCCAGCCCGGCGCGAAGCGCCACGCGTCCTGCCCGAACAGCGCCTGCGTGCGCGTGTCGCCGCGATAGACGCTCGACAGCGACGTGGTTGGCCCTGCCAGCCAGTCGGCCGTGTTGTACGTGACGTTGCGCAGGAAGTAATTGTCGTAGTGATAGCCGAACGTGAACGTGTGGCCCTTCACTTCCGGCGCCTCGGCCTTCAGGTCGAGCGTGCGCCAGCCGGTGCCTTCGCCCTGGAACAGCGTGCCTGCGCCGCCCTGCACGGTCGACGCCGAGCGTTGCACGTCGCGCGACACGTCGTACGCAGACACGACGCCCGACAGGCGCCAGCCGGAATCGAGCCGGCCATTCAGGCCGAGCGCATACAGCCAGTTCTCCTGGTCGCCGCGCTGCGGCGCGAACGCGTTCGGCGCGACGGTCATGTTCCGGCCGCCGATCGACACGTTGCCGCCGTAGACTGGATTGCCGGCCGCATCGCGCAGGAAGGTTTCGCCGTGCTGCCGGTAATGGTTCTCCCAATGTCCGAGCGTGAGCGTTGCATCGACGTGATCGGTGAACGCATAGCCCATCCGCACCGTCTCGTTGAGCTGCTCGGTCCGCTCGATCGTCTGCGCGCCGACGATCGTCCGCGGCTTGCCATTGGGCCCGATGTCGGTCGCGGCGCCCGTCACGGGCACGGCGGCGCCGAGCTTCGGGTTGTATGCCGAATTGGGGCTCGCATACTGCATCGGCTGACCGTTGTTCTCGAGCCGGTCGAGCGACAGCGCGAACCAGAACCGGCCGACCCGGTTCGCGATCCGTGCGGTCTGGTGATTGCCGCCGAAACTGTCCGCGAATCCGTAGCCGTCGTGATAGCGCTGCGTGAAGAACTGCGTCGACAGCGACGCCTCGAGCTTTTCCGGGCGGCGCGTCGTGAGCAGCACGGTCGAGCCGATCGAGTTGCCCGGATACAGCGCTGAAAAGGGGCCATAGAGCACGTCGACGCGCGCGATATCGTCCGGCGGAATCAGCGACCACCGCGGCGGATACGCGTAGCTCGAGCCGAGCAGGTTCGACAGCAGCACGCCGTCGGCGTAGACGAGCCCGCGCGCGCTCTGCAGTTCGTTGAAGTCGCGGCCTGCGAACACGCTGTTGCGGTCGCCGATATAGCGCTTGCGGACCATCAGGTTCGGCGCGTACTTCAGCGCGTCCTCGGTGGTGACGTTGGTGTGCGACTCGATCTGCTCGCGCGTGATCGACGTGACGACGGCCGGGGTATCCGGATCGACCGGTTGCCGCTGCGCGGTCACGCTGACGGCGCTCAGCGTTTCGCCGGCCGCCGGCGCCGGCGGCGCGATTGCGACGGCCGAAGCGGGAGCGGCGGCATCGGCGGCACGCTCCACGCCACCGCGCGCGGCAGCGCCGCGTGCAGCGTCGGTCGAGGCCGCATGGGCGGCAGGCCACGTGAAAGCGACCGCGCATGCGAGCGCGAGCCGGCCGCGCGACGGCCGCGCGGCGAAGGGAGAGGACATGAGTGAATTCCTGAAAACGTGATCGGACGCCGCCGGACACGAGCGCGCGCCGCGCCCGGACGGCGCGGCACGCGGCCCGGCCGCGGACGGCACGCGCGCCACCGGGGCGCGCGGACGACATCAATCAGATCGGAGCGTTTTCAGGCGGGGCGCGAGGCTGCGCGAGACGGATGCCCTGGCGGGGAAGATCGGGAATGGCGGGCGCGGCCGCGCGATAGGCGAACGTCCGCACGAAGCCCGGCAGGGCGGGCAGGCTCGACCCGAGCGCCACGTTCGCCGCGAAGCCGGGGCAGTACACGCAGTGCGGCACGCCGGCATGGTCGAACGACGACGTGTCGTGATCGCCGCCCGCCTGCGCGAGCACGATCTGGCGGGCGCCCGCTGCACTGCACAACTCGAGCGTGAGCTGACCGGAGCCGCTCGACGCAAGACGCGCATAGCCCATGACGGGCGACAGTACGTTCAGTACCAGCGCCAGCCATACGAGGCCGATCCATCGCGTCGTTCGTTTCATCGCGGTCCAGAAAAAGTGCGCGCAAGTATAACAAGCGGCCCGATTGCCGCCGATTCCGCACGATGCAGTAGTCGGCATCGCAGCACGCGCCAGAGCGCATGTGCCGTTAATACAACAGAGACAAAATCTAACGATTCGCCACTGGCATAAATCCAAGCACGAGGTTGATAATCATCGAACCTGCTGGAGAAATGACCATGGACGAAAGACCAACCCGCATGCCACCGCCGGAGCAAGTGATGAGCCCGGATCCGGAACCCGTCGGCGTGGAATTCCTCGCCGAATTGCCCGACCACGTGCGGGCATTCTTCGACGAGCAGCACAAGCTGTACTCGCCGAAGTGAACGCCTGTCCGGTTCTGTAACCGCCACGTGTCGATCATCGCTATCGTGCGGTACATCACTGCGCATCGCGCGCAATTCGCCTCGCACCCGGGCCGCAACAGCCTGACGGTGCCGGATCAGCTCGCCTGCTGATTCTCCGGTCGCTGCGCTACGCCGCGCGACTGTCTTCGTCTATCCTTCTGGTTTTCCACTTCCGGCCCGTCCGGCTCTCCTGATCGTTCCGATGAAGCAAGCCATTCGTGCCAGCCTCGCTGTCGCCGCGCTCGGCGTCGCCCTCTTCTCGTCCCCGCGCATCGCCAATGCAGACGGTGACGACACGGCCCTCACCAATATCGTCGCGCTCGCGTCGCAGCGCCTCGCGCTCGCCGAACCGGTCGCCCGATGGAAATGGGCGAATCACAAGGCAATCGAGGACCGGCCGCGCGAAGCGGAACTGCTCGTGTCAGTCGAGAGGCGCGCGGCACAGGCCGGTGTCGATCCCGCGTTCGCACGGACGTTCTTCGAGGATCAGATCACCGCGAGCAAGGATGTGCAGAATGCGCTGTTCGCGACCTGGCGCGCGACGCGGCCGCCGGAAGGCACGCCGCCCGATCTCGCGACCAGCACGCGCCCGGCGCTCGACCGGCTGACGCAGAAAATGCTCGCGGGGCTCGCGCAGGTTGCACCGCTGCGGGATGCGCCTGATTGCCAGGCGCGGCTCGCGCGCAGCATCGCCAACTGGAAGTCGCTCACGCGCTACGACGCGACGCAAACGCAGGCACTCGACACCGCGCTGTCGCACGTCTGCTCGGCCGGCGGCGCAAGCGCGATCGGCTGACGACAGCGGGCGCGGGTCGCGCGACCGCGCCTGATTAACCCGCCTGCCCCGCAGGCATGAGCGCGGCGAGCGGAATCAGCTGCAGGCCGCGTGCGAGATGCGTCTGCAGCAGACGATGGGTAAAGGGTTCGAACACACCGTCCGTCCCGTCGGCCGCGAGTTGCGCGGCCGCGTCGAGCGACTCCGCCGCGCCGAGATAGCGCCAGCCGTCGATCACGTGAAACAGGCTGCGCTCGCCGCTCGCCTCGAATGCGACCGCACCTTCGAACGGCCAGGGCGCAACGCCGGCACGGGCGTCGGCCGCGAGGCGCCGGTTGTATGACGGTCGCAGCCGGGCAATCCATTGCGCTTCGGCCAGCATCGCCCCCAACTCGTTGCCGGTCTCGCGCCATTCGACCCGCCGCACCTGCTGCGCCAGTCGCATTTCCTTCGACGAACGGCGCTCGCCCATCAGTAGCGCACGCAGCCGCTGCCGCACACGCACGCTGCGGCCAACATACAGCGGCACATCCTCCTCCCCGAACAGTGCGTACGCACCGCAGCCGGGTGGCGCGGTATCGAGCCAGGCTTCGGTCAGGTCGCCGCCCAGACGGAAGTGGCGCGTCGTGCGCGCGATCTGGTCACGCAGCCGCTCGAGCGGCACGATATCGTGCAACAGGCGCCAGAACTGCCACAGCAGGTCGGCATCCGCCAGCGCCCGATGGCGGGCAGCCGGCACGAGGCCGTGGCGCTCGATCAACGCGTCGAGGCCGTGCCGCGACTCACGCGGAAACAGCGCCTTCGACAGCCGCACCGTACACAGCACATCGGGATTGAACGTGAAGCCGGCGCGCTCGAATTCGGCCCGCAGGAAGCCGCGGTCGAAGTTCGCGTTGTGCGCGACGAAAAGCTTGCCGTCGAGCCGCTCGAACAACGCCGGCGCCAGCGACGCAAATGACGGCGCATCGCGCACCATCTCGTCCGAAATGCCCGTCAGTTGCTGGATGAACGGCGGAATCGGCTGCCCCGGATCGACGAGCGTCGTCCACGTCGACACGCCGAACGGGCCGATTTCGACCACGCCGATCTCGGTGATGCGGTGTTCGGCGGGCGAGCCACCAGTGGTTTCAAGGTCGACGAAAACGAGCGGCTGTTCGCTGGCGGGATCGGACGGACGGGGGGAATCGGACATGAAAAGACTGGGAAACGATGCTTCCGTGAGTATGCACCGGCATTCGGGTTCGCGGCCAGCCCGAACCGGAATGTTCCGCCCCCGCAAAACAAAAAGCCCCCGCAATGCGGGGGCCGGACGTGATCGGCAATGCGTGGCGCGTCAGACCGCCTGGATATTCGCTGCCTGCTTGCCTTTCGGCCCGACTTTCACGTCGAACGAAACACGCTGGTTTTCCTTCAGCGTCTTGAAGCCGTCCATCTTGATTTCGGAAAAGTGTGCAAACAAATCTTCACCGCCATTGTCCGACGTAATAAAGCCGAAACCTTTAGCATCGTTAAACCATTTCACGATACCGGTATCCATGTCTTCGTTCCCCACTCGATTAGATCCAAAAAAGCTATTTTTATAGCCGTTTCCCGAAATCCCGAAACATTGCGCCAGCACCCACACCAGCACGCCGCCCGAGGACGGAGTGCTGACTTTATAAATTGGACAATCCGGGTGCGTCAAGGAAATTTTTGACGATCGTTTTATCAAAAAAGAGCTAATACCACTGGAATCGGTACACCGGCGCCTTTGATTAATTGATTCGCATCAAAAACCTGTCAACCTTACCGGGATCGGAGCATTAATAATCTTGTGCGAGAAAATCCTACCGGGGACAAATCGGCTCGGTAAATTCCTCGGGTTTTTTCCGGGTTGCGGAAACCCGAGGACATTGCGATGCTCACTTAACGTCGGAAGGAAGGAGAAGGTCATGTGGCTGGACGGAATCAAGCGCTTCGCGAGCCGGCTCGGACGCGTACACCGCAAGTCCCGCGCCCTGGCCGAGTCAGTGTCCTCGCGCGAAGCGCCGTGCGACACCGAATTCGATACGACCTGGCACGGCGATCACTGGCAGAACCTGCTCTCGTCGCCCCTCGATGCCCGTCACTATGTGATGGAAGACTGGACATACACGCCGCCCCCCAACGAATCCAAGGAGGCCGCACCCGCGGCCAAGCGCAAGCGGCGCTCGTTCGCGCAATAGCGCGCGAATCAACGGGGCAAAAAAAAAAGCGCGACTGGGAAGTCGCGCCGACAAAGGTTTGGAGATCTTTTCCGTCAACGAAAAAGTCTGCTTCGGAAAGCAGAGATCGCAGTATAGCGAGAGAACAACCTTTCATTAGCCATGCTCTACACAAACCTCTATTGCCGATGTGTCAATAATCGGACGATGGCCATCCCCGCCTCCTGCTGACCGCCTGTCGCGACCGCGCAACGCCCGTTCCGTAGTCCTGATCGCCATTTTTCTTCGCTGCACCGCCACAAACCCTTGATGGGCAACCGTTTGCGCCACATTGCCGATCTTTGCGGATTCCAAAATATACTATTGCTTAAAGCGCATTCTTCCCCCACTCCACGCACTCCGTACACTGCAGATGGCTTTTTGATAAGCGCACCGCCGCTCTGCCGGACCGGCCGCAACGTCAAGCACAACATGCCAGTCCGCAGCAGGTTCGATCGACATCATCCTGTTTGGAGACAGATCCATGAAAAAAACCCTGATCGTCACCGCGTTGTCGGGTGTATTCGTGACGGCAGCTCACGCCCAAAGCAGCGTGACGCTCTATGGCCTGATCGACGCAGGCATCACCTATACGAACAACCAGGGTGGCCACAGCTCATGGTCGGAACGCAGCGGCCAGATCAACGGCAGCCGCTGGGGCCTGCGCGGCACGGAAGATCTCGGTGGCGGCCTGAAAGCAATCTTCGTGTTGGAAAACGGCTTCAACATCGCCAACGGCACGCTCGGCCAGAATGGCCGCGAATTCGGCCGCCAGGCGTTCGTCGGCCTGTCTCATGACCAGTTCGGCGCCGTCACCCTCGGTCGCCAGTACGACAGCGTTGTCGACTACATCGGGCCGCTGTCGCTGACCGGTACGCAATTCGGCGGCACCCAGTTTGCCCACCCGTTCGACAACGACAACCTGAACAATTCGTTCCGGATCAATAACGCCGTCAAGTACACGAGCGTCAATTACGGCGGTCTGAAGTTCGGCGCGTTGTACGGTTTCTCGAACAGCAACCAGTTCTCGAACAATCGCGCATACAGCGCGGGCGTGTCGTACACCTATGCCGGCTTCAACATCGGCGCCGGCTACCTGCAGTTGAACAATGACATCTCGGGCCTCACGTCGGCGGCGGTCACCAACAGCGGCGGCGCGGTGGCCGGCGACAATACGTTCGTCGGCAAGCGTCAGCGCGTGTTCGGCGGCGGCCTGAACTACACATTCGGACCGGCAACGGCCGGCTTCGTGTTCACGCAATCGCGCGTGAACCGGGCGCTCGGCATCTCCGCGGGTGCCTCGGGCGTGTCGAACGGGCTGGGTCTCGACGGCACGTTTGCCCGCTTCAACAACTACGAAGTAAACGCCCGCTACGCGCTCACGCCGGCCTTGTCGCTGGCCGGGTCGTACACGTACACCGCCGGCTTCCTGGACGGCCGTCATCCGGGCTGGAACCAGTTCAACCTGCAGACCGACTATGCACTGTCCAAGCGGACCGACGTGTACGTGCAAGGCGTTTATCAGCGCGTCAGCACGGACGGCCTGGGCATCGGCGCCTATGTCAACGGACTCGGTGGTGCTTCATCGACCAACAAGCAGATCGCGGTCACGGCAGGCCTGCGTCATCGCTTCTGAGCGACCGGCAGTTCCGCCGCACGCCGGATGACGAAGCGCCCCATCGGGGGCGCTTTTTCTTTGCCGGGCTGCGCCGTGCGCCGCTCAGGCGTTGCCCGGCGCCGGGTAACGGACGTCGAGCACGTCGATCGGCTGCGGGCCGGCCGGCGTCATCAGCATGACGGTATCGCCGATCTTCGCCTTGATCAGTGCGCGCGCGACCGGCGAAATCCAGCTGACGCAGCCGCGATCGAGATCGACCTCGTCGATCCCGACGATCGTGATCGTGTGATCCTCGCCGTCCGGTGTCTCGTAATCGACCGTTGCACCGAAAAACACCTGATCGACATTCTCCTGCCGGCTCGCATCGACGACTTCGGCCAGATCGAGCCGCTTCGTCAGGAAGCGGATGCGGCGATCGATCTCGCGAAGCCGCCGCTTGCCGTAGATGTAGTCGCCATTCTCCGACCGGTCGCCATTCGACGCGGCCCAGGACACGAGCCGCACGACCTCGGGACGCTCGACGTCGATCAGGTTCAGCAGTTCGTCCCTCAGCCGCTTGTGGCCGGCGGGCGTGATGTAGTTCTTCGCGCCCGCCGGAATCGCGGGCTGGGCCTGGTCCAGATCGTCGTCGCCGCCGTCCGACTCTTTGACAAACGCCTTGTTCATGATGCAGATTCAACATGGATGACTGATGCTCCAAGGGTACACGAAGGGCGCCCCGGCAAGGTCATGGCACCTAATTTGCGAATAAGGCTTCCCTTTTTATACAACCCTGCTATACTTCCGCTTCTGCGTGCGGCTGTAGCTCAGTTGGATAGAGTACTTGGCTACGAACCAAGGGGTCGTGGGTTCGAATCCTGCCAGCCGCGCCACTTTTTCGAGGGCCTTCCCAACCGAAGGCCCTTTCAGTTCAAAGCAGTAGAAGTCTTGTTGTTGCGTGCGGCTGTAGCTCAGTTGGATAGAGTACTTGGCTACGAACCAAGGGGTCGTGGGTTCGAATCCTGCCAGCCGCGCCACTTTTTTGGGAACCTTCCCATCGCAGAAGGTTCCGACAGTTAAGCAGTACCGTTTTGCGTGCGGCTGTAGCTCAGTTGGATAGAGTACTTGGCTACGAACCAAGGGGTCGTGGGTTCGAATCCTGCCAGCCGCGCCACCTTAAAAGGGCTTTCCTCCGGGAAAGCCCTTTTTCTTTTCCGCCTTCCCTTCCCTACTCATGACATAGCAACGTCCGGTTGCGTGGCGCTTTTTTTCGGAAGAACGTCGACCACACCGCACGTTCACGCCTCCGCCAGCACAAATGAAAACGGCGGCCATTGGCCGCCGTCGATCGCCCGCCCACACGGGCCGCGTCAGTAATCCTGACGCTCGCGCTCGATGCGCATGCCGCCGTCGTGGCGCGCATGCGCACCGTCGTCGGTCGAACGCTCGCGCATGATCCGCATCACGTCCGGATTGGTTCGCACGCGTCGCATCACGTTCGCGAGATGCACGCGGTCGCTGACCTGGATCACGAAGCGCAGCACCGTCGATTCGTGCGTCAGATCCTCGTCCATCGCGATATGCACGATGTTCGCGTCGGCCGACGTGATGTCCGCCGCCACGCGCGCAAAGATGCCCTTCGTGTTCTTCACGAGCGCCTTCACCGCGACATCGAACAGGCGGCCCGGCTGCGGCGCCCATTCGACGTCGATCCAGCGGCCCGGATCGCGGCGATGGATACGCTGCGCCACGCGGCAATCGGTCGTATGAATCGCCATCCCCAGGCCGATGCCGATGTAACCCATGATCGCGTCGCCCGGAATCGGCCGGCAGCATGCGGACAACTGCACGGACATCCCTTCGGTGCCGGTGATCACGACCGGCGGCGCGTGGTGCGCGGGATGCCGCTCGGACTTCGGCAGATCGTCGTCCGCATCGCGGCCGCTCATCAGCACCTCGATGCGCTTGGCCATCACCGCGGCCACGCGGCGGCCGAGGCCGATGTCCGCGAAGATTTCCTGACGGCTCTTGTTGCCCGTCCACTGCACGAGCTTCTCCCACACTTCCGGCTCGACATCGGCCAGCGCGAGACCATAGCCCTTCAGGCTCTGGTCGACCAGCCGCTCGCCCAGCTGCACCGATTCGTTCAGGCGCATCGTCTTCAGGTAGTGCCGGATCGCCGAGCGCGCCTTGCCGGTACGCACGAAACCGAGCCACGCAGGGTTCGGCTTCGAATACGGCGCCGTGATCACCTCGACGATGTCGCCGCTCTTCAGCTCGGTGCGCAGCGGCAGCAGCTCGTTGTTGATCTTCACGGCCACGCACTGGTTGCCGAGATCGCTGTGGATCGAATACGCGAAATCGAGTGCCGTCGCGCCGCGCGGCAGCGCCATGATCTTCGACTTCGGCGTGAACACGTAGACCGCATCCGGGAACAGGTCGATCTTCACGTGCTCGAGGAATTCGCTCGAATCGCCGGCTTCGCTCTGGATGTCGAGCAGCGACTTCAGCCACTGGTGCGCGCGCTTCTGCACGTCGCTGAGATCCGCGCTGCCGTTCTTGTACAGCCAGTGCGCGGCGACCCCCGCCTCGGCGATCTCGTGCATCTTGCGCGTGCGCACCTGGAACTCGATTGGCGCGCCGAACGGGCCGACCAGCGTGGTGTGCAGCGACTGATAGCCGTTGATCTTCGGGATCGCGATGTAGTCCTTGAACTTGCCGGGCACGGGCTTGTACAGCGCGTGCAGCGCGCCGATGCACGTGTAGCAGTCGAGCGGGCTGTCGACGACGACGCGAAAGCCGTACACGTCGAGCACCTGCGAGAACGACAGCTGCTTGTCGCGCATCTTGCGGTACACGCTGTAGATGGTCTTTTCGCGGCCGGTGATCTCGGCGTCGATCTTCGCATCGGCCATCGCGCGCTGCGCGGCTTCGAGGATCTTGCTGATCACTTCGCGGCGGTTGCCGCGCGCGGCCTTCACGGCCTTCTCGAGCGTCGCGTAGCGATGCGGGTTGAAATTCGCGAAGCTCATGTCCTGCAGCTCGCGATACGTGTTGTTCAACCCGAGGCGGTGCGCGATCGGCGCGTAGATGTCGAGCGTTTCCCGCGCGACGCGGCGGCGCTTTTCCATCGGCACCGCGCCGAGCGTGCGCATGTTGTGCAGGCGGTCGGCGAGCTTGACGAGAATCACGCGCACGTCGCGTGCCATCGCGAGCAGCATCTTGCGGAAGTTTTCCGCCTGCGCTTCCTCGCGGCTGCGGAATTCCATCTTGTCGAGCTTCGACAGGCCATCGACCAGTTCGGCGACCTTCGGGCCGAACCGCTCGGCCAGCTCGCTCTTGGTCACGCCCTGGTCTTCCATCACGTCATGCAGCAGCGCGGCCATGACGGCTTGCGCGTCGAGCTTCCAGCCGGCGCAGATTTCCGCGACGGCGACGGGATGGGTGATGTAGGGTTCGCCGCTCTGGCGATATTGACCGAGGTGGGCTTCGTCACTGAAGTGGAACGCCGCCTTGACCTCTTTGATTTCTTCCGGAGGAAGATACTCGGCAAGCACGCCCGTCAGTTTCGCGATCGAAACGACGCCGTGCTTGCGAGGCTGCTCCGGTGTGGCGGTCGGCCCGAACAGATGCCGGAAGGACTGTTCGAGGACCGCGTCGATGTACTGGCGCGCAGGCGACTGGGCCGTGGCTTCGGTGGTCGAATCCGCGGAGGCGGACGATGGGGTGGTGCTCATATTCGCCTCCAGGTCGAGTCGTTGCGCGCGTGGATTACATGGCTGGAACGGGCCGGATGCGCGTTACACCGGCACCTTCTTCAGCATCTCGACGCCGACCTGGCCGGCAGCGATTTCGCGCAGCGCGACGACGGTCGGCTTGTCGCGGCTTTCGATCTTCGGCGTATGGCCTTGCGCGAGCTGCCGCGCGCGATAGGTGGCGGCGAGCGCCAGTTCGAAGCGGTTCGGGATTTGCTTCAGGCAGTCTTCGACGGTAATGCGAGCCATGTTGGTAATTCCTTCTGAATATAGTCCTTATTCTACCTTATGTCCCTCGTCCCCCGCGTCATTCCGCGTGGGGCAGATGGATGCCGAGCTCGATGAACAGCTCCGTGTGTCGCGCGTACTGCGAAGCAAAGCGCAGGCGCGTGGCCGCGACGATGCATTCGAGCTCCGCGAGCGCACGCTCGAAGTTCTCGTTGATCACCACGTATTCCGCTTCGGGCGCGTGCGCGATCTCGCTGCCGGCGGCCAGCAGGCGGCGCGTGATCACTTTCGGCTCGTCCTGGCCGCGCTTCTTCAGGCGCTCCTCGAGCGCGTCGAGCGACGGCGGCAGGATGAAGATGCCGACCGCGTTGCGGAACTGCTTCTTCACCTGCAGCGCGCCTTGCCAGTCGATCTCGAGCAGCACGTCGTGGCCGTTCTTCATCTGCTCTTCGATCCACACGCGCGACGTGCCGTAGTAGTTGCCGTGCACTTCCGCGCTCTCGAGGAATTCGTGCGCCGCGTGACGCGCGCGGAAATCCTCGACCGTCGTGAAGTGATAGTGCTGGCCGTCCTGCTCGCCCGGGCGCGGCTTGCGGGTCGTGTACGAGATCGACAGGCAGATGTCGCTGTCCTTCGACAGCAGCGCATTCACGAGCGTCGACTTGCCGGCGCCCGACGGCGCGACGACCATGAACAGGTTGCCGGGATAGACGCCGCCGTGCAGCGAATGCGACGCGTGCGCGTCGCGGGTAGATTCCGTCATGTTGCTTTACTCCAGGTTTTGCACTTGCTCGCGCATCTGCTCGATCAGCAGCTTGAGCGCCATCGATGCGTCGGCGAGTTCCTTCGCCGCCGCCTTCGAGCCGAGCGTGTTCGCTTCGCGATTCAGTTCCTGCATCATGAAGTCGAGACGCTTGCCGACGCGGCCGCCCTTCTCGATCACATGGCGCGTTTCGTTCAGGTGCGCGGTGAGCCGCGACAGCTCTTCCGCGATGTCGATCCGGATCCCGTACATCGTCACTTCCTGACGAATGCGCTCCGCGGCTTCCTCGCGCGTGACGATCGTCGAGCTGCCTTCGGGCGCCGCGATGCCGAGCGCCTCCTGCAGCCGTTCGACGATCTTCTGCTGGTGCTTCGCGATCAGCTCCGGCACGAGCGGCGTGATGCGCGCGACGATCGCTTCCATCTCGGTGACGTTCGACAGCAGCATCGTCGCCAGTTGCGCGCCTTCGCGCGAACGCACGACGACGAGCTCGCCGATCGCTTCCTTGCCGCACGCGAGCACCGCCTCGCGGATCGCGTCAGCCGACACGCCGCTCTCGGCGATCACGCCGGGCCAGCGCAGGATCTCGCCCGCGCGCAGGCGGCCGACGCCCGGGAACGAGTCGAGCACCGAGCGCTCGAGCTCGGCGAGCTGGCCGAGCGCAGACTGGTTCAGCGCGCCCGCGCCGATGCTCTGCTCGCCGCGCTGCAGGTTGATGCGGATATCGACCTTGCCGCGCGACAGCTTGTTCATCAGCATTTCGCGCAGCGCGGGTTCGCACGCGCGCACGTCGTCCGGCATCCGGAAATTCAGGTCGAGGAAGCGCGAGTTCACGGTGCGCAGTTCGACCGACACGCTGGTGCCGCCGTTGCCGGTGGCCGTCGCGAGTTCGCGCGTCGCGCTCGCGTAGCCCGTCATGCTGTAGATCATGGTTCGTCTCGCCGTCTGGGTGCCCTCGCGGGCGGGGATATGTCGAGGCGCCCGGCGCATCGGAAAGCGCGGGGCGGGAAGCGCGCATTATCCCATTTTTGCGGACCACCCCGCCGGGCACGCCCGCCGTTCGGCGCTAAAATCGGGGTTTCCTCTCGTTCCGCGATTCCCACATGACGTCTTCCGTTTCCCGCCCGAGCGGCCGCCGCGCCGACGAACTGCGCCAGGTCGCCCTGACCCGCCACTACACGAAACATGCCGAAGGCTCGGTGCTGGTCGAATTCGGCGACACCAAGGTGCTCTGCACCGCGAGCGTGTCCGAGCGCGTGCCCGACTTCCTGCGCGACCGCGGGCAAGGCTGGCTGACCGCCGAATACGGGATGCTGCCGCGCGCGACGCATACGCGCAGCGACCGCGAAGCCGCCCGCGGCAAGCAGACCGGCCGCACGCAGGAAATTCAGCGCCTGATCGGCCGCGCGCTGCGCGCGGTGTTCGACCTCGAAGCGCTCGGCCCGCGCACGATCCACATCGACTGTGACGTGATCCAGGCCGACGGCGGCACGCGCACGGCGAGCATCACCGGCGCGTTCGTCGCCGCGCACGACGCCGTGTCGAAGCTGATCGCGGCAGGCAAGCTCACGCGCTCGCCGATCACCGACCACGTCGCCGCGATCTCGGTCGGCGTGTACCAGGGCGCGCCCGTGCTCGACCTCGATTACGCGGAAGATTCGCAGTGCGACACCGACATGAACGTCGTGATGACGGGCGCCGGCGGTTTCGTCGAAGTCCAGGGCACGGCCGAAGGCGTGCCGTTCTCGCGCGCCGAGATGAACGCGCTGCTCGACCTCGCGCAAGGCGGGATCGCCGAGCTCGTGCAGCTTCAGAAAGACGTGCTGGGCGCCTGACATGCCGGACGACCACACCACCGCGCCGCTGTCGCGCATCGTTCTGGCGTCGAACAACGCCGGCAAGCTGCGCGAATTCACCGCGCTGTTCTCGACGGTCGGCATCGAGATCGTCCCGCAGGGCGACCTTGCCGTGCCTGAGGCGGAAGAGCCGTTCGGCACCTTCATCGAGAATGCGCTGACGAAGGCACGCCACGCGTCGCGGCTCACCGGGCTGCCGGCGATCGCCGACGATTCGGGCCTGTGCGTGCGCGTGCTGCGCGGCGCGCCGGGCGTCTATTCGGCACGCTACGCGCAGCGCGCGGGCCGTGACAAGGGCGACGCGGCGAACAATGCATATCTCGTCGAGCAACTGCGCGGCGTCGACGACCGGCGCGCATACTATTGCTGCGTGCTCGCGCTCGTGCGCCATGCGGACGACCCCGAGCCGCTGTTCGCCGAAGGACGCTGGGCGGGCGAGATCGTCGACACGCCGCGCGGCGAGCATGGATTCGGCTACGACCCGTATTTCTACCTGCCGTCGCTCGGCGCGACGGCCGCCGAACTCGAGCCGGCCGTGAAGAACACGCACAGCCATCGCGCGCTGGCGCTGAAGGCGCTGCTGGCGCGGCTCGCGGAGGAAGCATGAGCACGCCCGATACCCGTTCGCCAGCGGAGGTCGCATGAGCCAGGCCGCGGAAACCGGCGCGCGCGTCGTCGCGACCTTCACGTCGCCCGGCCAGGTGCGGCTCACGTCGCTGCCGCCGCTCGCGCTGTACGTGCATTTCCCGTGGTGCGTGCGCAAGTGCCCGTACTGCGATTTCAATTCGCACGAGTGGAAGGGCGAACGGTTTCCGGAAACCGAGTATCTCGACGCGCTGCGCGCCGATCTCGAGCAGGCGCTGCCGCTCGTGTGGGGCCGCCAGGTGCATACGGTATTCATCGGCGGCGGCACGCCGAGCCTGCTGTCGGCGGCCGGCCTCGACCGGATGCTGTCCGACGTGCGTGCGCTGCTGCCGCTCGACGCCGATGCCGAGATCACGCTCGAGGCGAATCCGGGCACGTTCGAGGCCGCGAAGTTCGCGCAGTTCCGCGCGAGCGGCGTGAATCGCCTGTCGGTCGGCATCCAGAGCTTCAACGAAGCGCACCTGAAGGCGCTCGGCCGGATTCACGACACGACGCAGGCACGCGCCGCGGTCGAAATCGCCGCGAAGCACTTCGACAACTTCAACCTCGACCTGATGTTCGCGCTGCCGAACCAGACGCTCGACGAATGCCGCACCGACATCGAGACCGCGCTGTCGTACGCGCCGCCGCATCTGTCGCTGTATCACCTGACGCTCGAGCCGAATACGCTGTTCGCGAAATTCCCGCCGGTCGTGCCCGACGACGACGCGTCGGCCGACATGCAGGAGTGGATCCACGCGCGCACGGCCGAGGCCGGTTACGGGCGCTACGAAGTGTCCGCGTATGCGAAGCCGAATCATCAGTGCAAGCACAACCTGAACTACTGGCGCTTCGGCGACTATCTCGGGATCGGTGCGGGCGCACACACGAAGCTGTCGTTCCCGAACCGGATCCTGCGGCAGGCACGCTACAAGCATCCGGCGACCTTCATCGAGCAGGCGATGGCCGGCACGGCCGTGCAGGAAGAGCGTGAAGTCGGCGCGCGCGACCTGCCGTTCGAGTTCATGCTGAACACGCTGCGGCTCGTCGAGGGCTTCCCCGTGCACAGCTTCGCCGAACGCACGGGCCTGCCGATGAGCACGATCGAGCCGGCGCTGCAGGAAGCGGAACGGCGCGGGCTGATCGCGCGCGATTTCGCGCAGATCGCGCCGACGCCGCTGGGCCAGCGTTTCCTCAACGACCTGCAGGAATTGTTCCTGCGTGACGATTGAGGGGATGAACCACGCGGCATTTCGGTTACAATGCCGCCTCGTGTGGAAGCGTGGCCGAGCGGTTTAAGGCACCGGTCTTGAAAACCGGCGACGGGAAACTGTCCGTGAGTTCGAATCTCACCGCTTCCGCCAGGAAGTTCGCCAAACCCCGTCCATTCACCGAATGACGGGGTTTTTTGTTGGTCCGCGCACGCCCTTCCCTCACGTTCCGACGCGTCACGCCGGATGCCGTTACAATCCGGCGCTCCGATTCGCGAAACGGGAAACCCACGTCATGAAGCCCTTCATCGTCTCGTCGCTCGCTGCACTGCTGGTTGCCGTCAGCACGCCGGCGACGGCCGACTCCGCCGCCGGCAGCGACGCGCAGGCGTCGTGCGCGATCGCCTACGTGACGGGTGTCGGCGGCTCGCCGCGCGGCCTGAGCGAATACCTCGCGAGCCCGTCGCCCTACAACTACGTGAAGGACAACGACCTCCAGTGCAAGGTGGGCGACGATGGACGCACGTCGAACTGCACCGGCGTGACCTACCTCCGGAACGAACAGGTCAGCGTGTACGACGATTCCGATCCGGCAACACTGACCGTCGTGGCGCGCGTGGAGCTCGATCACGGCCAGAAATACCCGGTGATCATCGTCGTGCAGCGCAAGGACGCGCGCTGCAAGCAATGATGCAGCGCCGCGCGCGAGCCCGTCCGCCGAAACGGCACGGGCGTTCGCGCCGGCCGTCGCGCGGCACCTGAGCGGCGGGCACCGGCAGCGGCCCGCCATTACATCGCAACGCGCCGGAAGCCCCTCTCCCGGCCGGCCGCTCGATCACCTAGAATTCGATCAACACGGCGACACGACCGCCGCCGCGTACTCGATGCCGCGCGCGCCACCCCTGCGTGCGGTACACGGAGATCGCCATGACCGAACTGTCGACACCGGCGGAACACGTCGATTACGAAGGCTTCGAGATCCATGTCGTGCCGGCCGTCGCGCCCGGCAACGACACGCGCTACACCTACACCGGCTACGTGTGCCATCCTGGCGCGAATCCCGCCTTGCCCGGCCACGCGGTGCCCTTCCATGCGGACGGCGAGGAAAGCTTCGCGAGCCTCGATGAAGCCGTCCACGAAGCCGTGCACATCGGCAAGAGCATCATCGACGGCACGCACCCCGACCTGTCGATCCTGTCACTCGTCACGCACGGCTTCTGAACCGGGCCGCACGCATCGCCGAAAATGGCGCGGGCGCGCCCGTGGTGCTGCCTGCAGCGACCCGCTGCACTCGCGCCGGACCCTCGCCACGCGTCGGCGTGCCAGTCGCGTTCCTCGTGTTTCTTTCAACCTTGCAACACGCACGCCGCGATGCACGCGTGCGGCAGCCACGCGAGCGTACTGTCACATGTCACGTCACATCGCGATGCGCGAGCGCACGCCTTCTCGTCATCAGCGCTCGCATCATCCGGCATCGCCCGTTATGCGTTTCTCCCGATATCGGCTCGCGTCCGTGCGCCTATCATTTTTTTATAGTCACTTCCGGCTAGCCTCCCATGCGCCCCCTTCCCCGTTTGCATGTCAACCGGCCGCGTGCAGTTGCGCTGGCCGTCGTCGCCATGCTCGCGGCGTGCACGATCACGCCGCCTCCGTCGCTGCACTCGATCCTGACGATTCCGTCGATCACCCGCAGCGGCAACCTCGACCAGTACCGCGTCGAAGTCGCGCACCGTGTCGCCGAACGCAATCCGTCCGGCATGCTGCACGGCATACCTCAGGCCATGCTCCGCTCGCTCGTCGTCGTGGCCTTCACCGTCGATGGCAGCGGCCGGCTCGTCAACGCGTCCGTCTATCGCAGCAACGGCGACAGCGAAGCGGAAGCACTCGCGCTCGCGTCGCTGCGCCGCTCGGCGCCGCTGCCGCCGCCGCCGTCGCGACTGCTCGACGGCAACGGCCGGCTTGAACTGATGGAAGGCTGGCTCTTCAACGACGACGGCCACTTCCAGTTGCAAAGCACCGCGTCGGCGCAGGCGCAATCGATCGACTGAGCGGTCGCCGCCCCGCGATTGCCGGTGCGCGGCGGCGCTGGCTATAATTTTCCGCAATCGCGCGGCCATCACGCCGCGCGCGCGTTCGCGCGCCCCACCCGGCATGCGAGCCGACCACGCCGGCACCGGGCGGCGGCGACGTACACGTCTCCATCGTCGACCGGCGGGTGACGTCCGCGCCACGGCGCGCGTCCACGCCGCCACCGCATCATCCGCTCGGCTGCCCCCGGCAGGCATCCGCCTGCCCGACCGCACGCTCAGCCGACCGCCCCAACGACAAAACGGAGACATCCATGTCCGCATCCCCCCCGACCGTTGCACACGCAACCGGTTCGGCCGGCGCCGTCAGCCACCGGCGCATCGTGTTCGCCAGCTTCATCGGCACCGCGATCGAGTTCTACGATTTCTACGTGTACGCAACGGCCGCCGCGCTCGTCATCGGCCCGGTGTTCTTTCCGCACGGGTCCGCGACCGCACAGGCGCTGTCCGCCTTCGTCACGTTCGGCATCGCGTTCATCGCTCGCCCGATCGGCTCGTTCCTGTTCGGGCACTTCGGCGACCGCATCGGCCGCAAGTCGACGCTCGTCGCATCGCTGCTCGTGATGGGCGTGTCCACCACCGCCATCGGCTTCGTGCCCGGCTACGACGCGATCGGCGCGCTCGCGCCGGTGCTGCTGTGCGTGCTGCGCTTCGGCCAGGGGATCGGCCTCGGCGGCGAATGGGGCGGCGCCGCGCTGCTGGCGACCGAGCACGCGCCGCAGGGCAAGCGCGGCTGGTTCGGAATGTTCCCGCAGCTCGGGCCATCGGTCGGCTTCCTGATGTCGAACGGGCTGTTCTTCGCGCTCGCGCTGTCGCTGTCGGACGAGCAGTTCCGCAGCTGGGGCTGGCGCATCCCGTTCCTGGTCAGTGCGGTGCTCGTCGCGCTCGGCCTGTACGTGCGGCTCAAGATCACCGAAACACCCGCGTTCCAGGCCGCGCTCGATCGCAACGAGCGCGTGCGCGTGCCGGTCGCGACGCTGGTCACGCAACACTGGCGGCCGACGCTGCTCGGTGCGCTCGCCATGGTCGTCTGCTACACGCTGTTCTACATCTCGACGGTGTTCTCGCTGTCGTACGGCGTGTCGGCGCTGCATATTCCGCGCCAGAGCTTCCTCGGCCTGCTGTGTTTCGCGGTCGTGTTCATGGGACTCGCGACGCCGCTGTCCGCGTGGGCATCGGACCGCTTCGGCCGCAAGCCGGTGCTCGTCGTGGGCGCGATCGCCGCGCTGCTGTCGGGTTTTGCGATGGAGCCGCTGCTCGGTAGCGGCTCGATGCCGCTCGTCGCGCTGTTCCTGACGATCGAGCTGTTCCTGATGGGCGTGACGTTCGCGCCGATGGGCGCGCTGCTGCCGGAGCTGTTCCCGACCAACGTCCGCTACACGGGCGCGGGCGTCGCGTATAACCTCGGCGGGATCCTCGGCGCGTCGATCGCGCCGTATATCGCGCAACTGCTGGCGGCGCGCGGCGGGCTGTCGTGGGTCGGCGGTTATGTGTCGGTTGCGGCGGCAATCAGCCTGATCGGCGTGCTGCTGATGCGCGAGACGCGCGACGCATCGCTCGTCTGAAACTCCGGGGCGACCCGGGTTGTGCGCAAGCCGGCGCTGCCTATACTCGATCCTGGGTGCGCCGCTGCGCGCGCCCGGGATCCCGCCCTGAAGGAGCCGCCGCCATGAACATCCGCCTCGGCAATGCCGATCTCGTCCTGATCCTCGCGCTCGCGCTGGGCGGCGCGATCCTGCTCGCGATGCGCTTCCGGCCGCAGACCTGGCGCGGCCTCGTGTTCGAGGCACTGCTGGCGAATCTGGCGGCCGTCGCCGCCGTCGTCACGGTCGAGGCGCTGCTCGCCTGAACCGGCACACCCCGCTTCGTCAGGCGGTCATCCGCGCGCGCAGCGCGCCGTAGGCCGGGCCGACCGTATCGATCGCGTCCAGCGCCTCGTCGACCGACGGCATCATGCCCGGCTCGCCGATCGACAGTGCATTCGGCGCGCCGCCGATGCCGCAATGATGGCGCGACGTCGCGACGAAAATCATCACGGTCGGCCGCTGCAGCGCGTGCGCCATGTGTACGAACCCCGTATCGACCCCCACCACGAGCGCAGCCCGGCCGAGCGCCGCGCCGAGCTCGCGCACCGTCATCGCGGGCAGCACGACCGAACCCGGCGCGCGTGCGGCGATGTCCTGCGCATCGTCATGCTCGGCAGCCGATCCCCACGGCAGCAGCACGCGCACGCCACGCGCCATCATCTGCGTGGCGAGCGCGGCCCAGTGGTTGGCCGGCCATTTCTTGTCGGGGTTGGACGTCGCATGGAACAGCAGCATGAATGGGGCACCATCGGTCACGGCGGCCGGCAGGTTCACGTCCCGCGGCGGGGCGATACCGTACGTGGCGATACCCTCGGGCGCGTAGCCGAGCGCCTCGCCGGCGCTCACGCGCATCCCGTGCCACGCGTCGCAGTCCGGCCGCGGGCCGAAACGATGCGAATACGCGAAGCGCGCGCCCGTTTCGCCGAGATCCCGCGTCTGGTAGCCGACCCGGCGCGCGGCGCGCGCGAGCGCCGAAATGATCGCGCTCTTGTAGACACCATGCAGGTCGATCACCGCATCGTAGCGATGCGCCCGCAGCGCGCCGATCGACGCCGTGATCGCCTTCAGGTCGCCGCGATTGCGCATCTTCTTGAAACGGCGCAGCGGCGCGCCCAGGACACGGCTGACGCCCGGATGCCAGCGCACGACCTCCGCGCACGATTCATCCACTGCCCAGTCGACCGTTACGCCGGGAAAGGCGCGATGCAGATCCGCGACGACGGGTAGCGTCTGGACAACGTCGCCGAGCGACGTCACTTTCACGATGAGGATACGTTTCACGATGTGTGGAGATAAGCCAGTCAATTTGGCATGCTCACGATGGTTACATGCGCAGACATTACGTGAAATTACTTTTGCAACAAAATGCATCTCCTTTCGGGAACATTCTCGCTCCCCGCCCGCATCCGGTTCTTTTTATAATTCGATCTTTGCCTGCCGGCCCGCGCCGATGCCACGCCCCGCCCTTCCCGCCCTGTTTCCCGCCCTCACCCGTCGTTCGCTGAGGATCTGGCGCCAGTACGGCGTGTTCTGGCTCGGTGCGATCGTCGTCGGCCTCGCGGCCGTACTTTACGCGCGTCTGATCGACTGGGGTTACGAAACCTTCCGCACGATGCGCGATCACGCCGCGTGGCTGCCGCTGCTGCTGACGCCGGCCATCGCCGCGCTGTCGGTATGGATCACGCGGCGCTTCTTCCGCGGCGCCGAGGGCAGCGGCATCCCGCAGGTGATCGCGACGCTGCATGCGCGCCCGAGCGCGTTCGGCTCCCGGCTGCTGACGCTGCGCATCCTGTTCGGCAAGGTGCTGGTGTCGTTCCTCGGCATCCTGGGCGGCTTCACGATCGGCCGCGAAGGGCCGACCGTGCAGGTCGGCGCGGCGCTGATGTTCAACCTGCGACGCTTCTACCCGCGCTCGAACGCGCAGATCGAACGCCAACTGGTGCTCGCCGGCGCGGCGGCCGGGCTGTCGGCCGCGTTCAATACGCCGCTCGCGGGAATCGTGTTCGCGATCGAGGAACTGACGCGCAGCTTCTCCGCGCGCGCGAGCGGCGTGCTGATCACCGCGATCATCCTCGCCGGCGTCGTCGCGCTCGGCCTGAACGGCAACTACACGTATTTCGGCACGATCGATGCCGGCCCCCATTTCCCGAAACTGCTCGCGCTCGCCGTGCTGGTCACCGCGATCGTCACGGGGATCGCAGGCGGCCTGTTCTGCTGGCTGCTGCTCAACACAGGACGCTGGCTGCCCGCGCAGCTGCTGGGCCTGTATCGCGAGCGGCCGATCACGTTCGCCGCGCTGTGCGGCTTCGCGATTGCCGTCGTCGGCCTCGTATCGGGCGGCACGACCTTCGGCAGCGGCTATGCCGAGGCGCGCGGCCTGCTCGACGGCAGCCAGCATCTGTCGGTGTTCTATCCGTTCCTGAAGATGATTTCGATGGTGGCGTCGTACCTGCCGGGCATCCCGGGCGGGATCTTCGCGCCGTCGCTGTCGATCGGCGCCGGGTTCGGCAACCTGTTGCATCTCGTGTTCAGCAACATGAGCCTCCCGATGCTGATCGCGCTCGCGATGGTCGGCTACATGGCGGCCGTCACGCAGTCGCCGATCACGTCGTTCGTGATCGTGATGGAGATGATCAACGGTCACGCGCTCGTGATTTCGCTGATGGCCACCGCGCTGGTGTCGAGCCGCGTGTCGCGCTTCTTCGCGCCACCGCTCTACGAAACGCTCGCCCTGCGCTATCTCGCGCCGCCCGCCGCGGTCGCCGAACCGGCTGCGGCAACCGCCGCGAGCGCGACGGCGGCAACCGGCGTCACCGAGCCGCAGGATGCGGCCGCGGCGCCCGCCGATCCGCTCGACACGCTGCGCGACGAAGGCGGCAAGGGCGACGAAGCGTCCCCCGCCACCGTGCCGGCCGAAGGCGCAGCACATGCACCGGCGCCGCACGACGACGAGCCGGCCGCAGCCGGGACGCACGACCCGGCACAGCGCGGCCCGCGCGACGCTCAATAGATCACGACGGGCGCCGGCCGGTAGTACACGGGCCGCGCCGGCACGACGATGCATCCGGCCAGCGTGATCGCGACGAGCGCGATGGCGATTGCGGTTCTTTTCATCGTCCGGCTCCATCAGGCCCAGTGACCACGGGTCCAGAACCAGTTCGGACCGCGCTGGTCCCAGTGGCCCGGCACCCATTGCATACCGACGCGCTCGGCTTCCCAGTGACCGCCGATCCACACGTAGCGGCCATGCTCCCAGTGCCAGTGCCCGCGATCCCACACGTAGCCCACGCGCGAGGCCGGCACGACCTCGTAGCGCACCGGCGGCGGCGCGTTCGGCGCGACGATCACGACTTCCTCGGTGCGCACGGCGACCGGCTCGGCGACGACCACGCGGCCCTGCGGCACGACCACGGGGGTGCCGACGAGAATCTCGTCCGCATGCGCGGCAAGCGGCGCGACGACGGCTGACAGGCTCGCGGCAAGCAATGCGAGCGAAACGATACGACGTTGAACGGTAGAGACAGCCATCACAACCTCCTGGTTGAACAAGTTACGCGAGCGTATTCGTTCAATGCGGGAGGCGCGGTAACGGCCGACAGACGCCGTGTTACGGCATGCCCGAAAGTGCAACAGGGCGTAAGACGCGCACGGCGGCGAGTGCCGCCGTGCGGAGGGATACCTGCAACGGTCAGGCTTGCGGGATCTCGATCTTCACTTCGAGGACTTCGAGATCGTCCTGGCGCTCGAGGCTCACGCGGATGTCATCGTCCGAAATATGGACGTACTTCGAGATGACCGCGACCAGCTCCTTCTGCAGCGCCGGCAGGTAATCGGCCGGCGGCCGGCCGCCGACGCGCTCGTGCGCGATGATGAGCTGCAGGCGCTCCTTCGCGACCGATGCGGACTTTTTCTTCTCGCCGAGGAGAAACGAAAGGATGGACATGGGCGGCCTCCGTTACTTGCTGCCGAAGAGGCGCTGCAGCAGGCCCGGCTTCTGGTAATCAGTGAAGCGCAGCGGCTTGTCTTCGCCGAGGAAACGCGCGACGACGTCCTTGTACGCTTCCGCCACGTCAGTACCGTCGATATGCACGGCCGGCAGACCCTGGTTCGATGCATGCAGCACGGCTTCCGACTCGGGCACCACGCCGATCAGCTTGATGCGCAGGATCTCGCTGATGTCCTCGAGCGACAGCATCTCGCCTTCGCTGACGCGCTTGGGGCTGTAGCGCGTGATCAGCAGGTGTTCCTTGATCGGATCCTTGCCTTCGGTCGCGCGCTTCGTCTTCGACGACAGGATGCCGAGAATGCGATCCGAGTCACGCACCGACGACACTTCCGGGTTCGTGACGATCAGCGCTTCGTCCGCGAAGTACATCGCGTGCAGTGCGCCCGCCTCGATACCGGCCGGCGAATCGCAGACGATGTATTCGAAGTCCATCGCGACCAGGTCGTTCAGCACCTTCTCGACGCCGTCACGCGTGAGCGCATCCTTGTCGCGCGTCTGCGACGCCGGCAGGATGAACAGGTTCTCGCACTTCTTGTCCTTGATCAGCGCCTGGTTCAGGTTCGCTTCGCCCTGGATCACGTTCACGAGGTCGTACACCACGCGGCGCTCGCAGCCCATGATGAGATCGAGGTTACGCAGGCCGACGTCGAAGTCGATCACGGCCGTCTTGTGGCCGCGCAGCGCGAGACCGGACGCAAAGCTCGCGCTCGTCGTCGTCTTGCCCACGCCGCCCTTGCCCGAGGTCACCACGATGATTTTTGCCATTTACCCAATACCCTGTGTTCGTCAATGAGAGCCGATCGATCCGGAGCGCACCGCGTGTCTTACGTCAGGCGCAGCGGTTCGATCATCAGTTTTTCCTCTTCGAGCCGGATCTGCACCGATTTGCCCAGTACTTCGGCGGGCAACGGGTTCTCGGTTGTTCGATAGATACCCGCGATCGAAATCAGTTCCGGCTCGAGACACGTGCAGAAAATGCGCGCGTCGTGATTGCCGTGCACGCCCGCGAGTGCGCGGCCGCGCAACGGCGCGTAGATGTGGATATTGCCTTCCGCGATGATCTCCGCGCCGTGACTGACCGGCGCGAGCACCACGAGGTCTCCTTTCGCGTAAATCTGCTGCCCCGAACGCAACGGCCGGTCGATCACCAGCGTCTGGCCGCCGGCCTGCACAGGCGTCGGCGCGGGCTCCGACGGCTGTTCGGGCGCCGCTGCGGCTGCCGCAGCGGCGGCGGGCTCGACGGCTGGCACAGCCGCCGGCTCCGCTTCGTCGGCAGGTTTTGCGGCCGGCGCGCGGCGATCGCGCGCCTCCAGCAACGGCAGGCCGGCTTCCCCCGCCCAGCCCTGCGTTGCCAGTGCGACGACGCCCACCGGACGCATCCGCACGTCGTTCAGCATCTGGCGGATGTCCGCGAGCGCGACGCGTTCGCCGTCAGCCAGGCGGCGGACGTCGATCGCGACGACATCGTCGGCGAAAAACTCGGGAGTCGCTTCGAAGCGCTTGACCAGTTCGGTACGCAACGCATCGAGATCGGTCGTCTTCACGGTGAACAGCAACGTATCGACCGATCCGCTGCGCAGCTCGAAGAATGGCGATTTTTTAAGCGACATGGACACTCTGCAAAAATTTTTTGCGTATTTTACAGGCGTCCACGCGCGCGGCCATTATTTTTGGGGAACCGGGTGGCGGCGGCCCGGGCGGGCGCGCAACCGGCAGGCGGGCAGGCAAGCGGGCGCCCCCATCCTCATCGCGCCGTGCGGCCCGCGTTCTGACGTCACGTCAGTGCTTCATCTGCGATACGTACAGCGATTTCATCGCGCCGGGCATCCGTGCGATCGGCGCGTGTTCGCCGGTATTGCCGAAACCCGCCCGCTCATAGAAGCGGATCGCGTTGCGGTTCGCATCGGCAATCCACGCGTAGACGTCCTGGGCACCGCGCTCGGCGAGCCAGGCGGTGGCCGTCTCCAGCAGCAGCACGCCGCCGCGCAGATGACGCACCGCATGCGCCACCCACAGCTCGCTGACGAACGCACGCCGATCGGGCGTATTGTCGAAATACGCGCCGATCATGCCGGCCGGATGGCCTTCGGTATACAACAGGAAAGTCGTCGACTCGTCGGACACGGCGCGCTGCGCGGCAATCGCCGACGCCGCGTCCGTTTCGACGTTCAGCAATTCGGCCTCCGGCGCTTCGCCGGGCGCGTAGGGCTCGCGCAGCGATGCGGCGCGGAGTTCGCGATACACGCCGCCCTGGTCGGCAACGATACGACGAACGGTCAAGGTCGAACTCATGCAGGCACAGCCCCCTTCGGACAGCAAGCTACTAGCTTCAACCGAAAGCGGGGCATGAGTCAAATCGTTATTTTCAAATGACAGCGCGAATCGAAAGGCAGCACGCACCGCCGGCGGCCAGTCGGCCCGTTCGTGTGCAGGTGCAGCATCGCGATGCCGATGCGTGCCGCCGAAAGACGGTTGCGACGGCCTCGTTTGACGCATGCCGGCAGTCGCCTTGCGACATGCGGCAGTTGCCCGTCAGACCCCGTGAATTTCAACGCGAAAACCGTAATGATCCGTAAGATTGGAGACCCCGGAAATAGATATCACGGGCACCTGCCGCCCTCTCAATATTGCATCGCAACATTTGTTGCGAGCCCGTGGCGTCACCACCCGCACGCGTCACGACACGCCATCCGTCTGACAAACCAGTCGGCCGTACGGGTCGATCCGGCGTTCCCCGCATGTTTCAATCAGCGTGCGCGACCCCTTCCCTGCCTGCGCCACACACACTCGCCCGTTTGGAGCCGCGCGCCTAGTGCCGGAGTTTGGCAACCGTGCGCGTGGGTCGTATAACAGGCAGAACCGGGTGACGATCCGGCTCGACCGCGCGTGCTTCGCGGACCAACGAAAATTCGAACAACCGTGCAGGCGGCCGCCCTCGGGCCGGCCGGCAGGAGGGAGACAATGGCAATGACCCACGGATCGGCTTCGGGCTGGTCGGATGGCAAGCGTTACCTGTGGCTGCTCGGCGCGCTGACGATCACGCTGCCGATCCTCGCCGCCCAGCTCGCGCTGTCGACGGGCCTGCACGTGTTCTGGTGGTTCGGCCCGCTGTTCGCGTTCGGCGTGATCCCGATCCTCGACACGCTGATCGGCGACGATCGCGACAACCCGCCCGAGGACGTCGTGCCGCGTCTCGAACGGGAGCGCTACTACCGGTTGATCGTCTATCTCGCGACCCTCGTCGAATACGTCGCGTTCTTCGCGTGCGTCTGGATCGTCGGCACGCATGCGCTCGCCTGGTACGACTACGTCGGCTTCGCGCTGTCGCTCGGCGCCGCGACGGGCATCTCGATCAATACCGCGCACGAACTCGGGCACAAGACCGACCGCTTCGAGCGCTGGCTCGCGAAAATCACGCTCGCGCCGGTCGCATACGGCCACTTCTACGTCGAGCACAACCGCGGGCACCACGTGCGCGTCGCGACGGCGGAGGATCCGGCGAGCGCGCGCTACGGCGAATCGTTCTGGGCCTTCCTGCCGCGCACCGTGACCGGCAGCATCCGCTCGGCGTGGCGGCTCGAGAAGGCGCGCCTCGAACGGCTCGGGCATTCGCCGTGGACCTGGCGCAACGAAGTGCTGCACGCGTGGGCGATGACCGTCGTCGTGTGGGCCATCGCGATCGCGATGGCCGGCAAGGTCGTGATTCCGTTCCTCGTGATCCAGGCCGTCTACGGCGCGTCGCTGCTCGAAGTCGTGAACTACGTCGAGCATTACGGGCTCGGCCGCCGCAAGCTGCCGAACGGCCGCTACGAACGCTGCACGCCGCAGCATTCGTGGAACAGCAATCACGTCGTCACCAACCTGTTCCTGTACCAGTTGCAGCGGCACGCCGACCATCATGCGAATCCGACGCGCTCGTACCAGGCGCTGCGCCACTTCGACGATGCGCCGCAACTGCCGGCCGGCTACGCGACGATGATCCTGTTCGCGTACGTGCCGCCGCTCTGGTATCGCGTGATGAATCCGCGCGTCGTCGCGCACTACGGCGGCAACATGGCGCAGTCGAACATCAAGCCGTCGATCCGCGCCCGGGTGCTCGCGCAGTATCCGGCCGCGGCGTGATCGCGGGGGACGGGCCGGGGTCGATCGGCACAGGCGCGCCGCTGAAAGCCGGCGCCGCGCCGGCCCCGGTTCCATCGAAGTCCGGCGCGACGGCCGCCGCCGTCACGCCATTTCCGGCAGCCTGAACACGGCCACCGCATGACGCAGCGCGCTCGCCTGCTCGGCCAGCGCCTGCGTCGCGGCCGAGGCCTGCTCGACGAGCGCCGCGTTGCGCTGCGTCGCTTCGTCCATCTGCGTCACCGCGATGTTCACCTGCTGGATGCCGCCGCTCTGCTCCTGCGACGCGGACGAGATCTCGCCGACGATCGTCGTGACGCGCTGCACTGCGCCGACGATCTCGTGAATCGATTCGCCCGCCCGGCCGATCAGCACGGCGCCCTCGTCGACCCGCTTCGTCGACTGCTCGATGAGCCCCTTGATCTCCTTCGCCGCGGCGGCGCTGCGCTGCGCGAGCGTGCGCACTTCCGCCGCGACGACCGCGAAGCCGCGCCCCTGTTCGCCCGCGCGGGCCGCCTCGACCGCTGCGTTCAGCGCGAGGATGTTGGTCTGGAACGCGATGCCGTCGATCACCGCGATGATCTCGCCGACCTTGGCGGAGCTGTCGGCGATGCCGTTCATCGTGCCGACGGCATCCGTCATCACGCCGCCGCCCGCCGCCGCGATGTTCGACGCGTCGTGCGCCAGCTGCGCCGCGTGCTGCGCGTGCTCGGCCGACTGGCGGACGATGCCCGTGAGTTCGGTCATGCTGGCAGCCGTCTCCTCGAGCGACGCGGCCTGCGCCTCGGTCCGCGCCGACAGGTCGTGATTGCCCGACGCGATCTGGGCGCTCGCCGTCGCGACGGCTTCGGCATGCGTGCGCACTTCGAGCACGACGCCCGACAGGCTCGTCTGCATCGTCTGCAACGCGCGCAGCAGATCGGCGATCTCGTCGCGGCCGGCCGCGTCGACATCGCGCGTCAGGTCGCCTTCGGCGACGGCCTGCGCGCACGCCACCGCACGGTCGAGCGGACGCAGGATCGCGCGGCTGAACAGGAATGCGCCGACCATCGCGACGCCGAGCACGACCAGCATCAGCACGAGGCTCGCGGTCGTGGCGTGCTGCGCGTCGCGGCTCGCCTGCGCCGACACCGCGGCGCTCTCGTCGGCGATCGACTTCGCGGCCCGCTCCAGCAGCGCCGCCGGCTCGCGGTCCACGCCCGCCACCGCGGCATCGCCCGCCGACGGCTCGAAGCCGGCCGCCTTGAACGCGTCGAACCCGCGCCGGTAACCCTCGCCCATCGCCGTGTGCGCGCGCATGAACTGCTCGACGAGCGAGCGGCTCTCGCCGGGCGGCAACTGGTGAACGAGCTGCGCGGCGAGCGTGTCGACCGTCCGCTCGCGCGTCTGGAACGCCAGCCAATACTTGTCGAGCTTGTCGGGCTGCTTGCCACGCAACAGCGTGTCCTTCCATTCCTGCACTTGCAGCTTGAACTGGACGAGCGTGGCCGACACGAGCCGCTCCTCGCCGACGTTCGTCTGCACGTCGTCGGCGAACGTATCGATCGACCGATTGAGAATGTGGATACCGTACAGCGCGCCACAGAACATCAGCAGCAGCGCGACAGCGAATGCGAGGGGAATCTTGTAGCTCAGCTTCATGGGACCTTGAATCGACGGGGAACGATGCGATCCGGCACGAGCGCCGGCCGCCGCCCCGTGTTAACGGCCCGGGAAGCGCGGGCTTAAAGCTAAAGAAAGCGGCAAAGGCCGGACGCGTGTATCGAGGCCGGCCTGTGCGCTCAGGTGGGATGCGTGGCGCGCGGCCCGATTGTCGCGCCCCTGCGCGGGCCCGCCATCCAGCGGCGCACGACGACGATCGACGGTACGCCGAGTACGATCCTTGCGGTCGCGTTGGACAGGTAGTGGCGCGGCCACCTTGGGTCGGCGTCGGCACGATCATCGCGGCATTCAGCACGATCGATGCTGCGTTTGCCATTCAGCGCGGCTGTATCGAGGACGCGGCACGATCATGCATGCGGTGGGCGCCCCCGCATCTGCACGATCCGAATTGCCGAAGGTCGAGCTGTTGCCACTACAACCGCTTGCGACTCGACGCACGCACCGCGAACCCAAAACGAAAAACCCCTTGATCCTTCCGGATCAAGGGGCTTCGTATTTTGGCGGAGAGGGTGGGATTCGAACCCACGGTACGGGGAAACCGTACGCCTGATTTCGAGTCAGGTACATTCGACCACTCTGCCACCTCTCCTTCCTTGCTGCATCTCGCGGCTGGTCGTTTCCGCGAGAAAAAGATTATAAGACGATCGCTTCGTAGCTGACAAGCCCTTTCTGCAATTTTTTTTGCGAGGGCTTTGAAGGCCGCGTTACGACGCCTGTGCCGGCGCGTCGATACGCTCGATGCCGCCCATGTACGGACGCAGCGCTTCCGGCACCGTGACCGAGCCGTCCGCGTTCTGGTAGTTCTCCAGCACCGCGACGAGCGTGCGGCCGACGGCGAGACCCGAGCCGTTCAGCGTATGCACGAGCTCCGGCTTGCCCTGCGCGTTGCGGAAACGCGCCTGCATCCGGCGCGCCTGGAACGCTTCGGTGTTCGAGCAGCTCGAGATCTCGCGATAGGTGTTCTGCGCAGGCAGCCACACTTCGAGATCGAACGTCTTCGCGGCCGAGAAACCCATGTCGCCCGTGCACAGCGTGATCACGCGGTACGGCAGGCCGAGCTTCTGCAGGATCGCTTCCGCATGGCCGACCATCTCGTCGAGCGCGGCGTACGACGTTTCCGGCGCGACGACCTGCACCATCTCGACTTTGTCGAACTGGTGCTGGCGAATCATGCCGCGCGTGTCGCGGCCGTACGAACCGGCTTCCGAGCGGAAGCACGGGGAATGCGCGGTCAGCTTGATCGGCAGGGCGGACGCGTCGACGATCGACTCGCGCACGGTGTTGGTCAGCGAGATTTCCGACGTGGAGATCAGGTATTGCGTGACCTTGTTGTCCTCGCCGCCCTTCTCGACGCGGAACATGTCGTCCGCGAACTTCGGCAGCTGGCCCGTGCCGTACAGGATCTCGGGGTTCACGATGTACGGCGTATACGTCTCGGTGTAGCCGTGCTGCTGCGTATGCGTGTCGATCATGAACTGCGCGAGCGCGCGGTGCAGGCGCGCGATCGAGCCGCGCAGCATCGTGAAGCGCGCGCCGGCGAGCTTCGCGCCGGTCTCGAAATCGAGGCCGAGCGGCGTGCCGACGTCGACGTGATCCTTCACCTCGAAATCGAACTGGCGCGGCGTGCCCCAGCGGCGCACCTCGACGTTGTCGGCTTCGTCCTTGCCGACCGGCACGCTTTCATGCGCGACGTTCGGCATGCCCAGCATCAGGTCGGACAGGCGCGCCTGGATCTCGCCGAGCTTGGCTTCTCCTGCCTTCATTTCGTCGCCGATCCCGCCGACCTCGGCCATCACGGCCGACGTGTCCTCGCCCTTCCCCTTCATCGCGCCGATCTGCTTCGACAGGCTGTTGCGGCGCGCCTGGAGCTCTTCGGTGCGGGTCTGGATCGCGCGGCGTTCCGCTTCGAGCGCGGAGAAGGCGGCGATGTCGAGGGTGTAGCCGCGATCGGCGAGGCGCTGGGCGACGCCGTCGAGGTCTTTGCGCAGCAACTGGATGTCGAGCATGGGAGGACTTGGGGAATCGTTGTGTAAGACGGGAATTCTAACGCACCGCGGGGCTGCCACGGCACTGGCCGGACGGACAATGCTGCAAACGGGCGATGACCGCGGCGCGACGGCCATGGCAGTATCGCAGTGCCGGACCGCCCGTCGGCGCCCGCGAAATCGCGCGGCATCGACGCGCCGCGGATCGCGAAACACCCGGGCGTGCCCGCCGCAACGCATCGAACAAGGCACGCGCCCCCCGTCACAACGACTCAAGGACCCCGATGGCCATCGAACTGGAGAAGGACGTACGCGACCGCGCGATCGCGTCGCTGCAACGCTATTTCACAGAAAACATGGATGAGCCGATCGGCAACATCCAGGCGGGTGCACTGCTGCACTTCTTCGTCGAGGAAATCGCGCCCGCGATCTACAACCTCGCGATCGCGGATGCGCAGCAGAGCCTGCACGCCCGCGTCACCGAACTCGACATCGAGTGCCATCAGGAGCCGTTCGGCTACTGGAAGAAGCCGCCGGCCCGCAAGCGCTGACGCGTTCGCGGCACCGGCGCAGGCCGCGCCGGACGTTGCCCGGTCAGTCCTTCTTGCCGGCCTCGCGGTCGAGTTCGCGCAGCCACGCGAGCTTGTCGGCGATCTTCGATTCGAGCCCGCGCGGCACCGGCTTGTACCAGCGCGGCTCGCGCATCCCGTCCGGCAGGTACGTCTCGCCGGCCGCATACGCATTCGGCTCGTCGTGCGCGTAACGGTAGGCGTGACCGTAGCCGAGTTCCTTCATCAGCTTGGTCGGCGCGTTGCGCAGATGCACGGGCACCTCGCGCGACTTGTCCTGCTTCACGAACGCCATCGCCTGGTTGAACGCGTTGTAGCCCGCGTTGCTCTTCGCCGCGCACGCGAGATAGATCACCGCCTGCCCGAGCGCGAGCTCGCCTTCCGGCGAGCCGAGGCGCTCGTAGGTTTCGGCCGCGTCGTTCGCCACCTGCAGCGCGCGCGGATCGGCGAGGCCGATGTCTTCCCACGCCATCCGCACGATCCGCCGCGCGAGATACTTCGGATCCGCGCCGCCGTCGATCATCCGGCAGAACCAGTACAGTGCGCCGTCCGGGCTCGAACCGCGCACCGACTTGTGCAGTGCCGAGATCTGGTCGTAGAAGTTGTCGCCGCCCTTGTCGAAGCGCCGTGCGTTCAGCGTCATTGCGCTGCTGACGAATTCGGCATCGATCGTCGCGGTGCCGGCCGACGTGGCCGCCGTCTGCGCCTGCTCGAGCAGGTTCAGGAAGCGCCGCGCGTCGCCGTCCGCATAGCCGACCAGCGTATCGATTGCCTTGTCGTCGAACGACAGGCCGTCGAGTGCGATTTCCTGTGCGCGCTTCAGCAACTGCCGCATCTCGTCGTCGTCCAGCGACTTCAGCACGTACACCTGCGCACGCGACAGCAACGCCGAGTTGACCTCGAAGCTCGGGTTCTCGGTCGTCGCGCCGATGAAGGTCACGAGCCCCGACTCGACGAACGGCAGCAACGCGTCCTGCTGCCCCTTGTTGAAGCGGTGGATTTCGTCGACGAACAGGATCGTGTGGCGGCCGGTGCGGTTCAGCGTGTCCTTCGCCTGCTCCATCGACTCGCGGATGTCCTTCACGCCGCCGAGCACCGCGGACAGCGCAATGAACTCGCAGTCGAACGCGAGCGCGGTGAGCCGTGCGAGCGTCGTCTTGCCGACGCCGGGCGGCCCCCACAGGATCATCGAATGCGGCTTGCCCGATTCGAACGCGAGCCGCAGCGGCTTGCCTTCGCCCAGCAAATGCGTCTGGCCGATCACCTCGGCGAGCGTCTTCGGCCGCAGCGCCTCGGCGAGCGGGCGGCGCGGCTCGACTTGAAACAGGTCGGACATGAACCCTCGCTCCACATCAAACGATGGCGGCCGAACCGGCCGCCGGACCCGACATTATGACAGCCGCGCGAAAGCACCGCCGCGCCCGACGCCGGGTGCTCGCGCCCGGTGCCCCGCGCCCCGCGCCCGGCGCCCGGTGCCCAGAAACAACAAGGGCCTGCCGTCGCCGGCAGGCCCTTCGGTGAAACAGCAGCGCGCGGGCGCCGGTCAGCCGGTAATCACGTCGGCGCCCTTCGGCACGACGAACTTGAACGTATCGCCCTTCAGCGGCGGATTCGTCTGGATGTTCGTAAACGTCAGCAGCGTGACGTTGCCGAACACGTCGTGCAGTTCCATCGCGGCGAGCGTGCCGTTCTTGAAGCCGATGCCGATCCGCTGGAACTGCGTGTCCTGCGCCTTCGGCAGCATTTCGAGCCACTCGATGCCGCCCTTTTCGCCGGCATCGCGCAGCGTGTAGTTCTTCTCCAGATCGTTGCTGCCGAACAGGATCGCGGCGGGGCTCGCGCCCAGCGCGCCGTTCAGCTTGCGCTCGGTGACCTGGTTCAGGTCGCGGTCGTACACGTAGAGCTTGTCGCCGTCAGCCTGCAGCACCTGCTGGTACGGCTTCTGGTACGTCCAGATGAACTTGCCGGGGCGCGCAAACACGAACGTGCCGCTCGAATTGTCGGTGGGCTTCGGCACGGCCTGCGCGGCGCTCGCGCCCTTCGCCGGGGCCTTGACGATCTGCTGCGTGAAGTCGCCCTTCGCCGAACGCACCTGCGACACGAACGCCTTCAGTTGCTCGGTGCCGCCCGCGAACGCGTGCGTCGCCGCGAGCATCAGCGAGGCGCCGGCGAGCGCCGCGCCGAGCCAGCGCCGCGTCGAACGAAGGGACATTGCGAACGAATGTTGCTGCATATTGCGGTTTTCTCCCTGGGTGGCCGGCGCTGCGAACGCCGCGGACTCATTCCGCGTCGCGCGCCGGCACAAGAATTTCGCGGTTGCCGCTCGACGACATCGCCGACACGAGCCCCGACTGCTCCATCTGCTCGAGCAGCCGCGCCGCGCGGTTGTAGCCGATCCGCAGGTGGCGCTGCACGAGCGAGATCGATGCGCGGCGGTTCTTGATGACGATCTCGACCGCCTGGTCGTACAGCGGATCAGACTCCTCGCCGCCTTCGCCGGTTCCCGCGCCGGCCGAGCCCTCGTCGCCGTCGGCGGTGCCGCCTTCGAGCAGGCCCTCGACGTAGTTCGGCTCGCCCTGCTCCTTGAGCTTCTCGACGACGCGGTGCACTTCGTCATCCGCGACGAACGCGCCATGCACGCGCACCGGCAGCCCGGTGCCCGGCGCCAGGTACAGCATGTCGCCCATCCCGAGCAGCGATTCGGCGCCCATCTGGTCGAGAATCGTGCGCGAGTCGATCTTCGACGACACCTGGAACGCGATCCGGGTCGGCACGTTGGCCTTGATCAGGCCGGTGATCACGTCGACCGACGGACGCTGCGTCGCGAGAATCAGGTGGATGCCGGCCGCGCGCGCCTTCTGCGCGATCCGTGCAATCAGTTCCTCGACCTTCTTGCCGACGACCATCATCAGGTCGGCCAGCTCGTCGATCACCACGACGATGTTCGGCAGGCGGCCGAGCGGCTCCGGATCGTCCGGCGTCAGGCTGAACGGATTCGGCAGCTTCTCCTCGCGCTTCGCGGCCTCGTCGATCTTGTTGTTGTAGCCCGCCAGGTTGCGCACGCCGAGCTTGCTCATCAGCTTGTAGCGGCGCTCCATCTCGGCGACCGTCCAGTTCAGCGCGTGGCCGGCCTGGCGCATGTCGGTGACGACCGGGCACAGCAGGTGCGGAATGCCTTCGTAGACGCTCATTTCGAGCATCTTCGGATCGATCAGGATCAGGCGCACCTGGTCAGCCGTCGCCTTGTACAGCAGCGACAGGATCATCGCGTTGATCCCGACCGACTTGCCCGAGCCGGTCGTGCCGGCCACCAGCAGGTGCGGCATCTTCGCGAGATCCGCGCACACCGGCTTGCCGCCGATGTCCTTGCCGAGGCTCAGCGTCAGCGCCGACGACGCGGCCGCGTACACCTCGGAACCGATGATCTCGGACAGGTGCACCGTCTGGCGGCGCTGGTTCGGCAGCTCGAGCGCCATGTAGTTCTTGCCGGGAATCGTCTCGACGACGCGGATCGACACGAGCGACAGCGAGCGTGCGAGATCCTTCGCGAGGTTGACGATCTGGCTGCCCTTCACGCCGGTGGCAGGCTCGATCTCGTAGCGTGTGACGACCGGGCCCGGATAGGCGGCGACGACGCTCGCCTCGACGCCGAAATCCTTCAGCTTCTTCTCGATCAGGCGCGACGTGAACTCGAGCGTGTCGGCGGAAATCGCCTCCTGCGCCTTCGGCGCGGGATCGAGCAGCGATACCGCGGGCAGCGTCGAATCGCCCGGCAGGTCGGTGAAGAGCGGCACCTGGCGCTCGCGCTCGACGCGCTCGGACTTCGCCGGCGTGACGACCGGCGGCACGATCGTCACCGGCTCGTGATCCTCGATGCGCACGCGCTCCTCTTCGACCTTGCCTTCGCGGCGCACGGCCGCGGCCTCGCCGAGCTTGCGGTCGCGCTCGGCCTCGCGGCGCAGCTTCGCGACGTTGACGGCGGACAGGATCGCGCCGCCGACACGCTCGGCGACCGACAGCCACGAGAAGCGGAAATACAGCGACAGGCCGATCGAGAGCGCGATCAGCAGCAGCAGCGTGCCGCCCGTGAAGCCGAACGCATGCGACATCGCACCCGCGACGGCCTCGCCGACGACGCCGCCCGGCGCGCGCGGCAACTGCACCTTCAGCGACCACATGCGCAGCGCCTCGATGCCGTCGCACGCCAGCACGACGAGCACGAACGCGAGGATTTCGGTGAGCCAGCCGATCGGCCGCTCGGGTTCGTCCGAGACCGCCTCGTGGCGCGTGATGCGGCGATAGTTGACGGCGATGCGCCGCGCGAGCGGCACGATCAGCCAGTAGGCCGACAGGCCGAACAGCAGCAGGATGATGTCGGCCGTCCACGCGCCGACGCGGCCGGCCCAGTTCGTGATGTGATCCACCTGGGCGGCGTGCGTCCAACTCGGATCGCGCCGGCTGTAGCTCAGCAGGGCCATCACCAGAAATGCGCAGAGCGCGACCTGGAGAATCCAGCGGATCTCCGTGAGGAGCTTCGACATCCGGTGCGGCAACGCCTGTGCCTGGGCGGAATAAGGAGCTTTTGCCATGAATCCGTATAAAGAGGACGGGCCGTGCGCCCGCCTGTCGTTCGATCCCGCTTATTGTAAACGCTGCACCGGGCCGCCAAGTGTAAATGACGGTTACATAACAGGGCCGGGGTCCGGACGGCCCCGTGGACGCGCTTCGCGCCGGCTCTTTTGCCCTGGTCCGGCCGGGCCACGTCGGCCACCGCCGCTACGCCCGTCGAGCCGGTGCCAGGCCCGCCACACACGTGCGCCAGGCGCCCTGCCCACCCCGCGTGGGCGGCCGTTGCACTGCCCGACACTATCGCGACGATTGAAACTCTCGTTCGGCAACGCAGCAACGGGGCCTTTATAATGCGCGTCTGATACCCATCTATGACGGCATCCCGGTCAACCCGGATCGTACGGCGAGCCCTACCCCGCCCGCCGCGGCCGCCTTTTACGGATTCGCACATGTCCACGCCCAAACACGCCAAAGTCCTGATTCTCGGTTCCGGCCCCGCCGGCTACACGGCTGCCGTCTACGCGGCACGCGCCAACCTGTCCCCGGTGCTGATCACCGGCATCGCGCAGGGCGGCCAGCTGATGACCACGACCGACGTCGAAAACTGGCCGGCAGACGCGAAAGGCGTGCAGGGTCCGGAGCTGATGGCGCGCTTCCTCGAGCACGCCGAGCGCTTCAACACCGAAATCGTGTTCGACCACATCCACACCGCGAAGCTGCACGAGCAGCCGATCCGCCTGATCGGCGACTCGGGCGAATACACGTGCGACTCGCTGATCATCGCGACCGGCGCGTCCGCGCAGTATCTCGGCCTGCCGTCCGAAGAAGCGTTCATGGGCAAGGGCGTGTCGGCCTGCGCGACCTGCGACGGCTTCTTCTATCGCAACCAGGAAGTCGCGGTGATCGGCGGCGGCAACACGGCCGTCGAGGAAGCGCTCTACCTGACCGGCATCGCGAAGAAGGTCACGGTGATCCACCGCCGCGACAAGTTCCGCGCGGAGCCGATCCTGATCGACCGCCTGCTGGAGAAGGAAAAGGAAGGCGCGGTCGTGATCAAGTGGGATCACGTGCTCGATGAAGTGACCGGCGAGGATTCGGGCGTCACGGGCCTGCGCATCAAGAACGTGAAGACCGGCGCGACGGAAGACCTCAACGTGCAGGGCGTGTTCGTCGCGATCGGCCACAAGCCGAACACCGACCTGTTCCAGGGCCAGCTCGAGATGAAGGACGGCTACATCCTGACGAAGAGCGGCCTGCACGGCAACGCGACGTCGACGAGCGTGCCGGGCGTGTTCGCCGCGGGCGACGTGCAGGACAACGTGTACCGCCAGGCGATCACCAGCGCCGGCACGGGCTGCATGGCCGCGCTCGACGCACAGCGCTACCTCGAAAGCCTGCACGACAAGAAGTAAGCCGCGAGACCTGTCGCGCCGGGCGCTACAATGGCGTCCGCTGCCGCGAAGCGGGTCTGGCCGGACAAGCCGCTGCCGCCGTGCAGCGGCTTTTTTTTGCCCGCGCGCCCGAACGCGCCTGCCCTGCGTACCGAATCATGGCGAAGAACCAGCCCCATCCGAGCGATCCCGCGAAGCGGCAGATCGCCGCCCGTCCCGCGAACCCCGCGCCCGTCGCGCCGGCGCCCGCGCCCGATCCCGCCGCGTTGCGCGGCCAGGGGCTCGCGGGCCTCGGCGCGCTGCGCAAGTCGCTGCAAGGCGAAGCCGATCGCCGCGACCGCGAGCGCGTCGAAGCGGCCAAGGCCGAGCGCAAGGCGGAAGCCGACGCAAACCTGTTCCGCAACGAGATCGGCGCGATCCGCCCGCTGAACGCGCCGCCGCGCGCGGCGGCCGGCCGCACGCCGCCCGACCCCGTGCCGAAGCAGACGCAGCGCGACGAGGAAGCCGTGCTGAACGCGACGTTGTCCGACGAATTCGATCCCGAGACGCTGCTCGACAGCGACGACTCGCTGTACTACCACCGCCCCGGCATCAGCCGCGACGTCGTGCGCAAGCTGCGCAGCGGCGCGTGGATCGTGCAGGCGCAGATCGACCTGCATGGAATGCGGCGCGACGAGGCGCGCGACGCGCTCGCCGAGTTCATCCGCGAAGCCGGCAAGAAGGGGCTGCGCTGCCTGCGCGTGATCCACGGCAAGGGGCTCGGCTCGATCGGCAAGGAGCCGGTGCTGAAAGGCAAGGTGCGTGCGTGGCTCGTGCAGAAGGAAGAAGTGATCGCGTTCTGCGAGGCGCGCGGCCACGACGGCGGCGCGGGCGCGGTGCTGGTGCTGCTGCAGCCGTTCGCGGCACCCGGGGACCGGGGGCCGCGTGCCGCATCCTAGGCTGACGCTCGCGATCGCGGTACTGGAGGCGATCGCCACGCTGGCCTTTGCGATCTCGGGCTTCATCGAGGCGCGCAAGAACCGCCTCGACTCGGTCGGCACGTTCGTGGTGGCGCTCGCCACCGCGTTCGGCGGCGGCACGCTGCGCGACATCCTGCTCGAGCGCCGGCCGTTCTACTGGGTCGTGCACGACGACTACGTGATCGCGATCTTCGTGCTCGCGCTGTTCGCGCCGTTCGTGCTGCGGATGCTGTCGCGGCTGTCGGCCGAGCGGTTGCTGCTCGTCGCCGATGCGATCGGGCTCGGGATCTTCAGCATCTCGGGCACGGCGATCGCGCTCGATGCCGAGATGCCGCGCTTCATCGCGGTGATGATGGGCGTGATCACGGGCGTGGTCGGCGGGATCATCCGCGACGTGCTGTGCAACGACATCCCGCTGATCCTGCGCGATTCGCGGCCCTACGCGACCTGCGCGTTCGTCGGCTGCTGGTTCTACCTGCTGCTCGTGTGGCTGCAGTTCGATTCCGTCTACAGCGTGCTGCTCGCGACCGGCTTCATCCTCGTCGCGCGGCTCGCGACGTTCAAGTTCGACGTGCGGCTGCCGCACTGAGCGCCGCCGCGGCATCGACCGTCGCGCCAAAACAAAGGGGCCGTCCGAAGACGGCCCCTTCTTGCTTCGTTCAGCGCTCGCGCGATCTCACGCGATCCGCTCTTCCGACGCCGGATCGAACAGCACCGCCTTCGACACGTCGAACAGCAGCGACAGCGTCTGGTCGGGCTGCGGATTCGCGGCCGGATGCACGCGGCTCACGATGCGCTTGCCGTTCACCTGCGCGAACACGTGCGTGTCCGGCCCGGTCGGCTCGGTCACGTCGACGCGCACGTCGAACGGCTGCAGGTGCGACGCGTCGCCGTTGTGCGCATGGCGCACGTCGGTGATGCGCTCCGGACGCAGGCCGAGGATCACCTCGCGGCCGACGTGCGACTTCAGCTTCGCCGCATCGAACGGCAGGTTCAGCGCGCCGCGCTTGACGCCCGTGTCGACTTCGAGCGCGATCCCGCTGCCCTGCTCGACCAGCTTGCCGTTGATGAAGTTCATCGGCGGCGCGCCGATGAAGCCCGCGACGAACAGGTTCGACGGCGAATCGTAGATCTCCTGCGGCGCGCCGAACTGCTGAACCACGCCGTCCTTCATCACCGCGATCCGGTCGCCGAGCGTCATCGCCTCGATCTGGTCGTGCGTCACGTAGACGATCGTCGTGCCGAGGCGCTGGTGCAGCAGCTTGATTTCCGCGCGCATCTCGATGCGCAGCTTCGCGTCGAGGTTCGACAGCGGCTCGTCGAACAGGAACAGCGACGGATCGCGCGCGAGCGCACGGCCCATCGCGACACGCTGGCGCTGGCCGCCCGACAGCTGGCCCGGCTTGCGGTCGAGCAGGTGCTGGATCTGCAGCATCTGCGACACGCGGTCGACGATCTGCTGCTGTTCGCTCTTCGGCACCTTGCGGATGTTCAAGCCGAACGAGATGTTCTCGCGCACCGTCATCGACGGATACAGCGCGTACGACTGGAACACCATCGCGATGTCGCGATCCTTCGGCGACAGGTCGTTGACGACCTTGCCGTCGATGCAGATCTCGCCGCTCGTCACGGTCTCGAGCCCGGCGATCATGTTGAGCAGCGTCGACTTCCCGCAGCCCGACCCGCCGACCAGGATCAGGAACTGTCCGTCCTCGATCTCGATGTCGACACCCTTCAGGACCGGCACCCCGTTCGGGTAGGTCTTGTACACGTCACGGATGGAAAGGCTTGCCATGCTGTGAATCCTCTGTCTCGTCTCGCGCGGCGCGCTCCGGCGCCGCGTCGGGTTCGTTTCGATGCGCCGCGCGCGAGGCGCGGCCGGTTCGTCGTATCGGATGAAGCCGCGCTTACCCCTTCACCGCGCCCGCCGTCAGCCCGCGCACGAAGTAGCGGCCCGCGACGATGTAGACGAGCAGCGTCGGCAGCGCGGCGATGATCGCGCCCGCCATGTCGACGTTGTATTCCTTCACGCCCGTCGACGTGTTGACGAGGTTGTTCAGCGCAACCGTGATCGGCATCGAATCGACGCCGGAGAACACGATCCCGAACAGGAAGTCGTTCCAGATCTGCGTGAATTGCCAGATCAGGCACACCATGAAGATCGGCAGCGACACGGGCAGCAGGATCTTCGTGAAGATCGTGAAGAAGCCCGCGCCGTCGATGCGCGCGGCCTTCACGAGTTCGGCCGGCACGCTCACGTAGAAGTTGCGGAAGAACATCGTCGTGAACGCGATGCCGTACACGACGTGCACGAACACGAGGCCCGGAATCGTGTTGGCGAGGCCGAGCATCCCCTGCAGGCGCGCCATCGGCAGCAGGATCACCTGGAACGGGATGAAGCAACCGACCAGCATCATCGTGAACAGCGCGTCGGCGCCGCGGAAGCGCCAGTGCGTGAGCACGTAGCCGTTGAACGCGCCGATCAGCGACGAGATCAGCACGGCCGGGATCACCATCTGCAGCGAGTTCAGGAAGAACGGCTTCATGCCGTCGCAGCGCACGCCGGTGCACGCGCCGCTCCAGGCCTTCACCCACGGGTCGACGGTCCACGTGGTGGGCGGCGTCAGCAGGTTGCCGGTGCGCAGCTGGTCGAGATCCTTGAACGACGTCGACAGCATCACGTAGATCGGGAACAGGAAATACAGCGCGAACAGGATCAGTGCCGCATAGATCACTGCCCGGCTGATCGTCATCTTAGGCTGCATTGCGGGTGCTCCTCGATTCCATATACATCAGCGGCACCAGCACCGCGACCACGGTCGCGAGCATCATCACCGAGGACGCCGCGCCGAGCCCGAGCTGGCCGCGGTTGAACGAAAACGTGTACATGAACATGGCCGGCAGCGACGACGACGTGCCCGGGCCGCCCGCCGTCAGCGCGACGACGAGGTCGAAGGTCTTGATCGTGATGTGGCAGAGGATCAGCAGCACCGAGAAGAACACCGGGCGCATGCTCGGGATCACGATCTTGCGGTAGATGGTCGGCAGCGTCGCACCGTCCACCTGCGCGGCCTTGAAGATCTCCGCATCGACACCGCGCAGCCCCGCGAGGAACAGCGCCATCACGAAGCCGGTCGACTGCCACACGGCCGCGATCACCACGCAGAAGATCGCCTTGTCCGGATCGTCGAGCCAGCCGAACGAGAAGCTCGTCCAGCCCCAGTCGTGCATCACCTTCTCGAGGCCGAGGCCCGGGTTCAGGATCCACTGCCACGCGGTGCCGGTGACGATGAACGACAGCGCCATCGGGTACAGGAAGACCGCGCGCAGCGCGCCTTCGTTGCGGATCCGCTGGTCGAGCAGGATCGCGAGGAACAGCCCGAGCGCGACACAGATCACGATGAACGGAATCCCGAACCAGCCGAGGTTCGCGGCGGAGGTCCACCACACGTCGTTCTGGAACAGGTCCGAGTAACGGCCGAAGCCGTCGAATTCGTAGTTCGGCAACAGCCGCGAGTTGGTCAGCGACAGATAGCCGGTAATCAGGATGAAGCCGTAGATGAACACCACGGCGATCGCGACGCTCGGCGCAAGCACGAGCTTCGGGATCCAGCGGTCGGCGAAGGCCGACATCGGCGACGTACGCCGTGCGGCGGCAGCGCCGGATCCGTTTCCGCTAAGAGGGGCAGCCACTTGATTCGACTCCTGGAACGAGGGCGACGCAGGCCGGGCCGGCGCCGGGTACGGCACGGGCTTCGCGGGCGAGCCCGTTTGCTGCACATGCAAAAACGCCCGGCCGATGAAGCGTTTCCGGCCGGGCGCCTGTCGCGCGTTACTTGACCTTCGCGGCCTTCGCGAGCGCGGCGACCGCGCTCTTCGAATCCTGCTGCGAGTTCATGAACTTCGTCACGACGTCCGTGATCGCGCCGGCGGTCGCGTCGCTCTGCGCCATCCCGTGCGCGAGCGACGGGACGAAGCCGCCCGACTTGATCGCGGTCTGCTCGTCGGCATACGACTTCTTCGCGCAGTCGTCGAACTTGTCCATCTTCACGCCGAGGCGGACCGGCACCGAACCCTTCAGCAGGCTGAACTGCTCCTGGAAGTCCGGCGTCATGATCGTCTTCGCGAGCGCGAGCTGGCCCGGCGTCGCGTTCTTCTCGCCCTTCTGCTGGAAGAACACGAACGAGTCGACGTTGAACGTGTACGAATTCGCGGTGCCCGGCACCGGCGCGCAGACGTAGTCCTTGCCCGCCTTCTTGCCGGCGTTCTCGAACTCGCCCTTCGCCCAGTCGCCCATGAACTGCATGCCGGCCTTGCCGTTGATGACCATCGCGGTCGCGAGGTTCCAGTCGCGGCCGTTACGGCCGGTGTCGAAGTAGCCCTGGATCTTGCGCACCGTGTCGAACACGGACAGCATCTGCGGCGAGGTCAGCGTCGCCTGGTCGAGGTCGACCAGCGCCTTCTTGTAGAACGCCGGACCCTGCGAGAGCACGACGTCTTCCCACAGCGTCAGGTCCTGCCACGGCTGGCCGCCCATCGCGACCGGCTGGATGCCCGCGGCCTTCAGCTTGTCGGCCACCGCGAAGAATTCAGGCCAGGTGGTCGGCACCTTCGCGCCGACCTTGTCGAGCGCGGCCTTGTTGATGTACAGCCAGTTCACGCGGTGCACCGAGAACGGCGCCGCGACGGTGTGGCCCTTGTACTTGATGATCTTGTCGATTTCCGGCGGCAGGTTCTGCTTCCAGTCGCCGGCAGCGGAATCGATGTTGACGAGCACGCCCTGGTCGGCCCAGTCCTGGATCAGCGGGCCCTTGATCTGCGCGGCCGACGGAGAATCGCCGCTGATCACCTTGGTCTTCAGCGCGGTCATCGCCGCGGCGCCGGCGCCGCCCGCGACCGCGAAGTCCTTCCACACGTAGCCCTGCTTCTGCACGTCGTCCTTCAGCACGCCGACGGCCTTCGACTCGCCGCCCGAGGTCCACCAGTGCAGCACCGTCACGTTCTCGGCTGCCTGCGCCGCCACGGCGCCGGCCATCAGACCTGCGGCGCAGAGCGCGCCCATGATCGAGCGAACTTTCATTACTTATCTCCTCCAGACTGAATCAACTCGTGAGGTTCCCTTGAGCGGGAACCGGCTTCTTGATAACGACGGGGAAATCGAGCCGCGGGACGCATGCAGCGTACGGGGCCGATGACCGGCCGGGCTCTTACAGAAAGCGTGAATCGAGATTCAACGGCGTGTCTCCTCTTGGTGTTTCTGGCCCGCCGCGGTGATGCGGCGCGAGCCCGGGGCCGACGTCGCGCGGACGATGCGCGCCGTCAATGTCCGATAACATTCGGCACAAGGCGTTCCCGAAGGCGAAGCTCGCGCAGTTCATCGACCGCACTTCTTTTTTTCTTCACCCAGGTGCTACCCCTTGCGGCGGATTGTAGTTAAACTACAATTCAGTGTCAAAAATATTTTTATCGCACTACGGATCGCTTCCGAGCACCCCAACCCGGCGGAGACACATGCATACCGATTCCAGCTTTACCTTCGTACTTTTCGGCGGCACCGGCGATCTGTCGATGCGCAAGATCCTGCCCGCGCTGTTCGAAGCGCACCGTGCGAACATGCTGGCGGAGAGCGGCCGGATCGTCGCCGTGGCGCGTCATGAATCGGATCGGGCGTCCTATCTCGAATGGGTCGACACCCACGTGAAGCCGCACGCGGCCAAGGCCGCCGGCAACGCGTTCGACGAAGCTGCGTGGAAGTCCTTCCTCGATCGCATCGAGTACGTGCACCTCGATCTCGGCCGCGCGGAAGACTACGTCGTGCTGCGCGACGCGGTGGCAGCGCTGCCCGGCATCCGCGTGTTCTATCTCGCGACGGGCCCGTCGCTGTTCGTGCCGATCTGCAAGGCGCTCGCGTCGGTCGGCCTGAGCGAAGGCTCGCGCATCGTGCTCGAGAAGCCGCTCGGCTACGACCTGAAGTCGTCGAATGCGATCAACGACGCGGTCGGCGAGATCTTTGCGGAAGGCCAGATCTACCGGATCGACCACTACCTCGGCAAGGAACCCGTTCAGAACCTGCTCGCGCTGCGCTTCGGCAATGCGCTGTTCGAGCCGCTGTGGCGCCGCGAATGGGTCGAGAGCATCCAGATCACGATCGCCGAGGAGCTCGGCGTCGAGGCACGCGGCGATTTCTACGACAATACCGGCGCGCTGCGCGACATGGTGCAGAACCACCTGCTGCAGCTGCTGTCGATCGTCGCGATGGAGCCGCCGCATTCGATGGATTCGGATTCGGTGCGCGACGAAAAGCTGCGCGTGCTGCGCGCGCTGAAGCCGGTCGATCCGCGCGACATCGGCAAGGTGGCCGTGCGCGGCCAGTATCATGCGGGCGTGATCAAGGGCGCGCAGGTGCCGGCCTACGCGACCGAACCGGGCGTGAAGCCCGACAGCCAGACCGAAACCTTCGTCGCATTGAAGGTCGAGATCGAGAACTGGCGCTGGGCCGGCGTGCCGTTCTTCCTGCGCACCGGCAAGCGGCTTGCCGATCGCGTCGCGGAGATCGTCGTCAATTTCCGCCCGGTGCCGCATTCGGCGCTCGGGCCCACCGCGCTGCGTCCCGGTTCGAACCGCCTCGTGATCCGGCTGCAGCCGAACGAGACGATCCGCCTGTACTGCCTCGCGAAGCAGCCCGGCGAAGGGATGAACCTCGCGAGCGTGCACCTCGACCTTGCGTTCGACCAGTTCTTCAAGGAAGGGCAGATGGAGGCGTACCAGCGCCTGCTGCTCGACGTGATCAACGGCCGCCTCGCCCTCTTCGTGCGACGCGACGAACAGGAAGCCGCATGGCGCTGGGTCGAGCCTATCCTGAACGAATGGGCACGCACGCTGAAGCCGCCGAAGCCGTATGCGGCGGGCACGTGGGGGCCGGCCGCGGCGAGCGCGATGCTCGCGCAGCACGACACCTGCTGGCTCGAAGAAGAGAACTGATGCAAACCGTTGCCGCGCACGCCACCGTACGCGGCAACGTGCCCCACGATTCGTACGATTTGAACAGACAAAGCAGTCCGGAGGAGATGTGATCGAGATTCACGCTTTCGACACCCAGGAAGCGCAAAGCGAAGCGCTCGCGCGCGCCGTCGGCGATGCGCTGCGCGCCGCGCTCGCCGGCCCCGCGCGCCCGACGCTCGCGGTGTCCGGCGGCACGAGCCCGCGCCCGTTCCTGCACACGCTGTCGCACGCGGCGCTCGACTGGGCCGGCGTCGACGTGACGCTGGTCGACGACCGCTGGGTGCCGGAGGACGATGCAGCCAGCAACGCGCAGCTCGTGCGCGACACGCTGCTGCAGCACGCCGCCGCTCCTGCCCGCTTCCTGCCGCTCGTCGACACGCGTGCCGCGCTCGACGCACACGTCGCCGCGCTGAACGCGAACGCCGACTACCGCGTGCCGAGCGTCGCGGTGCTCGGCATGGGCGAGGACGGCCATACCGCGTCGATCTTCGCCGATGCGCCCGAATGGGATCACGCGATCACGACGCCCGAGCGTTTCGTCGCCGTCCATCCCGGCGCCGCGCCGCATGCGCGCGTAAGCTTCTCGCTCGATGCGCTCAAGCGCGTCGACCGGCTGTTCCTGCTGATCGCGGGCGAACGCAAACGCGCGGTGCTCGACGCCGCGGCCGCATCGCTGCAGAAGAACGCGATTTCCCAACTGGCCAACGACAAGGGGACCCAGCTCGATGTCTACTGGTGCGCAAAGTAAGGCGGTCGTCGCGGGTCAGCATGCCGACGGCCCGCGCCTGCTCGCGGACGTCGGCGGCACCAACGCGCGCTTCGCGCTGGAAACCGGCCCGGGCGAGATCACGCAGATTCGCGTCTATCCCGGCGCCGACTATCCGACGATCACCGACGCGATCCGCAAGTATCTGAAGGATGTGAAGATCAGCCGCGTGAACCACGCGGCGATCGCGATCGCCAATCCCGTCGACGGCGACCAGGTCACGATGACCAACCACGACTGGAGCTTCTCGATCGAGGCGACGCGCCGTGCGCTCGGCTTCGACACGCTGCTCGTCGTCAACGATTTCACCGCGCTCGCGATGGCGCTGCCGGGCCTGACCGATGCGCAACGCGTGCAGGTCGGCGGCGGCGCGCGCCGCCAGAACAGCGTGATCGGGCTGCTCGGGCCCGGCACCGGGCTCGGCGTGTCGGGGCTGATTCCGGCCGACGACCGCTGGATCGCGCTCGGCAGCGAAGGCGGCCACGCGTCGTTCGCGCCGCAGGACGAGCGCGAGGACCTGGTGCTGCAGTATGCGCGCAAGAAGTTTCCGCACGTGTCGTTCGAACGCGTGTGTGCGGGCCCCGGCATGGAGATCATCTATCGCGCGCTCGCCGCGCGCGACAAGAAGCGCGTGGCCGCGACCGTCGACACGGTCGAGATCGTCGAGCGCGCGCATGCGGGCGACGCCCTCGCGCTCGAGACGGTCGAATGCTTCTGCGGGATTCTCGGCGCGTTCGCGGGCAGCGTCGCGCTGACGCTCGGCGCGCTCGGCGGCGTGTACATCGGCGGCGGCGTCGCGCTGAAGCTCGGCGAACTGTTCACGCGCTCGTCGTTCCGCGCGCGCTTCGAGGCGAAGGGCCGCTTCACGCACTACCTCGAGAACATCCCGACCTACCTGATCACCGCCGAATACCCGGCGTTCCTCGGCGTGTCGGCGATCCTCGCGGAGCAGTTGTCGAACCGCTCGGGCGGTGCGTCGTCGGCCGTGTTCGAACGGATCCGCCAGATGCGTGACGCGCTGACGCCGGCCGAGCGCCGCGTCGCCGATCTCGCGCTGAACCATCCGCGCTCGATCATCAACGATCCGATCGTCGACATCGCGCGCAAGGCCGACGTGAGCCAGCCGACCGTGATCCGCTTCTGCCGCTCGCTCGGCTGCCAGGGGCTGTCCGACTTCAAGCTGAAGCTCGCCACCGGCCTCACCGGCACGATCCCGATGAGCCACAGCCAGGTGCATCTCGGCGACACGGCCACCGACTTCGGCGCGAAGGTGCTCGACAACACGGTGTCCGCGATCCTGCAGTTGCGCGAGCACCTGAATTTCGAGCACGTCGAGAACGCGATCGAGATCCTGAACGGCGCACGGCGCATCGAGTTCTACGGGCTCGGCAATTCGAACATCGTCGCGCAGGACGCGCATTACAAGTTCTTCCGCTTCGGGATCCCGACGATCGCGTACGGCGACCTGTACATGCAGGCCGCATCGGCCGCGTTGCTCGGCAAGGGCGACGTGATCGTCGCGGTGTCGAAGTCGGGGCGCGCGCCCGAGCTGCTGCGCGTGCTCGACGTCGCGATGCAGGCCGGCGCGAAGGTGATCGCGATCACGTCGAGCAACACGCCGCTCGCGAAGCGCGCGACCGTCGCGCTCGAAACCGACCACATCGAGATGCGCGAATCGCAGCTGTCGATGATCTCGCGGATCCTGCATCTGCTGATGATCGACATCCTCGCGGTCGGCGTCGCGATCCGCCGTGCGTCGACGAACGGCGAACTGCCCGAGGCTGTCGCGCAGGCGAAGGCGCGCGCGAGCGACGACGAAACGGCCGACGTGCTCGACTGGCTGAGCCACGGTGCATCGCCGGCGGCGAAGGACGTCGCGCGGGATTGACGCGGCGGTAAAGGAACGTCACGGGTGAATGACACCCCGAACGCTGGACGGCTGATCCAGCGTTCGGGGTGTTTTGCATTGGGGAGCCGCGCCGAACCACGGCGGCTCGACAAGCATCCACCATGACGTCTGCCGAGAGCTGCACGTGACTTCACGTGTTCGTACGCGCTCCCATTTTCGAACACGTCCAATTGTCAGCCGTTGCCCAAGCTCCGTAACTTCCTTCACTCCGCTGATGCCGCCATCCCGGTCCGACGCGAGAAATGACGCGTTTCTCACAGAACCCCGATTGGCATCGACGGCATCACGTTCATCCAGTTTGTGGAGAGGGATATGCCTAGACCACGTTTTTCAGCCGCATGGGCAGCATGTAAAGCGCATTTACGCGCCGATAAATTCCGCGGAAAAGATTGCGCGAGCGATTGGGGCAACGTGGCACCCATATCCAGCGACGGGGCAAAGCAGAAGTGATCAAATTCCCGCCTTCGCCGGGAGGCTGCACCCGGGACGATAGGCACGGGATCGTTCTCTTCGAGGTTTCAGCCTCGTCGATAGCCTGAGAGAGGAACACTATAATGAACAATACCTATGACTTTGGTACACATCGAGATCTCACGCCGATGGAGCTGTTTTTCCTTGTCTTTATCGATGAGACATGCAAGGAGCTTGGCGTTGACGATGTAGCGGCAGTAGTTGCCATTGTGGCGGGTCAAAATTGGATGCCAACACGAGCAAAGCTCTTTGGTACCACGCCGGGTACTTCTGTTGCGTCGATATTGAGTCGCAAGTATCTGGACTACGATTTGAAGAAGAAGATCCTCCCGACGCTGACCAACGCCAGCGTTAAGCGATTGAAGTTCATTATGGTAAGAAACATTGGGGTTTTCGTTGGGCGCGCGGTTCCTGTCGTTGGCTGGGTCATTGCTGCCAACAATGTCACGATGATCAGCATCCGTTCCGTGTCGCGCTATAACGCGCTTGTTAAGCCTGAGGACAAGGTGTTCTGATGAGCCAGTTTACATGGAACGAGTTTGAGGATTTTGTGAGAAGGGTGGCTGATGTTAGTCCTAAAAAAAATCTCACAAAAGGCCATGCCGTCGAGGGTGATTTGGATATTACTGGCGACGATGCGGTCGAGTTTATGGAGAGGTTTTTCGATAAATTTCCGGTGCAAGTTGGAGATTTTGAGTTCAGTCGCTATTTCTCAGGAGAGGGCTTTAGCTTGATTGAAGTTGCGCGGATGGCTTTCTCCAGAAAACGCCGAAAAAAATATGAAAAAGTGCCATTGACTCTAGGTATGCTCTATCAGGCTATTTTAGATGGAGAGTGGAACAATCAGCGCTTGGAAAGTCTGCCGCGCTGATCGCACCTCGCCGAATAGACCGGTTTATTTTTAGGCGATGTGTTGGATCCGTGCACATCTCTGGGTGTCAGCCATGAGACAAAATCCGCTGCTCCGGTGTGTGATGTTCTGGGCATTGACGTTCGCGGCACAGTCCGGCCACGCCGCGGATACGACGTCGTCACCGCAAGCAAGCGCCCGATCCTATGCGCAGAACTACAAGGACATGATGCTCGCGGAATGTGTCGCAACCGCTTATCGGGATCAACCTTCTGCTGCGATGGACGCGGGAAGCAGCGCCAGCGCCCTGATGGACTGGACATACTTCGATCTGGAGCGGAACCCCGACGCGGGCAAATCGCTGGTCAATCGCTTTCTCGCACGGGACTATCGCAATCCGATCGTCGAATCCGAAGTCAAAGGCGTGAAGTTCGATTTTTTGAAATGCGTGGATCTGTACCACAGCAAGGAACTCAACGCCCAAGCCAAGCGGTTCGTGATCAACCCAAAGCGCAGCTACGAACTCGACAATCGCTCGTCTGACCGTTCCAAATGACGCTGACGTGAGAAGTCGAATGCATGGCCCGCATTGACTACACGCACGCCCCGACACCACGAAATTGCTGCTCCACGCGACGGGGCTGCCCGCGAGGTGTTCCGAAGCAAACCGCGGCCCGGCGCGTTCGCGCATCCACGGCCCCCTCGCCCACCTGTCCCGCCCCGCGGCTCAAGCGCCCGCTTTCACCGGCCGGCCATGCCAGCGCAGGACCAGATAACGCCCGGCGAAACACAGCACGCCCGACACACCGATCGTCACGCCCATCGCGAACGGCGTGCCGTCCGCGAGTGCGCCGATCGCGACGCTCGCGAGCGCGCCGAGCGCCAGCTGCATCGCGCCGAACACGGCCGCCGACGCGCCCGCGTTGTGCGGATAGCGATGCATGAGGTCGGTCGTGCAGTTCGCGGACAGGATCCCGACCACGCCGACGACGAAGAACAGGCACACGACGATCGACCACAGCCCGCCCCACCCCGTCAGCGCGACGAGCGCGACCGCGAGCGACGCGACGCAGCTCACGAGCGACGCGGCCGCGATGATGCGCAGCGAGCCGAGGCGGCCGACGAGCCGCGTGTTCGTGAAGTTGCCGATCATGATGCCGACGACGTTCAGGCCGAACAGCAGCCCGTAGTGCTGCGGCGACACGTGGAAATACTCGATGTACACGAACGGCGTGGCGGTGATGTACGAGAACATCGACGCGAACGCCATCCCGCCGCACAGCATGTGCCCCCAGGCAACGGGATCGGACAGGATGCGCCCGTACGACGCAAACGACGCGAGCACGGCCGCGCTCTTGCGCCGCTCCTTCGGCCAGGTTTCGGGCACGCGCAGGTACGCGGTCGCCGCGCATACCGCGCCGAACACGGCCAGCACGACGAACACGCCGCGCCAGCCGGAGAAACGCAGGATCTGCCCGCCGATCAGCGGCGCGAGCAACGGCCCGACCGCGGTGACGATCGCCACCATCGACAGCACCTTCGCCGCGTCGGTCGGCTCGTGCGCGTCGCGCGCGATCGCACGCGACAGCACCGACGCCGCGCCGGCGCCGAGCGCCTGCAGGAAGCGCACGAGGATCAGCATGTCGATCGACGTCGACACGAAGCAGCCGATGCTGGCGAGCGTGAACAGCGCGATGCCGCCGAGCAGCACGGGGCGGCGGCCCCACGTGTCGGACAGCGGGCCGTACAGCAGCATGCCGACCGAGAAGCCGGCCATGAAGCTCGTCAGCGTGCGCTGCGCGGCGCCGGGGCTGACGGAGAAGCCGGCGGCGATCGACGGCAGGCTCGGCAGGTACATGTCGGTAGCGATCGGCCCGCAAGCGGCGAGCGCGCCGAGCAACAGGATCAGCCGGGCATCGGGCCGGCGTCGGATGACGTGAGACATGGGTATCCGGAATGGAGCCCGCGCGCATCGGGGCGCGCGTGGCGGTGAAGACGGGAGGCCGCGCCGCGAACGGCGCGCCCAGGCCCATGATTGTACGCGCAACTTTTTTGCGTGCTGGCGGCCGCGTGCGCGGCTGCCGGGAATACACCGGCGCGACGCCCGCCGCGCGGGATCGAGCACCGGGATTCGATTAAGCTTGCAGCGTCCCGCCCCTCTTGTCTGACCAATTCGACTCACGACCGAACCGATGACCGCTTTCCTGCTGATCTGGAGCCCCAAGAAATGGCCGTGGCCCGAACTGCCCGACATCGCCGCGCGCGTGAAGGCCGGCGAGGCCGTGCATGACGTGTGGGGCTGCGGGTTCGCGCGCGGCATCCTGCCGGGCGACCGCGTGTTCCTGCATCGCGTCGCGAAGGAGCCCAAGGGCGTGTTCGGCTCCGGCTACGTGACGCGCGCGCCATACGAGGTGCCCGATCCGTCGACGAAGCGCGGCTACCGGCTGTGCATCGACTTCGTATACGACTGGCTGGTCGACGCGCACCAGGACGTCGTGATCGCGCGCGACGCGCTGCGCGTCCATCCGTATTCGGTGCAGACCTGGGATGCCCAGAGCTCCGGCACGGTGATCAAGCCGATGGTCGAAGGCCCGCTCGAGAAGCGCTGGGCCGAGCTGACCGGCAAGCGCAAGCCGCCGCCGTTGCCGGATCGATAACGGGGCCGAATCACCCACGCTTTCTCCCCGGCCCGCGCGATCCCTCGCGCGCCGATACGCCGCAGACCGTGCCGCGGGCCCGCCGCGCGCGTCTCCGGTACAATCAGACGATCGTTCCGCCCAGGCGCCGCGGCCCGTGCACAGGCCCCCGCGCCCTTCTCTCGCAGGTTTCGCTCATGTCCAACAATCAGATCCTCTTCGAACGCGCCCAGAAGACCATTCCCGGCGGCGTCAACTCGCCGGTGCGCGCCTTCCGTTCGGTCGGCGGCACGCCGCGCTTCGTCGCGCGCGCACAAGGCCCGTATTTCTGGGATGCCGACGGCAAGCAGTACATCGACTACATCGGCTCGTGGGGCCCGATGATCGTCGGTCACGTCCATCCGGAAGTGCTGTCGGCCGTGCAGAACGTGCTCGCCGACGGCTTCTCGTTCGGCGCGCCGACCGAAGCCGAGATCGAGATCGCCGAGGAAATCTGCAAGCTCGTGCCGTCGATCGAGCAGGTGCGGATGGTGTCGAGCGGCACCGAGGCCACGATGAGCGCGCTGCGTCTCGCGCGCGGCTTCACGGGCCGCAGCCGCATCGTCAAGTTCGAGGGCTGCTACCACGGCCACGCGGACAGCCTGCTGGTCAAGGCCGGCTCGGGCCTGCTGACGTTCGGCAACCCGACGTCGGCCGGCGTGCCCGCCGACATCGCGAAGCACACGACCGTTCTCGAATACAACAACGTCGCCGCGCTCGAAGAAGCGTTCGGCGCGTTCGGCGACGAGATCGCCGCCGTGATCGTCGAACCGGTCGCGGGCAACATGAACCTCGTGCGCGGCACGCCGGAATTCCTGAACGCGCTGCGCGCACTGTGCACGAAGCACGGCGCCGTGCTGATCTTCGACGAAGTGATGTGCGGGTTCCGCGTCGCGCTCGGCGGCGCGCAGGCTTACTACGGGATCACGGCCGACCTCACCTGCCTCGGCAAGGTGATCGGCGGCGGGATGCCGGCTGCCGCGTTCGGCGGCCGCCGCGACATCATGGCCCACCTCGCGCCGCTCGGCGGCGTCTACCAGGCCGGCACGCTGTCGGGCAATCCGATCGCGGTCGCCGCGGGCCTGAAGACGCTGCAGCTGATCCAGGCGCCTGGCTTCTACGACGCGCTCACCGCGCAGACCAAGCGCCTCGCCGACGGCCTCGCGGCCGAAGCGCGTGCGGCCGGCGTGCCGTTCGCGGCCGACTCGATCGGTGCGATGTTCGGCCTCTACTTCGCCGAACGCGTGCCGACCAGCTTCGCCGAAGTGACGAAGAGCGACACCGAGCGCTTCAACCGCTTCTTCCACCTGATGCTCGACGAAGGCGTGTACTTCGCGCCGTCGGCGTACGAAGCCGGCTTCGTGTCGAGCACGCACGACGACGCGGTGATCGACGCGACGCTCGCGGCCGCGCGCCGCGCATTCGCGGCACTCGCTGCCTGACCCGGGGCCGCGCGCATGTTCTCGGATATCGATTTCGCCCACATGCAGCGCGCGCTCGCGCTCGCCGCGCGCGGCATGTATACGACGGCGCCGAACCCGCGTGTCGGCTGCGTGATCGTCAAGGACGGCGACGTGATCGGCGAAGGCTTCACGCAGCCGGCCGGCCAGGATCACGCGGAAGTGCAGGCGCTGAAAGATGCACGCGCACGCGGCTACGACGTCGCCGGTTCGACCGTCTACGTCACGCTCGAGCCGTGCAGCCACTTCGGCCGCACGCCGCCGTGCGCGAACGCGCTGATTGAAGCGCGCGTCGCGAAGGTCGTCGCCGCGATGGAAGACCCGAACCCGCAGGTGTCGGGGCGCGGTCTCGGCATGCTGCGCGACGCGGGCATCGACGTGCGCTGCGGGCTGCTCGCGCACGAAGCGGGTGAACTGAACGTCGGCTTCGTGTCGCGGATGACGCGCGGCCGCCCGTGGGTGCGGATGAAGACCGCCGCGTCACTCGACGGCCGCACTGCGCTGCCGTCCGGCGAAAGCCAGTGGATCACCGGCGAGGCCGCGCGCCTCGACGGCCACGCATGGCGTGCGCGCGCCTGCGCGATCCTCACCGGCATCGGCACCGTGCGTGAAGACAACCCGCTGCTGACCGTGCGCGGCATCGACACGCCGCGCCAGCCGCAGCGCATCCTGGTGGACAGCCGCCTCGACCTGCCGCTCGACGCGCGGCTGCTCGAAGGCGCGCCGCTGCTGATCTTCTGCGGCCGGCTCGACGCCGCCGGCGAAGTGCGCGCGAACGTGCTGAAGTCCCGTGGCGCGGAAATCGTGCCGATCGCGAATGCGCAAGGCAAGGTCGACCTGCCCGCGATGCTGGCGGCGCTCGGCGCGCGCGGCGTCAACGAGCTGCACGTCGAGGCCGGTCACAAGCTCAATGGCTCGCTGCTGCGCGAGCAGTGCGTCGACGAATTGCTCGTCTACCTCGCGCCGAGCCTGCTGGGCGCCGATGCGGCCGGCATGTTCGACCTCGCCGCGCCGGCGAACCTCGACGCGCGTACGCGACTGTCGTTCCACGGGTTCGAGCGGGTCGGCGACGACCTGCGGATCCTCGCGCGCTTCGCGCCGCCCGACGCCGCGCACTGAACGGGATCGTCACGATGTTTGCCGGCGTTGTCGCGGCAAGATCAATCTCGAAGTCGACATGATCGCGCGGTATGTGGAGCGGATGCTCTCGTCTTCGCAAGGCGTGCGTCAGGACTGATCGTCAGCCACGGACGGGCGATTCGGCCCGTCGTGGCCGGGGCGCCGCCCTCGCGCCACCTCGTTCGGTCGGCCGCCCGTCGAACCCGCCGCGCGATACATGTTGCCCATCGCGTCGGGACGACGCGGATTGCTCCCGCCCCATTTCGCGCCGCGCCGCCGTCGCCGGTCGAAGCCACGACGCGTGCGCTCGACGCTCGCCCACCTGCCCCGACAGCTGGCCGAATGGCCAACGACGCGCACGGGTCATGCCGCCGCGCTAAGATGCGTCGACAGCGGTTCCGGCGCCGCAACGCACGGTGCGGCCGCGTATTGGTCACCCTCTTCCTCAAGGAGTCGTCCCCATGTCCATTTCGATGTATCAGGCCTCGGTGCCTGTCCTGATTCGTGGCCTGACCAATCTTCAGCACATTCTCGGCAAGGCGCAGGCGCATGCGGCCGAAAAGCAGATCGATCCGTCGGTGTTCGTCGGCGCCCGCCTGTACCCGGACATGCTGCCGCTCGTCCGCCAGGTCTACATCGCGACCGACACGGCCAAGGGCTGCGCCGCGCGCCTCGCCGATGTCGAAATCCCGAGCTACCCGGACGTCGAGCAGACCTTCGACGAACTGCACGCCCGTATCCAGAAGACGATCGACTACCTGAAAAGCTTCGACGCCGCGCAGATCGACGGCAGCGAGGCGCGCCCGATCGTGCTGAAGATGCGCGTCGGCCCGATCGAGTTCACCGGCCAGTCGTACCTGCTGAACTTCGTGCTGCCCAACTTCTTCTTCCACGTGACGACCGCGTACGACATCCTGCGCCACAGCGGCGTCGAGCTCGGCAAGCTCGACTACCTGGGCGGGCGCGACCAGCACGCGTGACGCGCGGCCGGGAAAAACCCTGCCCGCCACCGTCCGCACGCGCATGCAGCCAATGCGCGGCGGCCCCGCCAGGCCTGACGCGCAGGCCGGCCGCAGCGCTTTCCGGAGCGCTCGCCGGCCGCGCGCGGTCCACGCCAGCCGAAACGTCGTCCGGCTGGCGTAAAATACGCACTTTCCTCTTTCACGCCCCCTTATGACGCTCGCCTCCACGCTCGACATCATCGCCGAGCTGAAAGCCGGCCGGATGGTGATCCTGGTCGACGAAGAAGACCGCGAAAACGAGGGCGACCTCGTGATCGCCGCCGAATTCGTCACGCCGGAAGCGATCAACTTCATGGCCAAGTACGGCCGCGGCCTGGTTTGTCTGACGTTGACGCAGGAACGCTGCAAGCAGCTGCACCTGCCGCTGATGACCTACCGCAACGGCACGCAGTACGGCACCGCGTTCACGGTCAGCATCGAAGCGGCCGAAGGCGTGACGACCGGCATCTCGGCCGCCGACCGTGCGCACACGATCGCCACGGCGGTCGCGCATGACGTGCGCCCCGAGCACATCGTGCAGCCGGGCCACGTGTTCCCGATCATGGCGCAGCCGGGCGGCGTGCTCGTGCGCGCGGGCCACACCGAGGCCGGTTGCGACTTCACCGCGCTGGCGGGCCTCACGCCGGCCGCGGTGATCTGCGAGATCATCAAGGACGACGGCACGATGGCGCGCCTGCCCGACCTGATCGAGTTCGCGCAGGAACACAACCTGAAGATCGGCACGATCGCCGACCTGATCCAGTACCGCAGCCGCACCGAATCGATCATCGAGCGGATCGCCGAGCGCACGATGCAGACCGCGCACGGCACGTTCCGCGCGGTGCTGTACCGCGACCAGCCGAGCGGCTCGCCGCACATCGCGCTGGTGCGCGGCACGCCGTCGCCGGACGTCGATACGCCGGTGCGCGTGCACGAGCCGCTGTCGGTGCTCGACCTGCTCGAGACGGGCGTGTCGACGCACTCGTGGACGCTCGACGCCGCGATGCGCGAGATCGCGGAGCGCGACCTCGGCGTGATCGTGCTGCTCAACTGCGGCGACACGAAGGAACACCTGATCGACGTCTTCAAGGCGTTCGACGAGGAAGAAAAGGCCGCTGTGCTCAAGCGCCGGCCGGTTGATTTCAAGACGTTCGGCATCGGCGCGCAGATCCTGCGCGATGTCGGGGTCAGCAAGATGCAGGTGCTGTCGAATCCGCGCAAGCTGGGCAGCATGTCCGGCTACGGCCTGGAAGTCACGGGCTTCATTCCGATGCCCGGCGGCGAAGCCAAGTCCTGCCCGGCGTCCCACGCGTAACCCGCCACGGCGCTTTCGCCCTATAACCGTTCATCCACACCACGGACAAGATCATGGAAATCGGACAATACCAACCGAATCTCGAAGGCGACGGCCTGCGTATCGGCATCGTGCAATCGCGCTTCAACGAGCCCGTGTGCAACGGCCTCGCCGACGCGTGCGTCGAGGAACTGGAACGCCTCGGCGTCACCGGTGAAGACGTGCTGCTCGTGTCGGTGCCCGGCGCGCTGGAAATCCCGCTCGCGCTGCAGAAGCTCGCGGAAAGCGGCCAGTTCGACGCGCTGATCGCGCTCGGCGCGGTGATCCGCGGCGAGACCTACCACTTCGAACTCGTGTCGAACGAGAGCGGCGCGGGCATCACCCGCATCGGCCTCGACTTCAACCTGCCGATCGCGAACGCGGTCCTGACGACCGAAAACGACGAGCAGGCCGTCGCGCGCATGACCGAAAAGGGTCGTGACGCCGCACGCGTCGCCGTCGAGATGGCCAACCTGACGATGGCCCTCGACCAGCTCGGCGATGACGACGAGGACGAAGAAGAGGAAGACGACGAAGAGGAGCGCGCATGAAGAAGAGCGCCCGCCGACAATCGCGCGAGCTGGCGACGCAGGGGCTGTACCAGTGGCTGCTGTCGAACGCGTCCTCCGGTGAGATCGACGCGCAACTGCGCGGCGCGCTCGGTTACGACAAGGCCGACAAGGAGCTGCTCGACGCGATCCTGCACGGCGTGATCCGCGAGCACGCCACGCTCGTCGAAGCGCTGACGCCGTCGCTCGATCGCCCGATCGACCAGCTGTCGCCGGTCGAACGCGCCGTGCTGCTGATCGCCACGTTCGAGCTCACGCACCACGTCGAAACGCCGTACCGCGTGATCATCAACGAAGCTGTCGAACTCGCGAAGACGTTCGGCGGCTCCGACGGCTACAAGTACGTGAACGGCGTGCTCGACAAGCTCGCCGCGAAGCTGCGCCCCGCCGAAACGCAGGCGCGCCGCAACGGCTGAACCCGTTGGTCCGGAACGGGCGCGCATGCGCCCGTTTTTTCTTTTGCCCCGCCTCCCTCGCCCTGCCCGCCCGATGAATACCGCCACCGATTCGCTCGTCAGACTCGCCGCACGCGTCGACGCGATCCAGCCCTTCTACGTGATGGAACTGATGAAGGAGGCACAGCGTCTCGAGTCCTCCGGGCGCGATGTTATCCACATGGGCATCGGCGAGCCGGATTTCACTGCGCCGGAGCCGGTCGTCGAAGCGGCCGCGGCCGCGCTGCGCCGTGGCGTCACCCAATATACGAGCGCGCTCGGCATCGCACCGCTGCGCGAGGCGATCGCCGCGCACTACGCACGCGCCTACGGCCTCACGATCAGTCCGGAACGGATCGTCGTGACGGCCGGCGCGTCGGCCGCGCTGCTGCTCGCGTGCCTCGCGCTCGTCGGGCGTGACGACGAGGTGCTGATGCCCGACCCGTCGTATCCGTGCAACCGGCACTTCGTCGCCGCGGCCGAAGGCCGCGCGGTGCTCGTGCCGAGCGGCCCGGATGCGCGCTTCCAGCTCACCGAGGACGACGTCCGCACACGCTGGGGCGACCGCACGCGCGGCGTGCTGCTCGCGTCGCCGTCGAACCCGACCGGCACGTCGCTCGAACCCGACGAACTGAAGCGGATCGTCGAAGCCGTGCGCGCACGCGGTGGCTTCACGATCGTCGACGAGATCTACCAGGGGCTCAGCTACGACGCGGCGCCCGTGTCGGCACTGTCGTTCGGCGACGACGTCGTCACCGTGAACAGCTTCTCCAAGTATTTCAGCATGACGGGCTGGCGGCTCGGCTGGCTGGTGGTGCCGCCCGCGCTGGTCGGCACGTTCGAGAAGCTGGCGCAGAACCTGTTCATCTGCCCGTCCGCGCTCGCGCAGCACGCGGCGCTCGCGTGCTTCGAGCCGGCCGCGCTCGACATCTACGAAGCCCGCCGGCTCGAATTCAAGCGCCGTCGCGATTTCATCGCACCGGCGCTCGAACGGCTCGGCTTCACGGTGCCCGTGATGCCGGACGGCGCGTTCTACGTGTATGCGCACTGCGGCGGCGTCGCTCACCCGGCGGCCGGCGACAGCGCCGCGCTCACCACGGCGATGCTGCACGACGCGGGGGTCGTGCTGGTGCCCGGCATGGACTTCGGTGTTCATGCGCCGCGCGACTATATCCGCCTGTCCTACGCGACGGCCTACTCGCGGCTCGAGGAAGCGGTCGACCGGCTCGCGACGCTGTTCGGGCAGCACTGACACGCGACCGGTGCGGCGGCCATTCCGCACCCCGCAAAAGCAAAAAGGCACCCGATCCGGGTGCCTTTTTTCATGTCCTGCCGGCTGGAGCCGTGCGTGAGTTACGCGCCAAGCTCCGAACGATCGCCGTGCGGCTGCTTCGCGGTATCGACGCTCGCGTCGTCCTGCGACGTGGCTTCCTTCGATGCCGTCGACTTCGCCGACGTTTCGAGCGTCGCATGCACGCGCTTCGCGCCGCCTGCGGCTGCCGTCACGGCGGCGGCCGTGACGATCGGCTTCGCCGGCGCCTGCGGCGCATTGACCGGCACGCTACGACCTCGCGCGACGTCACGCAGGCGACCGCGCTCGGCCATCACCTTCGAACCGTAGCCGTTGTCGTCGGGGTTCGTCGAGCCGTTGTACAGGCGCAGGCCGTTCGCGAGCGAGCCGCCGCGTGCGATGCAGTCCTTCAGCACGAGTGCGCCGACCTGCAGGTTCGCGAGCGGCTGCAGTGCGGTATCGGTGCCGCCGAAATACTCGAACTTGTCGGAATGGACCTTCGACATGACCTGCATCAGGCCCTTCGCACCGACGCCGCTCTCGGCGTACGGGTTGAAGCCCGATTCGATCGCCATCACGGACAGCAGCAGCAGCGGATCGAGGCCGACGTCACGGCCGGTCTGGAACGCAGCCTTGACGAGCTGGCCGAGCGGCTCCTGTGCGACGCGGTAACGGCGCGACAGGTAGGTCGCGACGAGCGCCTGTTCGCGATTCGATGCGAGCGCACGGTCGTCACGCGCATCGGCCGCCACGCGCTGGGTCGGGATCAGCTTCGCCAGCGCGACGGGCGACGGGCCGTTGCGGGCCGGGTCGGACGCGTCGCCCTGCGCGGCGGCGGCTTCCGGTGCGACGTCGAGGCCGACCGCAAGCGCGTCCGTTTCGGGACTGTTCTCTTCCTGCTGCGGCTGCGCGCCGGCGGGCGCGAAGTTCGGCAGCGGATGGCCGGTCAGCAGACGGGCCGGGCCGGCTTGCACGGCCGCGGATACGACCGGCATCAGCTTCGCGGCCAGCGTGCCGCGGACGGTTGGCAGCAGCCACAGTGCAAGCGCCACTGCGACAGCGAGACAGCCGACAACGCTGAATAGATGGTGACTGACACGCGTCCCGCGACGCAGCATGCTGCGCACGAATTGCGCATGCTGCTCACTAGGACGCCACGATAACCAAGCGTTCATTCAGATCATCTCCCATGAACATGACTCGTGCGGCTCGCTCAGCTCGATGGCGAGACAGGTAACGCGCCGCGGAATCACGACGCCGCACGCTTTGGTTGGGGCGTGCAAGCATCGGGGAAACGGTATAAGTACCGTTCGAGGCCACGGTGTAAGAGGGCCGGCACCTTCGCACACTGGGCGAGGCGGGCATACGCGGTGGCACCCACGCAAAAAACCAGCGTCTGGTGGCGCTGGCTGAGACTACGACTAAGGCCGTCGGATACGCCGTGCAGGATTCGGCGGACGGTGACGCGCTGCGTCAAAGATCGGTGATTGGCGGCTCGAAGCCTTTTACCCTGCAGCCAATGTGAGCGGATTCTAGCAGGGTTTTATAGATCGTCAACACTATAAAACCTTGAAATTATAACAAAAAGTAATTTAATGGCACTCTTCAGAACGCAATCCCCGTGCCGTAGGGGGTTTGCGCGCGGTCGACTTTTTTCTCCGCCGGGCGGCCATGCGGCCGCGCGGGTAAAATCGTCGGTCGATTCGGGGTCGCAGCCGGCCGCTGCGCCCACCCATCGCTGCCCGCCTGGCGGGTGGCCCGGACCATCTTCATGAAATACAAAGACTTACGCGATTTCATCCAGCGCCTCGAGGCGCTCGGCGAACTGCGGCGCGTCACGCAGCCCGTGTCGCCCGTGCTCGAAATGACCGAGCTGTGCGACCGCGTGCTGCGCGCCGGCGGCCCTGCGCTGCTGTTCAACGCGCCGACCGGCTACGACTTCCCGGTGCTCGGCAACCTGTTCGGCACGCCGCGCCGCGTCGCGCTCGGGATGGGCGTGGATGCGGGCGACGACGCCGCGCTCGATTCGCTGCGCGATCTCGGGCGCCTGCTGTCCGCATTGAAGGAACCCGATCCGCCGAAGAGCCTGAAGGACGCCGGCAAGCTGCTGTCGCTCGCGAAGGCCGTGTGGGACATGGCGCCGAAATCGGTGTCGTCGCCGCCGTGCCAGGAGATCGTCTGGGAAGGCGCCGACGTCGACCTGAACCGGCTGCCGATCCAGACCTGCTGGCCCGGCGATGCGGGGCCGCTCGTCACGTGGGGGCTGACGGTCACGCGCGGGCCGAACAAGTCGCGGCAGAACCTCGGGATTTACCGTCAGCAGCTGATCGGCCGCAACAAGCTGATCATGCGCTGGCTCGCGCATCGCGGCGGCGCGCTCGACTTCCGCGAATTCGCGCTGCAGAACCCCGGCAAGCCGTACCCGGTCGCGGTCGTGCTCGGCGCCGATCCGGCCACGACGCTCGGCGCGGTGACGCCCGTGCCCGACTCGCTGTCCGAGTACCAGTTCGCCGGCCTGCTGCGCGGCAGCCGCACGGAGCTCGCGAAGTGCCTGACGCCCGGCGTCGACACGCTGCAGGTGCCCGCACGCGCGGAGATCGTGCTCGAGGGCTTCATTTATCCGCAGGAAGGCAGCCCTGCCCCGGCTCCGGCCGGCGCACCGCCGCGCCCGGCCGGCAATGCGTCCGCCAAGTACGAGCACGCGCTCGAAGGCCCGTACGGCGACCACACCGGCTATTACAACGAGCAGGAGTGGTTTCCGGTGTTCACCGTCGAGCGCATCACGATGCGCCGCGACGCGATCTACCACTCGACCTACACCGGCAAGCCGCCTGACGAGCCGGCCGTGCTCGGCGTCGCGCTCAACGAGGTGTTCGTGCCGCTGCTGCAGAAACAGTTCGCCGAGATCACCGACTTCTACCTGCCGCCCGAAGGCTGCAGCTACCGGATGGCCATCGTCCAGATGAAGAAGAGCTACGCGGGCCACGCGAAGCGCGTGATGTTCGGCGTGTGGAGCTTCCTGCGGCAGTTCATGTATACGAAGTTCATCGTGGTCGTCGACGAAGACGTGAACATCCGCGACTGGAAGGAAGTGATCTGGGCGATCACGACGCGCGTCGACCCCGTGCGCGACACCGTGATGGTCGACAGCACGCCGATCGACTATCTCGATTTCGCGTCGCCGGTGGCCGGCCTCGGTTCGAAGATGGGCCTCGACGCGACCAACAAGTGGCCCGGCGAGACCAGCCGCGAATGGGGTCGCCCGATCGAGATGGATGCGGCCGTGAAGGCGCGCGTCGACCGGCTCTGGCAGGAGATCGGCCTCTGATGCCACGCGGCCGGCGCCTGCCGGCCCGTGGACTGCCATCGCGACACGCACATCGAAGATGACCTTTCCGCCCGCCTCCATGCTGTCCGACGGCTTCTTTCTGTCGCTGTCGCTGTGCCTCGACATCGGCCTCGTCAATGTCGCGATGCTGTCGCTGACGCTGTCGCACGGCTTCCGGCCGGGCTTCTGGCTCGGCATCGGCTCATGCGTCGGCGATCTCGTCTATGCGGCGCTCGCGCTTGGCGGGATGGCCGTGCTGCTGCAGTTCGAGCCGGTGCGCTGGATCGTGTGGATCGGCGGCGGCGCCGTGCTGCTGTTCCTCACGTGGAAGATGGCGCGCGAAGCGCTCACGCCGGCCAAGGCAGCCGGCGACGATACCGAGGACACGCCGCAGCCGCGCGCCAGCGCACGGCGCAGTTTCCTGCGCGGGATGCTGCTCGCGATGTCGTCGCCGAGCGCGATCCTGTGGTTCGCGGCGGTGGGCGGCGCGCTGATCGCGAAGGCCGGCGCGACCACGCCGGCCACCGCGTCGGTGTTCCTGTCGGGCTTTTTCCTCGGCGGCCTCGCGTGGACGCTCTTCATGTGCACGCTCGCGAGCCAGGGGCGCAAGCGCGCGGGCGCCGGGCTGATGCGCGCGTGTCACATCGCGTCGGCGCTGCTGTTCGCGTATTTCTCGTACAGCGTGATCGTCGGCGGCTACCGCGACCTGATCGTGCACGCGGTGTAATCGCAGCCGGCCTGCCCGGGTCGCTCCGCGAGGTCGGGCGGCGGCTCCAAAGAAAAAACGGCGCAGCGCCCCTCGCGGGACGTTGCGCCGTTTTGCCACGCGCGGCCAGGCCGCGCAGCACGAATCAGCGACGCCAGTAGCCGTGATGGCCCCAGCCGCCACCATAGTAGCCATGGTGCCAGTACGGTCGGCCATAGTAGCCGCCGACGACCACGGCGGGCGGCGGCGCGTAGTAGGCCGGCGCCGGTGCGTAATAGACGGGCGGAGGCGGCGGCGCGTAGTACACGGGCGGCGGCGGTGCATAGACGGGATACGCGGGCGCGACCGGGATACCGATGCCGACCCCGATCGACACGTGAGCCTGCGCAGCGCTTGCGGCACCCAGGCCCAGCGCGGCGGCGGCGATGAACGGAATGAGCTTTTTCACTTCGATTCTCCTGCTGGAGCGGTATTTTATGCGCCCCTGTCGGCAACGGCGGGCGTGCACGTCGCATGGAAGCAATGTAGCGAAAACCCGCTCCTCGCGTACCGTGCATTTGTTGCAAATTGCAATCGCACGTGGCCGGAGCCGCCGCGCGGCGTGGCTCGCAGCGCCTGCGGCGCCCCTTGCCGGTCGCGCGACTCCGTCCGACGAATCGGGTCGCAACATCATGACCGGTCAGTCTTACCGGATACGGCGCGCGCAGCGGGCACGCAACCGTAATGAACGATTACAAATTTGAGACAAGATGCCGACATTTCAAGCCGGATACGGGGGCGATATGTTTCGGGGTCGGATTCTCCGATCATGAATCGACCGCGGTGCCGGGCGGTGAAACTCGCGCCGAGATAGCGCCGCATACCGATAAGCCAAGTCACGTCCCGGGCAGAAGCCACCCTTTCACGGCCCCGCGGTCATTCCTGCGATACTGGCGGTTGCTTCGTTTTCGCTTACATCCGCCGCCATGTCCGTTCCCGACACACCCCGCCTCGGCTTTATCGGCGCCGGCCGTCTCGCGCGCTGCGTCTCGCAACGCTTCGCGCGGGCCGGCTTTCCGGTCGTCGCGATCGCGAGCCGCACGCCCGCGTCGGCCGCGGCGCTCGCCGCGCGCATCGACGGCTGCCAGGCGGTCGACACGCCGCAGCAGGTTGCCGACGCCGCCGACCTGATCTTCCTGACCGTGCCCGACGACCATCTCGCGTCGGCCGCCGCCGCGCTGCGCTTCGACACGTCGCGCGCCGCGCAGCAAGCCGTCGTTCACTGCAGCGGCGCGTCGGCGGTCGCCCTGCTCGATCCGGCGAAGCGGCAAGGCGCGGCCACCGGCGGCTTCCATCCGCTCTACCTGTTCGGCGGCACCGACGCCGACCTCGCCCGCATCGACGGCTGCTCGGTCACGATCGAAGCCGACGGCGCGTTGCACGCGACGCTGCTGCGACTTGCTGCCGCACTCGGCTGCCATCCGCTGTCGATTCCGGCCGGCGGCCGGATGCTCTATCACGCAGCCGCGCACTACGCGGCGAGCTTCGCGCTGTGCGGGCTGGCGGAAGCGGTCGAGCTGTGGCGCGGCCTCGGTTTCGACGAGGACGCCGCGCTGCGCGCACTGCTGCCGATGCTGGCCGGCACGATCGAGACCGCCCGCGACAAGGGGCTCGCGAACGCGCTCTCCGGCCCGGTGTCGCGCGGCGACACGGGCATCGTCGAACGCCAGTTGGCACTGCTTGAAACGCGCGGCGGCGATCACGCGACGCTGTACGCGCTGCTGACACGCCGCGCGATCGCGCTCGCGGCACAGCGCGCCACGCCGCCGGCATCGCTGCCGGCGCTCGCCGAAACCGTCGAAACGTCGCTCGCGCGCACCGCCGCACACCCCTCCCCGTCGCAAGACGAGGCGTGATAATGTGTCGGCCGATGCGCCGCCATCCGGCGTTGGCGGCCGCACGCTACTGACTAAAAAGGATGCCAACGATGTTCGGCGAGATCGCCCGTTTTCTGCTCAATACCGTCTTCACGCTGTTCGGCGCCGCGCTGATCCTGCGCGTCTGGATGCAGGCCGTCCGCGTGCCACCGTACAACCCCGTCACGCAGGCCGTGCTGCAGGCGACCAACTGGCTCGTGCTGCCGCTGCGCCGCGTGATCGCGGGCGTGCGCGGCATCGACTGGGCCAGCGTCGTCGCCGCGCTGCTCACCGCGCTCGTCTACGTCGTGCTGATGGTCGTGATGGCCGGCTTCGATCCGGCCGCGGTGATCGCGACGCTCGTCGTGGTCGCGCTGCTCACCGTCGTGAAGTGGGCGCTCAATCTCGTGATCTGGATGACGATCCTGATGGCGCTACTGTCGTGGCTCAACCCGCGCTCGCCGGCGATGCCGATCCTCTACCAGCTGACCGCGCCGTTCCTGAACCCGCTGCGCCGCATCATCCCGAACCTCGGCGGCATCGACCTGTCGCCGATCCTGCTGTTCGTGATCGTGCAGGTGCTGCTGATGGTCGTCACGCGCGCCGCCGTGTCGCTGACGATGTTCGGCATCTGACGCCAACGTCGCACCCTACGCCGCCGGCCCCTGCGCCGGCGGTCCGCCGAGCGTGTCGATCACGCCGAAGCGCGCCGGCATCATCGCGTAGCACACGCGCACCTTCTCGTGCGACAGCCGGTCGAGCAAGCGCTGCGCCTCGTCCTCGGTGACGATGAATTCGATCTCGATCGCGAGCGACCCCTGCAGTTCGAAGAAGCGGTCCTCGTGCAGCACGCGATGCTGGCCGAACCCCGCCATCGCGCGAAACGCGGAACCGCCCGCGACGCCCATCCGGTTCGCTTCCTCCAGAAGCCATTCCCACAGCGGCTTCCAGTGCAGCCGGTGCTTCTCGTGCACATAGAAGCGCAGGAAGACCTTGTCCATCGCACCCTCCGATGGCGGCGCGCTCAGGCCGCCGCGAGCCACGCGCGCGCGGTCCACATGCCGAGCGCCGTCAGCGCGAACGATCCAGTCAAGTGTAGGGCAGCCACCGCAAACGCCCATCCGAATTCGCCCTGCACCGCATGCGTCATCACTTCGACCGAATAGGTCGAGAACGTCGTGAGGCCGCCGAGAAAGCCCGTGATCACGAACAGCCGCCACTCGGGCGGCAGCCCGACGCGGGTCGTGAACACGACGGCGGCAATACCGATCACATAGCCGCCGATCAGGTTCGCGGCGAGCGTGCCGAGCGGCACGGCGGGAAAGAATTCGTTGAGCGCGAGACTCAGGAACCAGCGCAGCAACGCGCCGAGCCCGGCGCCGACGAAGATCGCGACGATCGAATAGAACAAGGGCGCTCCCGGTCGAAGATGCGGCTGGAGTCAGCCGCCGGCCCCCGGTTGCCCGGGGCGAGGTCCGCTCCCGGACGCCGATCGCGCGTGCGCGGGCGGCACACGCTGAACTGTATGCGGATTCGCCGCGCACCTGCAACGGCGACCGCCTGCGGGATGCCGGCCCGTTCGGCCCGTTCGGGGCGTTCGGGTCGTGAGCGCGCCCGCAGGCTCACGCGCGTTGCCAGGCTGCGTCGAGCACGCTCAGCGTCGCCAGCGCACCGCCCTTCAGGCCGATCACGTCCGCCCGGCGCGCATGCGCTTCGCGTGCGTTGATGCGGATCACGTCGGCACCGAGCCGTTCGCTCAGCAGACGCACGGTCGGGATCGCGGTGCCCGCGCCGATCTCGACTACGGCGACGCGCCCGGCCCGCGCGAGCCAGTCTTCCAGCGCACGCTCCTGCGCGTCGTAGCGCGCCCCGAGCCAGCCGGCGTCACCGAACATCAGGATGTTCGGTCGCGCAAGGCCGCCGCAATGCGGACAACGCGGCATGTCGCCGACGAGGCGGCAGGTGGCTTCGTCGACGTCCGGCACGAACGGCGCCGCCTCCCATGTGTCGTCCGAACAGGGGCGCAGGCACTGCATCGCGTGGATCGAACCGTGGATCTCGACGATCCGCGCCGGATCGAAGCCGGCTTTCTGGAACTGGCCGTCGACGTTGCTCGTCAGCACGAAGCCGCCGTTCGGCATCGCGTCGATCCAGCGGCGCAGGATCGCGAAGCCCGCATGCGGCTCCGTCGCGCGGTAAAGCGCCAGACGGTGCCCGTAGAAGCCCCACGCGAGCGGCGCGCGTGCCCGGAATGCATGCGGCGAGGCGATCTCGTGGAATTCGAAACGCTCGTGGCGCAGCGCCGGATACGCACGCCAGAAGCCGTCCGTGCCGCGAAAATCGGGCAGCCCGGAATCGACGCCGATACCGGCGCCGGCCGTCACGAGCAACGCGTCGGCGCGCGCGAGCGCGGCGACGGCGGCAGCGACGAGATCGGCGGGCAGTTGCGCGGCAGCAGCAGCGGTGGCGTCAGCGGAATCGGAAAGCGGCATGATGGGACGGAGGTAGCGTCGGGCGGTGCGCGGGTGGCGTCGCGATCATACGCCGGTTCGCGCGCGGCGCGGCATGCGCAATGCAAAGGCTTGACCCGGTGCTCGCCCGGCTCAGAGTGATGCAGTCAGCCGGCCGATACCGAGGGCGGCCGGCGGCGCTCCGGCTGGCCGCCTCCCCGCCTGATCAGCTGTCCGGATCGTCCTGCGCGACCGGAATGTCGTCGGCCGCGAAATAGACCGGCTTGCCGAGCTGTCTTGCAAGACCGACGTCCGTGTCCGCCCCGCGCGACGCGCCGTCGATGCGCAGCACCACATCGCAGCGGCGCAGCAGCCGGTGCGCGGCCGGATACAGGAACGTCTCGCTGATCGCGTCGCCGACCTGTCGCGACCCGGCCGCAACGGCGAGCGGCAGCGAAACCCATTCGCCGATCATCGGCACGTGTCCGCGGCGATACACGGCAAGCGCCGCCGCCTCCAGCCGGTGCAGGTTCGCGGCGATGCGAGCAGGGTCGCCGTCCGTGCCGCTGCGATAGGGGCCGGCGACCAGCACGAGCAGCGGCGTCATGCCGTGCGCGCGCCGGCGGTTTCCCGCAGCGCGACGTACTGGAGCAGCATGATCGTCTTCGCATCGACGATCTCGCCGCGCTCGATCGCGTCGAGCGCTGCCTGCAGCGGCATCTCGACGACCTCGAGATCCTCGCCCTCTTCCGCGACGCCGCCGCCGTCGCCGGTGCGCAGCGACGCATCGTATTCGCCGACGAAGAAATGCAGCTTCTCCGTCACCGAGCCGGGGCTCATGAACGCCTCGAACACCTTGCGCACGCCGCGCACGCGATAGCCGGTCTCCTCCTCGGCCTCCGCGCGGATGCGCGCTTCGGGCGTCGCGTCGTCGAGCAGGCCGGCGGCGGCCTCGAGCAGCATGCCGTCGTGCCCGCTGACGAACGCCGGCATCCGGAACTGCCGCGTCAGCAGCACGTCGCCCGTCCCGGCGTTGCGCAGCAGGATGGTCGCGCCATGGCCGCGATCGTACGTCTCGCGGCTCAGGCGCTGCCACGTTCCGTCGCGGCGCAGGAAATCGAACGTCACCTTCTTCAGCACATACCAGTCATCGGACAGCACCGTCGTCTCGACGATGCGGACACGGTCTCGCGTTGCAGCCATCCCAGCCTCCGGTTCGACAAAAGACGGCGCCCATGGTAGCGTGCATATTCGTGCAACTTCAAGAAAATTCGTGCAACCACGATGCTGACGACACAACGCAAGAAAGCGATCCTCGACGCACTCGCGCGCGACGGCCAGGTGCTGGCAGTCGAACTGAGCGCGCAATTCGGCGTGTCCGAAGATACTGTCCGCCGCGACCTGCGTGAGCTCTCGGCCGAAGGCCTGCTGCAGCGCGTGCATGGCGGTGCGCTGCCGGCGTCGCCCGCCGTTGCGCCGTTCGCGCAGCGCGAGGCGCTCGAGACGGCGGAGAAGCGGCGCGTCGCGCGGCGGGCCGCGGAGATGATCGCACCCGGCCAGGTAGCGATCGTCGACGGCGGCACAACCTCGGCGCTGCTCGTCAGCCAGTTGCCGGCCGATCTGCGCGCGACGATCGTCACGCACAGCCCGAGTGTCGCGGTGGCGCTCGCCGCGCATCCGTCGATCGACGTGATCCTGATCGGCGGGCGGCTCTACAAGCATTCGATCGTGGCCGTCGGCGCGGCGGCGATGGAGGGCATTGCGCGCATTCATGCGGACCTGTACTTCATGGGCGTCACGGGCGTGCATCCGGTCGCGGGGCTCAGCACCGGCGATTTCGAGGAAGCGGCGATCAAGCGCGCGCTCGCCGAACGCGCGGCCGAGACGGTCGTGCTCGCGTCGCAGTCGAAGCTGCGCGCGGCGTCGCAGTTCGTGATCGGCGAGCTCACGCTGGCGCATACCGTCGTGGTCGAAAAGGAAACCGACGCCGCGCTGACGAAGCCGATCGAGGCGGCCGGGGTGACGGTCGTGCGCGCGTAGCGGCGAAGGGTTGCGTTCACGCGAATGCGCGGGATGCGCTGATGCGTTGATGCTTGATGTTTGATGTGCTGATGTGCTGGGCCGATGGATGAACTGAGTGCACCGGAATGCACTTGTCGACTCGGCCGAAGGCTTTCATCACATCGCCGCCGAGCCCCTGTCAGCGTGCTGACAGGGTCCGCTTGCTAACATGGGTGACCGCCCAACCGCCACGCACCGCCCACCGATGCCGCCGCCCTCCTCCGCCGCTTCACCTGCACCGCCAGCAGGCGACGCGCAGCCGCCCGGCGTCCTCGCGCTGTTCATCGCGTTCTCGCAGATCGGCCTGACCAGCTTCGGCGGCGGGCTCAGCGGGCGGATGATGCGCGACTTCGTCTACGAGCGGCGCTGGCTCGACGAGGAGGCGTTCCTCAACGGCCTCGCGCTGTCGCAGGCGCTGCCGGGCGTCAACGTGAAGAACCTCGCGATCTGGATCGGCTACCGGCTCGCCGGATGGCGCGGCGCGGTGGCCGGCTTCACCGGCATCATCGCGCCGCCCGCCGTGCTGATCGTGCTGTTCGGCATCGCATTCTCGACCCTCACGCGCTTTCCGCTCACGCACGTCGCGCTCGCCGGCGCGGCAGCCGCGGCGATCGGGCTGTCGATCTCGATGGCGATCACCGCCGTGCGCCGATTGCCGCGCCGCACGTTGCCGTTCGCGGTAATGGCGCTCACGTTCGTGTCGGTGGCCGTGCTGCACTGGCCGCTCGTGTGGACCGTGCTGGTGGGCGGCACGCTGAGCGTCGCGCTCGAATACCGCCGCGCGGCCGCAACGCCGGCCGGGAGCGACACGCGATGACCGCAATGCAACGCTACGCCGCGCTGTTCGGCGTGTTCGCGCCGCTGTCGATCGCGACGATCGGCGGCGGACAGGCAATCATCGCCGACATCCAGCGGCAGGTCGCCGACGTGCATCACTGGATGAGCGCCACGCAATTCGTGAACGACTTCGCGATCGCACGGATGGCGCCGGGCCCCGGCTCGCTGCTGGCCACGTTGATCGGCTGGCAGGTCGCCGGCTTCTGGGGCGCGGTGATCGCGACGCTCGCGCTGTTCGGCCCGACCGCGTTCCTGATCTACGGCGTCGCGCATCTGTGGCGGCGGCACCAGGACGCACGCTGGCAGATCGCGCTCGAGGCCGGCCTGCGCCCGGTCGCGGCGGGCATGATCCTCGCGTCGGTGTGGGTGCTGCTGCAGGCGCTCGACGGCGGCTGGGCCGCACGGGCAATCGCGGTTGCGTCGACGCTGTGCGTGATTTACACGCGCATTCACGCGCTGCTGCTGATCGCGATCGGCGCGCTGTTGCTCGTCGGCGTGCACGCGCTCGGCATGTGACGCGCGGCGACGCGGCACGCGACGGCGGCCGCGCATGACGCAACCGATACCTGCGCAACGACACGCGCGCGTCCGCATGCTTTTCACCGCTCGCGCGCCCCGCTCGCACACCCTATCGCCTAGACGCCGCGAAACACCGGCGCGCGACGTTCTGAAAACGCACGCAACCCTTCGTCGAAATCCGCGCCTTTGCACGCTTGCCGGCGAAGCTCGGCAATCCGTTCGACCGCATCGGCCGGCAACGGCCGCGCGTCCTGCAGCACGCGCAACTGCTCCTTCACGGCGTACACCGCGAGCGGCGCCTTCGCGGCGATCGTGCGCGCGACGTCGAGCGCCGCATCGTCGACGCCGCGCGCGTCGGCCAGCCGGTTCACGAGCCCGTGATGCGCGGCACGCTCCGCATCGAGCGGCTGCGCGCAGAAGAACATCTCCTTCAGCACGTGGATCGGCAGGTTGTCGTAGAAGCGCAGCAGCCCGCTCATCGAATACGGCAGGCCGATGTTCGCGGGCGTCATCGCGAAACGCGCGTCGCGCGCCGCGACCACCAGGTCGCAGCTCATCACGAGATCGACCGCCCCGCCCCACGCCGAACCCGACACCGCCGCGATCACCGCGCCCGGATAGGTCCGCACGCGCCGCAGCGCCCGTTCGAGCGGCTTGCCGTAGGCGAGCGGATCGCGATCGTCGGCCAGTTCGCGCAGGTCGTGCCCCGCGCTCCACACGTCGCCGTTGCCGTCGTTCGACAGGATCACGACGGGTGGCGGACGCTGTTCGGCCAGTGCATCGAGGTGCGCCACGAGTGCATCGAGCAACGGTGCATCGAGCGCATGCCGTCGCGCCGGATTCGCGAACCGCACGCGCGCGATCCGCTCGCCGACCCTGTCGACCGTCACGTTCGACGCCCCTTCGTGTTTCGTCGTGTCGCTCATTGCACGGCCTCCGCCACCGCTTCCGCCTGGAAGATCGCGCGCTCGGCCAGCAGCGCGTCGATTGCGTCGTCGCCGTAGCCGGCTTCGCGCAGCACGTCGACCGTATGCTCGCCGAGCAGCGGCGGCGCATGACGCGTGCGCGGCGCCGGCATCTCGTCGCCCATCCCGCCGAGCGGCGTGACGACCTGGCGCAGCGTGCCGAGCGTCGGATGCGCGACCGGCTCGACCAGCCCGCAATGCGCGAGCTGCGGATCGTCGAACACTTCGTCGAGCGTGTTGATCGGCCCGGCCGGCAGTCCGGCTTCGACGAAACGCTGCGTCCATTCGCGCTTGCCGCGCGTGCGCAGCCGGCTTTCGAGCAACGCTTTCAGTGCGTCGCGGTGTGCGACGCGCGCATCGTTGGTCGCGAAGCGCGGATCGTTCGGCAGCTCGGGCAGGTCCAGCAACTGGCACAGCCGCAGCCACATGTCGGTCGTGATCGGCGCGAGGTTGAGCGGCCCGTCGGCCGTCTCGAACACGCCGTACGGCGCGATCACCGCATGCGCATTGCCGGTGCGGCGCGGCACGTCGCCGAGGCTCAGGTAGCGTTGCCCGTGCACGCTCAGCAGCGAAACGAGGCTTTCGAGCAGCGACGTGCCGACATGCTGCCCGCGCCCGGTGCGCTCACGCTCGTAGAGCGCCGCCATCACGCCGGTCGCGACCCACATCCCCGAGCTGAGATCGCCGATCGCGGTGCCCGTGCGGGTCGGCTCGCCGTCGGGAAAACCGGTGAGGCTCATCAGCCCCGCATAGCCCTGCGCAATCTGGTCGAAGCCCGGCCAGTCACGCAACGGGCCACGCGGGCCGAACGCGGTGACGCTGCCCATCACGAGCCGCGGATCGCGCGCACTCAGCGCGGCATAGCCGAGCCCCATCGCGTCCATCGTGCCCGCCTTGAAATTCTCGATCACGACATCGGCCTGCGCGATCAGCCGACGCACGACGTCGAGGCCGGCCGGCTGCCGGAAATCCACGCAGATGCCGCGCTTGTTGCGATTGCAGGACAGGTAGTACGTGCTCACGCCGCGATCGAACGGCCCCCATGCGCGGCTCATGTCGCCGTGCGGCCCCGACTCGACCTTGATCACGTCGGCGCCGAGATCGGCGAGCACCATCGAGCAGAACGGCCCCGACAGCGCGCGGCTCAGATCGACGACCTTGATTCCTTGTAATGCCTGCATTCCGGACTCCTGATATTGATGACGAGGTGTGGCGTGTTGGCGGACGATCGCGGCGTGCCGCTCATTCGGGCAATGTCTGGTGACGCGTTTCGACCGCGAACGGCAGAATCAGGATGCCGAGCCCGAACACGGCCGCGGTCCATGCGACCGGCACGCCGAGCGATCCGTAGCCGTGTATCGCGGCGCCGAGCAGGAAGTTCACGCCCGCGCCGATGAAACGGCCGACCGACGCGTTGAACGCGAACGCGGTGGCTCGTACGCGCGTCGGGTACTGCTCGGGCAGCCATAGCGAGAAGATCGCGAAATTGCCGCCGAAGAAACCGAGGAACGCCAGCGACACCATGAACGCCGCGAGCCCGTTCGGCTGGTAAAACGCCCAGCCGAACGCGAACACGATCGATGCGGCCATGCCCGCGAAATACACGCCGAGCGCCGTGCGCCGGCCGAGCCGTTCGGACAGCCACGGCGCCACCAGGCAGCCGACGATCGTCGCGCACGACAGGATCGCCGCGCCGATCGATGCGAGCCGCATCGCGCCGATGTGGTCGATGCCCGCACGCGCCGCCAGCGTGCTGACCGCGCTCGCCTCGTACACGGAGCCGGCCCACAGCCCGACGATCGCGACGCCGACGAGGCTCGCGCTCGTCACCGTGCGGCGCAGGAAGGCCGGCGCGAAGATCTCGCGCAGCGGATGGGCGCGCCGTGCGTCGGCCACGTCGCCGTCGCGTGCGTCATGCCGGCGCCACTGGCCGGGCTCCTTCACGCGCATCACGGTGAACACCGCGAGCAGCGCGGGCGCGAGGCCGCACAGGAACATCGCGCGCCACCCGTAGGTCGCACCGATCGTGTAGTTCAGGCACGCCGCGATGAAGAAGCCGAAGTAGTAGCCCGTCTGCAGGTAGCCGGCGCCCATCTTGCGGCGGTCTTCCGGCCAGCTTTCGGCGACGTAGGTACCCGCGAGCGCCCATTCGCCGCCGACGCCGATCCCGGCGATCAGCCGGCACGCGGCCAGCGCCCACACGTCGTGCACGAACGCGGCCGCGCCGGTGAACACCGAGTAGATCAGGATGCTCGCGGCGAGCGTGCGGACGCGGCCGAAGCGGTCGGCGAGCGGCCCCCAGATGAACGACAGCCCCCAGCCGATCAGGAACAGCGCGAACAGGATCGAGCCGTACATCCCGAGATTTGCGGGCGTCGCCGCGATGCCGGACGCCGGCAGCAGCTCGGTCAGCGCCGGAATCAGCACCAGCGCGTAGATCACCGAATCCACGCCGTCGAGCACCCAGCCCGCATACACGGCCCAGAAGCCCTTGACCTGCTCGCGCGTGAGCGGCGTGCGCCGCGGCTTCGCGCCGGCCGCCGGCGCGTCGATCGCCTTGAACATCTTCGTCTCCTTGCCGGCGGGGCCGGCGCTTTTGCCGCGTCCGGTCCGGGATGGCCGGGAGGCTGGCTCTTTTGTGAGACGAGTATAGAAACACCATCGATCGGGGAAAAATATGATATTCATCTCGCTCGATCAGATTCGCTTATGGCTCGAATCGGGAGGGGCGACGATGGACTTGAGGCAGTTGCGCTATTTCGTGAAGGTCGTCGAATGCGGCAACGTCACGCATGCGAGCGAGGCGCTGCATGTCGCGCAGCCGGCGGTCAGCCAGCAGATGCGCAATCTCGAACAGGATCTCGGGATGCAGCTGCTCGAACGCAGCGTGCGCGGCGTCGCGCCGACCGCCGCCGGCCGCACGCTGTACCAGCACGCGCTCGAGCTGCTGCGCCAGGCCGACGGCACGCGCGAGCTGCTGCGCCGCGACGCCGACACGCCGCAGGGCCGCGTGACGGTCGGGATGCCGTCGAGCACCGCGCGCGTGCTGGCCATCCCGCTCGCCCGCGCGGTGCGCGACCGCTTTCCCGGCATCATGCTGGAGCTGATCGAGGCGCCGAGCGCCGATCTCGACACGCTGCTCGAACGCACGCGGCTCGATCTCGCGATCGTCGTCGACGCGGTCGACACGCGCGGCATCGCGGTTCACCGGCTGCTGACGGAAACGCTGTACCTGATCACGTGGCCCGGGTTCCCGGTGCCGGACGATCCGGTGCCGCTCGACGCGATCGCGCAGATGCCGCTCGTGCTGCCGAGCGCGCCGAACACGATCCGCAATCGCGTCGACTGGGCGATGCGCGAGGCCGGGCTGTCATACGAGATCAGCTTCGAGGCGAGCTCGACCGGCCTGCTGTTCGCGGCCGTGATGGCGCAGCTCGGCGTGACGATCCTGCCGTGGACGGCCGCGCACGTCGAGATCGAGGAGCGCAAGCTCAAGCTGTCGACGGTCGCGCACCGGCTGTTCGCGCGCGACCTGTCGCTGTGCTGGCACGATACGGCGCTCGTCAGCAACGCGGTGCAGAAGGTGAAGGCGGAGATCGTCCGGCTGTTCGACACGCTCGGGCAGCGGCCCGAGTGGGCATTGACAACGCCCCCGGGCGCCCCTTAACGTTTCGTTCATCGTAACCCTCACCGGTTCAGCTTAAGAGGTTGTCGGCCCACTCGTGCTCGACACCTCTGCCTTCACCGAAGGCCTGCTGCTTGGCGCCGCGCTGTTCACGTCCGTCGGCCCCAAGGACGCTTTCGTCATCAAGCGCTCGATCTCGAGCCCCCATCTGCTTTCCATCGCCCTCGTCTGCGCAGGCAGCGACGCACTGCTGATCGTGCTCGGTGCGCAGGGATTGTCGTCGTTGCTGTCGCGACATCCCGGCGTGGTATCGGCCGCGCTTTGGGCCGGCATCGCGTATCTCGCCGGCTATGGCCTGCTTGCGCTGCGCTCGGCGATCCTGCGACGACAGCCCGAGCACGTCGACGGTCCGGGCACGGACAGCGAATCCACGCGCTCGCGCACGGTACTCGCGACCGCCGCCGTCTCGCTGCTCAATCCGTATGCGTGGATCGACACCGTGCTGCTGCTCGGCACCGTGATCGTGAGCCACGCGTCCGCCGCACGCGCGCCGTTTGCGATCGGCGCGATGACGGCTTCGCTCGCCTGGTTCCTGATGCTCGCGTATGGCGCACGCGCATGCCGCGCATGCCGCGCGTGGTTCGCCCGCACGCTCGCATGGCGCATGCTCGATTGCTTCGTCGCGGCGATGATGCTCGGCTTCGCGGTGCGTTTCGCGATCGATGCACTGCGGGCGTCAGCGGCCCGATAACGTGCGAAACACGTCGTGCGCGCCGGCATGCAGCTCGAAGCCGATGCCCGGCGCTTGCGGCACGCGTGCGTATCCGGCGTCGACGCTTGCGCCATCGGCCAGTCCGCTGAACGGATGAAACGCGAACGGACTGACTTCCGCACCGCCGAGCCCGAGCGCCGCGACGACGTGCAGCGAGAACAGGTGGCCGCCATGCGGCCAGAACGCATCGCGCCGCCAGCCGCGCGATGCGAAGTGTTCGACGATCTGCAGATAGCCCGGCAGCCCGTAGCCATGCACCGGATCGAACACGAGCACGTCGCGCTCGGGCCGCAGGCCGCCGTAGCGGTCGAGCAGCTTCGCTTCCGCGAGCGAGAACAGCGCCTCGCCGGCCGCGATCGGCGGTGCGTAGCGCGTGGCGATGTCCGCCTGGAGCGGCAGGTCGAGCGGATCGCAGATATCCTCGAACCACCAGAGATCGAACGGCGCGAGCATCGCGGCGGCCGCATCGACCGTTGTCGCGTCATACGTGTTCATCGCGTCGACCGCGAGATGCGAACTGTCCGCTAATTGCCTTGCGGCTGCTTCGATGCGCCTGCGGTCCTGATCGAGATCCGCGCCGCCGATCTTGATCTTCGCGTGCGTGTAGCCGAGATCGGCAATGCGGCGCATTTCGTCCGACAGACGCGCGAGATCGTCATGCGGATAGCGGTAGCCGCCGCCGGCGTACACACGCACGCGTGGTGCGGCCGTCCGTTCAAGTCGGTCGGCGAGAAAGCGAGCGAGCGGCACATCGGCGATCTTCGCGGCGGCATCCCAGATCGCCATGTCGAGCGTGCCGACTGCGACACACCGTTCACCGTGCCCACCCGGCTTCTCGCCGGCCATCATCGCGCGCCATGCGCGGAACGGGTCGAGGTTCGTGCCGGCCTCGTCGGCAAGTGAGTCGGCGGCGGCCAGCAGGCGCGGCGCGAACCGTTCGCGAATCAGGTCGCCCTGCGCGAAACGGCCGATCGACGCGTAGCCGTAGCCCGTCACCGGGCGGCCATCGCGCACGACGTCGGTGATGACCGCGACAACGCTCGTCGTCAGGCCGCCGGACGGGATCGCCGGGTCGGCATAGCGGGACACGGGAATCGCTTGTTCGTGGATCGCGGTGATGCGCATGGCCGGGGTTCCGAAGGTGGCAGCCGAGACGCTGGCAAACGACGTACGCGATGCGGCCGCAACAGTGGGCGGACCGCTGCATCATAGGCGCTGTCGCCGCAGGCTGCAGGCGTGCGCTACCGGGGCGGACGATCGCGCTGCAGCCGCTGCGTGATCGCCGAGAAGTCGGCCTGGATCACGGCGAAGATGAACGCGGTCGACATCCCGAACAGCAGCACGCCGCACGACGATTCGATCGCGCCGAGCATTCGCCAGTTCGCGGCGGGCACGATGCCTGACGCGCCCCGCGTCGACATCGCGTCGATCGAGAAGAACAGCGCATCGCTGAATGAACCGATCGCACCGACCTGCACGAGCGTCGCGCCCCACACGATCGCCTCCAGCGTATGCAGCAGCCCGAGCGCGATGCAGATCAGCGCGATGATGCCCGTCACCTGGCGCAATTGTTGGTGGATGTCGTCGCGGCGCACGTCGAGCGCTTCGCGGAGCCGGCGCGCGACGACCGCCAGGCCGACCATCGCCGCGGTGTGCACGAGGATCGTGGTCATGCCGAGCAGGATGCCGATCGTCCAGCTTTCCATGGGAGGCCTTTGGGGTCGGGGGCGGCAGCGGGGATGGGCGGAAGATTAACACCGGCGCCGCGCAATGGCGCGGGCGGGTGGCAATGGGTTTCCGGCGGCCGCACCGGGCGCGACGTCGGGCCATGCAATCGGCACGCTCGGCACTTCCGGCCCTTTCGGGAACGACGCTTGATATGTGCGCGTGCTCAGCCTCGCTGAAAGAAACGCGGTCATGCTCGGCGAGCTGTTTCCGAACCGGAACGCGTTCTATTGAGCCGGAATCCTCCGCTTGCCCTCCCGGCTCCAGGAACCGGGAAGGGATCGAGCGACGCAGGGACGCGTCGATCGGGTCGACCGGCCCGCTCAGGCAAAGACGAAGTACTTGCGCACCGTTTCCACCACTTCCCACGTGCCTTTCATGCCGGGTTCGATCACGAACACGTCGCCGGCCTTCAGGTGCACCGCCTCCTCGCCTTCCGGCGTGATGATGCAGTAGCCGTCGAGAAAGTGGCAGTACTCCCATTTTTCGTAGTTCACCTCGAACTTGCCCGGCGTGCAGATCCAGGTCCCCATGATCTTGCTGCCGTCCTTCGAGAGGTAGGCGTTCAGGTTCACGGTGTGCGGATCGCCGCCGATACGCTTCCACTTGGTCGCATCGAGGACCGGGGTCGGGCAGGTTTCGCGCAGAACGGTGATGAAATCGGACATGTCGGCTCCAGACTAACGATCGTGTAAGAGGCCTGTCACGTTAGTTCGAAAGCTTCGCGGGGACTTGTATGCTTCCGACGCGGACTCGTCTATTTTCGACACCGGCCTGCGAGCCGGTGCGCCGCCGTTCGTTCGGCTCCGCGTTGCACCGACGAACCGCTTCCAGCCGATCCTTTTTGACGACCATTTCCGGCAGCGCCACCGCACCTCCCTCGCGTCGTGCGGGCCTTGAAGCCACCGCCCAAAACAGCCCACTTGCCACATCTCGGCCAAACCCTGTAGAATTGCGCGTTCTGCGGGCGTCGTATAATGGCCATTACCTCAGCTTCCCAAGCTGATGACGTGGGTTCGATTCCCATCGCCCGCTCCACTTTCCGGCTGCATCGCAGCCTGCGCATGAGCCGCCTCGTCGAAGGCGGCTTTTTTGTACCATGTGCCGGTTCCCCCGGCGCACTGCTGCGCGCAACGGGCCCTCGCCCGCAACCGAGCCTTTCTCTGTCACCGATGATGCACGACGATCCGAACGAAGCCGGCCTGCCGCCGCACGACGACGCCATTCCCGATGAAGCCGCCGAAGGCGCCGACGCAGTCAATCCGCTGCACCACCGCCGCATCCGCAGCTTCGTGACGCGCGCCGGCCGCGTGTCGACCGGCCAGCGCCGCGCGATGGACGAACTCGGCCCGCGCTTCGTGGTGCCGTATGCGCCGGAACTGCCCGACTGGAACGCGGTGTTCGGCCGCAGCGCACCGCGCATCCTCGAGATCGGCTTCGGCATGGGCGCATCGACCGCGGAAATCGCCGCGAACCGCCCCGGCGACGACTTCCTCGGCGTCGAGGTGCACGAACCGGGCGTCGGCGCGCTGCTGAAGCTGATCGGCGAGCAGGATCTGTCGAACATCCGCATCATCCAGCACGACGCGGTCGAAGTGCTCGAGCACATGCTCGCGCCGGAAAGCCTCGACGGCGTGCACATCTTCTTCCCCGACCCATGGCACAAGGCGCGCCACCACAAGCGCCGGCTGATCCAGCCGCCGCTCGTCGCGCATCTCGCGTCGCGCCTGAAGCCCGGCGCGTACATTCACTGCGCGACCGACTGGCAGAACTACGCGGAACAGATGCTCGACGTGCTCGGCGCGGAGCCGACGCTCGAAAACACGGCCTCCGACTACGCGCCGCGCCCCGACTACCGCCCGGTGACGAAGTTCGAACGGCGCGGGCTGCGGCTCGGCCACGGCGTGTGGGACCTGGTGTTCCGCAAGCGCGCAGGCTGAGCCCTCCCGCCGAGGCGGCGCACGCCGCCCTGCTCCGGACAAGAAAAAGCCCGACCGGCCTACGCCGATCGGGCTTTTTTCATGGAAGGCGTGCCCGCCTCCGTGTTCGCGTCACGCCCAGTTCAGCCAGCCGCTGTACCCGACCAGCAGCACGAACAGCCCGAACGCGATCCGGTACCACGCGAACACCGTGAAATCGTGCGACGCGACATAGCGCAGCAGCCAGCGCACGCATACGAACGCGCTGACGAATGCCGCGACGGCGCCCAGCACGAACAGGCCGAGCGAATCGACGGTGAACGCCTGCCAGTCCTTGACGGTTTCATAGAGCGTCGCGCCGAAGATGATCGGGATCGCGAGGAAGAACGAGAATTCGGTGGCGACGCGCCGGTCGAGGCCGAACAGCATCCCGCCGATGATCGTCGAGCCCGAGCGCGACATGCCGGGAATCAGCGCGAAGCACTGCGCGATGCCGACCTTGAGCGCGTCGAGCGGCGTCAGTGCATCGACCGACACCACGCGCGGCGGCTCGCTGCGCTCGCGCTGCCGCGCCTCGGCCCACAGGATGATCGCGCCGCCCACGACGAGCGCGAACGCAACGGGGACCGGCGAGAACAGCACGGCCTTGATCTTCTTCTCGAACAGGAGGCCGAGCGCAATGGCGGGAATCGTCGCGATCACGACGTTCAGCGTGAAGCGCCGTGCGTCGGGCCGGCTCGGCAGCCCGGACACGATGGACGCGATCCGTTGCCGGTATTCCCAGCAGACCGCGAGGATCGCGCCGAACTGGATCACGACGTCGAACGTCTTCGCGTGTGAATCGTTGAAATTCAGGAAGCTGCCCGCGACGATCAGGTGACCGGTGCTCGACACCGGCAGGAATTCCGTCAGCCCCTCGACGACGCCGAGGATCAAAGCCTTGCAGATCAGGATCCAGTCCATCCGTGGCCCAACTCCGAAATGGTCGAATGAATGGGCCACTCTTCCGCGCGCGGCCCCCCTCCGGCCGAGCGCGGTGCGTCGTCACTTTTCGACGATTGCCACGCGTATGCCGTTTGTAAGAATCGTAATTGTACCGGGTTCGTAGTTCACCCCGGCAAATTGCAGTTGTTCGGGCTTGAACGTGTAGATCGGATAGTTGGTCAGCAACTGCGTCGCGAGCAGGCCCGCGGCCGCGCCGACCTGCTGCGCGTACATCTGCGCGTCGCCGTCGAGCGCGAGGCTGTCGACGGCCGGCGACCTCAGCACGACCGAGCGGCTCGGCGCGTCGTAGGCCAGTTGGCCCGACACGGTGAACTTGCCGCTGACGGGCGCACGCAGGAACGGGCTCACGAAATGCGCGTCGAGCTGCACGGCCACGCGGTTCTGATCGGGCAGCAGGTTGACGGCCGGGTTCGCGAGCGACACGTCGACGACCTGCGCGACCGTCTTCTGGTACGGGAACTTGCGCGCGACGGCTTTCTGCACGTCACCGCGCGAGAAGGTGTAGTGATCGGGGATGAACGGGAACGTCGACGCACACGCGGCAAGCGAAAGCGTCACGCCGATGGCGCCGACGGTTGCGGCGAGAAAACGGCGCCGGCCGGGCGCGCAAGGTGCGGTCATGCTGAACACTCTCCTGGTTGCGACGGCCGCGTCGCGGCCTCGAGACGCGTGAGCCACGCGAGCGCATCGTCGCGCGACGCGCCGCACATGTCCGCGGCCGGCTGCAGCCCGGAGCAGCACGCGGGCCGCTCGGGGCGGCCGAAGATCCGGCAGCGCAGATCGTCGCCGAGCTGCACGCAGCGCACGCCGGCCGGCTTGCCGTCGGGCATGCCCGGAATCGGGCTGGAAATCGACGGCGCGATGCAGCACGCGCCGCAGCCCTCGCGGCACGCATGCGGCGGCGGGACATCGGCGGGTGCCGGGCGGACAGGCAATTCGACGGACACTCGGCTCTCTCGAACGAACAACAAAAAACGGTGCGGCAACCGGACGCGGTGCCGGCAGCCCTACCCCGCATTGTGCCATCGCCGGCTGCGACGTTATTACACAATGCAGCCCAATCGCGCGTTTATATACTCGAAAGCATCTAAAAAAGCGCGAGACCGTCATGCATTCTGGTTCTGCCGACACCTTGTTCCGTCCCGATTTGCTCACGAAATACGGCGCGAACGGGCCGCGCTATACGTCGTATCCCACCGCGCTGCAGTTCCGCGACGATTTCGACCCGGCCGACTACGTGCGTGCGGCAACCGACCCCGGTGCATCGTCGAGCGAGCTGTCGCTGTACTTCCACATCCCGTTCTGCAACACCGCGTGCTTCTACTGCGGCTGCAACAAGATCGCGACCAACAACCATCGCCGCGCGCGCCCGTATCTCGACCAGCTCAAGCGCGAGATGGCGCTGCAGGCCGCGCTGTTCGATCCCGCGCGCCCGGTCACGCAGCTGCACTGGGGCGGCGGCACGCCCACCTTCCTGTCCGACGACGAAACGGCCGAGCTGATGGCGGCCACCCGCGAGCACTTCATGCTCGCGCCGGATGCCGACGCCGAATTCTCGATCGAGATCGACCCGCGCACGGTCACGCCCGCGACGCTCGTCCATCTGCGCAACATCGGCTTCAACCGGCTGAGCCTGGGCGTGCAGGATTTCGATCCGGTCGTGCAGCGGGCGATCAACCGCATCCAGCCGCTGGCGATGACGGCCGACCTGCTCTCCGCCGCGCGCACGACGGGCTTTCATTCGGTAAGCGTCGACCTGATCTACGGGCTGCCGCACCAGACCGTGTCCGTGTTCGCGCGCACGCTGGAAACGATCATCGAACTCGCACCCGACCGGCTGTCGGTGTTCGGCTACGCGCACATGCCGCACCTGTTCAAGATGCAGCGACAGATCGACGACGCGACGCTGCCGCCGCCGGAAACGCGCATCGCCTTGCTCGGCCTCGCGATCGACATGCTGACGTCGGCCGGCTACGTGTATATCGGGATGGACCACTTCGCGCGGCCGTCCGACGAACTCGTGCGGGCGCAGAAGAACGGCACGCTGCAGCGCAATTTCCAGGGCTACAGCACGCGCGCGGATACCGACCTCGTCGGGTTCGGCGTGTCGTCGATCGGCAAGGTCGGCGACGTCTACGCGCAGAACGCGAAGGACCTGCCCGCGTACGGCACCGCGCTCGACGCGGGCCGGCTGCCGATCGCGCGCGGCGTGCGGCTCACCCCCGACGACCGGCTGCGCCGCGACGTGATCACGCAGCTGATGTGCAACCTCGACCTGCCGTTCTCGCACGTCGAGGCCGCGCACGGCATCCGCTTCGCCGATCATTTCGCGCGCGAACTCGACGCGTTGCGCCCGTTCGAGCGCGACGGGCTGCTGACGATCGCGGCCGACCGCCTGACGATCCATCCGGCCGGCCGGATGGTCGTGCGCAACATCGCGATGGCATTCGACGCGTATCTCGGCCAGACGCCGCAGCAGCGCTACTCGCGCACGGTCTGAGCCCGACGGGCCCGGCCGGCCGCACGCGGGCGGCCGGTTTGATACAGTGTGGGGCTTACGCCCCGCCAGATTCCGCACGATGCGCACCACCAAAGCGACCCACGCGGTCGAACGCCTGAAGACCCGCTCCGGCAATCCGCAATTCGCGGCCGTCGCGATGGCGGGCGGCCTGTTTTATCTCGTCGACCGCTCCGGCGGCACCGCCGAAAAGCGCTGCGAGCCGCTGCCGCTCGACGAGTTCGTCAAGTTCGTCGACGAATTCGGCCCCAAAAAACCGCGCAAGGCGAGCAAGCTCGACCTCGCGTTCGAGGCGCAGATCAAGAAGAGCAAGGGGTAAAGGTCTGTTGCAGGCCTCCTGAAGGCTTCGCGGCCGCCCCCTTTGGTACAATCACGAAGTTTCTCTATCCCCGCTGATGGCCGACGAGGCTGCGTGACCACACCATGAATATCGAAAACGCGCGTTTCAACATGATCGAACAACAGATCCGGCCGTGGGACGTGCTGGATCTCGACGTCCTGGGCCTGCTGTCGATCGTCAAGCGTGAAAACTACGTTCAGGCCGAATACCGCGATCTCGCGTTCGCCGACCTCGAACTGCCGCTGCCCGGCGGCAACGGCAAGATGCTGTTCCCGCGCGTCGAAGCGCGCGTGCTGCAGGAGCTGACGGTCAAGAAACACGAGAACGTGCTCGTGATCGGCGCCGGCTCCGGCTACCTGGCTGCGCTGTTCGCGCACCGCGCGCAGCACGTGACGGCCGTCGAGATCGATCCGACCAACGCGAAGTTCGCGGAAGACAACCTGCGCAACGACGGCGTGACCAACGCGGAAGTCGTCCTCGGCGACGGTTCGCGCGGCTGGGCCGGCAAGGCGCCGTACGACGTGATCTGCGTGGCGGGCGGCCTGCCCGTCGTGCCGCAGGAAATGCTCGAACAGCTGAAGGTCGGCGGCCGCCTCGCGGCATTCGTCGGCGGCCGTCCGGTGATGAAGGCGCAGATCATCACGCGCATCGACGACAAGCAGTACCGCGTCGCCGACGTGTTCGAAACGTACATCGACCACCTCGTCAACGCGATCGAGCCGTCGCGCTTCAAGTTCTGAGCGGCGGAGCCACCATGCAGATCCTGACGGCCGCGATGCTCGCGGAATGGCTCGGCGACAAGGCGCGCCCCGCGCCGGTCGTGCTCGACGTGCGCGAACCGTGGGAAATCGCGACCGCGCATATCGCCGGCAGCGTATCGATTCCGATGCAGCAGATTCCCGCGCGCAGCGAAGAGCTCGACGACGAAGCGGAAATCGTCTGCGTGTGCCATCACGGGATGCGCAGCGCGCAGGTCGCGATGTTCCTCGAATCGCGCGGCTTCACGAAGCTGTACAACCTGCAAGGCGGAATCGACGCGTGGTCGCGCGACGTCGATCCGGCCGTGCCGCGCTACTGATCCTGCCCGCAGCGCATCACGCGCCGCCGCGCCGATCGGCACCCTGCCGCCGGCCGCACTGATCCCCCCAACGGGCACGCATCGCGTGCCCGTTTCTCTTTTCCGCTCCGGTTCATCACTTCAACGGCACCGTGCTGCGCCCGCGCCCTGCCTGCGCGGTGCGAAGTCATGGTGCACGACGGTGCCCGCACCGCGTGCAGGTGCGGGCACCGGAACGGGGAACCCCGACCGTGCACCATTTGCGCCCGTGAACCTGCACCGCGACGGACCGCGCATGCTGCACGACGCGTCATGCGCACCGTCCCGACGCCCCGCACCGCCCCGCGCAGGCACGCCGGACGTGCATCCGCACGACTGGCACATGCCTTGCGTTACTCGTTGGCCGACGCCTTCACGGCGCGCATATCCAACACGACAAGGGGATCCCGATGAAACGTCGCAGTCTGTTGAAGTTCGGTTCGATGGCCGGCGCACTCGCGCTCGCGGGCAAGAGCCCGTTCGCTCATGCGGCTGACGCGGGCACCGGCCCGATCAAGGTCGGCATCCTGCACTCGCTGTCGGGCACGATGGCGATCTCGGAGACGTCGCTGAAGGACACCGCGTTGATGACGATCGCCGACATCAACAAGAGCGGCGGCGTGATGGGCCGCAAGCTCGAGCCCGTGGTGGTCGATCCCGCGTCGAACTGGCCGCTGTTCGCGGAGAAGGCGCGCCAGCTGCTCACGCAGGACAAGGTTGCCTGCGTGTTCGGCTGCTGGACGTCGGTGTCGCGCAAGTCGGTGCTACCGGTGTTCGAGGAACTGAACGGCCTCCTCTACTACCCGGTGCAGTACGAAGGCGAGGAAATGTCGCGCAACGTGTTCTATACGGGCGCCGCGCCGAACCAGCAGGCGATCCCGGCCGTCGAGTACCTGATGGGCGCGGAAGGCGGCGGCGCGAAGCGCTTCTTCCTGCTCGGCACCGACTACGTTTATCCGCGCACGACCAACAAGATCCTGCGCGCGTTCCTGAAATCGAAGGGCGTGAAGGACGCGGATATTCAGGAGGTCTACACGCCGTTCGGCCATAGCGACTATCAGACCATCGTCGCGAACATCAAGAACTTCTCGCAAGGCGGCAAGACGACCGTGATCTCGACGATCAACGGCGACTCGAACGTGCCGTTCTACAAGGAGCTCGGCAACCAGGGGATCAAGGCGACCGACGTGCCGGTCGTCGCGTTCTCGGTCGGCGAGGAAGAGCTGCGCGGGATCGACACGAAGCCGCTCGTCGGCCACCTCGCCGCGTGGAACTACTTCATGTCGGTGAAGAACCCGACCAACACGAAGTTCAAGGACCAGTTCGCCGCGTGGGTGAAGGCGAACAACCTGCCGGGCGGCGCGAAGCGCGTGACCAACGACCCGATGGAAGCGACCTACGTCGGCATCCACATGTGGAAGCAGGCCGTCGAGAAGGCGAAGAGCACCGACGTCGACAAGGTGCGCGTCGCGATGATCGGCCAGACGGTGGCCGCACCGTCGGGCTTCACGCTCGCGATGGACGGCAACCATCACCTGCACAAGCCGGTGATGATCGGCGAAATTCGCGGCGACGGGCAGTTCAACGTGGTGTGGAAGACCAAGACCGCGGTGCGCGCGCAACCGTGGAGCCCGTTCATCGCAGGCAACCAGGGCAAGCCGGACATCGTCAGCTCGATTCCGGCGTTCCTGCGCCGGCAGCGCGCGGCGCTCGCCTGATGCCGGGCGGCGCGTCGCGCTTCACGCGCGACGTGCCGCTCGCACGCCGATGCCGAACCCGATGCGCCGGCCCCACTTGCCGTGACGAACCGCACGCGCCCGCGCATCGCCGCACGCATCCGCTTCCCCACGCCCGACAGGATTTCCCGATGCCTACACGCTTTCGCCGAGCCGCCGTCGCGATCGTCGCGTGCGCTGCCCTCGCGGGCGGGTTGCCGCACGCCGCGTTCGCGCTGACGGCCACCGATACCGCCGCGCTCGCCGGCGACGACTTCGACGCGAAGACAGCCGCGATCGAACGGCTCGCCGCCGACGCCGATCCGCGCGCCGTCGCGCTGCTCAACGCGCTGTCGACCGGCGACGCGCTCGCCACCGGCGACGGCCGCCTGCTGATCCAGACCGGCGACACCGCACACGACGCGCTCACGCAGGCCGCGACGCCGGCCGGCGACGCGCAGCCCGTGATGCTGAACAACCTGCTGCGCACGAAGATCACGGGCGCGCTGTCGGGGCTCGCGCTCGCGTCGCCCGACGTCGCCGCACGCCGCGACGCGATCGATGCGTTGCTGAAATCGCCCGACCCGGCGCTCAAGCCGATGATCGACCGCGCCCGTGCGAAGGAAACCGATCCCGCGCTGAAGCGCCGCCTCGACGCACTATGGGCGATCGCCGCGCTGCACGATGCCGATCCGGCGAAGCGCCTCGAAGCCGTGCAGGTGGTGGCCGCGCGCCAGGACCTCGACATGATCGAGCAGTTGCGCCCGCTCGTCGCGAAGAACGCCGACGGCACCTACGCGGAGCCCGACGCGCGCGTACGCGACGCCGCGCAGCAAGGTCTCGACACGCTGCACGGGTTGCAGCGCCGCGGCGAGATCGTCGGCACGCTGTTCGCCGGGCTGTCGCTCGGCAGCGTGCTGCTGCTCGCCGCGCTCGGCCTCGCGATCACGTACGGGCTGATCGGCGTGATCAACATGGCGCACGGCGAATTCCTGATGATCGGTGCATACGCAACCTATGTTGTGCAGACGCTGATCCAGCGCTACGCGCCCGGCGCGTTCGACTGGTATCCGCTCGTCGCGGTGCCGGTGTCGTTCGTGACGGCCGCGCTCGTCGGCATCGTGCTCGAACGGCTCGTGCTGCGACACCTGTACGGGCGCCCGCTCGAGACGCTGCTCGCCACCTTCGGCGTGAGCCTGATCCTGATCCAGGCAACGCGGATGCTGTTCGGCGCGCAGAACGTGCAGGTCGTGAACCCGTCGTGGATGAGCGGCGGCGTGACCGTGATGCAGAACCTGATCCTGCCGTACAACCGGCTCGCGATCCTCGCCTTCGCGCTCGCCGTCGTATTCGTCGCGTGGGCCGTGCTGACGAAGACGCGGCTCGGCCTGTTCGTGCGCGCGGTCACGCAGAACCGCCGGATGGCCGCGTGCGTCGGCGTGAAGACCGCGCGCGTCGACGCGTATGCGTTCGCATTCGGCGCGGGCATCGCGGGCCTCGGCGGCTGCGCGCTGTCGCAGATCGGCAACGTGGGCCCCGACCTCGGCCAGAACTACATCATCGATTCGTTCATGGCGGTCGTGCTCGGCGGCGTCGGGCAGATCGCCGGCACCGTGCTCGGCGGCTTCGGGCTCGGCCTCGCGAGCAAGGCGATCGAGCCGTTCTGGGGCGCCGTGCTCGCGAAGATCGCGGTGCTCGTGATGATCGTGCTGTTCATCCAGAAACGTCCGCAGGGCATGTTCGCCCCGAAGGGCCGCAGTGCGGAGGCTTGACGTGACTTCATTCACTCACTCGTTGTCCAACCCGGCCGCCGATGCGCCGACGCCCGCCGCCGCCGCACGCGCGGAAGAGCGCTTCGCGCTCGGCCTGCCGCCCCGCCCCGCACTGCTGTCGCGGCGCGCGTGGCTCGCGCTGATCGCGCTGTGCGTCGCGATCGGCATCGGCGTGCCGCTCGCAGCGCTCGTCGCGCCCGAGTCGAGCGCGTTCCATCTGTCCGCGTACGCGATGACGCTCACCGACAAGCTGATGTGCTACGCGATCGCCGCGCTCGCACTCGATCTCGTGTGGGGCTACTGCGGGATCCTGAGCCTCGGCCACGGGCTGTTCTTCGCGCTCGGCGGCTATGCGATCGGCATGTACCTGATGCGCGAGATCGGCCGCGACGGCAAGTACGGCAGCGACCTGCCCGACTTCATGGTGTTCCTCGACTGGCACCAGTTGCCGTGGTACTGGAGCGGCACGCAACATCTCGCATGGGCGCTCGCGCTCGTCGTGCTCGTGCCGGCCGTGCTCGCGTGGGTGTTCGGCTTCTTCACGTTCCGCTCGCGCGTGAAGGGCGTGTACCTGTCGATCATCACGCAGGCCATGACGTTCGCCGCGATGCTGCTGTTCTATCGCAACGAGACCGGCTTCGGCGGCAACAACGGCTTCACCGACTTCAAGCGCATCGCGGGCTTCGCGATCACGTCGCCCGGCACGCGCACGGTGCTGTTGCTGCTGACGTTCGCGACGCTCGTGCTCGCGTTCATCGCCGCGCGTGCGATCGTCACCAGCAAGCTCGGGCGTGTCGTCACCGCGGTGCGCGACGGCGAGACGCGGCTGATGTTCCTCGGCTACAGCCCGCTCGCGTACAAGCTGTTCGTGTGGACGGTGTCGGCCGTGCTGTGCGGGATCGCGGGCGCGCTGTACGTGCCGCAGGTCGGCATCATCAACCCCGGCGAGATGTCGCCCGGCAACTCGATCGAGATGGCGATCTGGGTCGCGGTGGGCGGGCGCGGCACGCTGATCGGGCCGATCGTCGGCGCATTCGCGGTGAACGGCGCGAAGAGCCTGTTCACCGCATACTTCGCCGAATACTGGCTGTTCTTCCTCGGCCTGATCTTCGTGCTGGTGCCGCTGCTGCTGCCGCGCGGGATCATGGGCCTCGTCGAAACCGTGCTCGCGAAGGGGAAACGCGCATGAACGGAACGGCCCTCTACCAATTCACGCCGCCGCCCGAGGACGAAGGGCGGGCCGTCAGCGGCACCGCGTCGATGGGGCGCGTGGTGCCGCTCGGCATCGACACGTCGCACGGCACGATCCTCTACCTCGAGGATATCGAGGTGAGCTTCGACGGCTTCCGCGCGCTGAAGAAGCTGTCGCTCGCGATCGACGCGGGCGAGCTGCGCTGCGTGATCGGCCCGAACGGCGCGGGCAAGACGACGATGATGGACGTGATCACCGGCAAGACGCGCCCCGATGCGGGCAAGGTGTTTCTCGGCCAGACGATCGACCTCGCGCGGATGAACGAGCCCGAGATCGCGCGCGCGGGCATCGGCCGCAAGTTCCAGAAGCCGACCGTGTTCGAACAGCATCCGGTGTGGGAGAACCTCGAACTCGCGATGCAGACCGACAAGGGCTGGCTCGCGTCGCTGCGCGCAAAGCTCGATCGCCCCGCGCAGGCGAAGATCGAGGAGACGCTCGCGCTGATCGGCCTCGAGAGCCAGGCCTTTCGCGCGGCCGGCGAGCTGTCGCACGGGCAGAAGCAGCGGCTCGAGATCGGCATGCTGCTGATGCAGCGCCCCGCGCTGCTGCTGCTCGACGAGCCGGCGGCCGGGATGACCGATCACGAGACGATGGAGCTCGCCGAGCTGCTGAACACGCTGCGCGGCACCTGCTCGATGATGGTCGTCGAGCACGACATGGAATTCGTCGCGGCGCTCGCGGGCGACACGGGCCGCGTGACGGTGATGGCCGAAGGCGCGGTGCTCGCGCAAGGCACGCTCGACCAGGTCAAGCGCGACGATGCGGTGATCGAGTCTTACCTTGGACGATGATGCGATGCTGAAGATCGATGCACTGAACCAGTACTACGGCGGCAGCCATATCCTGCGCAACGTGAGCCTCGCCGCCGACGACGGCAAGCTCACCGTGCTGCTCGGCCGCAACGGCGTCGGCAAGAGCACGCTGCTGCGCTGCCTGATGGGCGTCGTCGCCGCGAAGAGCGGCAGCGTGTCGTGGCGCGGCACGGCGCTCGGCGCGATGCCGCCGTATGCGCGCGTCGCGGCCGGGCTCGCCTACGTGCCGCAGGGCCGCGACATCTTTCCGCGGCTGACCGTCGAGGAGAACCTGCTCGTCGGCGCCGCGAGCCGCAAGGCGCCGTCCAAGGTGCCCGACCGCATCTACGACCTGTTCCCGGTGCTGAAGGACATGCGCGCGCGACGCGGCGGCGACCTGTCGGGCGGCCAGCAGCAGCAGCTCGCGATCGGCCGCGCGCTGATGAGCGAGCCGCAGCTGCTGATCCTCGACGAGCCGACCGAAGGCATCCAGCCGTCGATCATCCAGGACATCGGCCGCACGCTGCGCCAGCTCGTCGACGAATCGAAGATGACCGTGCTGCTCGTCGAACAGTATTACGATTTCGCCCAATCGATCGCCGACCGCTACTGGGTGATGAGCCGCGGCGAGATCGTCGCGGGCGGCGACGCGCACGAGATGGAAGCGAACGGCGTGCGCGAGCTGATCGCGGTGTAACGGGAAAGGCGGCTCGGAGTGGCATCGCTTCCGTCCGTCGATTCCGGCCATCGCTTCGGCATCTCGTCGAACAGCGCATGTCAGGCGCACGCCGGCGAAGCGGCTCGGCGCGAGATCGCGCGTTACCCCGCGCTGCAGCGCGGGTACCGAAGCGTATATTGTTGCGGTAGCATCCTCGTTCTCCGCGCCCGTCCCCTGCTTCCCGCCGATGTCCGCCCCCGATTCCCACGCCCCGCTGTCCCGCCCCGCCGTCGCCAAGTCGTGGCGCGGCCGCCTCGAACTCGGCTTCGAGCGGCACGGCGCGCGCACGACGCTCGCGCACCGGCTGCACGACGGCCCGCTGCGCGTGCAGCGGCCGCTGTATCCGGAAGGCGATGCGATCTGCCACGCGGTGATCGTCCACCCGCCGGGCGGCGTCGCGGGCGGCGACCGGCTCGACATCGACATCACGCTCGGCGACGGCACGCACGCGGTGCTGACCACGCCCGGCGCGACCAAGTGGTACAAGTCGAACGGGCTGGACGCGACGCAGCGCATCGGCATCACGGTGGGCGAACACGCGAAGCTCGACTGGCTGCCGCAGAACAACCTGTTCTTCGACGCGGCGCATGCGTCGCTCGATTTCACGGTCAAGCTCGGCGCGCGCGCCAGCGCGATCGGCTGGGACGCGACGCAGCTCGGCCGGCAGGCGGCCGGCGAAACCTGGTCGGCGGGCCGCATCGCGTCGACTTCGGCGCTCGTCGATGCCGACGGCCGGCCGCTGTGGACCGAGCGCGCGCTGCTCGATGCGCACGACCCGCTGCGCGGCGCGCTGCAGGGTCTCGCCGGCTTTCCCGCGTACGGCACGCTGTGGGCCGCCGGCGCCGCGTGCGACGCCGCGCTCGCCGAATCGCTCGCCGCGCGGACGCCGTTCGATGCCACGCTGCGTGCGGGCGCGACTTGCGTGACGCCGGGTGTCGTGCTGATCCGCGCGCTGTCGACGTCGATGGAAGCGCTGCAACGCCACTTCACCGACTGCTGGCTGCACCTGCGGCCGATCGTGCACGGTGTCGACGCACGGCCGCTGCGTCTCTGGCAAACCTGAGCGCGGTCATACCACGCACCGTTTCGGCGCAGCGTCGCGGCGGATGCTGCACGTTGCCCATGCATCGCGCACCACAAGCGCGCATCGCACTGCGTTCCATGCACATGGCACGCGCCTTGCTCCTTACATAACCGATACACGACGCACGCAAAACAGCGCGGTGCTACGATGAACCGCGCGTTCGCCCCGTTGCGCACGCACCGATAACAATTACGTTTTCCTGAACGTTTGCCTTCATGAAACTGACTCCCCGCGAGAAGGACAAGCTGCTGATCTTCACGGCGGCGCTGCTGGCCGAGCGCCGTCGCGCACGCGGCCTGAAGCTCAACTATCCGGAGGCGGTCGCCTTCATCACCGCCGCGCTGATGGAAGCCGCGCGCGACGGCAAGACGGTCGCCGAGGTGATGCACTACGGCACGACGCTGCTCACGCGCGACGACGTGATGGACGGCGTGCCGGAGATGATTCCCGACATCCAGGTCGAGGCGACCTTCCCCGACGGCACGAAACTCGTGACCGTCCATCACCCGATTCCGTGAGGCCCCGCATGATCCCCGGCGAAATCCTCACCGACGACGGCGAACACGAACTGAACGCGGGCCGCGCGACGCTGACGCTCGTCGTCGCGAACACCGGCGACCGCCCGGTGCAGGTCGGCTCGCACTACCACTTCTTCGAAGTCAACGACGCACTGTCGTTCGATCGCGCGGCCGCGCGCGGCTTTCGCCTGAACATCGCGGCCGGCACCGCCGTGCGCTTCGAGCCGGGCCAGACGCGCACCGTCGAGCTGGTCGCGCTCGCGGGCGATCGTGCCGTCTACGGTTTTCAGGGCAAGGTGATGGGGCCGCTCTAAGCCGCGCCCCGCTCTTCAGGAACAGCACATGACACTACGCTTGAGCCGCCGCGCGTACGCGGAAATGTTCGGGCCGACGACGGGCGACCGCGTCCGGCTCGCCGATACCGAACTGCTGATCGAGATCGAACGCGACTTCACGACCTACGGCGAGGAAGTGAAATTCGGCGGCGGGAAAGTGATCCGCGACGGGATGGGCCAGTCGCAGCGCGTGGCCGCCGACGTGCCCGACACGATCATCACGAACGCGGTGATCCTCGATCACTGGGGCATCGTGAAGGCCGACATCGCGATCAAGCACGGCCGCATCGCCGCGATCGGCAAGGCCGGCAACCCGGACATCCAGCCGGGCGTGACGATCGCGATCGGCGCCGCGACCGAGGTGATCGCCGGCGAAGGGCTGATCGTGACGGCCGGCGGCATCGACACGCACATCCACTTCATCAGCCCGCAGCAGATCGACGAGGCGCTCGCGTCGGGCGTCACGACGATGCTCGGCGGCGGCACCGGGCCGGCCACCGGCACCAACGCGACGACCTGCACGCCGGGCCCGTGGCACATGGAGCGGATGCTGCAGGCCGCCGACGGCTGGCCGATCAACCTCGGCTTTCTCGGCAAGGGCAATGCGAGCCTGCCGCAGCCGCTCGTCGAGCAGATCGCCGCCGGCGCGATCGGGCTGAAGCTGCACGAGGACTGGGGCACGACGCCCGCCGCGATCGACAACTGCCTGTCCGTCGCCGACGACACCGACACGCAGGTCGCGATCCACACCGACACGCTGAACGAAGGCGGCTTCGTCGAATCGACGGTCGCCGCGTTCAAGGGCCGCACGATCCACACGTACCACACCGAAGGCGCGGGCGGCGGTCATGCGCCCGACATCCTGAAGGTGTGCGGCGAGTCGAACGTGCTGCCGTCGTCGACCAACCCGACGCGCCCGTACACGATCAACACGCTCGACGAGCATCTCGACATGCTGATGGTGTGCCACCACCTCGATCCGTCGATCGCCGAGGATCTCGCGTTCGCCGAATCGCGGATCCGCCGCGAGACGATCGCGGCCGAGGACATCCTGCACGATCTCGGCGCGCTGTCGATGCTGTCGTCCGATTCGCAGGCGATGGGCCGCGTCGGCGAAGTGATCATCCGCACCTGGCAGACCGCGCACAAGATGAAGGTGCAGCGCGGCGCGCTGCCGGAAGACGGCACGCGCAACGACAACTTCCGCGCGAAGCGCTACGTCGCGAAGTACACGATCAACCCGGCGCTCACGCACGGCATCGCGCATGAAGTTGGCTCGATCGAGCCCGGCAAGTGGGCCGACCTCGTGCTGTGGGAGCCGGCGTTCTTCGGGATCAAGCCGACGATGATCCTGAAGGGCGGGATGATCGCGATGGCGCAGATGGGCGACCCGAACGCGTCGATTCCCACGCCGCAGCCGGTCCACTATCGCGAGATGTTCGCCACCCGCGGCGGTGCGCTCGCGCGCACGTCGCTGACCTTCGTGTCGCAGATGGCCGCCGACGCGGGCATCGCGGAACGCTACGGGCTCGCGAAGCAGATCGTGCCGGTGCGCAACTGCCGCAACGTGACGAAAGCCGACATGATCCACAACGCGTGGCGCCCGTCGATCAGCGTCGACCCCGAAACCTACGACGTGATCGCCGACGGCCAGTTGCTCACCTGCGAGCCGGCCACGGTGCTGCCGATGGCGCAGCGCTATTTCCTGTTCTGACCTGATTGCCGGCTTTCGATTCATGCGCACCCTCGACAAACGCATTGCCCCGAACGTGAAACTCGCCGCGTCGCTCGTCGCGCGCGCGCCGACGCTCACGCTCGCCTATGACGCCCGCTGCAAGAGCCGCCTCGCGGCGACGCTCGACACCGGCGAGGACGTCGCGGTCCTGCTGCCGCGCGGCACGATCCTGCGCGACGGCGACGTGCTCGTCGCCGACGACGGCGCGCTCGTGCGCGTCGCCGCGGCGCCCGAGACCGTGCTGCGCGTGCGCGCGGCCGACCCGCTCACGCTGATGCGCGCCGCGTACCACCTCGGCAACCGTCACACGCCGGTCGAGATCGGCGACGGCTACCTGAAGCTCGAAGCCGACCCAGTGCTCACGGACATGCTGCGCCGGCTCGGCACGCAGGTCGAGGAGACCCTTGCGCCGTTCCAGCCGGAAGCCGGCGCGTACGGCGGCGGCCACAAGCACGGGCACGACGCGACCTTCGCCGAGGACTACGCGCTCGCGCAGCAGGTGTTCGGCGAGCATCACGGCCACGCGCATTCCCATTCGCACGACCACGACCACGACCACGACCACGACCACGACCACGACCACGACCATCAGCATGGTCCCGGTTGCGCGCACGGCCACGGCCATGACCACCACTGAACTCGTCGCGCTGCTGCACCTTGCATCGCCGGCGTTGCCGATCGGCGCGTTCAGCTATTCGCAGGGGCTCGAAGCGGCGCTCGACGCGAACCTGATTCACGACGCCGAAAGCGCGCGCGACTGGATCGCGAGCGGCCTGACCGACGTGCTCGCGCACGGCGAGCTGCCGTTCCTCGCGCATCAACTCGCGCGCTGGCACGCACACGACGCGCCGGCGCTCGCGGCCGAGAATGCGTGGTTCATCGCGAGCCGCGAATCGGCGGAACTGCGCCGTGAAACCGAACAGATGGGCTGGTCGCTCGCGCAGCTCTGCGCGTCGCTCGAATGGGGCGATGGCGCGCGCCGCGCGACGCTCGCGGCGATTGCGCCGATCGCGCTGCCCACCGCGTTCGCGTACGCGGCCGCCGCTCACGACGCGAGTGCCGACGCGGTACTCGCCGCGTACGCATTCGGCTGGGTCGAGAACCAGACGTCCGCCGCGCTGAAGGCCGTGCCGCTCGGCCAGCTCGCCGGGCAACGCATCATCGTCGCGCTGCGCGGCGCGATCGACGCGGCCGTGCGCCGCGCGCTCGCGACGCCGCCCGACGCCGTCAACACGTTCGCGCCGCAGCTCGGCATCCTGTCCGCGCGGCACGAAACCCAGTATTCGCGGTTGTTCCGCTCCTGAACCCGACGCTACCCGCCATGAACGCACCTGCTCCCTCCTCCGCCCGCCGCACGAAGAAACTGCCGCCGCTGCGCGTCGGCATCGGCGGCCCCGTCGGCTCCGGCAAGACCACGCTGCTCGAAATGCTGTGCAAGGCGATGCGCGACAAATACGACCTCGTCGCGATCACCAATGACATCTATACGAAGGAAGACCAGCGGCTGCTGACGGTCGCGGGCGCGCTGCCCGAGGAGCGCATCATGGGCGTCGAGACGGGCGGCTGCCCGCACACGGCGATCCGCGAGGATGCGTCGATCAACCTCGAGGCCGTCGACCGGATGCTGTCGCGCTTTCCCGACGCCGACATCGTGTTCATCGAATCGGGCGGCGACAATCTCGCGGCGACCTTCAGCCCCGAGCTGTCGGACCTGACGATCTACGTGATCGACGTCGCGGGCGGCGAGAAGATTCCGCGCAAGGGCGGCCCGGGCATCACGAAGTCCGACCTGCTCGTGATCAACAAGACGGATCTCGCGCCGCTGGTCGGCGCGAACCTCGACGTGATGGCGTCCGACACGAAGAAGATGCGCGGCGAGCGGCCTTACGTGATGACGAACCTGAAGGCGCTCGAAGGCGTCGCGGACGTGATCGCGTTCATCGAGAAGAAGGGTTTGCTGACGGTCTGAGCGACGCGGCGGCATCATCATCCGGTGCCGCCACGCCTGCTCATGGCGGCATTGCGCCGCCTTCGCCTAGTCGTCGGAAGGGTCCTGCGTGTCCTGCAGCGCGCGCCCGCCGCGTTCGGCGGGCGGCAACAGTGCCGCGAGCACGTCGACCGTGCGCGCGGTCGCGCCGCGGTGCCGCGATGCGAACGCCGCGCCCGCCGCGCCCATCGCGATGCGCCGCGCCTTGTCGGCGAACAGCGCATCGAGCACGTGCGCGAGATCGAGCGGATCCTCGACCTGCAGCGCCGCACCAGCCGCGACCGCGTCGGCGGTCGCCTGCGTGAAGTTGAACACGTGCTTGCCGATCAGCACCGGCACGCCGACCGCGCATGCCTCGATCAGGTTCTGGCCGCCGAGCGGCAGCAGGCTGCCGCCGATGAACGCGATGTCGGCCGCCGCGTAATACGCGCCGAGCTCACCCATCGAATCGCCGAGCAGCACCGCCACGTCGTCCGGCAACGGCTCGGCCGCCGGCCGGCCGGACGCGAGCGCGGCCTTGTCGGCCGCCCACACCGAGCGTCGCACGCACTTGAGGCCGCTGCGCTCGACGAGCGCCTCGACCTCGGCGAAACGCTGCGGATGACGCGGCACGAGCACCAGCAGCGCGCCGGGCGTGCGCATCGCCGCGAATGCGTCGAGCACCAGCGCTTCCTCGTTCTCGCGCGTGCTCGCGGCCACCCACACGGGCCGCGTGCCGATCGCCTCGCGCCACGCATGGCCGCGCGCCGCGAGCTCCGGGGGCGTCGTCATGTCGAACTTCAGGTTGCCGAGCACGGTCACGTTGCGCGCGCCGAGCGACGTCAGCCGCTCCGCATCGGCCGGGCTCTGCGCGAGCACGCGCGAGAAGCCGCCGAACACGTCGTGCGTCGCCGCGCCGAACTTCGATGCCCGCCGGAACGAACGCGCGGACATGCGCGCATTGGTCAGCACCAGCGGCACGTCCGCACGGCGGCACTCGTCGATCAGCGTCGGCCACACCTCGGTTTCCATCACGAGGCCGAGCGTCGGCCGCCACGCGTGCAGGAAACGTCGCACCGCGCCGGGCATGTCGTACGGCAGGTAGCAGCGCAGCACGCGATCGCCGAAGATCTGTTCGCCGGTCGCGCGGCCGCTCGGCGTCATGTGCGTGAGCAGGATGCGCGCATCGGGGCGCGCGTGCATCAGCGCGTCGATCAGCGGCTGCGCCGCGCGCGTCTCGCCGACCGATACCGCGTGCACCCAGATCAGCGGCGCACGGTCGTCGCGCGAGCGGCCGGCCACGTGGCCGAAGCGTTCGCCGATGTGTTCGCGATAGCCGCGCTCCTTGCGCGAGCGCACGTATAGCCGGATGACGGCGATCGGGGCGACGAGCCACCACAGCGCGCGATAGATCACCCTCAGCATGCCGCGTCCCTTGTCTTGCTTCGACGAAAATGCGCGCTCAAACCAGCGCCCTGCCCGTCAGGCGTTCGAGGATGCCGAGCGGCGCGCATTCGCGGCGCACCATCGCGTCGACCGGCAGGAAGAAGGTCTGTTCGAGCATGAACTGGCCGGACATCACAGCGTGCGAAGTCTGATCGGAGAAACATATCCACACGCAGCCCGGCGGAAACGGCATCGTCTCCTGCGGGCTCGTCTTCTGGTAGTCGAGATCGGCCTTCATGCTGTCGTGCAGGTTCAGCATCAGGTGGTCGTACGCGCTGCGCGGCGACTTCGTCACGTGCAGCAGGTTCAGCAGCCACGCGGCGCCCGGCAACTGCGGCTTGATGTGCGGCAGGAAGCGCTTCGCGACGTCCTCGAACGGCTCGCCGACGCGCCACACGCGCGGCACGCCGGCCGGGTTCACGTTCGTGAACACGCGCAGGATGCGCTCGCCGTAATTGGGCCGCGACGGGAACGCGTCGACGTGCAGCCGGCTGTCGTCCTTGCGCCACGACGTCTGGCGCGTCTCGACCTGCAGCAGCCGCAGGCTCGTCGGCGCGACGCGCAGCTTGCCGCGGTATTCGGGAAAGAGGCCGTCGACGAGGGTGCCGGCCTGCTGCTGGAAGCGCGCGACGAGCGCGCGCACCGCCGACTGCGTGACGCTGTCGCCGAGCACGCCGGCGAGCGCGCCGCCGTTCGGCGCGAGGCTGATGTTCTTGCGTTTCGGGTCGGCGAGCGCCGGATCGAGCAGCGCTTCCTCGCCGCCTTCGATCGCGAAGCGCAGGTGCGGAAAATACAGCACCTTGCCTTCCTCGACGGCGGCCAGCAGCTGCTCGCGCGGCGCCGACAGGTTGTGTCCGCTCCAGTCGGCGGACGGGACTTCGATGATCTGGGATTCGCTCATGTTCGGTTCGCGTGGGTTCGCGCGTGTGACTGCGTTACAGGAGACCGAAGCCCGCGAGCGCCGACTTCACCTGCGCGATCGACGGGGACTGCCCCGCCGTGCCGAGATTGACGACGTTCGGCGACCAGTAGCCGCCGGTCCGCCAGGCCGTCGCGAAATTGTACAGTTCGACCGTCGGACGCTTCAGCGCGGCCGCGATGTGAACCAGACCTGTATCAACCCCGACGATCGCATCCGCGCCGTCGATCAGGCCGACCACGGCCGGCAGCGACAGCTTCGGCGGCACGATCGCCGCCGCGCCGAACGCCTGCGCCAGGCGCTCGCTGGTCGCGCGCTCCGCGTCGTTGCCCCACGGCAGCACGAGCGACGCGCCGCGCCGCACGAGCGCCTGGCCGAGCTCGATCCACGCGGCGTCCGGCCACTGCTTGTCGGCACGCGACGTCGCATGAACGAATACCACGTACGGCACCGGCAGGTTCAGCCCGAGCCCGGCCACCGCGAGCGCCGCCGCGCGCGTATCGAGGCCGAACTCGACCGGATCGGCCGGCGTCGGCGCCGGGTCGCCCAGCGCGGCCGCGACGAGTTGCCGCGAGCGCTCGACGACGTGCGTGCGCGGCGCGATCGGCACGCGCTTGCGATAGAAGAAGCGCACGGGCCACTCGTAGCCGGCGCCATCGGTGCGGTTGCCGAGCCCGACGAGCGGGCCGCGCGCCCAGCTGGCGACCCAGGCCGTCTTGATGAGGCCCTGGCAGTCGATCACGAGGTCGTACTGCTCGGCCGCGAGGCGCTGGCGGAACGCGCGGATCTCGCGCCACGTGGCGCCCGAGAACGGCTTCTTGCGCCAGCGACGCAGCGAGAACGGCAGCACGTTGCGCACGCCGTCGACGAGCTTGACCAGGTCGACGAAGCTTTCCTCGACGAGCCAGTCGATCTGCGCATCGGGGTGGCGGCGCCGGATATCGGCGATCACCGGCATGTTGTGCACGACGTCGCCCAGCGACGACACGCGCACGATCAGGATCTTTTGCACGCTGAAAAAACGCCGGCAGGCAGCCGGCGACAAGCAGAAAGGGGGGATTTTATCTCGCCCGGGGGGCCAGACAGACAAAAAGCGGCCGCACGCGTGTGGCGTGCGCCGCTTTTCGGGGATGGCGCGACGATCGGACTCATCGCCGCGCCGGTGGCGGCCCGAGGCCGCCCACGCTCAGAACGGCAGCTTGACGTCCGGCTTCGCGGCCGTCAGCACGCGGCGGAAATCCTCCTGGATGCGCTTGAGCCCCTCCTGCGTCTCCGACTCGAAACGCATCACGACGACCGGCGTCGTGTTCGACGAACGCGCGAGGCCGAAGCCGTCCGGGTACTCGACACGCAGGCCGTCGATCGTCACGACTTCCTCGGCGCCATCGAACTTCGCCTCTTTCTGCAGCTTGTCGATCAGGCGGAAGTTCTCGCCTTCGTCGAGCCACAGCTGCAGTTCGGGCGTGCTCATCGCGTCCGGCAGCCCGTTCAGCAGCGCGCTCGGATCGGCCGTCTTCGCGAGGATCTCGAGCAGGCGCGCGCCCGTGTAGAGACCGTCGTCGAAGCCGTACCAGCGATCCTTGAAGAACACGTGGCCGCTCATTTCACCGGCGAGGGGCGCACCCGTCTCGCGCAGCTTCGCCTTCACGAGCGAGTGGCCCGTCTTCCACATCAGCGGCTCGCCGCCCTTCGACTTCACCCATTGCGCGAGGTGGCGCGTGCACTTCACGTCGTAGATGATCTGCGCGCCCGGGTTGCGCGACAGCACTTCTTCCGCGAACAGCATCAGCTGGCGGTCCGGATAGATGATCTGGCCGTCCTTCGTGACGACGCCGAGGCGGTCGCCGTCGCCGTCGAACGCGAAGCCGATCTCGGCGTCGGTGTCCTTCAGCGCCTGGATCACGTCCTGCAGGTTTTCCGGATGGGCGGGATCCGGGTGGTGGTTCGGGAACGTGCCGTCGATGTCGGTGAAGCGCTCGACGAGCTCGCAGCCGAGCGCCTTGAACAGGCGCGTCGCCAGCGGGCCGGCCACGCCGTTGCCGGCGTCGACGACGAGCTTCATCGGGCGGGCCGGCTTGATGTCGCCGACGATGCGCGCGATGTATTGATCGGCCACGTCGAACTGTTCGTACGAGCCGTTGCCCGTCTCGAAACGCTCGTCGACGATGCGCTGGTACAGCGCCTGGATCTGCTCGCCGTAGATCGCGGCGCCGCGCAGCACCATCTTGAAGCCGTTGTAGTCGGGCGGGTTGTGGCTGCCCGTGACGACGATGCACGAATCGACGCGGCGCTCGCCGCCCTTCAGCGCGAGCGGGACGTTCGCCGCGAAATAGCCGACCGGCGTGGGCACCATGCCGACGTCGACGACGTCGACGCCCGCCGCACGCAGGCCGTCGGCCAGCGCGCCGACGAGGTCCGGCCCGGACAGGCGGCCGTCGCGCGCGACGACGACCGCATCGCCGCCCTGCGCACGCACTTCGCTGCCGAATGCCCGGCCGATCCCGCGCGCGGTGTCGTTGTCGAGCGTCTTGCCGACCACGCCACGAATGTCATATGCCTTGAAGATGGATTGGGAGATCATCGATTCTCTTCTCTCAGTTGCGTGCATGGAAAAATGTCTGGCTTGCCTGGCCGCCGCTCGCCGGTGCCGCGCATGATACATGCGGCCCGGCACGGCGTGAAACCGCTGGCGCGGAACGGCGGGAGCGACCCCGATCCCACTTATAATCGCGGGTTTTGATGACGCGCATACCGCCCATTTTAATGCCTAGCCGCCCCGTCGCCGCCAACCTGCAGCCCCCGGGCGCCCTGCCGGCCGCCTCGCGCGCACGCCGCTGCCGCGCATGCTGAAGCGCTTCGGCAACCCGGACGTCGCGAAGGCCGTCGCGAATCTCGTCTGGCTGGGGCTCGAACGGCTCACGCAGATCGGCGTCGCGATCGCGATCAGCGGCCTGCTGGCCCGTTATTTCGGGCCAGATGTGTTCGGCAAATGGCAGTATGCGAATACGCTCCTCCTCGTACTGGCGCCGCTCACCTGGGTGTGCGGCGCGGAAATCCTCGTCCCGACCATCGTCCAGCGCCCGCCCGCCCAGCTCGGCGCGGTGCTCGGCAGCGCATTCGCGCTGCGCATCGCCGTCTCCGTCGCCGCGCTCGTCGCGACCTGGATCGCGATCGCCGCGGGCGCCTTCGATCCGCTGGTCGGCGCGATGCTCGCGGGCCTCGCGGTCACGATGGTGTTCCGCGAGCCGCTCGTCGGCGTCATCAACGCGTGGCTGCAGAGCATGACCTACAGCAAGCCGCAGCTCGTCACCAGCATGGTCACCGCGCTGGTGAAGGCGCTGCTCGTCTGGCTGCTGGTCCGCGCGGCCGCGGGCCCCGCCCGCTTCGCGTGGCTGTGGGCGCTCGAAGCGGCCGCCATCGGCTTCGCGCTGCTGCTGTACTACCGGCATCGTAACGGCGGCGCGCTCGGCTGGACGTTCGACAAACCGCTGTTCAGGCACTTTGCAACGGCCGGCACCGTGTTCTGGCTCGGCCTCATCTGCATGTACCTGTTCCTGAAGCTCGACCGCCTGATGCTCGAGCGTCACGTCTCGTTCGCCGATCTCGGCCGCTACTCGGCCGCGCAGCAGCTCAACGAGAACTGGATCACGCTCGCGCTGATGCTCGCGCAGACGATCGCGCCCGCCTTCGTCTACCGCGTGCAGGACATCGCGCGGCTGCGCCGCAACATCGTCCGGCTGATCGCGATGACGGCCGGCCTGATGACGGCCGGCGCGCTCGTGCTCGACGCCGCCGCCCCGCTGATCGTCGGCAAGGTGTTCGGCCACGGCTACGAAGCCTCGGTCGACATCTTCCGCTGGGCGGTCTGGCTGTCGGTGCCCGCCGGCATCGAGGCGATAGGCAATCTTATCGTTCTCAAATATCAAGCAAAATTCGTGTTGCTGTCGAAATGGCTGCTCGCGCTCGCGATCGCGGCGCTCGTCAACCTGTTCGCGATCCCGCGGCTCGGCCTGTACGGCGCGCTCGTCGGGCTGGCGGCCGGCTACCTGGCCGCCGCCGCCGTCAATTTTTATTACATCCGTTTCAAGCTGCGACCATGACGTCCCCTGATTGCCCGACCCCGCTCGACGACGTGGCCGTGCTGATGCCGGCCTACAACGGGCACGACGACGTCGTTCGGACCCTCGCATCGTTTCGCGAGGACACGCCCGTGCACGTGCTGATCGTCGATGACGGCAGCGCGCCGCCGATCGTCGCGCCCGACCTGCCCGGCCTCATGATCGACGTGCTGCGCATGCCGCAGAACGGCGGCATCGAGCGTGCGCTCGCGGCCGGCATCGACGCGCTCGCCGCGCGCGGCTTCCGCTATGCCGCGCGCATCGACGCGGGCGATCTCGCCGCGCCGCAGCGCCTCGCGAAGGAGCGCGCGTATCTCGGCGCCCACCCGCGCGTGGCCTGCGTCGGCATGTGGACGCAAGTCGTGTCCCGCGCCGGCGAGCCGCGCTTCATGCTGACCCCGCCCGCGGATCCGCGCACGCTGCGCCGCACGCGCTTCCTGCGCTCGCCGCTCGTGCATCCGTCGGTGATGCTGCGCATCGACGCCGTGCGGGAAGTGGGGAACTATCGGGCGAAATACCGTGCGGCCGAGGATCTCGATCTTTTTTTACGGTTAATGCAACGCTACGATTGCGCGAACCTGCCGGAACTCGGCCTCTATTACGAATTGAACGAGGGCGGGATCAGTGCGACCAAGCGCCGGCGCCAGCTGGTGTCGACGCTCACGCTGCTGCTGAGCCACTTCAACGCGCTGAACCCGTACGACTGGGCCGGCCTCGCCAAGAACCTGCTGCATTTCGTGACGCCGTATCGCACGTTGCAGCGGATCAAGCAGACGCTGTTCGCCGCGCGGCCGTCCGCCTGACGCGCATCCGGCCCTTTCGGCAATTTCGACGCTTTATTTATTCTTTTTTTCATGTCCGTCACCTCCCCGCTGCGCATCGCGCTCGTCTGCAACACGGCCTGGGCGATCTACACGTATCGCCACGGGCTGATCCGTGCGCTCGTCGCGCGCGGCGCCGAGGTCATCGTCATTGCGCCGCACGACCGCACGGTGCCCTTGCTCGAGCAGATGGGCTGCCGCTACGTGGCGCTCGCGGTCGCCTCGAAAGGCACGAGCCCGCGCGAGGATCTCGGCACGCTCGCAGCACTGGTGCGTCACTACCGTGCGCTGAAGCCCGATCTCGTGTTCCATTACACGATCAAGCCGAACATCTACGGCTCGGTCGCCGCGTGGCTCGCGCGCGTGCCGTCGATCGCGGTGACGACCGGGCTCGGCTACGTTTTCATCCAGAAGAGCCGAGCGGCAAGCGTCGCGAAGCGCCTGTACCGGTTTGCGTTCCGCTTCCCGCGTGAAGTGTGGTTCCTGAACCGCGACGATCTCGCGACCTTCACCGACGAACAGTTGCTTGCGCATCCCGATCGCGCGCGGCTGCTGCACGGCGAAGGCGTCGATCTCGAACAGTTCGCGCCCGTGCCGCTGCCCGCCGGCGACGCGCCCGTCTTCATCCTGATCGGGCGGCTGCTGTGGGACAAGGGCGTGCGCGAATACGTGGAGGCCGCGCGCATCGTGCGCGCGCGCTTCCCGAACGCGCGCTTCCAACTGCTCGGGCCGCTCGGCGTCGACAATCCAAGCGCGATCGGCCGCGCGGATGTCGATGCGTGGGCCGGCGAAGGCGTGATCGAGTATCTCGGCGAAGCGCACGACGTGCGCCCGCATATCGCGGCGGCCGACTGCGTCGTGCTGCCGTCGTACCGCGAAGGCGTGCCGCGCACGCTGATGGAAGCGTCGGCGATGGGCCGCCCGATCGTCGCGACCGACGTGCCGGGCTGCCGCGACGTCGTCGCCGACGGCGACACGGGCTTCCTGTGCCGCGTGCGCGACAGCGCGAGCCTCGCGGAGCAACTGAATCGCATGATCGCGCTCGGACCGGAAGGCCGGGCAGCGATGGGCGCACGCGGCCGGCAAAAGGTTGCGGCGGAGTTCGACGAGCAACAGGTCGTCGAGCGCTATCGGGAGACCATCCATTCGTTGACCGGATTCACACTCTGAAGGAGCGCATCTGCAATGACCGCTAAAGGCACCATCCTCGTCACCGGCGGCGCGGGCTACATCGGCTCGCACACGGCCGTCGAGCTGCTCGACAACGGCTACGACGTCGTGATCGTCGACAACCTCGTCAACAGCAAGGCCGAATCCGTGCGCCGCATCGAGCGGATCACGGGCAAGACGCCCGCGTTCCATCAGGTCGACGTGTGCGACGAAGCCGCGCTCGCCAAGGTATTCGATGCACACCCGATCACCGGCACGATCCATTTCGCGGCGCTCAAGGCCGTCGGCGAATCGGTCGCGAAGCCGCTCGAGTACTACCAGAACAACATCGGCGGCCTGCTCGCCGTGCTCAAGGTGATGCGCGAGCGCAACGTCAGGCAGTTCGTGTTCAGCTCGTCCGCGACCGTATACGGCGTGCCCGAGCGCTCGCCGATCGACGAATCGTTCCCGCTGTCCGCGACGAACCCGTATGGCCAGTCGAAGCTGATCGCCGAGCAGATCCTGCGCGATCTCGAAGTCTCGGACCCGACGTGGCGGATCGCGACGCTGCGCTACTTCAACCCGGTCGGCGCGCACGCGAGCGGGCTGATCGGCGAGGATCCGGCCGGCATCCCGAACAACCTGATGCCGTACGTCGCACAGGTTGCGGTCGGCAAGCTGGAAAAGCTGCGCGTGTTCGGCTCCGACTACCCGACGCCGGACGGCACCGGCGTGCGCGACTACATCCACGTCGTCGATCTCGCGAAGGGGCACATCGCCGCGCTCGACGCGCTCGCGAAGCGCGACGCGAGCTTCGTCGTGAACCTCGGCACGGGCCAGGGCTACAGCGTGCTGGAAGTCGTGCGTGCGTTCGAGAAGGCATCGGGCCGCCCGGTGCCGTACGAGCTCGTCGCGCGCCGCCCGGGAGACATCGCCGAGTGCTACGCGAACCCGCAGGCCGCGGCCGACATCATCGGCTGGCGCGCAACGCTCGGCATCGAAGAAATGTGTGCCGACCACTGGCGATGGCAGGAGGGCAACCCGCGCGGTTTTGTATAATCCGCTGTCCATTTTTCGAGCGATCCCATGCTCAGCTTCGCGTCCGGCTTCATCGTCTCCCTGCTCGTCACGCTGTTCATCGTGCGCTATGCGCACCTTCACGAGAAATTCTCGATCGACAGCGACCTGGCCGGCGTGCAGAAATTCCACGTGCGGCCCGTGCCGCGGGTCGGGGGCATCGGGATCCTCGCGGGCGTCGTCATTGCCGCGCTGATCCTGTCCCGGCGCTATCCGACGATCGCCGGCAGCATTCTCGGGATCGTTGCCTGCGGAATGCCGGCGTTCCTGTCAGGCCTCGTCGAGGATCTGACCAAGCGCGTGTCGCCGCGCGCGCGGCTGCTCTGCACGATGGGTGCGGCCGCGCTGGCGTTCTGGCTGCTGGGCATCGCGGTCAAGCGCATCAGCGTGCCGCCGCTCGACTTCCTGCTCGGCTACGTGGTCATTTCGGCGTTCATCACGGTGCTGGCGGTCGCGGCGCTCGCGAACGCGATCAACATCATCGACGGCTTCAACGGGCTCGCGTCGATGGTCAGCTTCATGATGTTCGCATCGCTCGCGTATGTCGCGTTCCATGTGAACGATCCGGTCGTGATGTCCGCTTCGATCATCATGATGGGCGCCGTGCTCGGCTTCTTCCTGTGGAATTTCCCGGCCGGGCTGATCTTCCTCGGCGACGGCGGCGCGTATTTCATCGGCTTTATGCTCGCCGAACTCGCGATCATGCTCGTGATGCGCAACCGCGAGGTGTCCGCGTGGTACCCGGTGCTGCTGTTCATGTACCCGATCTTCGAGACCTGCTTTTCGATCTACCGGAAGAAGTTCATCCGCGGGATGTCGCCCGGGATTCCGGACGGCGTGCACCTGCACATGCTCGTGTACAAGCGGCTGATGCGCTGGGCCGTCGGCACGAAGCACGCGCACGACCTGACGCGCCGCAATTCGCTGACGTCGCCGTACCTGTGGCTGCTGTGCCTCGTCGCGGTGATACCCGCGACGCTGTTCTGGCGGCACACGGTGCACCTGTTCGTGTTCGTCGTGCTGTTCGCGCTGACTTACGTGTGGTTGTACCTCAGCATCGTGCGGTTCCGCGCGCCGAGGTGGATGGTGGTGCGCAAGCACCGGCCCAGTCGCTGAGCCGTTCTCGGCCCGGCATGAAAAAAGCGCCCCGCGGGGCGCTTTTTTCGTCTTGCGGCTCTGTTCACTACCCGGGACGGTATCACCCGTTCGATGCGGCACGCACCGACGGGACACTCTGCAACACGGGAGCTACGGCCGTCTGGTATTCCGGCACCCAGCGCCGCAGGTCGCGCCGCACTTCGTCATCGGGCAGCACACGATGCTGCATCAGCCACGGCAGCAGCTCGTCGAGGAAATTGTCCGGCACTTCCCGCGCACGCGCGATCCGCAGCTTCGGATGCGGCGTGCGCGTCGTCGCCTCGTCGTCCGCCAGCAACTCCTCGTAGAGCTTCTCGCCGGGCCGCAGCCCGGTGAACTCGATCCGGATCTGCTCTTCCGAGAAACCGTACAGGCGGATCAGGTCGCACGCCAGATCGACGATCTTCACCGGCTCGCCCATGTCGAGAATGAAGATCTCGCCGCCATGCCCCATGCTCGACGCCTGCAGCACCAGCTGCGACGCTTCCGGAATCGTCATGAAGAAGCGCGTGATCTCCGGGTGCGTGACCGTGACCGGGCCGCCCTTCGCGATCTGCTGCTGGAACTTCGGGATCACACTGCCCGCGCTGCCGAGCACGTTACCGAAGCGCACCGTCTCGAACTGCGTGCGCCCGCTCGTCTGCTGCAACGCCTGGCAGGCCATTTCGGCCAAGCGCTTGCTCGCGCCCATCACGTTGGTCGGATTGACGGCCTTGTCGGTCGAGATCAGCACGAAGTGACGCACATCGTGGCGGATCGCCGCGCGGGCCACGCGATAGGTGCCGAGCACATTGTTGCGCAACGCCTGCCACGCGTTGTGCTCCTCCATCAGCGGCACGTGCTTGTAGGCGGCCGCGTGGAACACGATGTGCGGCGCATGACGCGACATCACCTGGTCGAGCAGCAGCGAATCCTTCGCATCGCCGATGATCGGCACGACCGGGAGATCCGGGAAGCGCTCGTGCAACTCCTCGGTCAGCCGGTACATCGCATACTCGGACAGGTCGAACGCGACGAGTTGCGCGGGCGCGAAGCGCAGGATCTGCCGGCAGAGCTCGGAGCCGATCGACCCGCCCGCGCCGGTCACCATCACGACGCGGCCGCGCAGCAGCGCCTCGACGTGCGGCGTGTCGATCGTCACGGCATCGCGGCCGAGCAGATCCTCGAGATCGATGTTTCGCACCTGCGACAGGAAGCCCTGCCCTGGCATCAGCGCGGTCAGCGACGGCAGCACCATCGCCTTCACGCCGGCCCGCACGCACAGCGTCGCGACGCGACGCTGCGTCTCGACGGACGCCGATGGAATCGCGATGATCGCGTATTCGACCTTCATTGCGTCGGTCCAGTGCTTGAGGTCGTTGAACGAGCCCAGCACCTTGTGGCCGTAGATTTCGCGGCCCTGTTTTACGACGTCGTCGTCGAGCAGGCCGACGAGGCGCCATTCGCCGGAACGCGACAGTTCGCGCGCGAGGCTCGCGCCGGCCGTACCGGCACCGAGCACCAGCACCGGCTTGCCCTTCCCGACGAGCCCGCCGTACAGGTAATACTCCTTCGTCGCGCGATACAGCGCGCGTGCGCCGCCCATCGCGAGGAACAGCATCAGGGGCGACACGAGCAGCACCGAGCGCGGAATGATTGGCTGCGGCTGGAACATCACGGCGCCGATCATCACGATCACACCGCCGCCGACCACCGCCTTCGCGATACGCATCAGGTCGGGCAGGCTCGCGAACACCCACAGCCCGCGATACAGGCCGAACCCGCGAAACATCAGCGCGTAGACGGGCAGCACCCACGTGAGCGCCATCAGCGCACCGCTCAGGAAATCATGCGGAACGCTGCCATTGAAACGAACGAGATAAGCGAACAGCCACGCGGCGATGACCGCCGTCAGGTCGAACAGGAAAGCACTCAGCGACAGCCACGATGCTTTGGATCGCAACATCGGCAGGAAACCTCAAGAGTTGTTTTCGGCGGCTGCCTGGAACCGGCGCCAACGCATGTCGATCAACCATCCGAAGCATGCCAGGACGCCGTACCAAGCGAAGAACGACAGCCACTGCTGCAGTTCGGGGCGGCCCTTTGCCCACACGGCGAGAATTATGCCCGCGAGCATGATGAGGTACCAATATAGAGCGGTCCGACCGTGACTGACGCCCGATCGAACCATCCTTTGATAATAGTGCTCACGGTGCGCTTGCCAGAACTTTTCTCCGCGTAACAGACGTCTCAAAAGTGTTACAGATGCGTCAACGATAAAGGGAGCGAACACCATCGCGGGAAACCAGATCGGCCAGGCGTTGGTACGCCAGCCCCAGTAGCCCAGCGCGCCAGCCAGGAATCCGAGCGGAATCGAGCCGGCATCGCCGAGAAACAGCCGTGCCGGATGAAAGTTGAGCAGCAGGAAACCCAACGCCGCACCGGCAACCGCCGCGCCAGCCACGACAAGATCGGGCGACGCATGGACGCCATCGAGCGCCGCGACCGCGTATCCGCCGAAGCCGAACAGCGCCATGCCGCCCGCAAGGCCGTCGGCGCCATCCATGAAGTTGTACAGGTTCGTCAGCCAGACCATCGCGAAACCCACGCCGGCGAGCAGCCACCAAGGCGCGTCGGCCGGAAACACGACGATCAGCGCGACGACTGCCGCAAGGTGCGCCGAGAACCGCACGCGGGCCGGCAGCCCGCGCCGGTCGTCGATCTGCGACATGGCGGCCAGCCCTGCGGCGGCGGCGGCAATCAGCCACAGTCGCGGCGTGAGCGCCAGCAATGCGACAACGCACACCGGCACGATGCCCCATCCGCCGACGCGTGGGGTCGGCAGCGTATGGAGCGAACGGTCGTTCGGAATATCGGTTGCGAGGCGCCAGGCCAGGCCGGTGGCAAGCAACGTACGAAGAATCGTCGTCGAAGCGAGTGCGGCGGCCAGGGCCACCGCAGCTGCGGTGAGCCAGGTGGGGTTCGCGAGAAGCATGTGGCCTTATTTTCGTGTATCGCGCGAACGATACCATGCGGCGGTCGCTTCGAGGCCCTGGCGGGTCGTATAGGGCGGCTGCCAGTCGAGCACGCGCCTGATCCGGCCCGTGTCGAGCTGCAGGCTGCCCGTCAGGCGATCGACGGCCGCACTGCGGCCGGTCAGCTTGCCAGCCACGCGCAGCAGGGCCGGCGGCACCGCAAGCAGGCGTGCCGGCTTGCCGAGCGCATCGCCGACGAGGCGCAACAGGTCCGCGACCGACGGCGCGTCGTCGTCGGCAACATGGAAGCATTCGCCGGCCGCGCGCGGATCGATGGCGCAGTGCAGCAGCGCGTCGGCAAGGTTTTCGACGAATACGATGCTGCGCCGCGCCGACACGGCTCCGAGCGGCAACGGCATCCCACGCGCGACCGCGTCCAGCATCCTCAGGAAATTGGCACGGACGGTCGGCCCGTAGACGAGCGGCGGTCGCACGACGACAACGTCGAGCCCTGCCGACGCACCGAACTGCACGAGTTGCCGCTCCGCGCGCAGTTTCGAACGGCCGTAAGCATCCTGCGGATCGGGTTCGGTCGCTTCCGACAATGGCACACCACCGTCGCCCTCGCCGACCGCCTTGATGCTGCTCGCGAACACGACGCGGCGTACGCCGTGATTGCGTGCCGCCTGCGCGAGACGCAAGGTACCAGCGACGTTAGTGGCGTCGAACGCGGCATCGGGGTCGGGCGACTCGTCGCGCATCACGTGCACGCGGGCGGCGAGATGGATCACGCAATCGGCGGCCAGACCTTCCGGCCAGCCTTCGTCCAGGCCGTCGAAATCGGCGGTGGCGTGCACCCACTCGTGCACGCCGTCGATGCAGCCACCGGGGCGCCGTACCAGTGCGGTCACCGTATGCCCGGCTGCCAGCGCGCGGCGGCAGACTGCCCGGCCGACGAAACCATTCGCGCCGGTGATGACGAGATGAGTCATCGCCATCTCCGGCCTTGCGGGCTGACGGCTCGGCGAAGCGGTGTGCAACCTCGGATGGCGCACGCAGGCAACGCCTGCCAATGCGCACGACTAACCGCGCACGACCGGCACGGGGGAACTGCAAGGGGGACGAAAACGAACACGTCAGGATCTCGAAGACAGGGAGAAGGCCGATCGCTGGCGCCGTCATCGATCGGCGCCGCCCGGCTGGCATCCGGGGGCATATCGTGCCTGCGCGGCCATTGTAACCTTGCCGCCGCGCCACAACCAAACCGGGGCCGCCCGTCTCGCGCGGTAGCGCGCAAAGCGGACGGGCCTTCCTTCAGGCCAGCAACGCACCGATGCGGTCAACGAGCGGCGCAATCATCCGCTCCCATCCGTGCTCGCGCTCGACGAAGGCGCGCGCGTGCTCAGCCATCTCGACCGCCGCGGGCTCGTCGGCGACGAGCCGCTCGATACGACTGACGAATTCTCCCGGCGTATCGGCGATCAGCAGATCCCGGCCACTTTCCGCGCCCAAGCCCTCGTACCCGAGCGACGTGGTGACGACAGGCAACCCGAGCGCCATGTACTCGAGAATCTTGTTCTGCACGCCGGCGCCGATGCGCATCGGGCACACGCCGATCGCGCCGTCGGCCGCGGCCTGCGCGACTGACTCGACCCGGCCGGTCACGTCGACGCCGTCGTACGCGCGAAACTGCTCGGCCAGCGCGGGGGCGATGGACCCCACGATCCGGAAGCGATAGTCGGCACGCTTGCGCAGCAACGGCAGCACCGCTTCGGCGAAAAAGTGGCACATGTCCTGGTTCTGGACGGTGCGCATGTCGCCGATGAAAACCAGGATGCGGCTCGCCATGCTGCGTGCGGTATACGGCAAGTTCGACAGATCAACGCCGTTCGAGCACACCATCACCTTCCCGGCGGACGCGCCGGGAAACAGGTAATCGCGGTCGGTCCTGGAAACCAGCACCGACAGGTCGAAATCGTCGACGATCGTGCGCTCGTAGTCGAGCAGGCGCCTCGCCTCGATGCCGAACACGCGCGACTTCAACCCGCGCGCTTTCTTCAACTGCTTCACGCGGCTGTAGTTGAGCGAGATCGCATCGGTCATTTCCAGGATGCGCGGCTTGTCCGACCGGCGGACATACTCCGCGCAGCGCACGAGATGCACGAATGCGCCGTCGTGCGACGGCAGCAATCGCGATACGGCCGCCGCAAATGCGCGACTCCGGTAGTACGCCACCTGCAGCGGCGTGCGCGTGGGCAGCGCGAGCAGCGTGTTGATGTAGGATCGCCGACGGGACAGCAAGACCCGTTCGACCCGGTCGAACACGCCATCGTCGGGTAACGCGGCGTGCATCTCTTCGTCGCTCTCGCACAGACTCAGCAGCGTCAGCGAGTAATGGCGGGACAATACGCGGCAGAGGTGATAGATCCGCAGCTTGTCGCCGCCGATTACCGGATACGGAAACCGGGGCGTCAGCACCAGCAGCTTCTTCCTGTTCTGGCTCATGACAGACGCGCCCAGAAATCCTGAATCGAAGGACGAACGGCCGATGCTGAGAAGGTGCGTGCGCGGTCCATCCCGGCACCGGCCGCCACGTCGAATCGCGTGCTGTCGTCCCACACCCTGCGGATCTGTTCCGCCATGTCTTCCACCGAATAGGGATCGAACTGCAGGCCGCACTCACCAGCGATCTCGGGCATCGACGTCGTGTTGCTGCACGCGACGGGCGTACCCGAGGCCATCGCCTCCAGCAACGGAATTCCGAACCCTTCGAACAACGACGCAAAAATGAATGCGCGGGCTCGGCGGTAATGCTCGCGCAACTCCTCCCGCGACACATAGCCAAGCAGTTCGACGACGCCCGTCAGCCCGAGTGCGTCCGCCCGTGCGAGGAAATGGGTGTGATGGTCGGACTTGATCCCTGCGATCCTCAGCCGTGCATCGTCACCGAGTGCGGGGCGCGCCACGGCAAAGGCCTGTAACAGCCGATCGACGTTCTTGCTCGGCGCCTCCCCCGCGACCGTGAACAAGTAAGGCTCGCGCGCAACCTGACTCACCGGCGGCGCGAACCAGTCATCCGCAATCATGCACGGAATGACGGGGACGTCCGCCTCACGCAACCCGAACCGCTCCATCAGCTCCCGCTGCGTGAACCGAGAGATCGTCAACACGGCGTCGGCCCGACGCACGAGCCTCGGCACCACCTGGCGACGATAGATGCGCCCGGCGGTCTGATACAGCGATCGCGCCGGCGGCAGCACATTCCAGGGCTTCAGGTAGATCAGGTCATGGACGACCGCGACGATCCGCGTGTTGCCGGTGGATTGCAACGGCCCCGTGTTGTACGGACACAGCAAATAGTCGAGCTTCTGTTCACGGCACCGGCGCGGCAACTCGACCTGCTCCCACCATGGGAAGAAGCCGCGCCCTGCGCTGACGCACGGCCAGTCGTCCGCATGCACGCCGCTGGGACCGAGGCCCAGCACCGACGCGCTGACCGGCTCCACCAGTTGTCGCGCGTAGCGCCCCATGCCGCGGTAATTGCCCACCATCCAGGTGATATCCACCCCCAACTTCACGCGACGCTCCTCGAAGCGAATTGACTCATGAATAACGCGTCCCGCGCAGAACGGCTTCGTACACGGCCACCGTCTTCTCGGCGCATGCCGACCAGTTCAGTTCCCGCGCACGCGCGAGTCCGGCTCCGCGGAGCATATCGGCCTTGCCCTCCTGCTCGACGATCATTCTCATGCCGTCCGCTATCTCGTCGGTACGAGACGGATCGACCAGAATCGCCGCATCGCCCGCGACTTCGGGAACGGATGTCGTGCTGGACGCCACGACCGGCAATCCCGACGCGAAGGCTTCCACGACAGGCAGCCCGAAACCTTCGCACAGCGACGCGAACACGAGCGCGCTGGCCGACTGCATCAGCGCGCGCACGTCGTGATCGGGCAGATACTGGAGCCAGCGAACGTTGCCGTCACCGCCCGCGCCCAAACGCGCGACGAGTTGCTCGCAGCCCCACCCGGCGCGTCCGACGATGACCAGCGGTATCGCACGGCGCAGGTCCGCCGGCAAGCCCGCGTGCGCGTCGAGTACCCGCTCGAGATTCTTCCGCGGTTGCAGCGTCCCCACACACAGGAAGAATTGCGCCGGCAAGCCAAGCCGCTTCAGTACTTCGGCGCGCTCGGCCTGATCGATCCGTTCGAAGAAACGAGGATGCACGCCCAGCGGAACGACGGAAATCCGTTCCGGCGCGATGCCGAAATGCTCGACGATTTCCCGCTTCGAATAATCGGAAATCGTGATCACATGATCAGCCCAGGTTCCCGAGCGGCGCAGTAACCAGCGGCGCAGCGCCGCCAGTCGGATCGTCGTCCATTCCGGATGCGACAGCGGAATTGCGTCCATCAGCGTCGCGATGACCGGTGCCGAAGACAGTTTGGGAATCAGGTGATCCGTCGCATGGAACACGTCCACGCTTTCTGCGCGCAGCGCCCTTTCGTCGATGGACGTCCAGGGTGTCACCGCGCCCAGCACCGTCGCGACCTCATGCCGACCGAGATTGACCGGCGGCCGAGCCCCCGGAAACACATCGTTGCCGACAACCGCACCGAAGCCCGCGGGAACGAGGCCGATCCCGCCCCGCGCCAGCAGCGCCCGCCCCAATTCGCGCGTATACGAACCGATGCCGTCAACACCGCCATGCGCACTGCTCCGGGCAAGCGCAGTCGTGCCGAAACCTACCTTCACCCACGCCCTCCGCCAAACATCCAGCGCAGCGTGCTTTCCAGCGGAATATCCTCGAGCGGCCCGACTGCGGCCTGCAACCGCGTGCCGTCGCCCTGCAATCGGCGCACTTCATTCGCGCGCACGAAAGCCGGATTGACGCGCACCTCGATCGAGTAGCCGGCGATCTGCTCCATCAGTGCGATCACCGACTTCAACGACACCGCCCGGCCGGAGCAGACGTTGAACACGCCGCCGGCAGGCGCGAGTTGCAGCAGGCGCCGGTACGCGTCCACCACGCGGCGCACATCGGAAAAATCGCGCTCGACATCGATGTTGCCGAGCTCGATCACGCGCTCGCCGCGCTGGAAATGGCCGACGATCTTCGGCAGCAGGAACTGCGGCGACTGGCCGACGCCCGTGTAGTTGAACGGGCGTGCAACGACGATCGGCAGTTTGTCGTGCCAGAGGCGCGCCATGTACTCCATCGCCAGCTTGCTGACCGCGTAGTCGTTCGCCGGATTCGGCTCGACGGATTCATCGATGACCTCGACCGCCGCGTTGCCATAGATGTTGGCGCTGCTGGCGAGCAAAACCGCTTTCGGACGGCTTTCCTGGTTAGCAAGCGCCTCCAGCAGGTTGCGCGTGCCGACCACGTTCGTGCGATAGATCGCGTCGGCATCACCGTGCGCGACGAACGCGATCGCGGCGAGATGCGCGACCACGTCCGGCCGTACGTCGGCGACGACTTTCGCCAGTTCCGCGCGGTCGCACAGATCCACCCGATACATGTCGGACCCGATCGCTTCGGCACCGTGCGCGGTGCCGAATACACGATAGCCAGCCGCCCTCAGCGACTGCGCCAGATAGTCGCCGGTAAAGCCGCCGAGCCCCGTGACCAGCGCGCGCGGCACGTCAGAACGAGAAGCCGAGTTCATTGCGTCGCAGATCCGCTTCAACCATCATCGCGCACAGCTGCTCGAGCGTTGTCTTCGGCTCCCAGCCCAGCTTCTGCTTCGCCTTCTCCGGATTGCCGATCAGCAGGTCGACCTCGGCCGGGCGATGGAACTTCGGATTGACGCGAACCACCGTCTTGCCGGTTGCGACATCGACGGCGATCTCGTTCACATCGCTGCCCTTGAATTCGAGGTCGACGCCGGTCGCCTTGAATGCCATGCGCACGAAGTCGCGCACGGTTTCGGTACGGTTCGTGGCCAGCACGAACGTATCCGGTTCGTCGGCCTGCAGCATGCGCCACATACCTTCGACATATTCCTTCGCAAAGCCCCAGTCGCGCTTCGCGTCCATGTTGCCCAGTTCGAGCACGTCGAGCTGGCCGAGCTTGATCTTGGCGACGGAATCGGTGATCTTGCGCGTGACGAATTCGCGGCCGCGCAGCGGCGATTCGTGATTGAACAGGATCCCGCTGCAACCAAAGATGTCGTAGCTCTCGCGGTAGTTCACCGTGATCCAGTGCGCATACAGCTTCGCCACGCCATACGGGCTGCGCGGATAGAACGGCGTCGATTCGATCTGCGGAATCGCCTGCACCTTGCCGAACATTTCGGACGTGCTTGCCTGGTAGAAGCGAACCTTCGGATTGACGATGCGGATCGCCTCGAGCAGGTTCAGCGGACCGACGCCGGTGATCTCGGCGGTCGTGACCGGCTGGTCGAACGACACGCCGACGAAGCTCTGCGCCGCGAGGTTGTACACCTCGGTCGCGCCGGTCGTCTGCAGCAGGCGAATGCTCGCCGACAGGTCGGTCAGGTCGTATTCGACCAGGTGCAGGTTCGGATGCTTGGCGATGCCCAGCTCTTCGATACGCCAGAAATTCACCGAGCTGGTGCGACGATAGGTACCGTAAACGGTGTAGCCCTTGTCGAGCAGGAGTTCGGCGAGATAGGCGCCGTCCTGGCCGGTGATGCCGGTGATGATGACTGTCTTCATAGTGATGCTCTTTCCTTACGAAAGTGATGCGCTTTTTGTAAAAAGCTTCGCCAGGTCGCGAGAACTTTGGGCCCAGGTCAAATAAGCCATGCCTTCGGACGAAGGCGCCTGCCCCCTGCTTTCAAGTTCCAGCCAGGCGTTGATTTCAACGGCCAGATCCTGCCCGGTCTCACTGGAGAAATAATAGGCGTGATCTCCCGCGACTTCCCGAAACACGGGGATATCCCGGGCAATGATGGAAATCCCGTGTTGAGCCGCCTCGATCAGCGGAAGGCCGAAGCCCTCTCCGTATGAGCCGGCGATCAAGCACGACGATGCGGCGTAAAGCGCTTCCAGATATTCGTCGCTGATACCCTCCAGCCAGAACAGGCGCCGGCCGAGTTCCGGATGCCTCTTCAGCCGCGGGACCAGATCCCCTACCAACCAGCCTTGCTTGCCCACCAGGACAAGGTTGACCTGCCGATTTTCCTGCCACAGCCGTTCGAATGCATCCAGGATCTGCGCATGCCCCTTGCGAGGCTCCAGCGTCCCGACCATCAGGAAGGACGGTGATTTCTTCAGCGTCGCCAGCAAGTTCCCGGCATCGGCAGGAAGCCCCGTCGATGCGACGGAATTTTGAATATCCGCACCCAGGTGGAACCAGTCGATCGCGAAGCGGGCTGCGCGCTCCGGCGCATGTTGCGCCATCCATCGAGCCAGATCGCCCGCGACGGCCTCCGAAATGCAGAACGCACCGTCGCTCTCCGCGACGACGTCCAGCCACTTGGCGAAATTCTCGGCAACGCCGGGACCGAAATATTGGGGCAGGAAAATACACAGCAGGTCGTACACGACAAACTTGACCTGCACGCCCTGGTGCCGGAGCTTCTGGTAGAACGCCCGCTGCGCAGGCACGAGCTCTGGCGCGAGGTCCAGGCCGAGAAAGATGTCGCCGGGCCCGTAATCGACAGGCGCGTCATGCAGCCACGCGTCTTCGAAACCCATCAGCTCGGCGGTGAATCGGCGGGCATAAGTATACGACTGCGCCGCCGTCGCATAAACCGGCTCCACCCTGAACCCGGCGGGGGGATGCTCCAGCCATTCCTTGACAAGACTCCTCACCACCCGCTGGATGCCACTTTTCGCATCGTGTTGAGCGAGCTCGGAGATATCCACCAGCAGTTGCCGCTTCGCATTGCGCGGCACGACGTTCCGGGCCATGGCCGCCGCGGCCTGCTGCAACTGGTTGTCCTCGGCTGTGCCGGCCTCTGCGACGACTGCGCGCGCCAGTATCGCGGGATGCGCCAACCCTGCAACATGGAAGCGCTCGATTGCATCGCGATACGCTTGCGCACACAGATCCGGAGCGTGGCGGCTCACGATGAGCTCCCGCGCGGTACGACCCAGTTTCGTCCGCAACTCGGTATCGGTGCGCAAGGTTTCCAGCGCCTCGACGAGTTGCGGCTCGGTAAATGCGTCTGGCAGTTTCCATACGGCGTCGTCGTCAAGGTCGGCCATGCTGCCATTCGCGTTGACGATGACGGCCTTGCCGTAATTCATGCAATCCAGCACAGTGCCGGACGTTTCACCTCTGGACAGGGTTCGCAACTGCACACCGACGTCGGCAGCCGCGAGATACTGGCGGAAAATCGAAATATCCGCCCAGCCCGTGATCCGCACGTTGGCGGTCGAACCGAGCTCGCGGATCAGGCGCGACACGTCCTGCCCGTATTGCCCCGGATTGTTCTCGCCGACAAACACCAGATGACAGGTCGCGTCCTTTGCCAGACACGATGCAGCCCATGCCTTCAGCAATTGCAGGTTCAGCTTCATCGGCCCCAGCAATCCGAACGCACAGACCAGATAGTCGCTTTCCGCAATACCGAGTGCGGCGCGCGCGCCAGCCCGGTCGAGGTCGACATCGTTGTCTCGCATGTGGGGAATTTCGACCCAGTCGCCAAGGTCGCCGCCATACCAGCGCATGGCCTGGCGCTTCGAATTCCCGGAATGGACGATCAGGCCCAGGCTCTTCTGAATCACCTCCAGGCTGCACGGATACTTCCAGACGACATCCGCCGGATCCGCTTTTTGATGGCGCTCGGCCAGGCTGGCGTAGCCGTGGCCCTCATACAACGCCTGCGACAGGCCACCCGGCCGCCATCCCTGGCCGTCCATTTCCGCAACGATGCCCGACAGGAAAAAGTCATGCAGGACCACCACTCCGGGAATGACATCCAGAAGCGGAAACATGTAGCGATGGAAGGACGAATTGCCGAAGTGATAGACCACACGGTCATACAAGCCGGCATGGTCAAGGAACCACTGAGCAGACCTTACCATCACGCCATCGAACTGCGGATTCCCGGCGGTATCCGGATCGACGATGACATCGATATCGTAGAAATGCGCAAGCTCAGGCAGCAGTTCGGCACTGTAGTCCGCTATGCCGGTGCGAGCAGGCGGCAGCGGAGAAACATAGGCGAGCTTCGGGCGCCGCGACTCCTGTCGATGCGCGGGCTGCTTGCCCCGAACATGCCACTGCTCCATGGCTGCAATGGTGCGGCGTGCGCTTTCATCCCACGAGAAGCGGCGCGACTGCTCTTTCCCGTGCCGAATCAATGCTTCGCGGAACGGCGCATCGGTCAGACCGCGACGTATTGCGTCGGCAATCGCCGCGTCGGAATGCGGATCGAACAATGCATCATCCCAACCGATGACTTCCGGCAAGCTGGACGTGTTGGCGCCGATGACGGGCGCCCCGCAGCGCATCGCCTCCAATGCGGGCAAACCGAAACCCTCGTGCCACGACGGGAACACAAACAGCGTGCACAGGTTGTAGAAATACAGCAAATCCTCGTCCGGCACGAAGCCTGTCAGCACCACCTCACCCTGGCTCAGGCCATGCTGCTGTGCCAAGCGCTCGAGTTCCTGCCGATTCGCGGGCTGCACCGAGCACACGATCGCCAATTGGTGATCACGTCGTACCGCTTCAGGCAAAAGCGCATAGGCCCGAATCAGGCCTTCGACGTTCTTGCGGTGATCGATGCCGCCGGTGTACAGGACAAACGGTTTCGTCAGCCCGTATTGCTTGCGCAACGTCGCTTCCCGTTCCGGGGAAACGTCGATGGACTGGAATGCATCGTCTGCGTCGGTGCCGATGTTGATCGAGCAGTCTGCGGGCAGCCCCAGGTACTTGATGCCCTCTTGACGCGAGGACTCCGAAATACCCAGCCACAAATCAGCCCGGCGCAAATGGTCGACCTTCTCCAGATACCAGGACTTGATGACCGGATTGTTCAGGTACGGATCGGGGTTGATATACGGAATCAGGTCGTAAAGCGTGACCGCGACCGGAATATCGTGCTGCAGTCGATGGACGCTCGTGACCGCATCGTCGCCAAGCCCCTCGAACAAACTCGTGACATAGATGAAATCCGGCTTCAATGTACACAGGAACGACTCGAATCCCAGTTCCGCCGCATGCCGCCGCCAATCGTTCGATTTTTCAACGTGCGAAACAGGGGCTGCGGCGTGCCAGACCCGAATGTTCTCGAGCGGCAGCACATGTGAAAACGCCTCGCGAATGGGCTCAATGGTCTCGGGAAACAGGTCGCTCAGCGCCAGAAAGATCTCGTGCTCTCCGCGATTGCGCACCAGGCCTTTTGCAATCGCCTGGGTGTAACGGCCGATGCCTCGATTGCGCGAACCGGTGCTCTGCGCACCTTGCATATCGATGACGATCCGCATTACGCCCCCTCCTTCTTGCTGTAGCTCTTCGCTGCAAATGCCAATGCAGCATGAATTTGTTGCGCGCGCGGACTCAGACTCTCCGGCGGCACGTCGGGTCGTGCGGAATAGGGACGCACCGTCCCGGAAACAACGGGAATCAGCCGTTGCTTGAGACCGGGAAAACGGTTGAGCACGGAAACGGCGAACCGCCTGAACGAAGGGTGCTCGTCGCCGAATCGTGCAGTCTGCTGAATGACGCGCTTGAGTCCGGCCTTGAAAACCGTCTTCCCTTGCCCCTTCAGCACGAGCGCGACGATCCGAAGCGGGCGGGTGATTTTCCACGACGTGCTGTGATACATCGCATGCAGTTGCGCATTCGCCTGATGCATCATGGCCTCGGCCTGTTCGAGGCGTGCCTGCAATTCGAGTACCTGGCGCTCGACATGCTGGCGCTCTCCGTCCACCAGTTGGTTTCGCTCCTCGACCAGTTGGTTTCGCTCCTCGACCAGTTGGCTGCGCTCGTCGACAAGCTGGCGTCGCTCGTCAGCCAGCCGGTTTCGCTCTTCGACGCGCTGATAGCGCTCCTCTGCGAACTTCAACTGCTCGGTCACCGTCTGCAGCCGGTCGACCAGCTCGCTCCACCGCTCTGCGGAAAGCCGCAGCGCCTCCTCCGCACGCTCCACCCTCGCGTCGACATGAGAAAGATTCGAGGCCAGCCGTGTTTCGTAGCGATCCGCAAGGACATCGATCGTCAGGCCGTAATCGGCATCGAATGCCGCGTCGAACGCGCCTTGCGCCGAACTGGCCGCCTTCTGCGCAACGATCGCGTAATCGGGACTCACGCTACCGAGGATGTTCAGGAGGTGAACCTTCGTTTTCGCGTCGCGCAATACCTCGGGCTCCTGAAGACGCACGACCTTGACGCGATCGAACCCAGCGTGTTCGGCAACGAACGAGAGCAGCATCGGAGGCACCGGCTTCTGGTGCGACGGATCGATATAGAAGTTGCACGTCGCCACAGCGATGTTTTCCGGATTGGGCGTCTCGAGAATGAGCAGGCCACCGGGCTTCAACACGCGCAGCGCTTCGCTCACGAGCGTCTTCAATTGCTCGAAGCTCACGTGTTCGACGACGTGAAAAGCCGAGATCAGCGCATGGCTGTCCGAGTCAAGCGTCGCGAGATGCTCGATCGCGTCGCCCTTCGATACCGGTAGATTTCGCTCACGGCACGCTTCAAGCATTTCGTCGTCGAGATCCACACCCGACGCGACAAAACCGGCTTCGATCATCAGTTCCAGCCACTCGCCGCGACCGCACCCGACATCGAACGTCATCGCGCCGGGGTGCAACGCCGCCAGCGGCTGAAAGAACGCCGCGTACTTCGCCAGCCGGCTTTTGATCAGATCTCGCGACCCGCGATGCCGGTCCTCGAACGCACGATAAAAACTGTCCACTACGGCAAACTCCTCACCGTCGTCGGCAGCCACGCCACACCGACGAAATCATCCATCTTTATGTTCACGACGTTGAACACCAGCGCGTGATCGCGCCACTGGTAGTTATTTGCAAGATGCGCATCGCCCGTATGCAGTGCAACGGCAACCGAGTAGCTGCCCACGCCGATGTTCGCCGTGAATTCGAAAAGCAATTCCACTATCTGGCCTTCGGCAAGATCGACCAGCACCTGCTTCAGGTGATAGGTGTTCGTTCCGAACACCGTTTGCCCGAGCCTGTCCTTGATCATGTACCCGACGACCAATTCGGGAATCGCCTTGACGCATTTGACCTTGACGCGCAACGCGACTGGCTGCGCGACGCCGATGATCTCGACGGGCTGGCCTGACCGATCGAGCAGCGTAACCTCGTCGATCAGTGCCTCGCCGGTTCCGGAAACGGTCTGCACCGCACCACTGTCCAGCTTTTCCTGCCTGACCTCACTGTTCTCACGATCGGCCAGCATCGCGTTGTAGTAGTCCATGACCGCTTCGGGCGGCCCCTCCATCTCCAGCCGCCCCGCATTCAGCAGGATCGCGCGGTCGCAGATTGCCTGAATCGCGGCTTTGTCGTGCGCAACGATCAACAGCGTCGTGCCCTTCTTGCCGAACTCGCGGATGCGGTCGAAGCTCTTGTGCTGAAAATACGCATCGCCGACCGATAGCGCTTCGTCGACGATCAACACGTCGGGCCGTCGAGCCGTCGCGACGCTGAACGCGAGACGCATCTGCATGCCGCTGGAGTACACGCGCACCGGCTGATCGATGTATTCGCCGATTTCGGCAAACGCTTCGATCTCGGGCATCATCGCGGTCAGTTCGTCGACGCTGTAGCCCAGCAACTGACCGGCCATCATCACGTTCTGGCGCCCGGTGAAGTCCGGATGAAACCCCATCCCGAGCTCCAGCAGTGCAGCGACGCGCCCGGTCATCGACACGCTGCCAACAGTCGGCTGCGTGGTCCCGACGATCATTTTCAGCAGCGTGCTCTTGCCCGCGCCGTTGATGCCGATGATGCCGATCGCCTCGCCGGCGCGCACCGAAAAATTCACGTCGCGCAGCACCCAGTGCAGCTTGTGATGCTCCTTGCGACGCGGGTCCATCCACTCGACGAGACGTGACCAGCGTGTCGGGTACTGCTTGTAGGCCTTGCCCAGATTGGTAACGGTAATGGTGCCCATCAGAGTTCATCCACCATTTCGCCCGCATGCTTGCGGAACAGGCCCAGGCCAAAAAGACACAGGACGATACCCAACACGGCCGGCAGCCAGAGCGCCTGCCAGTCCGGCCATACGCGCTGCACCAGTACGACCTGGAACGACTGGATCACCGGCGCCATCGGATTGAATCGCATCGCGGACTTCACGCTATCCGGCAGAATGTTGACCGAATAGACGATCGGCGTCAGCCAGAACCAGAAATTCAGCACGATTCCGAAGAACTGCCCGACATCACGGAAAAATACATTCAGCACGCCCAGCGTGACGCCAAGGCCGATCGCGAACAGCGTCATCACCAGCAGCACCGGAAAAATCGCGAGATACGAAATGCCGGGGAAATTCCCGGTGATCACCAGGAATGCAGTGAACAGCGCGAAGACGATCACGAAACTGACCAGCGCGTTGGCGACCACGATCACCGGCAGACACAGCCGCGGAAAGCTCAGCTTTTTCAGCAGGTTGGCGTTGTCGATGAAAGCAGTCTGCCCTCGGCTGACGACTTCCACGAACATGGCCCATGGCAGAACGCCGGCGCACAGGTGAACGCTGTACGCGAAGGTGCTGTCCACGCCGGGCAACCGGGCATGCATGACACGCGAGAAGATCACCGTATAAACGACGATCATCGCAAGCGGATTGAGGACGGTCCATGCTGCGCCCAGCAGGGAATTACGGTACTTGGACTGAAATTCCCGCTTGACGCTTCCCAGGATGAAGCCGCGATAGGCCCACAGGGCTCTCAGCATGCCCAGCATCAAGCCCGCCCGTATACATCTTGGAAACGAACGATGTCGTCCTCTCCCAGATACTCGCCGCTCTGCACCTCGATCATCACCAGGTCCAGCACACCCGGATTCTCGAGGCGGTGCTTGTGCCCCGCAGGAATATAGGTGGACTCGTTGGTCCGGACGAAAATCTCCTGATCGCCGTTGACGACCTTGGCCATCCCGCTCACGACGATCCAGTGCTCGCTGCGATGGTGGTGCATCTGAAGGCTCAGGCTCGCACCCGGCTTGACTTCGATCCGCTTGATCTTGAACCGCGGCCCCTCTTCCAGCACCGTGTAGGTACCCCACGGGCGGCTCACGGTGCGGTGCAGCTTGTACGCGTCGTGATTACGTTTCTTCAGCCGGGCGACCACCTGCTTCACATCCTGCGCGCGGTCAGGATGGGCGACCAGCAATGCGTCCGGTGTATCGATGATCATCAGGTCGGCCACGCCGACCGACGCCACGACGCGATCCTGCGTCTGCACGTACATGTTGCGGCTATCGACGAAGATCGCATCGCCGACGGCCCGATTGCTGTCCTGGTCAGGCTCGACCAGGTCGCGCACCGCGCCCCACGAGCCGATGTCGCTCCAACCGAAGCTGGCGGGCACCACCGCCACGTTCGACGAGCGCTCCATCACTGCATAGTCGATCGAGATGTCGGGCATCTTCTCGAACGATTCGGCGGGAATCTCGAGCATTTGCGTCGACGTCTTGTTGGCTTCCTGCAGCGCCGCCCAGCATGCTTCGGCGGCAGCGGCGACGTCCGGCGCATGACGCGCCATCTCGTCGAGAATGACGCCGGCCTTGAAACAGAACATGCCCGAGTTCCACAGGTAGTTGCCCGCTGCCAGGTACTCCGCCGCCTTCGCTGCATCCGGCTTCTCGACGAAGCGCAGCGCCGCTCGGCCGGCTCCGACAGGCTCGCCTGCCTCGATATAGCCGAAGCCGGTATCCGGGCTCGTCGGCACGATGCCGAACGTCACCAGCCGGCCCTGCTTCGCCAGTTCGGCTGCGCTCGCGACAGCGGCCACGAAACCCTTCTGGTCCTGCACCAGGTGATCGGCCGCGAGCACCAGCATCAGTGCGTCGCGCCCGTATTTTTCAGCGACATGATGCGCTGCCATTGCCACGGCGGGCGCCGTGTTGCGACCGGCCGGCTCGAGCATGAACACGCCGGGCCGCTGTTCGCCGAGCGCCGCGCTCACGAACTCGTCCTTGCTCATGAAGTAGTAGTCGCGGTTGGTGACCGTCAGCAATTCTCCGCCCTGGGCGTCGTCACCGCCGCCGACCGCCGCGGCAGCGCGACGGTAGGTTTTCAGCAGCAGACTCTCGCCATCGGCGAGCTTCATGAACGGTTTGGGATGCCCTTCGCGAGAGACGGGCCAAAGTCGCGTACCGGCACCACCGGACAGGATGACGGGGATTAACATCACATTCACTCCACATTTAGTATTCGCTGGCGAAGCCAACGCCTTCGCCACTTACATCCATACACCGGCCGGCATGGTTGCCAGCCGGTCATGCGAGACCCGGCCGGAACGGAATTATAGCCGGCACCACTCCCACCGAAAACGGCGGTTGACCCGGGACGGCCGCCAGACAAGGCCCGAACGCGCACGCAGCGCGACCGTCGTGCCCCTGCTCGATCCTGATCGGCAGCCAAACCACCGGGTCACGTACCCGAGCGTTACCAATCGGTCACTTAAAACTCGCCGAACGCACCAGAACGGTCGCTGCGTCAAGCCTGGCAACGCCCTCCGGGCCGAGAGCCGGCCTCCGCGACCGCCATCCGGGCTTCGCCCGCCAGACGATCAGCCCGCTCCGGGACAGGATCATTCGGCTAGACACAGCGCCAGCGCATCGCGCCAGTCAGGCATCCGCAGTCCGAACGTCGCGCCCAGCTTGTCCATCGCCAGTCTCGAATTCGCAGGCCGTTTTGCCGGCGTCGGATAGTCGCTCGACGCAATAGGCACGATTTTCGGTGCATGCGATGCCATGGCGACCGCGAAGATGGCTTCGGCGAAACCGCACCACGACGTCGCGCCGGCCGAGGTCAGGTGATAGACGCCGGAGCGGCGCGCCCACCAGTCGGTCCCGATCGATGCCGTGCCCTGCGCGACGATGTGCGACGTCGCGGCGGCGATCGTCTTCGACCACGTCGGTGCACCGACCTGGTCCGCGACAATCCGCAGTTCGGGGCGCTCGGCACCCAGCTTCAGCATCGTCAGCAGGAAGTTCCTGCCGCGCCGGCCGTACACCCAGCTCGTTCGCAGAATCAGATGCGCGCACCCGGTCGCCGCAATCGCCCGTTCGCCGTCACGCTTGGTCGCGCCATAAACGTTGGCGGGATTCGTCGCATCGGTTTCCGTATACGCCTCGGTGTTCGTACCGTCGAACACGTAGTCGGTCGAATAGTGAATGAGCGCACCGCCGCTGCGCGCCATCTCCTCCGCGAATACACGCGGCAGGTCGGCATTCAGGCGGCGTGCAGCATCGACGTCGGTCTCTGCCTGATCCACCGCGGTATACGCGGCAGGGTTGACGATCAGGGACGGCTTCACGTCCCGCACGAACGTGCGCACGCGCTCGAGATCGGACAGATCGAGTGTCGACCTGTCACACGGCACCACACGCCCGAGCCCCTGCAGCGTCCGCAACAGCTCGAAGCCAACCTGCCCGTTCACGCCCGTCACGAGGATCGTCGGTGAGGCGTTCGTGTCGCCTTTACGCATAGACGTCGGATTCGCTCAAACGCTTGCCGGCCGCGTCCTTCGATGCCAGGACCGGCTCGCCGTCGATCGGCCAAGCGATTCCAATCTCCGGGTCGTTCCAGATGATGCTGCGCTCGTGCTCGGGAAACCAGTAATCGGTGGTCTTGTAAAGGAATTGCGCGGCCGCCGACAACACGACGAAACCGTGCGCGAAACCGGGCGGCACCCAAAGCTGACGATGGTTGTCCGCCGACAGAACCATGCCGACCCACTTCCCGAAATTCGGCGAGCTGCGGCGAATGTCCACCGCCACATCGAATACCTCGCCTTCGATCACGCGCACGAGCTTGCCCTGCGCATGTTCGATCTGGTAATGCAGCCCGCGCAGCACGCCCTTCGTCGATCGCGAATGGTTGTCCTGGACGAATTCGACGTCGGCCCCGACGCCTTGCGCGAACTCGCGCCCGTTGAAGCTTTCGTAGAAATAACCGCGCGTGTCGCCGAAGACCTTCGGCTCGATGAGCTTGACTTCGGGCAGTGCCGTTGTCGTTACGTGGATTGCCATGCGACCTGGTGGGTGAGTAGGTTCCGGAGATACTGTCCGTAGGCGTTCTTCGCGAGCGGCTGTGCCAGCTTCAGCACCTGCTCCGCGTCGATCCAGTTGCGGCGGTACGCGATCTCCTCGGGACACGCGACCACGAGCCCTTGACGCTTCTGCAGCGTCGCGATGAACGTCGCCGCCTCGATCAGCGAATCGTGCGTGCCTGTATCGAGCCACGCATAGCCGCGCCCCATGATCTCGACATTCAATGCACCGTCCGCGAGATACCGTGAATTGACGTCGGTGATTTCCAGTTCGCCGCGCGCCGACGGCTTGATGTCTGCCGCGATGTCGCACACGCGGTTGTCATAGAAGTACAGCCCGGTAACCGCATACTGCGAACGCGGCTGCGCGGGCTTCTCCTCGATCGACAGCGCGCGGAAGTTCCGATCGAACTCCACCACGCCGTAACGCTCGGGGTCGTGCACGTGATAGGCGAACACGGTCGCGCCTGCATCGCGCTCGTTCGCGCGCTCGAGCTGCTTCGCGAGATCGTGCCCGTAGAAAATGTTGTCGCCGAGAATGAGCGCCGAAGGATCGTTGCCGACAAAGGTCCGGCCGATGACGAACGCCTGCGCAAGTCCGTCCGGCGACGGCTGCGTCGCATACGCGATATTCATCCCCCACTGGCTGCCATCACCGAGCATCGACTCGAAGCGCGGCGTGTCCTGCGGTGTCGAGATGATCAGCACGTCTCGAATGCCCGCGATCATCAGCGTCGACAGCGGGTAGTAGATCATCGGCTTGTCGTACACCGGCAGCAACTGCTTCGATACCGCGTGTGTAATCGGATACAGCCGTGTGCCTGAACCGCCGGCGAGAATGATGCCCTTGCGTGCCATCGCCACTCCTGTCAAACGCGCTCTGCGTAGTTGGTCTCGACCCACTTGCGGTATTCGCCCGAAGCCACCTCGTCAGACCACGCCTGGTTTTCGAGATACCAGGCGACGGTCTTTGCGAGGCCGGTCGCGAACGTCTCGGCCGGCTTCCAGCCCAGCTCACGCTCCAGCTTGCGCGCGTCGATCGCATAACGGCGATCGTGCCCCGGGCGATCCTTCACGTACGTGATCTGGTCGCGATACGAGCCTTGCGCCATGGGTCGCGCGTTGTCGAGCAGATCACACAGCGTATGCACGACGTCGAGGTTCGTCATTTCGTTCCAGCCGCCGACGTTGTAGGTCTCGCCGGGTGTGCCGCGCGCGAGCACTTCGCGAATCGCGCTGCAGTGATCGCCGACGTACAACCAGTCGCGCACGTTCTGGCCATCGCCGTAGACGGGCAACGGCTTCCCGGCGAGTGCATTCGCGATCATCAGCGGAATGAGCTTTTCGGGGAACTGATACGGACCATAGTTGTTCGAGCAATTCGTCGTGAGCGTCGGCAGGCCGTACGTATGATGATAGGCACGCACCAGGTGATCGGAGCCCGCTTTCGTCGCCGAGTACGGGCTGTTGGGCGCATAGGGTGTCGTTTCGGAGAACTGCGGGTCGGTGGCGGACAGCGAACCGAACACTTCGTCGGTCGACACGTGCAGGAAACGGAAGGCCGCTCGTTCCGCATCGGGCAACGCGCTCCAGTAATGACGCGCGGCCTCGAGCAGCGTAAACGTACCGACCACGTTGGTCTGAACGAACTCGGCCGGACCATGAATGGAGCGATCGACATGGCTTTCCGCCGCGAAATGCAGAATCGCGCGCGGCCGATGCGCGGCAAGCAGCGCGTCGAGCGCCGCACGGTCGCAGATGTCGACGCGGGCAAATACGTGCTTCGAGCTTCCGTTCAGCGATTGAAGCGTACGAAGGTTGCCTGCGTAGGTCAGTTTATCGACATTGAGTACGGCCTCGTCGGATTGACGCAGCCAGTCGATTACGAAATTGGCACCGATAAAACCCGCGCCGCCCGTCACCAGGATCATGAGGCCCCCTCTAGTCATACATGGCGGGCCTCAAGCCCGAGCCGCCACGAATTCTGAACGCGGCAACGTCACCGTGCGCGCCCCTAAGGCGGGCATTCTAACTGCTGACCGTAACCGTCAAAGTCATGAAATGCTAATTTTGTTGCGAAGCGGTCGATTATAAGAAGCGACACGGCCCAAAGGCCACGTCGCTAACAACTTGATACAGTGTGCCAGACCCGCAAAATCTTAAGATTTTCGATTCAAATCAATACGTTAAAATCCCACAAACACGCCCGGGCCACATTCCGGCAACCATCCCTTTTTCCGTCTCGCGCCAAGATTTGTAACAACTTGCCTCTCATGACCCACCCCCCCATCGCCATCGGCGACATCCAAGGCTGTCATTCCGCTTTCCAGTCTTTGCTCGAAAAGCTTTCAGCCCCCGCCGACACGCCGCTGTGGATCGCCGGCGACGTCGTCAACCGCGGACCGAACTCCCTCGCCTCGCTGCGCGCACTCGTCGATCTCGGCCCGCGCGCGACCGTCGTGCTCGGCAATCACGACCTGCACCTGCTCGCGGTCTCCGCCGGCCTGCGCACCGAGCGCCCGGGCGACACCATCGGCGAGATCCTCGACGCACCCGACGCCGATGCGCTGCTCGACTGGGTCCGCCACCGCCCGTTCGTGCATGCGGAGAACGGGATGCTGCTCGTGCATGCGGGCGTGCTGCCACAGTGGGATGCCACGCTCGTGCTCGAGCTCGCCGACGAACTCCAGCGCGCGCTGCGCGCGCCCGACTGGCGCGACACGCTGCAGAAGCTGTACGGCAACGAGCCGAACCAGTGGAGTCCGAACCTGAAAAAACGCGACCGGATGCGCGTCGCGTTCAACGCGTTCACGCGCGTGCGCTTCTGCACGCCCGACGGTGCGATGGAATTCAAGGCGAACGGCGGCCCCGACAGCGCGCCGCCCGGCTACCTGCCGTGGTTCGACGTACCGGGGCGCCGCACGGAGGACGTGACGGTCGTGTTCGGCCACTGGGCCGCGCTCGGCCTGATGGTGCGCGAGAACGTCGTCGCGCTCGATTCGGGGTGCGTGTGGGGTAATCAGCTGTCGGCCGTCCGGCTGACGGCCGATCCGGCGCAGCGCACGGTCACGCAGGTGCAGTGCGAAGCGTGCCGCGCGTCGGGCGGCGAGTGATTACAGACTGATTCGCGGGACCGGGAAGCGCGTCAACCCTCGCGCCCCGGCACCGGTGCGTCGGCCGCCTCATGCCCTGCCGCGCCGGCGCCAACCTCGGTCGCAGGATAGGCATGTTTGGCCAGCTCCGCGAGCGACTCGGCCGTCGGTTTGCCGACGTTCGCCTGCAGCTTCACGAGCGCAGCCCCGATCGCATCGCGCGCCGCCGCGGACGTCGCCCGCCGGTCGCCACCCGGCGCGATCGGTTCACACACGTAAAGGTGCGCGACGAGCGGGCCGCCGCGCAGCACCATGTCGAGCGACGTGCCAAGCGCCAGTTCGCCCGTGTAGGCCGGCGCGACAGATTGCCGCCCGTGCGCGTCCTCGTACATCAGGCAGATCGGCTGCACCGCGCAGCCGGCCGATACCGCGGCCTGGAACAGGTTCGCGTGGAACGGCAGCAGTTCCTGCCCGTCGGTCGTCGTCCCTTCCGGAAACACGCACATCAGCCCGCCGTTGCGCAGGCGCTCGGCCATCTCGTGCATGACGCGCATCGCCTCGGTGCGCTTCTCGCGCTGCAGGAACACGGTGTCGAGCTTCTCGGCGAGCCAGCCGACCACCGGCCACTGCCGCACCTCGGCCTTCGACACGAACGGCGTCGGCCGCCACGCGTTGACCGTGTAGATATCGAGCCACGACACGTGATTGCCGACCACGAGCGCGCTCGCGTCGAGCCGCGCGCTGTCGTTATGGACGACGAGGCGCATCCCGCAGATCCGCAGCAGCTTGAGCGACCAGCGGCGTATCAGCTCGGCGCGGCGCGCGGGCGTGACGTGCGAAAAACGCAGCGCGACGATCGCCATGCCGCGCAACAGGTGAAAGACGAGACACAGCTTGCGAATGGCAATCATGGCGATAGTCCGGCGTGGTTCAGTGGCGCTCGAACGCGACCTGCCCGGCCACGAGCGTCGCGCGCACGGTGGCCGGCAGTTCGTAGCCGAGGAACGGCGAGTTGTGGCCCTGGCTCTTCAGCGCACGCGGCTCGACGCGCCAGTGCGCGCGCGGGTCGAACACGCACAGGTCGGCCGCGCCGCCTTCGGTGAGGCGGCCAGCCGGCAGCTTCAGCACGTCCGCCGGCGCGGACGTGATGCGGCGCAGCGCCTGCGCGAGCGGCGTACGCGTCTCGTCGGCCCACTTCAGCGTCAGCGACAGCAGCAGCTCGAGCCCGGTCGCGCCCGGCGTCGCTTCGCCGAACGGCAGCAGCTTCTCGTCGTCGTCGACCGGCGTATGGTCGGAGCAGATCGCATCGATCGTGCCGTCGGCGAGCGCCACGCGAATCGCTTCGCGATCGCGCTCGCTGCGCAGCGGTGGATCGAGCCGGAACTGCGAATCGAAGTAGCCGATGTCGACGTCGATCAGGTGCAGGTGATTCACGCCGACGTCGCAGGTCACGGGCAGCCCCTCGGCCTTCGCCTCGCGCACGAGCGCGAGGCCGGCCGCCGACGACAGCCGCGCGAGGTGCACGCGTGCGCCCGTCACGCGCATCAGTTCGAAGATCGTGTGCAGCGCGATCGTCTCGGCCGCGACCGGCACGCCGGACAGCCCGAGCCGCGACGCCAGCGCACCGCTCGCGGCGACACCACCGCGGCCGATGAAGGCGTCTTGCGGGCGCAGCCACGTGGTGTAGCCGTAGGTGCTCGCGTACTGCAACGCACGCAGCAGCACCTGCGTGTCGCGCACCGGCACGTTGGCGTGCGTGAAGCCGACGCAGCCGGACTCGGTCAGCGCGACCATCTCGGTGATCACCTCACCCTTGAGGCCGACCGTCAGCGCGCCGAGCGGATGCACGTTCGCCTGGTGCAGGTTGCGCGCGCGGAACTTGAGCATCTCGACGAGGCCCGGCTCGTCGAGCACGGGGTCGGTATCCGGCGGGCACACGAGGGTCGTGACGCCCCCCGCGACGGCCGCGGCCATCTCGGACGCGAGCGTCGCCTTGTGCTCGTAGCCGGGCTCGCGCAGCCGCGCGCACAGGTCGACGAGGCCGGGCGCGACGATCAGGCCCGCCGCGTCGATCGTGTTGTCCGCGTTGAAACCGGCCGGCGCCGCCGTGCCGAGCGCGGCGATCTTGCCGTCCGCGACGAATACGTCGGCCTGCTGCTCGGTGCCGGCGACCGGGTCGATCAGCGTGCCGCCTTTGATATGAATCTTCATGCGCTGTCTGTGAATGCGTTGATTGCGTGAATAAGGAGGCGCGAAAGCGGGCTCAGTCGCTATTGCCGGCGACGATGCCCATCACCGCCATCCGCACGGCGATGCCGAACGTGACCTGGTTGAGGATCACCGACTGCGGGCCATCGGCGACCTGCGAATCGATCTCGACGCCGCGGTTCATCGGGCCGGGGTGCATCACGATCGCGTCGGGCGCGGCGAGCGCGAGGCGCTCGGGCGTCAGGCCCCAGGTCTTGAAGTATTCCTGCGCGGACGGCAGCAGCGCGCCGCTCATCCGCTCGTTCTGCAGGCGCAACATGATGATCACGTCGACGCCCTTCAGCCCTTCGTCGAGGTTGTGGAACACCTTCACGCCCATCTGTTCGAGCCCGCCCGGCAGCAGCGTGCGCGGGCCGATCGCGCGCACTTCCGGCACGCCGAGCGTGGTGAGCGCGTGGATGTCGGAGCGCGCGACGCGCGAATGCAGGATGTCGCCAACGATCGCCACGCGCAGCTTCGTGAAGTCGCGCTTGTAGTGACGGATCGTGTACATGTCGAGCAGGCCCTGCGTCGGGTGCGCATGGCGGCCGTCGCCGGCGTTGATCACGTGCACGTGCGGTGCGCAGTGCTCGGCGATCAGGTACGGTGCACCGCTCGACGCATGGCGCACGACGAACAGGTCGGCATGCATCGCCGACAGGTTGTTGATCGTGTCGAGCAGCGATTCGCCCTTGCTCGTCGACGACGCATTGATGTTCAGGTTCAGCACGTCGGCCGACAGGCGCGTCGCGGCAATCTCGAAGGTCGTGCGCGTACGCGTCGAGTTCTCGAAGAACAGGTTGAACACGGACTTGCCGCGCAGCAGCGGCACCTTCTTCACTTCACGGTCCGTCACGCTGACGAACTGCTCGGCCGTATCGAGGATGTGGTTGACGATCGAGCGCGGCAGGCCCTCGATCGACAGCAGGTGCTTCAGCTCGCCGTTTTTCGTGAGCTGCGGGTTGCCCTTCAGGAAGCCGTAGCGGAACCGGTCGGGGCTCGCGGCCGCAGCGGGATTGCCGGTGCGGCCAGTGGTGTCGGTGGTCATGGTGTGCGTGATTCCAACTATGCAAACGGGCCGCGGTGCAAACCAGCGGCCCGGGATACGGTTCGCGTGTCGTTCAGGCGCCGTGCGCCTCGACGCGCAGCGTGAACTGCGCATCGTCGCGTGCGAGCACGAGCGTCGCGCCGGCCGGCACGTCGAGCGCGCCGCCCGCGAAGCGCGCGGCGACCGGCAGCTCGCGGCCGCCGCGATCGGCGAGCACCGCGAGCTCGACCGCGGCCGGACGGCCGTAGTCGAACAGCTCGTTGAGTGCAGCGCGCACGGTGCGCCCGGTAAACAGCACGTCGTCGACGAGCACGATGCGCGCGCCGTCGACCTCGAACGGCAGCGACGTCGGGCTGGCCTGGCTGTGCAGCCCCTTCTTCGCGTAATCGTCGCGGTGCAGCGCGACGTTCACGACGCCGAACGCCGGCGCGCCGAGATCGCGCGCGAGGCGCTCGGCAAGCCATGCGCCACCGCTGTGAATGCCGGCGAGCCGCGGGCCGCCCGGTACGGCGAAAGCCGTGCCGTACGCGGCGCGGATCTGGTCGAGCAGGACGCGGTAAAGCGCCTCGGCGTCAATGGTGCTCATGGTCGGACAATTGATCGAGATACTGTTGAAGGATGACGCGCGCGGCCTCGGCATCGAGCATGTCGGCCCGTGCGCGGCCGCGCACGTTGCGCTCGCGCAGCCCGGCCTCGGCCTCGACCGACGAATAGCGCTCGTCGACCCACGTGACGGGCAGCCCGAAGCGGCCGTTCAGCTGGTTGCCGAAGCGCTTCGCCTGCTGCGTCATGTCGTGCGGCGTGCCGTCCGGATGCATCGGCAGGCCGACGACGAGCGCGTCCGGCCGCCATTCGGCCAGCAGGTCGCCGACCGCCTTGAAGCGGTGTTCGCGGTTCAGGTTCTGGATCACGACGAGCGCACGGGCCGAGCGCGTCAGCGCATTGCCGACCGCGACGCCGATACGTTTTTCGCCGTAGTCGAACGCGAGGAGCGTCGCATCGCGCGCGCTCGCGCCACTCATGCGTGCCCTGCTTCGCCGGACAGCATCGACGAGCTGACGCCGAGCAGGCCGAGTGCGGCTTCGAAGCGCTCTTCGGCCGGCGTGTCGAACACGATGCGCGGATCGGCGGCCACGGTCAGCCAGCCGTTGCGGGAAATTTCTTCCTCGAGCTGCCCTGCGCCCCAGCCCGCATGGCCGAGCGTCAGCAGGAAGCGTTTCGGGCCGGTGCCCGTCGCGACCGCCTCGAGCACGTCCTTCGACGTGGTCATCTCCAGCCCGCCCTCGACGGACATCGACGAGTTGTAGCTCGCGCCCTCCACCGGCTCGTGCAGCACGAAACCGCGCTCGGTCTGGACCGGGCCGCCGAAGTACACCGGGATGTGCAGCAACGGCTCGATGTCGAGCTTCAGGTCGATGCGGTTGAACAGCGATTCGAGGTCGATGTCGGTAGGACGATTGATGACGAGGCCGAGCGCACCGCGCTCGCTGTGATCGCAAAGATAGACCACCGTTCCCGAGAACGTCGGATCGGCCATGTTCGGCATGGCGATCAGGAACTGGTTGGTGAGATTGATGCGATCGGAAGGCTTTGACATGGTTTGAATTTTAGCAAAGACGCCGCGGCCTGACCGGGCCGCGATCAACAAGCAACGCCGCACCGCGCTGGCAACGGCGCGCACGGATCACACGGCACTCTAACACGCGCGCGGGCGCTGTCGGCAGCGTGTTGCGGGCCCGCGCGGCAAGGGCCGCCGGCGCGTGTTCGTCCCCTTCTTCGTCACGCCCGGCCGAGCGCCGCGCCGAGCGCGCCGGACGCCGCCGTGAGGTCCGGCGGCGCAACGCCGGCCGCAATCTTCAGCAGCGCCGCGCGCAGCATGTCGGACGCGTGGCCGTGCGCATCGAGGCCGCCGTCGGCGAGCGGCACGCCGTGCGCCGCACGCCGCCACGCGAGACCAAGCGTGTCGGCCAGGAGCGCCGCGTGGCCGAGCCCGAGCGCGCACGCGGCCGTGCCGACCCGGTAAGCGGCGCCGGACGCATGCCATGCGGCACCCGCGTCGGCTCTCGCCGGATCGGCCGCGAGGTCGACCATCGACGCATCGGCCGTCTGCAGGAAATCCTCATAGGCATGCGCATTGACCGTCACGACGCCGAGTGCGCGAGTCGGCGCGGCGGCAACCGCGTCGTGCTCGGCCCGGGCGGCGTCGGCCTCCCACAGCGCTTCGGACGCGGGCGTGCCGGCGACGTGCCAGTCGACCGTCAATCCGTAGTCGTGCAGCACGTCGACGAGCGCGACATCCTCGGCCGCGGCGCCGAATAGCGCGAAATCGCGCCACAGCAGCGCCACCGTCTCCCGCACGAGTTCGGGCGGCGCACTGGGCCGGCCCTGCGCGTGCTCGCCGAGCAGCAGGTTCGTGCGCGCGAGAAAGCGCTTCAGCTCGGGCGCGCCGCTGGCGCGCAGTGCGCGCACGCACGCGGCCGCGAGCCGCCAGAAATCGTAGGGATCGTCGCCGGCGAGCGCGGCCAGCATCGCGTCGAGTTCGTCGAGTGACGCATCGGGCGCGCCGTGTTCCGCACGCAGCACACCGAGCAGCGCCTGCTCGTAGCGGGCACGAATCCGGGTCGCGAACGCGTCGGGCAGCGCGCGCAACGTGGCGGGCGGCACCGCGCGGCCGACGAGCGCGAGCGCGTCGAGCGGCGCCTGCGCGCGCAGGTCGGCGGCGCTTTGCGCACGCAAGGCACGGAAATGTTCGAAGAGAACCGGCGAGCAGGCGAGCTCGCGCAGGTTGTGGCGTGCGACGGCCGCGCGGAAATCGCGCAGCGCGGCACGCCAGCCGGCCGAGGTCGGCTCGGCGGCGACGAGCGGCACGGCGGCCGACAGCTGCCCCGCGAAACGCGCGGCCGGCAGCCAGCCGGCTTCCGCCAGCACGGCCGCCGCTGCGGACAGCGGTGCGGCTGCGTCGTCGCGACGCTCGAAAGCGTCGGCGGCCGCCGCAAGCCATGCGTCGGCCGCGCGCACGGCCCCGCCGCGCGGGTTGGGCAGTGCGTCAGGGTGGGGAACGTTCGCCGGTTCTGGCCTCATGGACACGCGCGCCTGTCATCGTCAAGTCGCTCGCGCGAGCCTCGACGCATGAGCGCCGGGTCGATGCGAGGCCTGAGCGGTGTGTCCGTGGGCCAAGGGTCCGGTCAGATCTGGACCATCTCGAAGTCTTCCTTGCGGGCGCCGCATTCCGGACACGTCCAGTTGATCGGGACGTCTTCCCAGCGCGTGCCCGGAGCGATGCCCTCTTCCGGCAGCCCGGCTTCTTCGTCGTAAATCCAGCCACAAATCAGGCACATCCAGCTCTTGTATTCCATCTTAAGCCGCGTCGGGAAAGTCGGTAAATTCGGGAGCCATGATGGTACCGTGTCGGGGCCGGACTGCCTAGCAATCGCGCTGGAGTAACGCGACTACGTTGCGCTGCGCTAAAAAATCCGTCGTGCGGGCCGGATTCCGCCGCATAATGGCTGAAAAGTGCGGCCTGCCGGGCAACACAGGGCCGAAAACGCCCATTTCGCCTCGCCGTCCGCATGCCCGTCGCTTTCCCGTTTTTCTCTTGCCCCATTTTTACATGTCCAGCAACGCCCCTCCGATCGTCCTCACCTTTGGCCTGTCCGACCCCACCGGCGGCTCTGGCATTCAAGCCGATCTGTTGACCCTGGCGAGCATGGGCTGTCACGGCGTGTCCGTCCTGACGGGCTACACCGTGCGCGACTCGGCCGCCTGCGACGAAGTGACCGGCCTCGATCCCGACGTGGTCGCCGCCCAGGCGCGCATGCTGCTCGAAGACATGCCGGTTGCCGCGTTCAAGATCGGCGCGGCGACGCGCGCGGAGGTCGTGAGCGCGATCGCCGAGGTCGTCGCCGACTACGACGGCGTGCCGCTCGTGCTCGCGCCCGACTTCACGCTCGACGACGAGCACGTGCTCGCAGCCGACGACCTGCGCGAATCGATCGCCGACCTGCTGGCGCCGCAAACCACGCTGCTGGTCGCCGATTACGCGACGCTGATCGCGCTCGCGCAGCCGGACGGCGACGCCGAGGCGCCGAATCTCGACGCGGCCGTCTCGCACCTGCTGTCGCAGGGCTGCGAGTACATCCTGTCGTCCGAGACGGGCTCGCACCGGCTCGTCAACACGCTGTACGGCGAGGAAGGCCAGCTCCGCGAGGACATGTGGGATCGCTCGCCGCACCGGCTGATGGGCATCACCGACACGCTGGGCGCGGCCATCGCGGCGTTACTCGCGAACGGCCAGGAGCCGCCCGAAGCGGTTCGCGAAGCGCAGGAATACCTGTACCAGGCCGTGCGTGACGCGTTCCGGCCCGGCATGGGCGCGTACCTGCCCGACCGGTTCTTCTGGGCGCGCAGCAACGAGGACTCGGATACACCGCCGGCCGTGAAAGCCGATCCGGTGCCGCGGACGTCGCACCGGCATTGAGGCGGACGCGGCGGGGCACCCCGCCGTCGCACCTGCTGTGCCGGCTTGGGCGCAACCTCTCCAGCCACCCCGCTGACACGCCCAAATCCGCGCGCACATAAAAAAGACCCGCGTCGCTGAGCGCTCCAGATACCATCGACCGACGCCCATGTCCATGCGCCCGGCATCGATGCCTCTTCCTTCGGCAGTTCAGCAACGGCTGCGTCCGACGACGGAAAGCAGCAAAAGCGCGCCAAGAATTGCCCGACACTGAGCCAACGGCCGGATCTTCGTGCGTCGGCGCCCCTGCTCCGACACCGGAAGATCCGCCGGCCGCGCCTGCGCGCTCGCATCAACGCCCCTCCAATCCGCGACGCCCTTCGTCATCAGGTGCAGCGCAGCATCCAACGTGTCGCCTGCTTCCTTCCCTCTCTGCCCGGCGCTGCCGACTACGCGACGCCCGCCGCTCGGCCGCAGTTTTTGAAACATTTGATTACGATAGAAAAGACATACCGTATGCACCGCCACATCGACCAACGGGTCGATCCGCCCGTCGGCACTGACAATACCGCGAAGAACCGGCGTGCTTCCGATCCCGTCGGCACGGCGTTTAGCCGCCCACGATCGATCATGGAAAGTAATTTGTCGTAATTTTTTGCCATTTCATTTTGATTTATATTTCATCGACGTTCGCCAAACACGATATCGTTTTTTTCAAGATTTGAAATCCGGCGGCGTGGGGGCGAATTTATCTCTCACAGGCGATGAAATTAATTATTCAAATCCCCTGCTTCAACGAGGCCGCGACGTTGCCGATTGCGCTGGCGGCACTGCCTCGCCGAGTGCCGGGTTTTGATAGGGTCGAATGGTTGATCGTCGACGACGGTAGCACCGACTCGACAGTCGATGTAGCGCGCGCCGCCGGTGTCGACCACATTGTCCGACATCCACGCAACCAGGGCCTCGCGCGCGCGTTCACGACCGGACTCGAAGCCTGCCTGAAACGCGGCGCCGATGTCATCGTCAATACCGACGCCGACAACCAATACAATGCAGCCGATATTCCAGCGCTCATTCGGCCTATTTATGCGGGTGAAGCCGATATCGTCGTCGGGTCACGGCCGATCGACGAAATCGATCATTTCTCGCCGATCAAAAAATCGCTGCAGAAAATCGGTAGCTGGGTAGTTCGTGCAGTCAGCCGCACCGAGATTCCCGATACGACGAGCGGTTTCCGCGCCTACAGCCGCCATGCCGCCCAACGCCTGACAGTATTCAGCGATTACACCTACACCCTGGAGACGATCATCCAGGCAGGCCAGCGCAACATGTCGATCGTCTCGGTGCCCATCCGCGTCAACGGGTTCCTGCGGCCGTCGCGCCTAGTCAAAAGCATCCGCTCGTACGTGATGCAATCGGCCCAGACAATCTTCAGGATCTTCGTCATCTATCGGCCCGCCGCGTTTTTCGGCACGCTCGGCGCGATCCTGTTCGGCACGGGTGTACTGACCGGACTGCGCTTCGTCTACTTCTGGGCGACCGGCAACGGCACCGGGCACGTCCAGTCCCTCATCCTTGCATCGATCCTCGTCGGCGCCGGATTCCAGACGCTGTTGATCGCCATCGTTGCAGACCTCCTGTCCACCAACCGCAAGCTGCTCGAGGACGTACGTTTCGCGGTCAAGCAGATGCAAACGGACCGGGATCCTGCTGTCCCGGCCAAACAGACACAAGCGGACCGCAGCCAGGTCGCCACAGTCGAGAAGGAAACCACGCGCGCCTTCGGGGTCGTTCGATGAAGATGTCGGGCGGCATGGCCGAACAGGGCATCGTCGTTGGCAACAACTACGACAAGTACGGCTCGACGAATCCGATCGTGCGGCGCCTCATGCGAGGATTCGACGACGCGTTGACCGATTTCGTGACGCAGGCAGCGCCGTCGTCGATCCATGAAATCGGCTGTGGCGAGGGCTACTGGGTCCTGCGGTGGCGACAACAGGGCCTTCAGGCCACGGGAAGCGATTTTTCTGCTCGCGTGATCGAGCTGGCACAGGAGAACGCCGTGACGCAGTGCGTCGACCCGGCGCATTTCTCCCGTCAGGACGTCTATCGGGTCGGTGCTCAGGACATACAAGCGGATCTCGTCGTCTGTTGCGAAGTCCTGGAACATCTCGAGCAGCCGGAAGTCGCGCTGCGCAACATCGCGACGCTCGGCGCTCGCCACGTGATTTTCAGCGTTCCGCGCGAACCGGTCTGGAGCGCGATGAATCTCGCGCGAGGCAAATATATCTCCGCACTCGGGAACACGCCCGGCCACATACAGCGCTGGTCGAAACGGGCATTCATCGAATTCGTTTCCACGCGCTTCGACATCTTGTGCGTGCGCACCCCGTTGCCGTGGACGATGTTGCTTTGCCGCCCTCACAGCGCCGCACGGTAGTGAAGTTAGGCAAGCAGCAACGGCGCTGGATACACCTCGCCGGTAGCGCGCTGGGCGCACTCGGCACGATCTTCGTCGGAACGAAGCTTGTCGAGTACAGCCACCAGCTTTCGCTCGACACTTTCTCGGCCGTTACCTGGGGGGCCGTAGCGACACTCAGTGCCGGTTACGGGGCTTGCGGCCTGCTGCTTGCACTCGCCTGGCGGCAGTTGCTCACCCACCAAGGGGTCACGCCGTCGCGCCTCTGGGCGATCAGGACGTACGGCGTCTCGCAGCTTGCCAAATATACGCCGGGCAACATTTTCCATCTCGCTGGCCGACAAGCGATCTGCGTCGCTGCAGGCCTGCCTGCATGGCCCGTTGCCAAATCGATCGGATGGGAACTCGCGGTCATCGCGTCGACCGCCCTTCCGTTTGCACTGATGGCGGCACCGCTCAAATGGACGGCGATCGGTACGGCAACCGCCATCGCTGCGTTCGCGGGCGTGCTTGCCATTGCCGTGTCGGGCATCCGTGCCCGCTGGTCCCTTTGCGTTGCCCGGGCGGTATCGCTGTATGCAGTGTTTCTGCTCGTGTCCGGGCTGATCTTCAGCGCCCTGCTGGCGATCACGATGCAGCACGCGAAGATCGACACGCACGGTGCCGCATTCTGGTTGCCCGTATGCGGTGCCTACGTCATTGCCTGGCTCGCCGGGCTTGTCACGCCCGGCGCACCCGCGGGCGTGGGCGTTCGCGAAGCCGTCCTGTACTGGCTGATGCATGGTGTCGTCGGACAAGCGGACCTCATCACCGCTATCGTCCTCGGCCGCTTGGTGACGGTAGCCGGCGACTTGATGTTCTTTGTCGGCGCCGCCCTGGCGCCCAGGCCCCCGCACTGACCCGGATATGCGTACCACTCCAACAAGCCAGCGTCCGTTTGGATCAACCGTGCGCGAGTCGCTGCCGTTCGCAGTCGCACTATCGATTGTCGCCGTCATCTACGGGGCCGTGCCATTCATCGCCCTTCCGACACTCGGTCAGGCATTGTGGATTTCGTCGTTCGCCCAATCCTTCGTGAACAGCGGCTGGCCATCGATCTTCGCCCACAATTTCGGCCTCCCCGCCCCCGCGCCGATTGCGTTCGGCCTATCAGGCGCGCTGGTGGAAAGCGCCGTGCTTGCGGCCACGCCGCTGAACCCCGCCGACGCCTACAGCACGACCACGTTGCTGTTCTTGGCGCTCGCGATGTGGGGCTCGAAACGCTATGCATCGGCTCTGGGCGCCCCTGCGCGATATGCGCTGGCGTTGGCCGTGGTGTGGGCGACCATGCCGGTCATTTGGGCGCACTCCGGCTATTCGATGCTGTCGATCGGGATCGCGCTGTTGCCGCTTTATCTGTGGACGACGCACCGGCTTTGCGAAGCGATCGACGCACAACGCACACGGACGATCGCGATATCGGCGCTCGCCCTTGTGGCAGTCGCATGCCTAGCTGTCTTTACCGACGGTTATACGTTCGTCATGTTCGCCTTCGGCGCACTCGTCCAGTATGCGGGCGGCCTCAAGCGCTCGAGTGGCCGCAGGGTACGCCTGCTTGGCGTCGGCATGCCGATTTATGCTGCGGGCTTCGGACTCGCGTTCGTGCTTTACCGTCAATTCGTCGGCACGCAGAGCTTCACCGCAGATCCGCTGTCCGTATTCCGCGGCTTCGGCGTCGACATCACCATGCTCGTACGGCCAACCCAAGGACTGCTGGGGATATGGGATGTACTCCGCGTCAGCACCCCGAGAAGCGATTCGGCCTACTTCGGCGACGCCTCCGTGTGGGTCACGACGTTCATCGCCCCCATCGCCATGGCAGGCTTGGCCGGATTCGCGCTGTCGAACAACAAGACCCATGGCGTTCCGCTGCTGGTGCTTGGCATGCTTGCAACGTACCTCGCGCTCGGGCCGTCATTGAAAGTCCATTCCGTGCGGCCCGATGCCGACCGGGCTGCAGGCAACTTCCAGGCCACGATGCCGCCCGAGTATGCAGTCGCGCCCACCGGAACGGCCTATCTGTCCACGCACGTACCGGGCTTCAGGAACATGCGCGCGTCGTATCGATGGTCCGCCCTGACCGTTCTGGCATTCTGGGCATTGTTCGTCTTGCTGATCGCGGAGTTGTCGCGTCGCGACAGAAACAAGGCCGCGTGGTGGCTGTTGGGCCTGGTGATGGCGTCCAACCTCCCGAATCCGGAATCAGGGCTCGCGTATTCCGAAGTCCGCCATTACGAACATCAGGTGCTGCTGCATGCGCCGCTGCGCTTCCGCGATCAGTTCGCGCAGCTCGACCAGTCGATCGTCGCCGACTTCCGGCAGGATGCCCCGAAGGATGGCATCACCGCGTTTTTCCCCCAGGGCAACGACTTTCTCGCCGCCTATCTGGCCGCTGCATCCAATACACGCACCTACAACATCGGCGGCGACAAGAACGTTGCGCTGGCCCAGGCGCACTGGCCCGCATCCATCTCGACACTGTTCGTGTCCGACACGACGACGCTCGCCGGCAACATCGAACGCACCCTCGCGGATCGCAGCGCCCGCGCCGTGGTCATCAGCTACGTCGACCTGCTATGGAATGCACATCAATGGCCACCGTCATCGGCAGAGCTGGCCCAAGCTCGCGCACGCTACGCCCCGGCAGTGAATACGCTCTCCGCCAATCCCCGTTTCGTCGTGAAGGAGCGACCCTACTACGCGTTGGTCATCGCGCGCGAATAGCACAGGGGACGGGCTCACATCGAGTATCAGCCGCCCGCTTTCAGCCTGCATCGAAATCCACGCGCCCATAAAAAAAGACCCGCATCGCTGCGGGTCTTTTTCTTTGGCTGGAACGCGCATCGCTGCGCGCTCCGGACACCATCGACCGAAGTCGATTACATGTCCATGCCCATGCCGCCCATGCCGCCCGGCATGCCGCCCGGCATCGGTGCATCTTCCTTCGGCAGTTCAGCAACAGCTGCGTCCGTCGTCAGCAGCAGGCCTGCAACCGACGCTGCGTTCTGCAGTGCGGTACGCGTGACCTTGGTCGGGTCGACAACACCGGCTTCGACCATGTCGACGTACTCGCCCGTCGCTGCGTTGTAGCCGTAGTTGCCCTGGCCTGCAGCAACTGCCGCCACCACGACGCTGGCTTCTTCGCCGCCGTTCGTGACGATCTGGCGCAGCGGCTCTTCCATTGCGCGCAGCACGATCTTGATGCCGGCGTTTTGATCGGCGTTAGCGCCGGTCAGGCCTGCGATCGCGGTGCGAGCGCGGATCAGCGCAACGCCGCCACCTGCCACGATGCCTTCTTCCACAGCTGCGCGCGTTGCGTGCAGTGCGTCTTCGACACGTGCCTTCTTTTCCTTCATTTCGACTTCGGTCGCGGCACCAACCTTGATCACTGCAACACCGCCAGCCAGCTTGGCCACGCGCTCTTGCAGCTTTTCACGGTCGTAGTCCGACGTCGCTTCTTCGATTTGCGCGCGCACTTGCTTCACGCGTGCTTCGATGTTCACGGCTTCGCCTGCGCCGTCGATGATCGTCGTGTTTTCCTTGCCCACTTCGATGCGCTTCGCCTGGCCCAGTTCTGCCAGCGTTGCCTTCTCGAGCGTCAGGCCGGTTTCTTCCGCGATCACCTGGCCGCCGGTCAGGATCGCGATGTCTTCCAGCATCGCCTTGCGACGGTCGCCGAAGCCCGGCGCCTTGACCGCAACGGTCTTCAGGATGCCGCGGATGTTGTTGACGACCAGCGTTGCGAGCGCTTCGCCTTCGATGTCTTCAGCGATGATCAGCAGCGGACGGCCAGCCTTCGCGACTTGCTCGAGCACCGGCAGCAGATCACGGATGTTCGACACCTTCTTGTCGTGCAGCAGCACGAACGGGTTGTCGAGGACGGCGACTTGCTTTTCCGGGTTGTTGATGAAGTACGGCGACAGGTAGCCGCGGTCGAATTGCATGCCTTCGACGACGTCGAGTTCGTCAGCCAGCGACTTGCCGTCTTCGACGGTGATGACGCCTTCCTTGCCGACCTTGTCCATCGCTTCAGCGATGCGATCGCCGATCGACGTGTCGCTGTTCGCCGAGATCGAGCCGACCTGTGCGATTTCCTTGTTGGTCGTGCACGGCTTGCTGATCTTCTTCAGCTCTTCGACAGCCGCTGCGACTGCCTTGTCGATGCCGCGCTTCAGGTCCATCGGGTTCATGCCCGATGCGACGTACTTCATGCCTTCGCGAACGATCGATTGCGCGAGGACGGTTGCCGTCGTCGTGCCGTCGCCTGCGTTGTCGCTGGTCTTGGAAGCGACTTCCTTGACCATTTGCGCGCCCATGTTCTGGAGCTTGTCCTTCAGCTCGATTTCCTTCGCGACCGACACACCGTCCTTGGTGACCGTCGGGCCGCCGAAGCTGCGCTCGAGCACCACGTTGCGGCCCTTCGGACCCAGCGTGACCTTGACTGCGTTGGCGAGAATGTTCACGCCTTCGACCATCTTCGAACGGGCGGAATCGCCGAATACGACGTCTTTAGCTGCCATCTTCTAACTCCTTGAATTCTTGGGAATATGTACCGTCGGTGGACGCTTACTTGGCGTTGACCACGGCCATGATGTCTTCTTCGCGCATGACCAGCAGTTCGCTGCCGTCGACCTTCACGGTCTGGCCTGCGTACTTGCCGAACAGGACGCGATCGCCGACCTTCACGTCGAGCGCGATCGGGGCGCCCTTGTCGTCGCGCTTGCCCGGGCCGACGGCCAGGACTTCGCCCTGGTCCGGCTTTTCAGCAGCGGCGTCGGGGATCACGATGCCCGAGGCGGTCTTGGTTTCCTGATCCAGGCGCTTGACGATCACGCGATCGTGCAAAGGACGAAGGTTCATATTCACTCCTCTCTTGACTGAGATTGAAGAACGCTTAGGGAATCTGCCCGGCTTATCGCCCGGCAGAGAATTGTTAGCACTCTCGTGCAGCGAGTGCTAATTATATGGACGGGTTTTGACAAATTCAAGAAGGGAAACCGGACGAATTTTCGGGGCGGGGACGAGGCGCAAAAAGCACGTGGATCCGACAAAAAACCCTTTGAAAACAAACCCCGACAAGCGCCACCCGGCCTTGCCGGCGGGGCCGCGCGGCCCCGGAATCCCATCCAGCCCCGTTTGGACACCGGGAAAGCACGGAGTTCCTGCGATCGGCGGCATCACTCGATAAATTCCGTAGCGGCGTCGATTCCGTCCGCCGGCACACGCCATCCGGCGCCCGCCGGTTGCCGCCTGCGCCCCGCCCCGAGGATTCATCGATTCGCATCGAAGCATTCATTTTCATTACAGCGATATTTACGGTTTACCTCGGCACTAAACACGTGTCAGGCCCCATCCGTAAGGAGGTGGATTACATTCAGTAATATAGATGCGAATCATTCTCGTTTGCATTGACATTCCCATTCGACACTCCTACGATGCGCCGCGTTGCGTTCATCTTCATGCCCTGGCCGATCGGTGCCGAGCGTCCGGACAGCGACCGACAAGCAGGACTCCACACTAATTAGAACCAGGGATTTGATATGAAGTTTGCATCGTTCCAGGGAGACAGCGCCCGTGCCCGGATGCGCCCCGCCGCCTGCGCGGCCATCCTCGCGTGCGCATCGCTCGCGAGCGGCGCGGCGTTCGCCGACGTGCCGGTCGACGCACAACCGGAAGCCCCTGAGGCCGACCTGGCGATCCAGGCGAAGCCGACCAACATGTGGACCGGCATCTGGACGCGCCAGAGCCTGCTCGGCGACATGGGCGGCATCCGCCCGTGGCTCGGCAAGTACGGTGCGACGCTGCAGATCACCGAAACCAGCGAGTACCTCGCGAACCTGCGCGGCGGCCTGAACCGCGGCGGCGCCTACGACGGGCTGACGACGGCCACCCTGACGGTCGACACGCAGAAGGCGATCGGCCTGCCGGGCGGCACGTTCAACGTCAGCGCGCTGCAGATCCACGGCACCAACCTCAGCACGAGAAACCTCGGCACGCTCAACACCGCGAGCGGCATCGAGGCGCAGGGCACGACGCGCCTGTGGGAGCTGTGGTACCAGCAGTCGTTCCTCGACAAGCGCGTCGACGTGAAGATCGGCCAGCAGAGCCTGGACCAGGAATTCATGGTCAGCACGTATGCGAACACGTTCGTCAACACGATGTTCGGCTGGCCCGCGCTGCCGTCCTACGACCTGCCGAACGGCGGCCCCGCGTATCCGCTCGCGGGCCTCGGCGTGCGCGTACGCGCGCAGATCACGCCGAAACTCACCGCGCTCGCGGGCGTGTTCGACGGCGATCCGCTCGGCAACAACCCGAGCAACCTGAGCGGCACCAACTTCAACCTGCACAACGGCGCGCTCTATATCGGCGAGTTGCAGTACGCGCTGAATCAGCCGTCCGACGGCGAAATGGACACCGGCCGCTCGAACGGGCTGCCGGGTACCTACAAGATCGGCGTCTGGTATCACAACGGCCGCTTCGCGGACCAGAACGTCGGCACCGACGGGCTGTCGCTCGCGGATCCCGCGTCGAACGGTGACGCGCAGCAGCGTCACGGCAACTACAGCTTCTACGCGGTGGCCGACCAGATGATCTGGCGCCCCGACCCGACCGGCCCGCGCAGCCTCGGCGTGTTTGCGCGCGTGATGGGCGCGCCGGGCGACCGCAACCTGGTGAGCTTCTCCGCCAACGCGGGGATCGTGCTGAAGGCGCCGTTCGCAGGCCGCGACAACGACAGCGTCGGCCTCGGCGTCACGTACATCCAGGTCGGCAACCACGTGACCGACCTCGACCAGAGCGCGCGGACGTTCGCGACCGGCCCGTACGGCGTGCGCACGCGCGAGACGACGCTCGAGGCGACCTACCAGTACCAGGTCAACCCGTGGTGGATCGTCCAGGCCGATGCGCAGTACACGTTCAATGCCGGCGCCGGCCAGAACCCGAGCGACGCGACCCAGCCGCTGCGCAACACGTTCGTGCTCGGCGCGCGGACGACGATCACGTTCTGAGCGACGCGCCCACGCCGACCATTTTCGCGCGCCGCCCGGACGGCGCGCTCCCCAGGAGCCCCACATGAATCCATCCGCCCCGCTTCGCCGTCTCGCGACGGGCGCACTGGCCGCAGCCGCGCTGACGGCCGCCGCCGGCGCACTCGCCGAGCCGCAAGGTTTCCTCGAGACCGTGCATCGCCACACCACGCTCGTCAACACGGTGCCGGACAACGGCGACCAGAACCCGTACGCGATCGCGGTCGCGCCGGTGTCGGCCGGCACGATCCAGGCGGGCGACGTGCTCGTCGACAACTTCAACAACGCGGCGAACCTGCAGGGCACCGGCAGCACGATCGTCGACTACCGCCCGTCGACGAAGCAGCTGAGCCTGTTCGCGTCGATTCCGCGCGATCTGAAGGCCTGCCCGGGCGGCGTCGGCCTGTCGACGGCGATGACGATGCTGAAATCCGGCTGGGTGATCGTCGGCAGCACGCCGAGCAACGACGGCACGACCAACACCAAGGGCGCCGGCTGCCTGATCGTGCTCGATCCGCAAGGCAAGATCGCGTCGACGTGGTCGACCCCGAACATCAACGACCCGTGGGGCAACATGGCCGTGGTCGACCGCGGCGACAGCGCGACGCTGTTCGTCAGCATGGCCGGCTTCGGCGTCGGCGGCGCGGACGGCACTCCGCCCGTCTACAAGCAGGCGACGGTACTGCGTCTCGACCTCGACGTGCCGGCCGGCAAGCCGCCCGTGATCAAGCAGGAAACGGTCGTCGCGAGCGGCCTCGGCGCGCAGGCCGACAAGGGCGTGTTCCTGGTCGGCCCGACCGGCCTCGCGCTGTCGGGCGACCAGAAGAAGCTGTACGTGTCGGACGCGATCGGCAACCGCATCGTCGAGATCGACGACCCGCTCACGCGCGACACCAGCGCGGGCGTCGGCCGTCAAGTCACCGCCGACGGCTTCCTGCGCCGCCCGCTCGCACTCGCGACGGCGCCGAACGGCCACCTGCTCGCGACCAACGCGCAGAACGGCCAGGTCGTCGAGATCGATCCGGTCGCCGGCAAGCAGATCTACGCGCGCTGGATCAATACCGACAAGGCGCAATCGCCCCCCGGAAACGGCAACCTGTTCGGCATCGCCATGACGCCTGAAGGCGACGGCTTCTACTACGTCGCGGACGACGTCAACACGCTGCTGCTCGCGAAGTAAGGGAGCCCATCATGGCAGACGATTCCAACCAGCCACCACGCCCCGCGCGGCGCGGCTTCCTGAAGGCGGGCAGCGCCGCGGTGGCCGCCGGCCTCGCCGCGGCGTCGATCCCGGCCGCGCAGGCCGCGGGTGCGCCCGCCGCCGAACCCGCGCCCGCTTCCACGCATGACGGCGTCGAGCCGTTCTACGGCAAGCACCAGAGCGGCATCACGACGCCGCAGCAACGCCACGCGTATTTCGCGGCGCTCGACCTGACGACGGCCCAGCGCGCGGATGTCATCGCGCTGCTGAAGACCTGGACCGACGCCGCCGCGCGGATGGCGCGCGGTGATACCGCACAGCCGCTCGCCGCGACGGACAGCGACGACGAGGTCGCGCCGGCGGACGGGGGCGACGCGCTCGGCCTCGGCCCCGCGCGCCTGACGATCACGTTCGGCTTCGGCCCCGGCATGTTCGCGCTGGCGGGCAAGGACCGCTACGGCCTCGCGAAGCATCGGCCCGCCGCGCTCGTCGACCTGCCGCGCTTCAACGGCGACCAGTTGCTGCCGGAAAAGACCGGCGGCGACCTGTTCATCCAGGCGTGTGCGGACGACGCGCAGGTCGCGTTCCACGCGGTGCGCCAGCTCGTGCGCCTCGGCGCGAAAGCCGCGCAGATGCGCTGGGGCCAGGCCGGCTTCACGTCGGGCAAGCCCGGCGAGACGCCGCGCAACCTGATGGGCTTCAAGGACGGCACGATGAATCCGCCGATGTCCGACCCCGCCGCGATGGATGAATTCGTATGGGCCGGCAGCGAAGGCCCGGCATGGATGAACGGCGGCACCTACACGGTCGTGCGCCGGATCCGCATCACGCTCGAGCACTGGGACAACACGGAGCTCGGCTTCCAGGAGCAGGTGGTCGGACGTCACAAGTACAGCGGCGCGCCGCTCGGCCAGAAGCACGAGTTCGAGGCGCTCGATCTCGACGCGGCCGACAAGGACGGCAACCCGGTGATCCCCGACAACGCGCACGCGCGTCTCGCGTCGCCGCAGTTGAACAACGGCGCGCAGATCCTGCGCCGCGCGTACTCGTACAACGACAGCACGAACTTCTACATCGAGCGCTGGCCGCCGTGGCGCCAGCAGACCGAGTACGACGCGGGGCTGATGTTCGTCGCGCACCAGCGCGACCCGCGCAAGGGCTTCATTCCGATCAACGAGAAGCTCGCGAAGCTGGACATCATGAACCAGTTCACCACGCACGTCGGCAGCGCGATCTTCGCGTGCCCGCCGGGCGCGCAACCGGGTTCGTACATCGGCGCCGCGCTGTTCGAGGCATGACGACACGCCACGCAAGCCAACGCACACCTTCCCGGCCCGGCCGGATGCAACCTGCTGAAAACCACATGAACACTTCACCCGTTAGCCGCCCGCTGCGGCACCTGATTTCCGCGGCGGCCGCCGCGCTGATGCTGACCGGCGCGCTGCACGCCGCGCGTGCACATGCCGCGACGCTCACGCTGTACAACGCGCAGCACGAGCAGGTCGTCAACCAGCTCGTCAAGGACTTCGAAGCGCAGAGCGGCATCACCGTGAAGGTGCGCTCGGGCGAAGGCCCGGCGCTCGCCGCGCAGCTCGTCGCGGAAGGCGACCGCACGCCGGCCGACGTGTACTTCACCGAGAACTCGCCGGAGCTCGTGCTGCTCGATCGCAAGAGCCTGTTCGCGAAGACCGACGCCGCCACGCTGCAGTCGGTGCCCGCGCGCTTCAACCCGGCCGACGGCAACTGGGTCGGCGTGCTCGCGCGCGAGAACGTGCTCGTCTACAACACCGCGAAAATCCAGCCGCAGCAGCTGCCCGCTTCGCTGCTCGATCTCGCGAAGCCGGAATGGAAGGGCAAGGTCGGCGTCGCGCCGAGCGACGCGGACTTCCTGCCGCTCGTGAGCGCGGTGCTCGCGCTGCACGGCGAAGCCGCGACGCTGCAATGGCTGAAGGGCCTGAAGGCCAACGCGCAGATCTTCGACGACGACGAAGGCGTGACGGCGGCCGTCAACCGCGGCGGCGTGCTGACCGGCATCGTCAACAACTACTACTGGGACCGCCTGCACGCCGAGCTCGGCGACAAGTCTACCCGCAGCGCGATCCATCACTTCGGCAAGGGCGACGTCGGCGGGGCCGTCAACGTGTCGGGCGCCGCGGTGCTGAAGGCCTCGAAGCACCCGCCGGAAGCGCAGAAGTTCGTCGCGTATCTCGTCAGCGAGCGCGCGCAGAAACTGATGGCCGGCGGCCATATCAGCTTCGAGTATCCGCTGCATCCGGGCGTCGCGCCCGATCCGATCCTGAAGCCGTTCAACGAATTGAGCCCACCGGCACTGTCGTTCGAACAGCTCGGCGACGACAGCCAGGCCGGCAAGCTGCTGCGCCAGGCAGGCCTGCTCTGACCATGAGCGACGCCGTGTCGCGCACGGCGAGCACCGCACGCGACAGCGAGCCCACCGCGACACGGCGCCCCCCGTCACGCGCGCTCGTCGCCGCGGCCGCGTGCGGGCCGCTCGCGATCCTGCTGCCGCTCGGCTTCACGCTGTACCGCGCGGCCACCTTCGGCGTCGACGATGCGATCGCGCTGCTGTGGCGCCCGCTCGTCGGCGAACTGCTGGTCAACACGTTGTCGATCACGCTCGCCGCGACCCTCGCGTGCACGCTGCTCGGCACGGCGCTCGCGTGGTTCATCGAGCGCACCGACCTGCCCGCCCGGCCGCTGTGGACCGCGCTCGCGGCCGCGCCGCTCGCGGTGCCGCCGTTCATCACGGGCTATGCGTGGGTGTCGCTGAGCCTCGACCTGCAGGATTTCCTCGGCGCGCTGATCGTGCTGAGCTCCGCGTACTTCCCGCTCGTCTACCTGCCGGTGGCCGCCGCGCTGCGCGAACTCGACCCCGCGCTGGAGGAAAGCGCACGCACGCTCGGCTGCTCGCCGTGGCATACCTTCTTCCGCGTCGTGCTGCCGCAGCTGCGCCCCGCGCTGTGCGGCGGGATGCTGCTCGTCGCGCTCGGCGTGCTGTCCGAGTTCGGCGCATTCCAGTTGCTGCGCTTTCGCACCTTCACGACCGAGATCTATGCGGAATACCGCACCGCGTTCGACGGCGGCGGCGCATCGCTGCTCGGCTGCGTGCTGATCGCGCTGTGCCTGCTGTGCCTCGCGATCGAGGCTCGCGCTCGCGGCCATGCGCGCTACGGTCATACGCACCGCGCCGCGCGCCGCGTCGCGATGCGTTATCCGCTCGGCCGTCTGCGCGGCCCCGTCACGGTCGCGTTCGCCGCGCTCGCGGCGGCGACGCTCGGCGTGCCGCTCGCGATGATCGGCTACTGGCTCACGCAACAGGGCGCGGCCGCCGTCACGCCGGCCGACGTGTCGCCCGAACTGCTGTGGCAGGCCACGCTCGCGTCGTCCGGCTACGGCCTGATGGCGGCAGCCGTCACGTCGCTGCTCGCGCTGCCGCTCGCGTTCCTGCTGGTTCGCTATCCGGGCCGCGTCGCGACGCTCCTCGAGCGCACCGCGATGACCGTGCAGGGCGTGCCGGGCATCGTCGTCGCGCTGGCGATCGTGTCGATCACCGTGCGGCTGCTGCAGCCGCTCTACCAGAGCGCACCGGCGCTCGTCGCCGCGTACGCGATCCTGTTCCTGCCGCTCGCGGTCGTCAGCGTGCGCGCCGCGCTGTCGCACGTGCAGGTCCGGCTCGAGGAAACCTCCCGCTCGCTTGGGCTCGGCTGGCGCGCGACGCTCACGCGCGTGGTGCTGCCGCTCGCGGCGCCCGGCCTCGGCGCGGCCGCGACGATGGTGTTCATCTCGGTCGTGACGGAACTCAACGCGACGCTGCTGCTGTCGCCGATCGGCACCCGCACGCTCGCGACGCAGGTGTGGAGCGATACGGCGACGCTTGCGTTCGCCGCCGCGGCGCCCTACGCGGCACTGCTCGTCGCGCTGTCGCTCGGCGCGTCGGGACTGCTGTTCCTGCTGCTCGGCCGCGCGTCGGTGCGCGACTGAGCGCCGCCCTTTTTCCCCGGAACCGCCCATGAGCGAACTACGCATCCACGGCCTGTCGAAATCGTTCGGATCGCATACCGTCCTGCACGACGTCGATCTCACGGTGCGGCGTGGCTCGCGCCTCGCGCTGCTCGGCCCGTCCGGCAGCGGCAAGACCACCCTGCTGCGCGTGCTGTGCGGCTTCGAGCGCGCCGAGCGCGGCACCGTCGAAATCGATGGCCGCCGCGTGGCCGCGCCCGACGTGCACCTGCCGCCCGAACAGCGCCGGATCGGCTACGTGCCGCAGGAAGGCGCGCTGTTTCCGCATCTGTCGGTGGCCGACAACATCGCGTTCGGGCTGCCGCGCGCGGCGCGGCGGCGCCATCATCGCGTCGACGAACTGCTCGAGATGGTCGGGCTGCCCGCGTCGTATGCGAGCCGTGCGCCGCAGCAACTGTCCGGCGGACAGCAGCAGCGCGTCGCGCTCGCTCGTGCGCTCGCGCCCGAGCCGTCGCTCGTGATCCTCGACGAACCGTTCTCCGCGCTCGACACGTCGCTGCGCCACGAAACGCGTAGCGCGGTCGCCGATGCGCTCGCCGCGGCAGGCGCGACTTCGGTGCTCGTCACGCACGACCAGCCCGAGGCGATGACACTCGGCGACGAAGTGGCGGTGATGTGGCACGGCCGGCTCGTGCAGACGGCCGCGCCGCAGACGCTGTACCGGCAGCCGGTCACGCGCGACGTCGCGTCGTTCGTCGGGCAGGCGGTGCTGCTCGCCGGCCGCGTGAGCAACCTGCGCATCGCCTGCGCACTCGGCGACCTGCCGCTCGTCGCGCCGCTGCCCGACGGGCCGGCCGACGCAATGCTGCGTCCCGAGCAGATCGGCATCGTGCCGGTCACGCACGGCGACGCGGCGCGCGGCCATACGGCGCGTGTCGAAGCCGCGCAGTTCGCGGGCCAGGACGCCGACGTGCTCGTGCGCCTCGATGCCGATGGCGACGTACGCGTGCGCGCACGCGTGCCGGGACACCGGTGTCCGGCCGTCGGCGAACGTGTCGCGCTGGTGGTGGATGGCGCGGTGATGGCGTATGCGCGCTGAGCGGCGCGGGCCGTCGCTACGCGCGCTTACTCGCGTTCAGTCGCGTTCACCCACGTTCAGGCATCGGCGCAGCCCGCCTCCGACAACGGCCGGAAGATCCGGCCCTCCGTCTCGACCGTCGCGCCCAGCAGCCGCGCGAGCCCCTTCGCGCCTTCGCGCATCACGACGTCGTGGTTCCAGCGGAACAGCGGGCGACCGAGCGGCTCCAGCCGGTTCATCCAACGCACGTGCGTGCGGATGTGCCAGTCGTAGCGCACGATCGTCCGTGCGCCGTCGGCGACGAACGACCAGCATCCGTCGCCTTCGATCGCGCCGCTCGCACGGCCTTCGAGCACATGCGGCGGCTCGACGCGCCGCACGCGCATGTCGAAGGTCAACCGGTACGGCAGCGCCCCCTTCCATGTATAACGGTGCAGCGCGCCGACGCCACGCGCGTCGCCCGGTTCGATCTCGACGGTGCTCACGGCACCCTTCCACCAGGCGGGCCAGCGGTCGACCTGGTAGATCGCGTCCCACACCGCCGCGAGCGGCGCGTCCACGCGCCAGGTCGTCGAGAACCGGTATTCCGCCATGCAGCCTCCGGCATGCCCGTCACGGGCACGAGTCAGCACACCACTCAGGGCGCGAAGAAGCGTTCGGGAAACGCGACATCGATTTCGATATCGTCGAGCGTCACGGTTTCGAGCGGCACGTCGTCATCGTCCGCGAAGCTGACGACCTTCAGCGGAAAGCCGTCCTCGGTATCGAGCCACAGCCGGTAGCGATGCACGCCGTCGACCGCGTGCGCGGGCGCGCCCGTGACCGACACGCGCAGCGCGGTTCGGCCGCCGACGGCCTCCTCGCCTTCGGTCACCGTCGCGCCGCCTTCCTGCAGCGCATGAACGTTGCGCAGCAGCTCGCCGACGTCCGACCGGTCGACCCGGTGGCCGCTGCGGTCGCGCACGAGCGGATTGGACGGCGACAGCGTCAGCGCGGGCGGCGCATGCACGCCGAACGGGCGCAACCGCACCTTGCCGTCGCCGGGATCGTAGGCGAGCACCGCGCCGTGATGCGGCGACACGAAATCCATCCGGACGAAGCCCGGTTTCAGGTACGCGTAACGGATCTCGGTATGCTCGCCGCCGCGCGCGGACGAGCGGATCGTCGCGCGGTACGAGCGGACGTGGTCGAAATGCGCCTGCGCAACGGTCACGGGATCGGCGGTCATGCTCGCTCCTATCAGGCTCGCGGCCAGCAACGCGGCGATCACGGCGCCGCCTCGACATCGAGCACGCCTGCCATCCCGCGCTCGCGATGGCTGCTGAAAAACAGCAGCCGATGCGTGCAATAGTAGGCGAACCGGCCCGGCTGCGCCGGCGTGAACCGAAACGTCTTCGGCGTCGTGCCGAGTTCGGTGCGCACCGCGATGCCGGCCTGCGGCGCATCGATTTCGAAACTGTGCGGCACCAGGCCGGGCTCGGCCGACACGGTCAGCTCGACCGGCACGTGTGCCCGCACGATCACGTGGTTCGGTCGGAAGAAATAGCTGCCGCCGACGATCGCCACCCGTTGCACGCCGTCGGCGTCGACCGGCACGCGCAGCGGCGCATCGCCGTCCGCCTGAGCAAGCGCGGTGCCCGCGGCGAGCGCCGCCAGCACCAGCATCGGCACGCGCCGCTTCGTCATCGTCGTCTTCATCACCTGCTCCCTGCCGGCGGCGGCGCGCGCGTCACCCCTTCCACGCGTCGGTCGGGCCGCCGAGTTCGCCGCATGCGTCGATCGCGAGTTCGCGCAGGCGCCGTTCGTCGCCCTGGCCGGACAATGCGTAACCCATCCCGCGATCCGACCAGAAATACGTGTAGCGGTCGCCGGCCGACATCGCCTGCGGCGCGAGACGTCGTGTGTCGTAGGCCGTCATGTACAGCGTCACGCGCGCGCCGTCCGCGCGCTGGTACATGAGTTGCGCGGCCGGCCCCGCTTCGCCGGGAAGCAGCCGGCCGCCGAGCAACTGGTAACCGTATTCGTCGAGCGACGGCGCATGCACGGGCCGCCCGAGACGCGCGGACAGCCACGCGACGAGATGGTCAGGATCACCCGCACCGACCTCGACCGGATGGTCGCGGTCGGCCACGTACGTCGCATAGGCGACATCCGCGCGTGCGGCGAACGCCGGTTCACCGCCGAACGCCACCCAGCCCGCATGCAGTGCAACACCGATCAGCAGCCCGGCCGCGAGCCCCGCGAACGCATAGGCGATCCCGCGCCGGCGCGGCGCACGGCGTTGCACGAACAGCGCGGGCGCGGCGGCCGGCAGCGGGAACAGCGCCTGCAGCGCGTCGCGCTGCGCCCGATAGTGCGCGAATCGTTCGGCCTCCTCCGGATCGGCCAGCACGCGCTCGAGCACCTCGCGACGCTCGTGCCCGGACAGCTCGCCGTCCAGCAACGCGGACAGCAGCTGCGCCGACGCATCGTCGTCCCGCTCGTTCGAAGGCTTGTGCGGATCGTCCATCATGTCTTCCCGATCACCCGTAATGCAGCCGTGCCGTGCGCCGGCGGCTCGTCGGACAGCAGCGCGCGCATCTGCCCGCGCGCCCGTGCAAGCCGCGACATCACCGTTCCCACCGGGACGCCGAGCACCTCCGCGGCATCGCGATAGCTCAATTCCTCGAGCGCGACCAGCAACAGCACCTCGCGCTGTTCGACCGGCAGCCGGTACAGCGCGCGCTGCACGTCGCGCAGCACCAGCCCGCCGATTTCGCCGGCCGGTGCGGCCATCGTCTGCCACGGCGCCGTCGCATCGTCGACCGCGATCTCGTGCCGTGCGCGCAACTGGTCGATGAAGCGGTGCCGCAGCAGCGTCAGCAGCCATGCGCGCAGGTTGCCGCCGTCGCGCGGCGGGCGGTTCAGCGCACGCTCGAGTGTGTCTTGCACGAGATCGTCTGCCCAGGCCCGGTCACCCGTCAGCGCACGCGCATAACGCGTGAGATGCGGCAACCACACCAGCAGATCCGATTCGTAGCTCATCAGGATGCCTCGCGCACCACCCCACCGCCCGTCGTCACGGACGCGCGACGTGCCACATGCCGCCGACCCCGTCGCCACCCGCGTCGCCGGGCTTGTGATCCAGCTTCCAGCGATACAGCGGGCGCCCGCGGTATGCCCATTGCTTGCTGCCGTCGTCACGCGCGACGAGGCTCAGCGCGCCGGTTGCCTTGTCGTACGCGTCGGCAAGCGCAGGCGGCCAGTTCGCCGCGCACCCGCTGTCGCACGCGCTCTTGCCGGGCGCATCGCGATCGAACACGTACAGCGTCATGTGATCTTCGTCGACCAGCTTTCCGTCGCCGGCGCGCGGGGGTTCCGCGGCGGCCGGCCGCACGATTGACGCCGTCAGCGCGGCGGCGACGAGTATCCGTTTCATGCCCTTTCTCCTTGACACGGCATCGCGACACGGCGGCACCGGCCGGGATGATCGGCTTCGTCTCGACCATTATCCCGCCGGCCGGCGCTGCCGGGATTCGGTATGTAAACGGATGGAGGCGACCGGTTATTCCACGCCGGCCGGCGAGCGTCGTCTTCGGCGGCGGAAGCCATTCGTGCGACGAAAGAAAAAAGGGACGCCAAAAGACAACGCGGCATGACATCGCTGTCATGCCGCGTTGTGCGGCCCGTTGCGCACGGCGGCCGATCCGGCTCCGCCGTGCGTGCGCGGCCGGTTACTTCGGCAGTGCGCCCGTCAGCGACTGGAGCAGCGATGACACCGGCGCGAGCGGGTTGCCCGGCGCGCTGCTGCCCGAGTGCGGCGTGACCGACAGGCCCGGCGCGGAGCCGAGCGTCGTGCCCACCGTCGTGCCGACCGCGTTGACGACCGTCGCCGTCGCGTTGGCGCCCGTCGTCAGCAGCGAGCCGACTGCGCCCGCCGTGCCGCCGGCCGCGTTCGCGCCCGAGCCGAGCAGGCTGCCGCCCGCCGCTGCCGTCGAACCGGCCGCGCCCGACAGCGCGCCGGCCGCCTGCCCGAGGGCCGCCGGACCGCTCGCGAGTGCGCCCGTCACCGAACCGAGCGCACCGGTCAGTGCGCCGGCCGGGTTGCTGCCGCCCGTCAGGCCGCTCACGAGGTTCGTGATCGGTGCGATCGGGTTGCTGCCCGCCGCGCCCGACAGCGTGCCGATGACCTGGTTCACGACGCCTTGCACCGGCGCCAGCGGGTTCGAGCCGCCGAGGTTGCCGAGCGTACCGACCACCTGGTTCACGACGCCCTGTACCGGCGCCAGCGGGCTCGAGCCACCGAGGTTGCCGAGCGCGCCCACGACGGAGCCGACCGCGTTGCCCAGGGCATTCGTGGCCGTGCCGACCGCGTTGCTGTTGCCGAGCGTGCCGACGACCTGGTTCACGACGCCCTGCACCGGCGCCAGCGGGTTCGAGCCGCCGAGGTTGCCGAGTGCGCCCGTCACCGAGCCCAGTGCGCCGGTCAGCGCGCCGGCTGCGTTGCCGCCCGTCGGCAGCGCGTTCTGCAGGCCGTTGACGAGGTTCGTGATCGGCGTGATCGGGCTACCGCCACCGGCGCCGGACAGCGTGCCGACGACCTGGTTCACGACGCCTTGCACCGGCGCCAGCGGGCTTCCCGCGCCGCCGAGCGTGCCGGCGAGCTGCGTGACGACGCCCTGCACCGGAGCCAGCGGACTTCCCGCGCCGCCGACGTTGCCGAGCGTGCCCGTGATCGTGTTGACCGCGTTGCTCAGTGCGCCGGCCGGGTTGCCGCTGCCGAGCGTACCCGTGACCTGGTCGACGACGCTCTGGATCGGCGCCAGCGGGTTCGAGCCGCCGCCGATGCCGCCCAGTGCGCCAGTGACCGTGCCGAGTGCACCGGTCAGTGCGCCGGCCGGGTTGCCGCTACCGAGCGTGCCCGTGACCTGGTTCACGACGCCTTGTACCGGTGCCAGCGGGTTCGAGCCGCCGCCGATGCCGCCCAATGCGCCCGTCACCGTGCCGAGGGCGCCGGTCAGTGCGCCGGCCGGGTTGCCGCTACCGAGCGTGCCCGTGACCTGGTTCACGACACCTTGAACCGGCGCCAGCGGGTTCGAGCCGCCGCCGATACCGCCCAATGCACCCGTGACCGTACCGAGAGCGCCGGTCAATGCACCTGCCGGGTTGCCGCTACCGAGCGCACCCGTTGCCGTACCGAGTGCGTTGCTCAGTGCCCCGGTCGCCGTGTTCAGCGCACCGGTCAACGCACCTGCCGGGTTGCCGCCACTCAGCGCACCCGTCACTTGATTCACGACGCCCTGAACCGGCGCCAGCGGATTCGTGCCACCGCCGATGGAGCCCAGAGCACCCAGTGCCCCCGTCACGTTGCCGAGCGCACCGGTCAACGTGCCTGCCGGATTGCCGGCACCCAGTTCACCGGCTACCGTACCGAGTGCACCCGTCAACGCACCGGCCGGGTTGCCGTTATTGAGCGCCGTCGTCACTTGATTGACGACACCTTGAACCGCCCCCAGCGGGTACGAACCGCCGCCGACATTACCCAGCGCGCCGGTCACTGTGCCGAGTGCGCCGGTCAGTGCGCCTGCCGGGTTGCCGCTGCCAAGTGCGCCCGTCACTTGATTGACGACGCCTTGAACCGGCGCCAGCGGGTTCGAACCACCGCCGATACCGCCCAGTGCACCCGTCACCGTGCCGACGGCGCCGGTCAGTGCGCCTGCCGGGTTGCCGCCACCGAGCGCCCCCGTTACCTGATTGACGACGCCTTGAACCGGCGCCAGCGGATTCGAGCCGCCGCCGATACCGCCCAGTGCACCCGTCACCGTGCCGACGGCGCCGGTCAGTGCGCCTGCCGGGTTACCGCCACCGAGCGCGCCCGTTACCTGATTGACGACACCTTGAACCGGCGCCAGCGGGTTCGCACCACCGCCGATACCGCCCAGCGCACCCGTCACCGTGCCGAGAGCGCCGGTCAGTGCGCCTGCCGGGTTGCCGCCACCGAGCGCGCCCGTCACTTGATTGACGACACCTTGAACCGGCGCCAGCGGATTCGTGCCGCCGCCGATACCGCCCAGTGCGCCCGTCACCGTGCCAAGGGCACCGGTCAACGCGCCAGCCGGGTTGCCGCTACCCAGCGCGCCCGTCACTTGATTGACAACACCTTGTACCGGCGCCAGCGGATTCGAGCCGCCGCCGATACCGCCCAGTGCACCCGTCACCGTGCCGACGGCGCCGGTCAGTGCACCAGCCGGGTTGCCGCCACCGAGCGCACCCGTCACTTGATTGACAACACCTTGTACCGGCGCCAGCGGATTCGAGCCGCCGCCGATACCGCCCAGTGCCCCGGTCACCGTGCCAAGGGCACCGGTCAGTGCACCAGCCGGGTTGCCGCCACCCAGCGCACCTGTCACTTGATTCACGACGCCTTGAACCGGCGCCAGCGGGTTCGCCCCACCGCCGACATTACCCAGTGCCCCCGTTACCGTGCCAACCGCGTTGCTCAGCGTCCCCGTCGCCGTATTCAGCGCACCGGTCAACGCACCTGCCGGGTTGCCGCCGCTCAGCGCACCCGTCACCTGATTCAGCACACCCTGGACCGGCGCGAGCGGCTGCACCGTGCCGCCGCCACCGCCGAGTGCGCCCGTCACCGCCCCCACGGCGCCCGACAGCACCTGGCCGGGATCGCCCAGCGACGTCTGGATCGCGCCTGCCCCGCCTGCCGCCACCGTGACCGAGCCCAGCGGCGACGTCCCCGTCGCGACCAACCCGACCGACACGCTGTTCGTCGGCGGGTTGACGATCACTTGCGGAATCGGCAGCGCATCAAGGGCCCCCGCCATCGCCGAACCCGAAGCCAGTACCCCGAACACCGTCGCGACCGACAGCGCCACACCCGTCAATTTCAAATTGTGTCCCATCTTTATTTTCCCCATCTCGGTTGGCACAACGTTGATAAAGCATGGGGACGGATTGCACGAAGTGTGCCAATTCGAAAAACGGGATTGATTCGTCTGCCTATTGAAGGGCAATAACGCTTTTTTAATCGATTTCAGACGAAATTCACGGCCTTGGCGCCGCAATCATCCGACGAAAAAGGCCGACTGAACGCGGATGTAACGTAACGTTTGCGAGCCCCGTGGTAACGTGTTCCGGTACATTCCGCGTAACGCCGGAACATCCGCTGCAACGATGCGCCACACCGTCACGAGCGGCTGCCCATTACGCATTTCATCAATATGAAAATGCATTGATAAATCGCCGATTTGCTGATTTTCTTTATTTCGCGATTATCTTTCTTGCCGATTACGCAGATCATTTCCGATTGCGTGATTTCCGATAATTCGGATAGCAGATTGAAACATTGTGAAGGCCGGAGCGCGCGACGCAGCGCGCGCCGCCGGATCAGCCGAAGCGTGCGGGCCGGTACGGATGGGGATCGATATAGGTCGGCGCGCCCGTCATCATTTCGGCGAGCAGGCGGCCGCTTGCGGGGCCGAGCGTGAGCCCGTGATGGCAATGACCGAACGCGAACCACAGGTGGCGATGGCGCGGCGCGGGCCCGATCACCGGGCGCATGTCGGGCGTGCACGGCCGCATCCCGAGCCACGGCTCGGGATCGAGCCGCTCGCCGATGCCGAACGCGTCGCGCGCCAGCGGCTCGGCGCGCGCGAGCTGCACGCCGGTCGGCGGTGCGCCGCGCAGCGCGATCTCGACGCCGGTCGTGAGCCGCAGGCGGCCGCCTTCCATCGGCGCGACGACGAAACCTGCCTCGGTATCGCACACGGGCACGTTCAACGGCGCGCGCGTCGGCCGGTAATGCATGTGATAGCCGCGCTTCGCGCGCAGCGGAATCCGGTAGCCGAGCGGCTCGAAGACGTGATCGGACCACGGCCCGAGCGCCACCACGGCCGAGCGTGCCGAAATCGGCCCGTGCTCGGTACCGACCTGCCAGCCGTCATCCACCTGCACGAGCGTCCTGGCATCGCCGAGCGCGAACGTGCCGCCGTCGCGCTCGAACAGCCGCGCGTAGGCCTTGGTCAGCCCGCCCGGGCTCGACACGGTCTTCGGGTCCTGCCAGTGGAATGCGCCGCAGAACGCGTCGCCGATACCGGGCTCGCGCGCCCGCAACGCACGCGCATCGAGCACGGTCATCCGCAGCCCGTGCGCGTCGGCCACGCGCTGCTGCGCACGGGTTTCCGCATCGAACAGCGCGGGCGAACGGAACGCCTCGATCCACCCGCCGTCGTGCACGAGCGGCTGCGCATCGGTGCGCGCGAGCAGCGCGTCGTGCTCGACCACGCTCGCCGCGACGAGCGGCAACAGGTCGCGCGCGGCGGCCGCGAGCCGCTGCGGCGACGATTCGCGCCAGAAGCGCGCGAGCCAGCCCGCATACGCGGGCAGCGCGCGGTAGTCCCAGTAGAGATCGACCGAGCGGTTGCGCGCATAGCGCAGCAGCGTGCCGAGCCGGCGCGGAAACGCGTACGGCACGACCGACGAGCGCTCGATCAGCCCCGCATTGCCGTGGCTCGTTTCCTCGCCGGGCGCGCGCCGGTCGACGAGCGCGACGCGCAGCCCGCGATCCTGCAGATGCAGCGCCGACGACACGCCGACGATGCCGGCCCCCAGAACGATGACGTCGAAATCCATGGTTCCCCGTACTGCGTCGAGATTCGATGCGACACGCGCCGGCGCGGCGGCCGGCGCGCGGCGGTCATGACGATTACTTCGAGACGATGTCGCGCTTGAAGTACTTCTGCGACAGCGCGCTGAGCGTGCCGTCCTTCTTCAGCGCGTCGAGCGCGCCGACGATCTTCGCCTGCAGCGCCTTGTCGTTCTTGCGCATCCCGAAGCCCGTGCCTTCACCGAGCGTCGCCGGATCCTTCAGCGGCTCGCCGACGATCTGGTAGTCGCGGCCGGCCGGCTTGTCGAGGAACCCGTCCTGCGCGGTCTGCGCCTCCTGCACGGCCGCGTCGAGGCGACCCGCGACGAGATCCGCATAGATCTGGTCCTGATCCTGGTACGACACGACGGCCACGCCCGCGTTGGCCCAGTGCGCTTTCAGGAAATCCTCCTGCGACGAGCCCTGCAGCACGCCGACGTGCTTGCCGCGCAGGCTCGCGACGTCGGGCCGCAGCGGCGAGCCGTGCTTGGCGATCATCACGATCGGCACCACGTAGATCGCCGGCGTGAAGTCGATGCTCTGCCGGCGCTTCGACGTGATGTTCATCGCCGAGTTGATCGCGTCGAACTTGCGTGCCTGCAGCGCCGGGATCAGGCCGTCGAACGCGTTCTCGACCCACACGCATTTCATGTTCAGCTTCGCGCACACCGCGTTACCGATGTCGACGTCGAAGCCCTGCAGCTGGCCGGCCGGCGTCTTGCTCTCGAACGGCGGATAGGCGGCTTCGATCCCGAAGCGCAACGTGGTCTGTTCCGCATGGGCCGTGACGGCCGCGCAGGCAAGCGCCGCAGCGGCGCAAAGGGAGAGCTTCCAGTTCATGACGGTCCTTCCGTTCCGGATTGAGGCGATGAAGATCGGTGCACGACGCCCCCGGGCCGGGCGCCGGGTCGGCATTCGAAGCAGGCAGCCGCCACGCGGCGATGCGTCGAGTCCTGCACGCGAAATATAGACTCAAAGTCTACTATAGACTATAGGGGATACGAGAATCGTGCCCTGATACGCGACGTTGAAAATTCGCCACCCATCCTTAACCCCCTTGATTTACCTGCGATTTTTCCTAATCACGCGACGGCACGACATCTCGAAAAGAAAAATTCTCCCGATTTAGTTTGTCTATATTAGACTTTTCGTCCATAACGAACACTGCCGGACACCGTCGATCGAGACTGTCCTGTCCGGCCCCGACCGGAGATGTCCCCATGACGCAAACCGCCCCGACCCTGCCGCTGACCGTCGACGAAGCCGCGGTGCGCGCGGCCCTGCCGTCGCTCGACGTGCTCGGCACGCTGCGCAGCATGTTCGCGTCGCTCGCCGCGGCGCGCGCGGTGCAGCCGCCGCAAACGCTCACGCTGTTTCCCGACCAGGCCGGCGACTTCATCACGTATCTCGGCGCGCTCGCCGACGCGCAGGTATTCGGCGCGAAGCTGTCGCCGTATGTCGTGACGGGCGGCAAGCCCGACGGGAGACCAATCGTCACCGCCTGGACCGCGCTGATGTCGATGCACACGGGCCAGCCGCTGATGTGGTGCGACGCCGGCCTGCTGACCGTCGAGCGCACGGCCGGCACGACCGCGCTCGCGGTCGACTGCCTCGCGCCGCGCACCGCGCGCCATCTCGCGATCGTCGGCGCGGGCGCGGTCGGCCTCGCGCACCTGCGGCACACGGCGGGCTTGCGCGACTGGGAGACGATCCGCGTGTACTCGCCGTCGCTTGCCGGCGACGCGGCGCAGCAGGCGGCGCTCGCGCAGCTCGATCCGCGTGCGCGCGCCGCGGCGAGCGTCGAAGCCTGCGTGCGCGACGCGGACGTCGTGATGCTGTGCACGTCGTCCGGCACGCCCGTGCTCGGCGACGGGATGCTCACGCGCCCCGCGCTCGTCACGTCGATCAGCACAAACGTCGCGCGCGCCCACGAGATCCCGCCCGCCTGGCTGCCCGACATGGACGTGTACTGCGACTACCGGCATACAACGCCCGCGAGCGCCGGCGAGATGCAGATCGCGGCGGCCGAACACGGCTGGGACGCCGCGCGGATCGCCGGCGACCTGCCCGCGCTCGTCGCCGGCACCTGCCCGTCACCGTCGTATGCCCGTCACGCGTTCTTCCGCTCGATCGGCCTCGGGCTCGAGGACATCGCGATCGCGCACGCGCTGTACACGCACCTGGCACGCGCATGAGCGGCACGCGCGCGCGGGGCCGATACAATGGCGCAACCGCCGCGGCGGCCGCGCGCGGGCGCACGGGCATGCCGGTCAACGGTACGCCGGCACGCCGGCCCGATGCGCTGCCCGGCCCCCGCCCACCCGAGATGGCGAACCCGATGCGCAAGAAGAAATCCCCCGTCAAAGACCTGCTGCTCACCCGCTATGCGCCGATCGCCGACGGTATCGCCGCACTGTTCTTCCCGTACGCGGAAGTCGTGATCCACGACCTGCACGACCAGACCGTGCTGTATCTCGCGAACAACCTGTCGAAGCGCGAGGTCGGCGACGATTCCGCGCTCGAGGAAATCGATCATTCCGCGCGCGAGCGCGTGATCGGCCCGTACGAGAAGCTGAACTGGGACGGCCGGCGGATGCGCTGCGTGAGCAACGTGCTGTTCGACGACGAAGGCCGCCCGGCCGGGATGATGTGCATCAACTTCAACATCGCGGTGTTCGACGAGGTGCGCGCGACGCTCGACCTGTTCATCAAGGGCGCGGGCGTCGTCGCGCAGCCGGACGAGCTGTTCCGCGACGACTGGCAGGAGCGCATCAACACGTTCCTGCACGGCTGGCTGCGCGAGCGGCAGGTCGGGCTGAACGGGCTCACGCGCGAGCACCGGCGCGAGCTCGTCGAAGCGCTTTACGCGGAAGGCGCGTTCCGCGGCAAGAGCGCGGCGAACTATGTCGCGAACGTGCTCGGAATGGGCCGCGCGACGGTCTACAAGCACCTCAAGCACCTGAAGGAAACGCAGGGCGACGCGTAAGCGAACCACCCTTCGGGCAGATTCGCCGCCGCATGCGGCGACGGCCGGGCATCGGCATTCGCTATCGGGACGCCGCTTCCGTGTCTATGCTTCGTGATACGCCGGGCGCCCGTTTCATATGACCGCATGGCCGCCCGGCCAGGACGAAACGTCGAAGTACAAAATGATATAGTCCCGGTTACATTTTTTTGCTGCCCGGAATTGCCCATGACGACCGCTCCCGCCCCGACTGCCCGCCCGACCCTGACCGTCGAAATCTGGTCCGACCTGATCTGCCCGTGGTGCTGGATCGGCAAGCGCCGCTTCGACGAGGCGCTCGCCGCGTTCGCGCACGCCGACCGCGTCGACGTCGCGCTGCGCGCGTACCGGCTGTTGCCCGGCCAGCCCGTCGAGCCGGTCGAGGCGATGCTCGGCGGCAAGTACCGGATGTCGCCCGCGCAGGTCGACCAGATGCTGCGCCAGGTGACCGATGCGGCCGCGAGCGTCGGGCTGCGCTACGACCTGCCCGGCACGCTCGTCGGCGATACGCTCGACGGCCACCGGCTCGTGAAGCTCGCGGAAGCGACGGGCCGCGCGCACGCGCTGACCGAGCGGCTGTACCGCGCGTATTTCTGCGAGCACGGCTCGCTGTTCGATCACGCCGAGCTGACCGAATTCGCGGTCGAAGCGGGGCTCGAGCGCTCGGCCGTCGAAGCCGTGCTGCGCAGCGACCTGTACCGCGCCGAAGTCGAGGCCGATGCCGCCCGCGCCGCGCAGATCGGCGGCCGGGGCGTGCCGCTGTTCGTGTTCGGCGGCCGCTATGCGGTGTCGGGCGCGCAACCGGCCGACGCGTTCGCGCAGGCGCTCGACCAGGCATGGCGCGACGGCATCGTCGAACTCGACGGCGGCGACGCAGCCGCGTGCGGCCCCGATGGCTGCGAACTGCCGGCGCGCTCGTAACGCCCGTCGCCTCCATCGCGCGCGTCCCGCCCGGACGCGCGACTACGCATCGCTGCTGCCACAAACCGGCAGGAAGCCCGCGCCGAGGGGGTCTACAATGCAGCCTTTCAAATAACTATCAGAAGGCGGCAAGCCCATGACCCACGGGATTCACGGCGAGAAGCGCTGGTACGCGCTGATCGTCCTCTGCCTCGGCGTGCTGATGATCGTGCTCGACAGCACGATCGTGAACGTTGCACTGCCGTCGATCAGCACCGACCTCCATTTCACCGAGACGGCCCTCGTGTGGGTCGTCAACGCGTACCTGCTGACGTTCGGCGGCTGCCTGCTGCTCGGCGGACGGCTCGGCGACCTGTACGGCCAGCGGCGCATGTTCCTCGCCGGCCTCGTCGTCTTCACGCTCGCATCGCTCGCGTGCGGCCTCGCGCAATCGCAGGCGATGCTGATCGCCGCGCGCGCGGTGCAGGGAATCGGCGGCGCGGTCGTATCGGCGGTCGCGCTGTCGCTGATCATGAATCTCTTCACCGAGCCCGGCGAACGCGCCCGCGCGATGGGCGTGTACGGCTTCGTCTGCGCGGGCGGCGGCAGCATCGGCGTGCTGCTCGGCGGGCTGCTGACGAGCTCGCTGTCGTGGCACTGGATCTTCCTCGTCAACCTGCCGATCGGCATCGCGGTCTATGCGATGTGCGCCGCGCTGCTGCCGCGCCTGCGCGCGCCGGCCGGCAACGCGCGGCTCGACGTCGCGGGCGCGATCACCGTCACTGCTTCGTTGATGCTGGCCGTCTACGGGATCGTCGGCGGCAACGAAGCCGGCTGGCTGTCGACGCAGACCGTCGCGCTGATCGGCGCGGCCGCCGCGCTGCTCGCGCTGTTCATCGCGATCGAGGCGCGCGCCGCGCATCCGCTGATGCCGCTCTCGCTGTTCGCCTCGCGCAACGTCGCGCTCGCGAACGTGATCGCCGTGCTGTGGGCGGCCGCGATGTTCGCATGGTTCTTCCTGTCCGCGCTGTACATGCAGCGCGTGCTCGGCTACGGGCCGCTGCAGGTCGGCCTCGCGTTCCTGCCGGCGAACCTGATCATGGCCGCGTTCTCGCTCGGGCTGTCCGCGCGGATCGTGATGCGCTTCGGCATCCGCGGCCCGATCGCGGCCGGCCTGCTGATCGCGGCGTGCGGCCTCGCGTTGTTCTCGCGCGCACCGGTGGACGGCGGCTTCGTCTGGCACGTGCTGCCCGGCATGACGCTGCTCGGCATCGGCGCGGGCGTCGCGTTCAATCCGGTGCTGCTCGCCGCGATGAGCGACGTCGATCCGGCCGATTCCGGGCTCGCGTCGGGGATCGTCAACACCGCGTTCATGATGGGCGGCGCGCTCGGCCTCGCCGTGCTCGCCAGCCTCGCGGCCGCCCGCACCAACGCGCTCGCGGCGGCGAATGCCCCGCTCGACGCGCTGAACGGCGGCTACCATGCGGCCTTCGCGTTCGGCGCGGCATTCGCTGCCGTCGCCGCGCTGATCGGCCTCGCGCTGCGCATCCGGCAGCAGGGTGCGATCGAAGGCGTCGGCTCCGCGATGCACTGACCGGTGGCCGGCGGCGGGTGGCATCGACCGCCGCCCTCGAACCAGGGCGCGCACTGTCGCGCCCTTTTTTATGCGTGCCGGGCCTGGCACCCGCTCTCGCTTCACCGGGCGCTTCGGGCGGATCAGTCGCGAGGAGAACAGCCATCACGTCCCTCGCTCCGCTCAAACGCCTGTTTTACTTCGGGCCAGATGCCCGCCCCACGGGCTTCCCCCGCCGATTTTTAACGCAGTCGACCATCGACGCGCCACTTTTGCGACAATGGCGGACTTTGATGCGCGCGCCGCGGCCACGCGCCGCCGCCGAACATCGCATAACCGTCGCCGCATAACCGCCTGCTTCCGATGTCGCTTCCCCATATCGATCTGCTGTACTCGTTGTCCGGCCTGTTCGTCGGTATCCTCGTCGGCCTGACGGGCGTTGGCGGTGGTTCGTTGATGACGCCGATCCTCGTGCTGCTGTTCGGCGTCCACCCGGCAACGGCGGTCGGCACCGACCTGCTGTACGCGGCCGCGACCAAGGCCACCGGCACGCTCGTCCACGGCCTGAAAGGCTCGATCGACTGGCGCATCACGGGCCGGCTCGCGGTGGGCAGCGTCCCGGCCGCGGCCGTCACGCTGTGGTGGCTGCATACGCACGGGATGAACACGCCGGGCACCGCGCGGATGATCCAGCTCGTACTCGGCATCGCGCTGCTGCTCACGTCGCTCGCGCTGATCTTCCGGCCGCAGCTCACCGCGTTCGCCGCGCGCAACCCGCTCGCGCCGAGCCCCGCGCGCACGCTGTGGTCGACCGTGCTGACAGGCGCCGTGCTCGGCGTGCTCGTGTCGATGACGTCGGTCGGCGCCGGCGCGATCGGCGTGACCGTGCTCCTGCTGCTGTATCCGATGCTCGCGACCACCCGCATCGTCGGCTCCGACATCGCGCACGCGGTGCCGCTCACGCTCGTCGCGGGCATGGGCCACTGGCTGCTCGGCTCGGTCGACTGGTCGATGCTGCTGTCGCTGCTGCTCGGCTCACTGCCCGGCATCGTGATCGGCAGCCTGCTGTCGGCGCGCGCGCCCGAACGGCTGCTGCGCAACCTGCTCGCCTCGACGCTCGTCGCGGTCGGCGTGCGGCTCGTGCTGGCGTAACACGCGGCGCAACCGACCTGTCCTCGATGGTTTGATGCCGTTTCGCGGCCGGCGAACGACGCGCCGCCCCATCGCCCGTCGCACATAAAAACAGCCCGACCGGCCTGCGCCGATCGGGCTGTCGTCCATCCGGGGCGTCGCACGCCGCCCGCGGCGCTTACTGCCCTTGCTGCTGCAACTTCTGCTGCTTGAGCTGCTGCGTGCGCATCTGCAGCTTCAGCACGCGCTGCAGCGCAGTGCGGTTGGCGAGAATGCCGTCGTAGAAGTTGGCGAGATCGCCCTTCAGCGCGGTCCGCGACGCGTCGTTCAGGTAGATCATGTGGCCCGACGGGTAGTTCTTGATCGTCAGGTTCTGCGCCTTGAGCGTCGGGGCGAGCGGCATCTGCGCGAGCGTCAGCTCCGTCTGGTGGAACGGCGTGACGGCGTCGAAATAGCCGTTGGCCGACAGCACCTTCAGGTCCGGGTTCACGCTCATCGTCGACGCCAGGTCGCCGGCCGTGTACAGCGTATTGCCGCCGCCCTTGTTCGCGCCGGTCGGATCGGTGTGGCTGAAGTCCCAGTTGTTGAAGACCTGGTCGTTCAGGTCCACGAACGACGACGTCGACGTGTACTTGAGGTCGGTGTTGATGTAGCTGTTCCACAGCACCGTGTACGCGCCGCCCACGTTCGTGATCGACGGATCGTTGCTGCCCGAGTTCGGCAGGATGTACGGCGCGATGCCCTTGCCCGTGAAGTTCGCGCGACCGTCGTACTGGCCGATCTGCGTGCCCGGCACGAGCGTCAGGAAGAACGTGTACGGCGGGTTGTCGTTCGACGACGGCACGTTGCCGAGCGCGGCCGGGTTGCCGAACGTCTGGATCAGCGACGTCGGATCCGTGCCGATGTACGCGCCCATCTGCTGCGCGGTCTGCAGGTTCAGGTTCAGGCGCACGTTCACGAAGCCGCCGTCCTGCGGGTTCGGCTTCTGCGCGAGCGGCGCGAGCGTGTTGTCCGCGTAGTTGCGGGCCTGGACCATGTACGCGTCGAGGTCGGTCGGCGTCGGGTTGAGCGTCGTCTTCTTCCAGTAGAACGCATCGGCCGCGAGCGTCGGGAACGTGCCCGGCGCGGACAGCGCGTTCGCGTAGTCGAGGATCGACGACTGCAGCGTGATCCCGTTCAGGTCGATGCCGTCCTCATGCAGCACCCACGAAACGACCGCGCTGCGCGCGGTGCCGTACGACTCGCCGTACAGGAACTTCGGCGAATTCCAGCGCGAGTACTTGGTCAGGTAGCGCTGGATGAAGCGGTCGATCGAGCGGGCGTCCTGGTCGGTGCCCCAGAAGTCCTTGTTCTTCGCCGGGGCGATCGCCGCCGAGTAACCGGTGCCGACCGGGTTGATGAACACGAGGTCGGTACGGTCGAGCAGGCTGTCCGGGTTGTCGAGCAGCTTGTACGGCGCGGGCGGCGTGAAGTTCGGGAACGACGACTGCAGGCGCTTCGGCCCGTACGAGCCGAGCAGCAGGTAGACCGACGACGAGCCGGGGCCGCCGTTGTAGAAGAACGTGACCGGGCGCGGCTTCGACGGGTCCGGATTGTCCTGCGTGTACGCGACGTAGAACATCTTCGCGTTCGGCGCCGACGTGACCGGATCGATCGTCGTCAGGTGGCCCGTGGTGGCCGTGTACTTGATGGTCTTGCCGCCGATCGTGACCGTGCGGTGCACGACGGCCGCCCCTTCCGTGGAATCCGTGACCGCGTCGTTCGGCCCGGTGCCGTACACGTCGTTGTCGACGTACGGCTGGTCGGCCGCGGCGGCCGTTGCGGTGGTGTTGGCCGACGTGCTGGCGCCGGCCGACGTCGCGGCGGCGGCGGCGGCCGAAGCGGCCGGGCTCGACCCGTCGTCGCCGCCGCACCCCGTGACGAGCAGCGCAGCGGCCGCGGCCGCTGCGAGCGGCACGCTCAGTGTCGTTCCGAATAGCGCGAAACCGTCTTTCAAGGACTTCCGTGTCGTCATTATTGCCTCTCGAACAGAACGATAAATACCGCCGGTCGCAAAGGATCATTTGCGCCGGCGCTCCGCACCGGGAATGCATTCGTTATGCGACGCACTCCGAGTTTTTTACCGGCTCGGCGAATACCGACCGGCATGATTTACCCCACCCATATTTTTTTGCGACCGCACAATGAAATCAATTCCATTGCGAACGACAATTCGATAATCCGCAGCAATACATATTCATTCAGCGCATTTGCACACGCACAAAATCGACGGCAAAAACACGCCCTTGCCAGGCCAGCCACGGCAAGGGCACCTCGCTTCGAACAGACGAACAATCCCCCTCGGCGAGATGCCGATTAATCGCAAAATGACGATCAATCGCGACTCGAGCCGATTTAATAAAATCGAAAGGATCGATTAACCAAATGGAAAGGAATATCCTCGTATCTGGAATTTATTAAATTAAGTGAAAATACCGGCGCATATTAGGGTTCCGATTTATCGCCGTAAAGTAATAATTTGTTACGGCGCTCGCCATTCCGATAAAAGGCAGTTCGGGACCGATTCCAGAGCACCCAAAAGAAAAAGCCGGACGAGTGTCCGGCTTCGTGAGCGCGGCGCGGCGCGCGCCGTCAGAGCGGCACGTCGATCGCGCCGGCGCCGGTCGTGATCGCATTCGCGCCCGGCGCGGCCGAGATCGGCGGCAGGTTCGCGCTCGTCAGCGCGGGCGCGGCGCCCGGCGTGCCGCCGCGCGGCACCGTGCGGATCACCTGCGACGGCGGCAACGGCGCGCCGCTCTTCAGGTGCTTCCACATCAGGTTCAGCGCCTGCAGGTTGTAGTAATGAACCGGCACGAAGCGCGTGTCGAAGCCCGGCACCGGCAGGAACGCGTCGAAGTGCTGGCCGTTCGTCACCTCGTAGAACACGAGCTGGCTGCGCCCGCCTTCGCTGATGCCGTTCTGCGCGACGTACGCGCGCGACGCGTGGTTCACGGGCACGAGCGCGTCGCTGCGGCCCTGCACGATGATCGCCGGCTTGCCCTGCAGGTTCGCGTTCACGCGCACCGCGTCGACGTTCGCGGGCATCCCGAGCATCCCGTTCGTCCAGAGCTGGCGCAGGCACAGCGCGCCCGCGAAGCTCCCGTCGGGCGTCGCGAGCCGGTGGTCGACGCCCGCGCCCGTGTTGAACACGAGGTTGATGCCGGCCGTCGGCGGCACGCCATTGCCGACGCCGAACACGGCCGGCATCGGCGACGTGGCGGGCGCGGCGACGGCGCCCGTCGCCGGGTTCGTCGTCGCGAAGCTGAAATTGCACAGGTTGTCGGTGACGCGCGAGTGCGTGTACGCGTTCGCATACGTGACCGCGATCGCCGGAATCGCCTGCGAATCCCACATCGGCGCCTGCAGCAGGTCGGAATCGGCGAGGTAGCCGGCCGCGTGGAGCTGCGCGAGCGCGTCGGCGGCCTGACTTTGCGTATCGGCGCCCGACACGAGCCCGGCCGCGGCGAGCGTCGCGCAGCGCTGGGTGCGGATCGACTGCGTGGTCGCCGCCGGCAGCGCGCTCAGGGACGGCGCGTCGGCAAGCGACGCCGACGCGGCCGCGCACGGCTCCAGCAGGTTCGCGAGCGTCGCGTAGTCGGCCAGCGGCCGGCCGAACGACGGCACGGGCTGGCCGCCCGAGCGCACGACCGCGTTCGGCGCCACCCGCACGTTGATCTGCGGCTCGCCGACCACGACCGCGGTGATCCAGCCGCGGTTGTCCTGTTCGGCCGCCGCGAGCGACGCGCCGCCGCCGTTGCTGACCGACGCGGCGATCGTCGTGATGTCACCCGCGCGATAGCGCACGCCGTGATGCGAGCCGTCGACCAGCGGTCCGAACTGCTCGTTGAGCGCCCAGTACGCGAACTCGACCGACTGCAGCGTCACGCGCCCCCAGTCCTGCTCGGGATTCTGCTGCGAATGCGCGTGCTTGAACGCATAGCGGTTCGGGAAGCGGGAATTGAACGTGGCGAGATCGCCGCTGGTGACGTTCGCGGTGAACAGGCTCGCGGTGCCGGCCAGCACCGCGTTGGCGAGCGTGCCGTCGATCAGCGTGATGGTGTCCGACATCAGCTCGTGCGCGCCATTGCCGCCGCCCTTGTCGTTGTAGGCGACCGCGCAGCCGCGCTTGAGCGCCCATTCGCCGGCCGCGGAAATCGCGCCGTACACGCCGCGCGAGCCCGACGACGTCGCGGTGACGATGCACGGCTGCGCGGGATTGAAGCTGGCGGGCACCTGCACGAGCAGCGTGACGTTCTTGCTGCCGCTGCCGTCGTCGGCGTAGGCGAGATATTCGGTGCCGGGAATCTTGCCTTCGCCGAGCGTGTCGTTGCCGTCGAGGTCGACGTTCGGCCCCCAGAAGCGGCCGTAGCCGCCGTTGGCGCTCATGTCGACCAGCGCGCGGTAGTTCGACCAGATCGCGAGACGGCGCAGCTCGGCGCCCGTCGGCCGGGCGGCATTCGCAAAGCCGGGGGCGCTCGCCGAGCCGAGGCCCGTCTTGCCGAGGCCGGCCGTCAGCAGGTCGTCGCTCGCGCCGTCATAGGCCGTCGTGCGCACGCTGCCGGACACGAAACCGGGCAACCGGTTGCGCTCGGCCGACTCGTCGCCGTTACAGGCGCCGAGCATCGCGACCGCGGCCAGCGCCGCGCCGAAAACCATCCGCCTGCCCCACCCGAGTCTCGTCATCGCCGCCCTCTCGATATCGTTATCGGTCCGCCGCCGCTTCGTGCGGCTTGCGGCCTCTCAAGCGCAAACGGGCCCCGGCATGCCGGGGCCCGCCTGAAAACGGGCGCATGCGGCGCTCACGCGCCGTCGCCCGGCGTTACTGCTGCTGAACCGTCAGCTTGTTCGACACCGACGTCACGCCGCTCACGCCCTTCGCCGCCTCTTCCGCCTTGTCGATCTGGGCCTGGTCGGGCACCGTGCCCTCCAGCGTGATCGCGCCGCCCTTCGAGCGCACGACGATGTTCGCCACGTCGATGCCGCCCGCCTTCGTAATGGCCTTGCGCACCGCATAGCCAAGCTTGCGGTTCGCCTTCTTCGCGGTCTTCGCGGCGGCCTTCGGCGCGCTGGTCGCGGCCGCGGGCGCTTCCGTTGCCGCGGCATCGCTCGACTGCGCATACACGCTGCCCGACAGACAGGCCGCCACGGCGGCAACGCCCAACGCTCTCAACACGATCGACTTCATGCTATCTCCTTATCACTCCGGAACGGCCGTGCACAGTACGGCCGATTACCCCCAAAAACAGCCGGCCCGCGCGCGAACGGGCGGGACAGCCGGTGTTTTCCACGGCGATACGAGAGAGGCGAGACGGGCTGGCGGCCGGCGCACGCGAAAGCGGGCCGGCCGGGCCGGACAGCCGCCGGCCGAACGCGCCCGGTCTCATTGCGTGCCGGGTCGCGCGCAAATCGGGCGCGGCTGCGTCGCACAATGTAATCCAGCGCCCGCGGAAGCGCAAAGCTTTTGACGCGGGGCCGCCCGCCACTGTCGCCGCGGGGCCGCGCCAGGCCGCCCCACTCGCGCACGCCCGGTGAAACCGGGTACCATCGCCGCGAGCATCGGCGTCGTCCATGACAACCGTCCGATCGTCACCGATACGTCACGCCAGCGTCATCCGCCGCCCCCATGAAGCCAGCCCGCCCTCGCCCGCCTCGCCGCATCCTCGCCCGCTTCGTCGCGGTATCGTGGCGCGACCTCGCGCTGTCGATCGGCCCGACCGTGCTGCTCGCCGGCGCGGCCGTCTGGCTCGCGGTCAAGCTGATCCAGCCGGCCCCGCCGTCCACGCTCGTGATCTCGTCCGGGCCGCCCGGCAGCACGTACTGGAACGCCGCGCAGAAATACAAGACGATCCTCGCGAAGAACGGCGTCACGCTCGACGTCCAGTCGTCCGAAGGGTCTGCCCAGAACCTCGCGCGGCTGTCGAACCCGAACGCGCCGGTCGACGTCGGCTTCGTGCAGAGCGGCATCGGCCCGAAGGAGCGCGACGAACACCTCGTGTCGCTCGGCAGCATCGGCTACGTGCCGCTCGCGATCATGTATCGCGGCCCGGTCGTCGCGCGCCTGTCCGACTTCAAGGGCAAGCGGCTCGCGCTCGGCGCGGAGGGCAGCGGCGCGCGCGAGCTGAGCCTCGCGCTGCTGAAGATGAACGGCATCGTGCCGGGCGGCTCGACCGAGCTGCTGCCGACCGCCGGCGAGGACGCGGCCACCGCGCTGCTCGACGGCAAGATCGACGCGGCGTTCCTGTCCGGCGACTCGACGCAGATCCCGGTGATGGCGAAACTGTTCCGCGCGCCGGGCGTGCACGTGTATTCGTTCACGCAGGCCGAGGCGTACGCGCGGCGCTTTCCGTACCTGACCGCGATCACGCTGCCGATGGGGGTCTACGATCTCGGCCGGAACCTGCCGCCCGCCGACATCCACACGGTCGCGCCGACCATCGAACTCGTCGCGCGCGACTCGCTGCACCCCGCGTTGTCCGACCTGCTGATCGAGGCCGCGCGCGAGGTGCACGGCCACGCGACGATCCTGCAGCACGCGGGTGAATTCCCGTCGCCCGTCACGCGTGGCTTCCAGCTCTCCGACGACGCCGCGCGCTACTACAAATCAGGCAAGACCTTCCTGTACCGGCGGCTGCCGTTCTGGGTCGCGAGCCTCGTCGACCGGCTGCTCGTCGTGGTCGTGCCGCTGATCGTCGTGCTGATCCCCGGGCTGCGGCTCGTGCCGTCGCTGTACGGCTGGCGCGTGCGCTCGCGCATCTACCGCTGGTACGGCGCGCTGATCGCGCTCGAGCGCAGCGCGCTCGGCGAGCACACGGCCGAGGAGCGCGTGCAGTTGCTCGACGAGCTCGACGACATCGAGGAAGCCGTGAACCGGATGAAGATGCCGCTGGCCTATGCCGGGCAGTTCTACGTGCTGCGCGAGCACATCGGTTTCGTGCGCGAACGGCTCACCGCGCACGATCAGGACACGCCGGCCAGCCCGCCGGGCGCCGGCGGCCCGCCGCAGGCACGTGCCGAAGCCGCGCCGCCGGCCGGCACGCCCCCCCGGGCGACTCCCGGTTCCGCGTGAGCGGACGATCCGCGATCATTGCTGCATGCGCGCGCCGCCGCGTAACATGGAGGCCGCCGCCAGGCGCCGCACGCCCCACCTTCTGGAGATCGCCATGACAACCGGCCTCGACACCGCCCAACCCGCCTGGTTCTACGACTTCGTGTCGCCGTTCTCCTACCTGCTCCTCGAACAGCTCGACAAATGGCCGGACGTGCCGTTCGAGCCCGTCGCGGTGTCGCTGCCCGACCTGCAGCGCCACTGGGGGCAACGCTCGAGCGCGGACGTGCCCGCCAAGCGCGTGTTCACGTACCGTCACGCCCTGTTTCGCGCGGAGCAGCTCGGCATCCGCTTCAAGATGCCGCCCGCCCATCCGTTCGATTCCGACAAGGTGTTGCGCCTCGCGATCGCGCTGCGCGCCGACATCGCGACCGTGCTGGAAATGTTCCGCTTCATCTGGCACGACGGCAACGACCCGTCGACGCCGGAAGGCTTCGCGGCACTGTGCGAGCGCGTCGGCGTCGGCCACGGCGACGAGCTGATCGAATTCGAGGAGACGAGCGCGCAGTTGCGCCGCAACACCGACGACGCGATCGCGCTCGGCGTGTTCGGCGTGCCGACGTTCTGGATGAACCAGCAGCTGTTCTGGGGCGAGGACGCGCTGCCGATGGTGCTGTACTGCGCGCGCACGCCGAACTGGCTCGAATCGCGCGAGGTCAAGCGGATCAGCGCGCTGCCGAAGGGCCGTGTGTGATGGCCGGTATCACGCACGCCAATGCGCGGCTGCGGTAAGGTTACGCTTCCCCGCAATCCCCGCCTACGATGGAAGAAGACGACCGTACCGCCTCGCTCGATATCTGGCTCGTGCGCGTGTTGCGCACGCTGCTGCTCGAGCGCAGCGTCACGCAGGCCGCGCTGCGGCTGAACCAGACCCAGCCGGCGATCAGCACCGCGCTGCGCAAGCTGCGCGAGACGCTGAACGACCCGATCCTCGTGCGCGGCAAATCCGGCATGGTGCCGACCGAATACGGCGCGTCGCTGCTCGAGGCCGCGCAGCGCGCGCTGCGCGAGGTCGACTTCATCGCGACGCCGCACGGCGACTTCGATCCGTCGTCCGCACGGCGCACGTTCCGCGTCGCCGCACCCGATTACCTGAACGATTTCTTCATGCCGACGCTGATCGAGCGCTTTCGCGACGCGGCGCCGCATGCCCATCTGGAAATCGATTCGCTGAATCCCGCGCTCGACCACGCGGGCGCGCTCGAATCGGGCGCGCTCGATCTCGTGATCGGCAACTGGCCGAAGCCCGACCCGCAGTTCGCGCGCCAGGACCTGTTCTCCGACACGATCGTGTGCCTGATGCGCGATGCGCACCCGCTCGCACGCGTGCCGCTCACGCGTGAAGCGTACGCATCGGCCGCGCACGTCGCGCCGACGCCCTACACCGGCGACAAGCGCAACGCGATCGAGATCGGCCTGACACGCGCGCGCCTCACGCGGCGCATCGTGACGACGCTGCCCTACTTCGGCATCGTGCCGCAGGTGCTGCTGCAGTCGGACCTGATCTTCACGACGACGCGCCGCTTCGCGACGCACTATGCGCAGTTGCTGCCGCTCGTGGTCGTCACGCCGCCCGTGCCGTTCCCGCGCATCAAGAGCTACCTGCTCACGCATCCGCAGCCCGACCGCCCGACCGACATCGCGTGGCTGTGCGCGCTGATGCAGAGCGTGTCCGACGAGCTGACGGTTCCCCGCAGCCGCAAGCGCTGAGCCGCGGCACAAAGCGCGGCGCGGCCGCTCGAGTTCAGGCCGTGCAGAAGGTTTCCTGCAGATGGGTCCAGCGCACGACACCCGCCGCGTCGCGCTCGAACACGGCGGTTGAACGGCGCGCGGGCAGCTCGCCCGATGCTGCGTGCTGCGCTTCGAGATAGGTCACGGTCGCATGCGACGCATCGGCCGCGAGCACGCGGGTGTCCGACAGCGTAATGCGCAGCCCCGGTTTCGCGCCGGCGAGCTTTTCGAACAGCGCGCGCGTACCGTCGTGATCGACGACGCGGCCGTCGGTCAGGATCATCGTGAATTCGGCGGAAAACGCGGCGAGCAGCGCATCGAGCGCCTCGGGCGCGGCATCGACGCCGGACAGCCAGCGCTCGATGGCGACGAGGCTCGCATCGAGCGCGTCGAGATAAACCTGATGATCGGACATGGCACGTGCACGGTAAGGCGCGGCCGGATGCCGCGCGTCGTCGTGCAGTGTATGCAAAATCGCGCGGCCCCGCGCTGGCCGCGCGGCGCTACCGCGCGCAGGACACGTCGTCGCGCACACGCCCCGAAGCGGCGGCCTTCGCGTCGGCCACCGGCATGCCCGAGCGCGCCTGCAGCAGCTCCGCGCACACGGCCACCGCGATCGCGCCCGGCGCCTTGTCGACGATGCCCGCGACACCGATCGGGCACACCATCTCCACGAGCCGCGCCGGATCGACGCCGCGCGCGGCAAGCCGGCGCTCGAACTTCACGCGCTTGGTGCGCGAACCGATCATCCCGAAGTACGCGTAGTCGCGCCGCCGCATGATCTGCGCGGCGAGCGAGAAGTCGAGCGCGTGGTTGTGCGTCATCACGAGGAAGTACGCGCCGGGCGGCGCGGCGTCGACGACCGCCTCCGGCGTGTCGGTCGGCTCCGGCTGCACGTTCGGCGGACATTCGTCCGGGAACAGCTCGTCGCGCGTGTCGACCCACTGCACGACGCACGGCAGCGCGCCGAGCAGCGTGACGAGCGCGTGACCGACGTGCCCGGCGCCGAACAGCACGATGTGCATCGGCGCGGGCGTGCCGGTCGCGCGGTTGCGCTGGCCGGTGCCCGGCGCGAACGCCGGAGTCGACGCGGTGCGGAGCGAGCGGGCGGGGCCGTTCATGTCGGCCTCCGCCGGGCCGCACCAAGGAGGCTGACCACCCCCTCGGGGGACAGTGAACGAAGTGAGCGTGGGAGGCGTTTCATCTCAGCCTGCCTGACCGGCGCGTGCCGCACGCACCGCGCTGACCGCACGCAGGATCGACTCGCCGGTCGCCGGCGCATCGAGCGGCGGGTTCACCTTGTAATCGCCGACCGCGGCCACCGCATCGCGCACCGCGAAGAACACCGAGAACGGCAGCAGCAGCGGCGGCTCGCCGACGGCCTTCGACCGGTGGATGCTGTCCTCGACGTTGCGGTTCTTGAACAGCTTCACGTTGAATTCCGGCGGCGTGTCGTTCACCGTCGGGATCTTGTACGTGGACGGCGCATGCGTCATCAGCTTGCCGCCCTTGTTCCACCACAGCTCCTCGGTCGTGAGCCAGCCCATCCCCTGGATGAACGCGCCTTCGACCTGGCCGATGTCGAGCGCCGGGTTCAGCGACGCCCCCACGTCGTGCAGCGCATCGACGCGCAGCGTGCGCATCTCGCCCGTCAGCGTGTCGATCACGACTTCCGACACGGCCGCGCCGTACGAGTAGTAGTAGAACGGCCGGCCCTGCAGCTTCGACTGATCCCAGTACAGCTTCGGCGTCGCGTAGAAACCGTCGGACCACAGCTGCACGCGCGCGAGGTACGCCTTCGCGATCACTTCGCCGAACGGCACGCCGTTGCCGCCCACCCACACGAAGTCGTTGGCGAACTTCACGTCGGCCGCATCGACCTTGCCGTCGCCGAACTGCTTCGCCGCGAACACCGCGAGCCGCTCGCGCAACTGGCGCGCCGCATCCTGCGCGGCCTTGCCGTTCAGGTCCGAGCCCGTCGACGCAGCGGTCGCGGAGGTGTTCGCAACCTTGCTGGTGTCGGTCGCCGTCACGCGGATCCGGCCGAAGCGGATGCCGAGCTCGTGCGCGACGACCTGCGCGACCTTCGTGTTGAGCCCCTGCCCCATCTCCGTGCCGCCGTGGTTCACGAGCACCGAGCCGTCGGTGTAGATGTGCACCAGCGCGCCGGCCTGGTTGAAGTGCGTGACGTTGAACGCAATGCCGAACTTCACCGGCGTGATCGCGATGCCCTTCTTCAGCACCGTGTTGCGAGCGTTGAATTCGCGCACGCCCGCACGCCGCGCACGGTAGTCGCTCGTCGCTTCGAGTTCGCCGAGCAGCTCCTGCAGCACGTTGTCCTCGACCGTCTGCCCGTACGGCGTGACGTTGCGTTCGGTCTTGCCGTACAGGTTCGCATAGCGGACGTCGAGCGGATCGCGATCGAGCGCGCGCGCGACGTCGTCGAGGATGTACTCGATCGCGAACGCCCCCTGCGGGCCGCCGAATCCGCGGAACGCGGTGTTCGACTGCGTGTTGGTCTTGCCGCAGTAGCCGGCGATGTTCACGTCGCCCAGCCAGTACGCGTTGTCGAAGTGGCACACCGCGCGCGTCATCACCGGGCCCGACAGGTCGGCCGAGAAACCGCAGCGCGACGTCATGTCGAGCGCGACGCCGTCGATGCGGCCATCGTCGTCGTAGCCGACGTCGAAGCGGTAATGGAAGTCGTGCCGCTTGCCGGTGATCATCATGTCGTCGTCACGGTCCGGACGCAGCTTCACCGGGCACAGCAGCTTCCACGCGGCGAGCGCCGCACAGCACGCGAACAGGCCCGACTGCGATTCCTTGCCGCCGAACCCGCCGCCCATGCGGCGGCATTCGACGAGCACGTTGTGCGACGCGACGCCGAGTACGTGCGCGACGAGATGCTGCATCTCGCTCGGGTGCTGCGTCGAGCAGTACACGTGCATCCCGTCGTCGTCCTTCGGCACGGCGTACGCGATCTGCCCTTCGAGGTAGAACTGCTCCTGGCCGCCGAGCAGCATTTCGCCCGACTCGCGGTGCGGCGCGACGGCGAGCCGCGCGGCCGCGTCGCCGCGTGCGAGCTTCAGCGGCGGGATCACGTAGGTTTCGGCCGCGCGCGCTTCCTGCGCGGTGAGGATCGCCGGCAGCTCCTCGTAGTCGACCTGGGCGCGGCGCGCAGCGAGCCGCGCGGTTTCATGCGACGTCGCGACGACGATGAACATCGGCTGGCCGACGAACTGCACGATGCCCTTCGCGAGCACCGGGTCGTCGTGGATGATCGGGCCGCAATCGTTGACGCCCGGGATGTCGTCGGCCGTGAACACGGCGACCACGCCCGGCGTCGCGCGCACCGCATCGAAGTTCATCGACACGATCTTCGCGTGCGGCTTCGCCGACAGGCCGAGCGCCGCGTGCAGCGTGCCCGCGACGACCGGGATGTCGTCGGTGTAGGTGGCACGCCCGCTGACGTGCAGGTGCGCCGATTCGTGCGCGCGCGATACGTGGACCTGCGCGGCGTCGGCTTGCGGGTCGAGGGTGCTCAGGAACGGTTCTGCTTGCTGGTTCATGTTCGGTGTTCTCCGTCTTCAGACGCGCGCCGCGTCGGTGCCGAGTTCGGCGGCCACTTCACGCACATTCAGGGCTTGCGGCGGCAGCGGGTCGTGCGGGCGCGTCTCCAGCCAGAAGCGATACATCAGGTTCTTCGCGGTATCGAGGCGGTACGTACTCGTCGCGCGCATGTCGGACAGCGGCTGGTAGTCGCGCTCGAGCGCCTGCATCGCGGCCTGCGCGGTGGCTTCGTGCCACTGCGCGCCGTCGAGCACGGCTTCCGTCTGGGTCGCGCGCTTCGGCGTCGCGGCCATCCCGCCGAACGCGATGCGCGGCTCGCGGATCGTGTCGCCGTCCGCAATGAACGCGAACGCCGCGCACACGGCCGAGATGTCGGAGTCGAACCGCTTCGACAGCTTGTACGTGCGGAACTGCAGCTTCTCGCGTGCGCCGGTGCGGGTCGGCACCTTCAGGCCGACGACGAATTCGTGCGGCGCCATGTCCTTCTGCTGATAGCCCGTGTACAGCGCCTCGAGCGGCAGCTCGCGCACCGTGTCGCCGCCGCGCAGCACCACGCGCGCGCCGAGCGCGATCAGGCCCGGCATCGAATCGCCGATCGGCGAGCCGTTCGCGACGTTGCCGCCGATCGTGCCCGCGTTGCGGATCGGCAGCGACGCGAAGCGCTTCCACATCTCGGTCAGTTCCGGATACGGGCCGGCCAGCGCCGCATACCCTTTCTCGACCGTCACGCCAGCACCGATTTCGATCCAGTCGTCGCCGTGCACGATGTTCTGCAGTTCGGCGATCTGGCCGACGTAGATCAGGTCGTCGAGCCGGCGCATCTGCTTGGTGACCCACAGGCCGATGTCGGTGCTGCCCGCGAGAATGCGCGCGTCGGGCCGCTCGGCCTTCAGCGCGGCCAGCGCGTCGAGCGTGCGCGGCGCCGCGAAGCGCGCGCCGTTGATCGTCGTGTAGTCGAACGTATCGTCGCGCTTGAGCGACGCGAGCGTACGGGCCAGCGCGGCGGTGTCGACCGGCGCCGACGGTGCCGGTGCACCTTCGCCGGCCGCGTCGAACATCTGCACGGCCGCATCGACGATCGGGCGATAGCCGGTGCAGCGGCACAGGTTGCCCGTCAGCGCATCGGCGATCTCGGTGCGCGTCGGCACGTCCTTCGCCTTCGCGCACGTGCCGGCACGGCCGCAGCCTTCGTGGCCGTGCTTCTCGTACAGCGCCCACATCGACATCACGAAGCCGGGCGTGCAGAACCCGCATTGCGAACCATGGCAGTCGACCATCGCCTGCTGCACCGGATGCAGCGCACCGTCCGGCTGACGCAGGTCCTCGACCGTCAGCAGCGCCTTGCCGTCCAGCGTCGGCAGGAACTGGATGCATGCGTTGACGGCCTTGAACTCGACCGCGCCGGCGTCGGTCAGCTCGCCGACGACGACCGTGCACGCGCCGCAGTCGCCTTCCGCGCAGCCTTCCTTGGTGCCGGTGCAATGCGCGTCCTCGCGCAGGTATTGCAGCACGGTGCGGGTAACGTCCGCGCCGCTGACTTCGCGGATCGCGTGACGATGGTAGAAGCGGATCGGCTCACTCATGTCTCGATGGTTCTTCAAATGGGGGGCAAGGCGGCCCGCGCTGTGCGCTCGACCGACGTTTTTCTGACAGTTTGCACGCTATCACCATCAAATTTCGCAACCCATAGCCCATCACGCATGGGGCCCATATAACTGCCGCGATATGAGCGCCGGGCCGGCCCGACGGCCTTTCCACACGGTGCTCCCAGCCCCTTCCCTGCTTCCCCGCGACCGCCCGGGATCCTCGAAATCAGGTCGCGATTAACTAAATGGTACCTGCGTGAAAACCGGTTCCATGGGAAAATCCCGATTCCCTTTTTCGCCGTCCTCTGCCCGTTTCGTTCATTCGTTCCGACCCCATGTCAACCGATTCCGCCACACCGCCGCGCAGCGGGTTCGCGGTCACGCTGCAAATCGTGTCCGTCGTCTGCTTCACGTTCATCTGCTACCTGACTATCGGCCTGCCGCTCGCGGTGCTGCCGGGCTTCGTCCATGACGACCTCGGCTTTTCCGCGATCGTCGCGGGCGGCGCGATCAGCGTCCAGTATTTCGCGACGCTCGCGTCGCGGCCGCTGGCCGGGCGCCTGGCCGATACGCTCGGCCCGAAGCAGACGGTGTTGCGCGGGCTGGTCGGTTGCGGCGTGTCGGGCGTGCTGCTGCTCGTCGCGCTGCTGCTCGCGCACTGGCCGGTCGCGAGCCTCGTGCTGCTGGTCGCGAGCCGGCTCGTACTCGGCGTCGGCGAGAGCCTGTGCGGCACCGGCGCGATCCTGTGGGGCATCGGCCGGGTCGGCGTCACGCACAACGCGAAGGTGATCTCGTGGAACGGCATCGCGACCTACGGCGCGCTCGCGCTCGGCGCGCCGGTCGGCGTCGCGATCGCGAATACGCTGAATCCGGCGCTGATCGGCGTGCTCGTGATCGCGCTGGCCGCGATCGGCTTCTACCTCGCGCGCCTGATCGCTTCGGTGCCGCTCGTGCACGGCGAACGGATGTCGTATGCGAGCGTGTTTACGCGGGTACTGCCGCACGGCCTCGGCCTCGCGCTCGGCTCGGCCGGCTTCGGCTCGATCGCGACCTTCGTCACGCTGTACTACGCGGCGCGCCACTGGCCGAACGCCGCCCTGTCGCTGACCGTGTTCGGCACGCTGTTCATCGGCGCGCGCCTGCTGTTCGCGAACACGATCAAGACCTACGGCGGCTTCCGCGTCGCGATCGTGTCGTTTGCATTCGAATGTTCGGGCCTGCTGCTGCTGTGGCTCGCGCCGGTGCCGCACATCGCCCTCGTCGGCGCCGCGCTGACCGGCTTCGGCTTCGCGCTGATCTTCCCGGCGCTCGGCGTCGAGGCCGTCGCGCTCGTGCCGCCCGCGAGCCGCGGCGCGGCGCTGTCCGCGTACTCGGTGTTCCTCGACTTGTCGCTCGGCATCACGGGCCCGCTCGCCGGCTATGTCGCGGGCGCGTTCGGCTATCCGCAGGTGTTCCTGTTCGCGGCGGTGGCGGCTGCCGCGGGCGTCGCGCTGTCGATGGTGCTGTACCAGCGGCAGGCACGGGTCGAGGGAAGCGGCGCGGCGGCATGAGAAGCGGGAGGCGCGTTGCCGCCCGCGCCACGCGGTGTCAACGCAGAAGTACGTTGAAGTCCCGCAATACGCGGACCGCATCGGGATGACGCCTGAATGGAACGGCGCGCCCGAGCGAGAGCTTCGGTTTGGCACGATCGAACAGCACGAGCGCTTCCGACGTGCTGAGATGGCGCGACATATACAAAAACCCGTCGACGCGACGGGGATGCCGGTGGACGGTAAGCGACCACAATTGCGGAACGTCGTACGGTGCGATGGTCGACAACGCACCGTCACCACCGAGATTTTTCAGCGGCAAGCCGTGCAGGACGGCGACGGTCAGCGGCGCGCCGTCAAATGAAAGGACGTAGCGATCGAGTTCGGTCGTCACGAGCGGAAAACCGCCCAGCACCAGATCGGCGACTTCGTCGTGCAGCACCGTCTCGGCGAATGCGCAATGCAGATCGAAGCCGAAATAGCTCGTGCCGTACCGCCGCCGCTTGCGCGGATCGTCGAAGCGATTGCCGCCCGATTGTCCGAAGTAAGGCTCGCCGGTCGCATATCGCGAGATACGCACCAGCGCCGTCGGCGCAACTTCGCGAGTCACCAGCGTTGCGCTCACGAAATGTTCCCCCGGCGCCGTCAGCAAACCGACCACCTAGCGCTCGGCGAACGCCGTGGCGGCACGCTCGACTTCATCCACCTTCCCGCGCGACAGCGCGACGAGCGGCGTAACGTTGCCCAGGGACGCCTTCGGCGTCGTGAAGAACTGCCATTTGCTCCATCCCGGCAAACCGCCCAGACATTGGGTCACCTTGCCCAACGTCTTGCGATCGATGTCCCCCGCCAGGTAGAAGGCCGGGTAGTACTGTGCGGCGCCGACATCGACCGTGAAGATCCGGCCGGACGCTACGGCCTTGCTGAGCGCCTGCCGCGTCATGCCGAGGCCGACCCATGTCTGCGCGGCAGGCAGCAGCTTGCCGTCGGCGACCAGCATGCGCCGTTCCGCCTGCACCTGCCGCTCCGGATCGGCGACGACGCCCGCCGCCCGCTTCTTCCCGGCGGTCGGCTTCCTGTCGCGCGTCGCGGCCGCAGCGATGCCGAACGTGATCGTGCCGGCCAGATCGATGACCTGCGCGATGCCGACCTTGAACAGGTGTCCCAATTGCTCGTCAGACAGGCTGAGCAGCGCCCGCGCGCGATCCGGGCCGAGCATGGTCGCCGCGCCGACAGCGCTGCGCAGCGCTTCCTCCGTCTCGACGTCCAGAACGACGGCCGTCCCTTCCAGCGTATGAGCCCGCGCAATCATCATCACCTCCCGTCACGACCGGAATGATCAAGCGTAGCCCCGAATCGAAACCAAGTCAACCGTGTCAACCGTATTGCCCGTTCGTCCCTTTCCTCGATCGTGCGTTCGCGCAGCCCCGTACTTCTCAGGCCGTCCGCAGAAACAACCGCCGCGTCAGGTCGAACGCGACCAGGTTGCCGGCCACCACCAGCAGCAGCCCGACCACCGCGAGCGGCGACCACTGGTAGCCCTCGAACACCGTCGACACGGCCAGCGCGACGATCGGGAACAGCACCGTGCAGTACGCGGCGCGCTCCGGCCCGATCCGGCCGACGAGGGTCAGATAGGCGGTAAAGCCGATCACCGAGCCTGGCACGGCCAGGTAGACGAGCGCGCCGAGATAACGCGGGCTCGTGTCGAGCGTGAACGGCATCCCGGCCACCACGCTGCCGACGGTCAGGATTGCCGCGCCGATCAGCATCGCCCAGCCGTTGGTCGCGAGCGGGTGCAGCCCCATCGACTGCATCCGGCTCGACAGCAGGTTGCCGATCGAGAAACACATCGTGCCCGCGAACGCGATCGCGAGCCCCGTCCACGTCGCGTGGTCGTCGAGATGGCCGGCCATCTGCTGCCAGAACAGGCACGCGATGCCGGCCAGCCCGAGCAGCGCACCGGCGATCGCCGACGGCCGCAGCGGACGGCCCATGAACAGCCGGCCGTTGATCGAGTTCAGCAGCGGCGCGGTCGAGAAGATCACCGCGACGAGGCCGCTCGGCACGACCTGCTCCGCATAGTAGAAGCACAGGAAATTCAGGCAGAACAGCGCGAAGCCCTGCGCGAGGAGAAAGCGCCACGCTTCGCGCGGCGGGCGCACCGGCCGGCGCATCACGCGCAGCAACGCGAACAGCACGGCGGCCGCGAGCCAGAAGCGCCATGCGATCGACACGGGCGGCGGCACGGCGCCGAGCTGCCATTTGATCGCGATCCAGGTGGTGCCCCAGATCAGCACGGTGACGAAATAAAGCGACAGGTTCATGGCGGCAACGATCCCAAAAGCAGGTGAAACGGATCCCGACTATGCCGCCGCCCGGCGCGCGCCGATTGTCCGGAATTGCGGTCTTTTTCGGGCCGCCGCACGCGGCGCCGCGCGCCCGCTTATACTCGGCCCATCATGAGCCTCTCCCTTTCCGCGCCCCCCGTCGACCACCCCGCCGCCCTGGCTGGCGGCGATCTGCCGTTCGGCCTGCAGTCGGTCTGCCGCACGCTCGCGGACGCGAACGCGACGCTCGAGCGCTTCGCGTGGCTCGGCGACCATCTGGCGATCGCCGAATGGACGCGGATCACCGACGAAAGCGAGACGGTCTACGAGCAGCCGGGCCACCACACGCTGTCGTGCTACCTCGACGGCGGTTACCGGACCGAACGCCAGCGCGTGCCGCGCTACGGCGCGCCGAGCCTGCTGTGCGCGCTGCCGGGCGACCATGAATCGCGCTGGTGGGTGCGCGGCGAGATGCACTTCATCCACCTGTATTTCCTGCCCGAACACTTCACGCAGCGCGCGATCCGCGAACTCGACCGCGAGCCGCGCGAGCTGAAGCTCGCCGACCGCACTTACTTCGAGGATGCGCGCGTCGCCGCGCTGCTGCGCTCGCTCGCGCTGGACGGCTGGGACGATGCCGACGAACGGCTGCGCGTGAACGAGACCGCGCACGAGGTGCTGAGCCTGCTGCTGCGCGGACAGAGCACGACCCGCACCGACACGTCGTTCCGCGGCGGGCTCGCACCGGCCGTGCGCCGCCGCGTGCGCGACTACATCGACACGTACCTGACGCAACCGCTGACGCTCGGCGAACTCGCCGACGTCGCCGCGCTGTCCGAGTACCACTTCTCGCGGATGTTCCGGCTGTCGTTCGGCCGCGCGCCGCACGCGTGGGTGGCCGAACAGCGCCTCGCGCGGGCACGCGAGCTGCTGCGCACGACGGCGCTGCCGCTCGCGCAGATCGCGGCCGACTGCGGCTATGCGAACGCCGGCCACTTCAGCCATCGCTTTCGCGACGCACATGGCACGACGCCGAACACGTACCGGCGCGCGATGCAGGGCCGCTGAGCGCGGCCCCTTTCGTCGTTTCCCCGCTTACGCGCCGCGCCGCGACAGCTCCTGTTCGAGCGCCGCGACGCCGGCCGGCAGGTCGACCGGCACCTTCAGGTCGACCATCGTGCGGCCGAACGCATGCAGCGTGCGGAACAGGTTGTGTTCGCGGCACTGCTCGCCCATCTGCCCGATCCGTACGATCGGCAAGCCGAACGAGCCCGAGATCTCGACCTGATACTGCTTCGAGATATGGCCGCAGACCATTCCCGGCGTGAGCCCTTCCGGCGTCTCGATCCCGACCACTGAATTGAGCCGGCAGTCCTTCGGCGCGTAGAGCTTGAGCCCCATCGACTCGACGCCCGCCTGCAGCGCGAGCGAGCAGCGCAGGTGGCGCGCGAAGCGGCTTTCGAGCGTCTCCGCGCAGACGAGCCGCAGCGCTTCGTGCAGCGCGAGCACGCCGGACACGGGCGCCGTGTAGTGATAGCCCGCGTTGTGCCAGAAGTTTTCCGCGAGCGCCATGTCGAGGCACCAGTGCGCATTCGGTTCGGGGCGCTGCTTCATGCGGTCCCATGCGGCGTCGGAGAACGCGATCAGCGACACGCCCGGGATCGACGACAGCCCCTTCTGGCCGCCGGTGATCACCGCGTCGATGCCCCACGCGTCCATCTCGAGCGGCATCGTCGACAGCGTGCACACCGCGTCGACCACGACCAGCGCGCCGGCCGCCTTCGCGAGCGCCGCGATGTCGCGCAGGTCGCGGTTCCACACGGTGTTCGACGTCTCGCCCTGCACGATCGTGACGATCTCGGGCCGCTCGCGCGCGATGGCGTCCGCGATCTCGTCGAGGCTGGCGACCGCGCGGTCGGCCACTTCGAGCGTCGCGACGTCGGCGCCGACGCGCGTGGCCATCTCGGCCATCCGCGCGCTGAAGAAACCGTTGCGGATCGACAGCACGCGCGTGCCGCGCCACGCGAGGTTCGAGATCGCCATTTCCATCGCGGCCGAACCGGGGCCCGCGACGCCGAGCACCCACTTCGTGCGGGTCTGGAACACGTAGCGCGCCATCTCCTTCACCTGCTCGATGATCTTCGCCATCGTCGCGCCGAGGTGGTTGATCACGACCGTGTTCGCCTTCGCGACGGCGGCCGGGATCGGGACCGGGCCGGCCCCCATCATCAGCAGCGGTTCTTCGGGCAGGATCGCGTCGAGCGGCACGACGACGGGACAGGGAATCGGCGAGTAATCGATGGACATGGCTGGTAAAAGGTGAGGAAAGGAAGTGCACGGGCGCCCGCCGCGCTGCATGGCGAACTGATCGATCATTCCGCGTTCCGCCGCCTCGCGCAAGAGGCACGCGCGGCCGGACAGCGCGACGGTGGCCCGGTCGCCGAACCGGGCCAGCCGGCCGTGCGCGGGTCGCACGCCGGTCATCCGGATTGAAAACGGATTGCCGGCCAGGGTGTGAAACGGTTCCACTCGTGCGTCAAGCGCACGATTTTCTCCGTCAATAACATCGCGCTCCGTCGGCATCGACGCTTCAGCGCGACTTCCGTATCGATTGAAATAGACCCGATCCGTGATGAAAATCATCACCCAGAATCCGATACGCAAAACTCTCGCACAACCCAAAACACCCATTATTGCGGCATGAAATGGGGCGCGCTTCCTGGCAATACCTGAAAAAAACCACACAAATAGCCAACAACCCATTGAATTAAATAGACATTATTCGCACAAAAGATACCTATCCAATATCGTTCCACCTTTGAACGGCAGGCATGCCTGACAGCACTACGTTTAACGCGTTACTCCCGATTTCGATTTTCCGCAACCCGCCGCTTTTCTCAGGTTGACGGATATCGCTCTGTATTGAACAATCGTCAGCGGAATCGAAGAAAACGATTTTTCGATACGACGAAAAACTGAGGGCCGCGCGATGCGCTTTCGAGGTCGCGCGGCGTAAAGCCACAACCATAATCAATCAACCGGGCCAGAAATACGCAAGCCATGAACCAGATTCAGACCATGCGTGTATTCGTCTGCGTCGCCGAGCAACAGAGCTTCCGGCGCGCGGCGCACCATCTCGGCGTGTCCAATGCACTCGTCACGCGTTCGATCGCGATGCTCGAGGGCCACCTGAACACCCGGCTGATCCACCGCACCACGCGGAACCTGTCGCTCACCGAGGCCGGCGTGCGCTACCTCGACGGGTGCCGGGCGCTGCTCGAGGAATTCGATCACCTCGAATCGTCCGTCGCGCATGCCGTGCGCGAACCGGCCGGCACGCTGCGCGTCGTCGCGTCGGGCCTGCTGTCGCCGCTTGCGCTGACGCCGCTCGTCAGCAGCTTCCGGCGCCGCTACCCCGAGTTGCGCGTGCAGCTGACCGTCGCCGAGGGGCCGCTCGACGTGCTCGATTCCGGGTACGACGTCGGCATCGTCACGGGCAACCGGTTCGACGGCAACCCGACGCTGGTCGGCCATGCCCTTTCACCGAACCCGTTCGTTGCGGTAGCGGCACCGGCCTATCTCGAGCGACGCGGCGAGCCGCGCCTGCCCGACGACCTGCCGGGCCACGACTGGGTCACGCTCGCACCGCACCAGCATGCGCCCGCGTGGCAACTGGTCGGCCACGACGGCGTCGCGCATTCCGTCACGGTGCGCCCGACCTGCACGGTCAACCAGCTCGCGCTCGTCCACGCGGCCGCCGTGGCCGGTGCGGGCATCGCGGTGCTGCCCGAGCCGTGCGTCGCCAGCGCGCTCGCCAGCGGCGCGCTCGTGCGGCTCATGGCCGGCTACCGGATCGACGATCCCGACACGCAGTTGTCGCTCGTCTATCCGAACCGCCAGTACGTGCCGGCCCGCACGCGCAGCTTCGTCGAGCACGCGCTCGATCACTTCAGCGCGCAGCCCGCCCGCGAACGCACCGATTACGGCTTCCTGCGGCCGTCGCGCGGGCCCGACCGCTCCGACATCGTCACGGGGCTGCAGTAAACTGCGCGCGTCAGCCTTCGGAGGTGCAGCGTGCGCGTGATCCTGTTCAGCAGCCGGCAGTACGACGACGATTCGTTTGCTGCCGCCAACCGGCGGTTCGGCTATCGGCTGCACTTCCAGCCGTCGCACCTCGACGCGGAAACCGCGATCCTCGCGCATGGCTATGACGTCGTCTGCCCGTTCGTCAACGACACCGTCGACGCGGCCGTCCTCGAACGGCTGGCGGACGGCGGCACGCGCCTGATCGCGCTGCGCTCGGCGGGCTTCAACCACGTCGACCTGGCCGCCGCCGAGCGGCTAGGCATCACGGTCGTGCGCGTGCCCGCCTATTCACCGCACGCGGTTGCCGAGCACGCGGTCGCGCTGATCCTCGCCCTCAACCGCCGCCTGCCGCGCGCCGTCGCGCGCACCCGCGAGGGCGACTTCTCGCTGAACGGCCTGCTCGGCTTCGACCTGCACGGCAAGACCGTCGGCATGATCGGCACCGGCATCATCGGCAGCGTGTTCGCGAAGATCATGATGGGCTTCGGAATGCATGTGCTCGCGCACTCGGTGCCGCCGTACAACGACGAGCTGATCGCGTTCGGCGCGCGCTATGTCGCGCTCGACGAATTGCTGCACCACGCCGACATCGTCAGCCTGCACTGCCCGCTGCTGCCGGCGACGCACCATCTGATCAACGAACGGACGCTCGCGCGGATGAAGCACGGCGCGATGCTGATCAATACCGGGCGCGGCGGCCTCGTCGATGCGCAGGCGCTGGTCGACGCGCTCAAGAGCGGCCAGCTCGGCCATCTCGGGCTCGACGTGTACGAAGAGGAAAGCGGGCTCTTCTTCGAGGATCACTCCGACCTGCCGCTGCAGGACGACGTGCTCGCGCGGCTGCTGACGTTCCCGAACGTGATCGTCACGTCGCACCAGGCATTCTTCACGCGCGAGGCGCTCGCCGAGATCGCGCACACCACGCTGTTGAACATCGAGGCGTGGCATGCCGGCACGCCGCAGAACGTCGTAACCGCGAATCGCTGAGAAATCGACGAAACCGGCTCATTTCATGGCTGCAAGCGATACCGCAATCGTTTGCTTTTGATCGCCGCTGAAAACACGACCTTTTGCATCAACAATTTCGCGCTTTGTTTCAAATGATGTAACGCGGCGCGTGTGCCGTCTGCTATCGTTGCGCCGACGTTATCCCGCCCCCACCCGTCCATGCGTTTCGACGATTCCGACCTCGCCGCCGTCTACCGCGCCATTTTCGAACGGCGCGACATGCGCCACTTCACGCCGGCGCCCGTCGATCCCGCCGTGCTCGCGCGCCTGCTGCGCGCGGCGCATCACGCACCGAGCGTCGGCTTCATGCAGCCGTGGCGCTTCATCCGCATCACCGATCCGGCGCTGCGCACCGCGATCCACGCGCTGGTCGAGGCCGAGCGCCGTGCGACCGCCGACGCGCTCGGCGAGCGCCAGGACGAATTCATGCGGCTGAAGGTCGAAGGCGTGCGCGAATGCGGCGAACTGCTGGTCGTCGCGCTCGCCGACGGCCGCGAGCGCCACGTGTTCGGGCGTCGCACGCTGCCGGAGATGGATCTCGCGTCCGCGGCGTGCGCGATCCAGAACATGTGGCTCGCGGCCCGCGCCGAAGGGCTCGGGATGGGCTGGGTATCGCTGTTCGACGTCGATGCGCTGCGCGCGCTGCTGCGGATGCCCGACGGCGCGAAGCCGATCGCGGTGCTGTGTGTCGGGCACGTCGACGCGTTCTATGCGAAGCCGATGCTCGAGCAGGAACGTTGGGCCGCGCGGATGCCGATCGAAGCGTGCCTGTTCGAAAACGGCTGGGACGATCCGGCCGCGATCAATACCGCCGGCTCGCCTTCGTCCCCCGCCGACGCGGCGGACGCGGCCATGGAAACCGGGGCCGGCTCGGCAAGCGCTTCGACCACGAGCGTTGGCGGGTCCCCCGAACGCATCGCCTGACGAGCCCCCCGCCGTCATCGTTCCGGCCCCCGCAATTTCACCGCCGCAAAGCCCGCCGAATCCCACACTGTGAGCGCCACGCGGGCATTCCCGTCGCACGCCGGCAACAACCGTTTTGGCCCCAAGCATAGGGGTTTTCACTGAAGTAGAATCGCGGCTGTCGTTCGCCTTACCGCCCGCCCGTCCCGCGCATCCTGCGCCCGCCCGAGCGGCGGCTTTTCCCGAGCCCACCGCGATGCCCTTACCTCTTTTCGCCCTCGCCGTCGCCGCATTTGGAATCGGTACCACCGAGTTCGTGATCATGGGGCTGCTGCCCAATGTCGCGCGCGATCTTGGCGTGTCGATCCCGGCCGCCGGCATGCTCGTGTCGGGCTATGCGCTCGGCGTGACGATTGGTGCGCCGATCCTCGCGATCGTCACCGCGAAGATGCCGCGCAAGCGCGCGCTGATGGGCCTGATCGGCCTGTTCATCGCGGGCAACCTGTTCTGCGCGATCGCACCGGGCTATGCGGTGCTGATGGCCGCGCGCGTCGTCACGGCGTTCTGCCACGGCGCGTTCTTCGGGATCGGCTCGGTGGTCGCGAGCAACCTCGTCGCGCCGAACCGTCGCGCGCAGGCGATCGCACTGATGTTCATCGGCTTGACCCTCGCGAACGTGCTCGGCGTGCCGCTCGGCACCGCGCTCGGCCAGGCATACGGCTGGCGCGCGACGTTCTGGGCCGTCACCGGCATCGGCATCGCCGCGGCCGCCGCGCTCGCCGTCTGCCTGCCCAAGAATCTCGCGATGCCCGACACCAGCATCACGCGCGAATTCAGCGTGCTGAAACATCCGCAGGTGCTGATGGTGCTCGGCATCAGCGTGCTCGCCTCGGCCAGCCTGTTCAGCGTGTTCACGTACATCACGCCGATCCTCGAGGACGTGACGGGCTTCTCGCCGCGCCAGGTCACCTACGTGCTGCTGCTGTTCGGCCTCGGGCTGACGGTCGGCGGCACGCTCGGCGGCAAGCTCGCCGACTGGCGCCGGATGCCGTCGCTGATCGCAACGCTCGCGCTGATCGGCGTGGTCCTCGCGCTGTTCGCGGGCACGATGCACCTGCCGTTCGCCGCGCTCGCGACGATCTTCGTGTGGGGCATCCTCGCGTTCGCGATCGTGCCGCCGCTGCAGATCCTGATCGTCGACCGCGCCAGCGACGCGCCGAACCTCGCGTCGACGCTGAACCAGGGCGCGTTCAACCTCGGCAACGCGACGGGCGCTTGGCTCGGCGGGATGGCGATCGGCTCCGGCGTGTCGCTCGTGAACCTGCCGTGGGTCGGCGTCGCGATGGCCGTCGCGGCGCTCGCGCTCACGCTGTGGTCGGCGTCGCTCGAACGTCGACCGGTGGCCGTGCCGACCGAGTACGTCTGAAGCAACCCTGCTGAAATCGTTGCGAGCACAACTCCTATAGGGCCTGTTCCCGCTAATAACGGGCTTGCGCTGGCCGCCAGAAGGGCCGAGCGCAAGGATTGCGACGAAGCGAATACTCGACGTATTCGTGAGGAGCATGACGCCGCGATCGGCCCTTCTGGCGGCCAGCCCCACGAGTGATTTTTCCAAACAGGGGAACGTGCCTTGCCGGCCGTATTGCGGCGGCGATCGTCGCTTGTTTGGCTCGGCCAAACGGCGCTCCTCCTTTTGCGTTACGACCGGCAAGGCACGTTCGCAAGCCCGTTATTAGCGGGAACAGGCCCTATACCTGATGGCCTTCATGGACCTTTCAAGGTCCGCGGTGTAGCATCCCCGCCGATGAAAGCCATTCTTAATCGCGATTTCCTCGCACTCATTCTGAGCGTCGCGGTCGTCGGTCTCGGCACCGGCGCCACGCTGCCGCTCACCGCACTCGCGCTGACCGAAGCCGGACACGGCACCAACGTCGTCGGCATGCTGACGGCCGCGCAGGCCCTCGGCGGCCTCGCGATCGTCCCGTTCGTCACCGCGCTCGCGCGGCACATCGGCTCGCGCCGCGCGATTGTCGTGTCGGTCGTGCTGCTCGCGGCGGCCACCGCGCTGATGCAGTTCACGTCGAACCTGATCCTGTGGGGCGCGCTGCGCGTGCTGTGCGGTGCCGCGCTGATGCTGCTGTTCACGATCGGCGAGGCGTGGGTCAACCAGCTCGCCGACGATTCGACGCGCGGCCGCGTCGTCGCGATCTACGCGACCAATTTCACGCTGTTCCAGATGGCGGGCCCCGTGCTCGTGAGCCAGATCGCCGGGGCGACGAGCATCCGCTTCGCGCTGTGCGGCGCGCTGTTCCTGCTCGCGCTGCCGACGCTTGCGACGATCCGGCGCGCGCCGCTCGCCGGCGACGACGCGCATCACGAAGCGCACGGCCGCTGGCTCGACATCCTGCCGCGCATGCCCGCGCTGATCATCGGCACCGGCTTCTTCGCGCTGTTCGACACGCTCGCGCTGTCGCTGCTGCCGCTCTACGCGATGGATCACGGCGTCGCGAGCGCCACCGCCGTGCTGCTCGCGTCGATCATGCTGTTCGGCGATACCGCGATGCAGTTCCCGATCGGCTGGCTCGCGGACAAGCTCGGCCGCGAACGCGTGCACCTCGGCGCAGGCTGGATCGTGCTCGCCGGCCTGCCGCTGCTGCCGTTCGTGATCGCCAATCCGTGGCTGTGCTGGCCGTTGCTGTTCGTGCTCGGCGCGGCGGCCGGCAGCATCTACACGCTGTCGCTCGTCGCGTGCGGTGAACGCTTTCGCGGCGCGGCGCTCGTCACCGCGAGCTCGCTCGTGTCGGCGTCGTGGAGCGCCGCGAGCTTCGGCGGCCCGCTGGTCGCCGGCGCGTTGATGGAACAACTGGGCAGCCACGCGCTGGTCGGCGTGCTGGTCGTCTGTGTCGCGGCGTTCGTCGCGGCCGCGCTGTGGGAGCGCCGCGTCGCGCCGCAACGCGCGGTCTGACACCGGGGCGCGAGCACTCCGCTGCGCGCCGCCCAAACGACGACGGCACGAACACGCGCCGCCCGTCCACCGATACACCGGTCACACTGCGAAAACGACGACGGCCCGCGCAATGCGGGCCGTCATGCTCACGTGTGCGCCACGTTGCGCGTTACGCCTTCAACGCCGGCAGGATCTTGCCGACGCACGCGCCGAAGCCGACCCGATAACCGTCGCCCTGGCACCATCCGGCGAGCGTGAGCTCGTCGCCGTCCTCGATGAACGCGCGGCTGCCGCCACCGTTCAGCGCGACCGGCTCCTTGCCGTTCCACGTCAGTTCGAGCAGGCTGCCGAACGAATCCTTCGTCGGCCCGCTGATCGTGCCCGAACCCATCAGATCGCCCACGCGCGTGTTGCAGCCCGCGACCGTGTGATGCGCGAGCTGCTGCGCCATCGTCCAGTACATGTGCTTGAAGTTCGTGCGGCTGATCGACGTGGCTTCGGCCGCCCCTTCCTCACGTAGCGTCACTTCCAGCGCGATGTCGAACGCATGCTTGCCCGCGTGCTGCAGATACGCGAGCGGCTGCGGCGACTGCTCCGGCTGCGCGACGCGGAACGGTTCGAGCGCGTCGAGCGTGACGATCCACGGCGAGATCGTCGTCGCGAAGCCCTTCGAATTGAACGGCCCGAGCGGCACGTATTCCCACTGCTGGATGTCGCGCGCGCTCCAGTCGTTCAGCAGCACCATGCCGAAGATATGCGCTTCCGCGTCCTCGCACGCGATCGGCTCGCCAAGCGCGTTGCCCTTCCCGACGATGAAACCCGTCTCCAGTTCGATGTCGAGCTTGCGGCAGGCACCGAACACCGGGCGCTCCTGGTCGGGCAGCTTCAGTTGCCCGTTCGGGCGCCGCACCGGCGTGCCGCTCACGACCACCGACGACGCGCGGCCGTTGTAGCCGATCGGCATCTCCGACCAGTTCGGCAGCAGCGCATTCTTCGGATCACGGAACATCGAGCCGACGTTGGTCGCGTGCTCCTTCGACGAATAGAAATCGGTGTAGCCGGGAATCTCGACCGGCAGATGCAGCGTCGCGTCGCGCTGCGCGACGAGCACCTGTGCGCGCAGCGCCGTATCGTCACGCAGCCGTGCGTTGTCGCGCGAGAACAGGTCGGACAGCTGCACGCGCACGCTGCGCCATGCGTCGCGGCCGAGCGCGATGAATGCATTGAGCGTCGGCGCGGCGAACACGTCGGCGCCGGCCGGCAGCGTCACGAGGCCCGCACGCGCGAGCGCAGCGAGATCGACGATCTGGTCGCCGAGCGCCACGCCCGCACGGCGCGACGCTTGCTTCGCATCGCTGAAGATCCCGAACGGCAGGTTCTGGATCGGGAAATCGCAGGCGGGATCGTTCGCCGTCTCGACCCAGCTCTTGCGGGCCGGGTCGAGCGTCGCGCGCCAGTCTTGGGTATCGCTCATTTTTGCTCCGGATTGAAATGTTTCTTGATGCCTTGCCAGCATTCGAAGTAGTCGGCCTGCAGCTGCGCGGTGTCGAGCGCGTAGCGCGTCGGCCGGATCAGCGTGCGGGTTTCGAACATGAACGCCATCGTCGCGTCGACCTTGTGCGGCTTCGTCGTGTCGCTCGCGGACGCCTTCTCGAACGTGTCCGCGTCGGGCCCGTGGCCCGACATGCAGTTGTGCAGGCTCGCGCCGCCCGGCACGAAGCCTTCGGCCTTCGCGTCATAAGCGCCGTGCACGAGCCCCATGAATTCGCTCGCGACGTTGCGGTGGAACCAGGGCGGGCGAAACGTATCCTCGGCCGCGAGCCAGCGCGGCGGGAAGATCACGAAGTCGATCGTGTCGACGCCCGGCGTGTCGCTCTGCGACTGCAACACCAGGAAGATCGACGGATCGGGATGGTCGTAGCTGATCGAGCCGATCGTATTGAACAGGCGCAGGTCGTATTTGTACGGCGCGTAGTTGCCGTGCCACGCGACGACGTCGAGCGGCGAATGGCCGATGTCTGCGCGCCACAGGCGGCCGTTCAGCTTCGCGATCAGTTCGAACGCGCCTTCGCGGTCTTCGTACGCGGCTTGCGGCGTCAGGAAGTCGCGCGGATTCGCGAGACCGTTCGAGCCGATCGGGCCGAGGTCCGGCAGGCGCAGTTGCGCGCCGAAGTTCTCGCAGATATAGCCGCGCGCGTCGCCGTCCGGCAGCGTGACGGCAAAACGCACGCCGCGCGGGATCACCGCGATCTCGAACGGCTCGATGTCGACCCGGCCGAATTCGGTCGCGATGAACAGCCGCCCGTGCTGCGGCACGATCAGCAGTTCGCCGTCCGCGCTGTAGAAGAAGCGGTCCTGCATCGAGCGGTTCGCCGCGTACAGGTGGATCGCGCAGCCGTTCATCGCAGCGGCCGAGCCGTTGCCGGCCATCGTCACGAGCCCGTCGACGAAGTCGGTCGGCTCGACCGGCATCGGCAGCGGATCCCAGCGCAGCTGGTTCGGCGGTGTCGGCGGCACGTCGGCCGAATCAGCGAATTCCGACACGAGCCGCTGCGGGCCCGCATACGGCTCGAACGGCCGGTGCACGGCCGCCGGGCGGATACGGTACAGCCACGAGCGGCGGTTGTGGCCGCGCGGCGCGGTGAACGCCGTGCCCGACAGCTGCTCCGCGTACAGCCCGTACGGCGCGCGCTGCGGCGAGTTGCGGCCGTGCGGCAGCGCGCCGGGCAGTGCCTCGGTCGCGAATTCGTTCGCGAAACCGCTCTGGTAGCCGGCGGTTGCCGGTTTCGACAGGTCAAGCGTCATCGTTTCCTTTCTCCCTCAATTCATCGCGGCGTTCGGCGCCTGCGCGTCGTTGCGCCGCGTCACACCGGCCAGCCCGAGGACGAACAGCGCCGAGCACAGCACGGGCACCGCGGCCGCGTGGAACAGCGCACCGTTCGACCAGTTGAGCGCAATCAGTTGTCCGCCGACGAGCGGCCCAAGCACCGAGCCGATCCGGCCGATGCCGAGGCTCCAGCCGATGCCCGTCGAGCGCAGCGACGTCGGGTAATACTGGCCCGCGAGCGCGTTCACGGCCGGCTGCCCGCCGATCACGCAGAACCCGCCCGCGAACACCACCACCAGCAGCCACGGCAGCGCATGCGCGACCGAGCCGATCAGCCCCACCGACACGGCCGCGCACGCGAAGCAGGCGAACAGCACGCGCACGAAGCCGTAGCGTTCGATGAACCAGCCGAGCGACAGCGTGCCGATCACGCCGCCCGTCTGCAGCACCGTGCCGACGATCACCGCCGTGCCCTGCGCATAGCCCGCGTCGCGCATCACGGTCGGCAACCAGTTCGACAGGAAGTACAGATCGATCAGGTTCATGAAGCTGATCGCCCACAGCAGCAGCGTGACCGGCAGGCGGCCGTGGCTGAACAGCTCGGCGACCGGCGCGCCGGTCGCGGCGCGCTCGCGCACGACGATCCGCGTGTTCGCGTCGATGCCGGCCTGCGGCGCGAAATGCGCGAGCCACGCGCGTGCCTGCGCGACGCGCCCTTTCAGCACCAGGAACTGCAGCGACTCGGGCAGCCGCGCGACCATCGCGATCGTCAGCACGAGCGGCACCGCGCCGCCGACGAAGAACACCGACCGCCAGCCGAGCGCCGGAATCAGCGCGGCGCTGATGAAGCCGCCGAGCGCCGCGCCGAGCGTGAAGCCGCACGACACGATCATCATCCGCTTCACGCGATGCGCGGCCGGGCTGAACTCGCCGACCAGCGCCATCGCGTTCGGCATGATGCAGCCGAGGCCGAGGCCCGTGACGAAGCGCAGCGCCATCAGCACCGGGATCGAACCCGCGAACGGCGTCGCGAGCATCGTCACCGCGAAGAACAGCGTCGAGCCGATCAGCACCGGGCGCCGCCCGATCCGGTCGGCCAGCACCGACAGCCCGAGCGCGCCGAGCAGCATCCCGAACAGGCTCGCGCTGAACACGGGCCCCAGCGCCTGCTTCGGCACGCCCCATTCGGCGATCACGCTCGGTGCGACGTAGCCCATCGCCTGCGCATCGAACCCGTCGATCACGAGGCACAGCCCGCACAACACGAGCAGCATCCAGTGGAAGCCCGGGCGATGGGTCTCGTCGATCACGCGCTCGACTTCGAGCACGCGCGCGTCGGCCGGCGCCGCGCTCATTGCGTCACCTCGGCGGCCGGATGCACGGGCGGCGTCACGCCCTGGCGCGCGAGCGCCATCGCTTCGCGCAGCACGTCGGCGTCGCCGATCTGGTTCGCGAGCAGCAGGATCAGCTTCGCGTTGACGAGCTGGCTGTCGGCGTCGGACAGGTCGCGATGCATGTCGATCAGCGCTTCGTAGAACGCGTCCGGATCAGCCAGGCGCGGGCGGGTGTCGAGTGGGGGCATGACGGAGTCTCCGGTGTCTTTATCGTTTTCAGCGTGCGCAGGTCGCGCGCGCCAGTGCGTCGGCCAGCGCCTGACGGTCGAGCGTGCGCGTGCGCGCGCACACGTGCTGGTCGGGACGCAGCAGGTAGAACGTGCCGGGCTTCGCGTCGTAGCGTTGCGCGGCGAAGCCGTCGACATCCTCCACGACGACGACACCCGCGACCGCTTGCGCGTGACCGGCCGGCACGACGAGCACGGGCCGCACCGGCAGCGCGAGGCCGTCGAGCGCCTGCGCGAGCGCGGCCGCATCGCCCGGCAACCCGAACAGCACGCCGGTGAAGCCGCTGCCCAGATGCTGCAGCAGCCAGCCCGACGCGCCCTGCGCACGCACCGGCGCATCGGCCGCCGCCGCGCCCGGCCGCATCGCGCCCGCGAAGGCGTCGCCGTTGCGGTCCGGTGTGTTCAGCGGCGAATCGGCGAGCACCGCCGGCACCGACAGGCGGCCGCTGTTCACGAGCTTGCGCGCGAACTCGCAGTCGCGCGCAAGCTTCAGCGTCGCGTCGCGGAACACGCGCGATACCGGGCTCTTCGGCGTGATGAAGTCGGTCGAGCGCGTCGAGTTGCGGATGTTCTCGTCGGCCGCGAACTCGCGCTCGCTCGCATACGTGTCGAGCAGGCTGTCGGCCGAGCGGCCGTCGAGCACGAGTTTCAGTTTCCACGCGAGGTTGTCGGCGTCCTGCACGCCGCTGTTCGCGCCGCGCGCGCCGAACGGCGACACGCCGTGCGCGGAATCGCCCGCGAACAGCACGCGGCCGTGCCGGAACGATTCCATCCGCTGGCAGCGGAACGTATAGACACTCACCCATTCGAGCTCGAACTCGACGTCCGGCCCGAGCAGCGCACGCACGCGCGGGATCACGCGCTCCGGCTGCTTCTCGGCGACGGGATCGGCATCCCAGCCGAGCTGGAAGTCGATGCGCCATACGTTGTCGGGCTGGCGATGCAGCAGCACCGACTGATTCGGGTGAAACGGCGGGTCGAACCAGAACCAGCGCTCGGTCGGAAACTCCGCCTTCATCTTCACGTCGGCGATCAGGAAACGGTCCTTGAACGTGCGGCCGTGGCTTTCGAGACCCATCATCGTGCGCATCGGGCTGCGCGAGCCGTCGGCCGCGATCACGTACTGCGCGCGCAGCGTCGCGACGCCCTCCGGCGTTTCGATCGTCAGCACCGCGTGTTCGGCCGACTGGTCGATGCCCGTGACCTTGTGCTTCCAGCGGATGTCGATGTTCGGCAGCTCGAACGCGCGGTCGGCCAGGTAGCCTTCGACGTAGTACTGCTGCAGGTTGATGAACGCGGGGCGCGCATGCCCTTCCTCGGGCAGCAGGTCGAACGCGTACAGCTGCTCGTCCTGCAGGAACACCTTGCCGACGTGCCAGCTCACGCCCTTGTCGACGAAGCGCTCGCCGCAGCCGAGCCGGTCGAAGATCTCGAGCGTGCGCTTCGCGAAGCAGATCGCGCGCGAGCCGGTCGACAGCGTGTCGTCGTCGTCGAGCAGCACGACGCTCACGCCCTGCTGCGCGAGGTCGATCGCGGCCGCGAGGCCCACCGGGCCCGCGCCGACGACGATCACCGGGTGAACGGTCGTGTCCTGTGCACGCGGGCGGTATTCGAACTTCAGCGTCTGGTAATCGATGCTCATGGTCGCCATCCGCTCCTCAACCCTGCCGGGCGCGGGCCGGCACGCCCGTCTTCCCGTCCGTCGCCTGCCGGCGCGCCGCGCCGCTCTCCCGCGTGCCATTCCTGTCAACCGCCACGTCTCGCTCCTTGCTTCCTGTTGATTCGTGAACGGCGCCGTTTCGCGGCGCCCGCATGCCGCATTTCTTGATCGGCGACAAATCCTGGATTTACGAATAGTAAAACCAATTACGAATAGTGAAATCAACGTAAACCCTAGGCGAAGCGTCGACGACGGGATAACCATATGAACGAAACGCCGAGCCGAGCTTGGCCGGCACTGCTAATATCAAGCTACGAGGCGGCCCGTTCGGCCGCCGTTTTTCCTTCTTACGCCGATGATTCCGCCCACCATTCCCGAGCTGGTCGCCCGTGCCGGGCAACTGCCGTATCTGCGGGATCACCTCGCGCTCGCCGATGGCGGCACCGCAAGCGCGAACCTGCCCGAGCGCACGCTCGGCAGCGCCTACGAACCGATCTACGACGTGACGATGCCGGGCGCACCGCAATCGACGTCGTTCGCCGACGCGATCGAGCGCTACGGCGACGAGCTCGGCTTCCAGGCCGTGACGGTCGTCACGGGCGCACCGCACGATCCGGTCGACTCGGCCGTCGACGACCAGACGCTCGTCGCGATCGACCGCCTGTCGCGTGCGCTGCACGCGATCAATTTCTTTGGCGCGCAGCGCCATGGGCTGCTGTTCCTGCGCGTGCACGAACGGCTGCTGAAGAGCGTGAAGTACGACCACGGCAAGCATTTCTCATCGGTGCTGCAGCGCTTCGGGCTGCCGGCCGAGCGGATCGTGATCGAGCTGCCGGCGGTCGCGGTCGCGCACAAGACCTTCCTCGGCTACCTGACGCGCAGCTATCAGCATCACGGCTTCAAGGTCGCCGACAAGCTGCCGGACCCGGGCCGCATCCTCGCGGTCGAATCGGAGATGGCGCGCCCGGACTACATCAAGATGGATGCGGGCATCGCGTTGCGTGACGGGATGGTCAAGGCGCTCGTCGCGTATGCGCAGCGCGTGCGGATTCCGCTGATCTTCGACGGCGTCGTCGACGAAACGCAGTGCGAGCTGCTGCGCCAGTACGACGTCCGGTTCATGCAGGGGCCCGTGTTTGCGAAGGTCGTGACGGCCTGAGCCTCGGTGCATGAGGGGGTTCGCACACGCGCGGCGTCGCGTGCCGACAGTGGAATGCAGGTGATGTGACGTGGGGATCGGGCCGCCTGGCTCGCCCCGTCGTCCCAGGTCCGGCCGGCGGTTGCCGGCCTCGTGGAAAGACCGGCTTAGCGGGAACGCGCGCGCCTCGCTTCCGGCACGGTCGATGTCGGCGGTGACCTACCGCTTACGCCCTTCCACCGTCATCGTACTTGGGCAGATCGTCGTCGATCTCGATGCCCGGGAAGCGATCCCCATACCAGACATGCCAGGCCGGACGTAGCCGCAACGGCTCGTCGAGCGTCGCGTAATTGATCTCGACCGTCCTGGGCGCATCACTGAGCCGGTATTCGAGCTGCGCGCCGCAACGGCCGCAGAAGCGCCGCTCGCCCCACGCGCTCGACGCATACACCGTCGGCTCACCTTGCAGGTATTCGAACGCGTCGATCGGCACCGATGCCGACGCGACGACCGCCGCGCCGGTCGTGCGCTGACAGAGCCGGCAGTGGCAAAAACCGGCGTCGGCCGGAACATGGGTGATCCGGTACCGGATCGCGCCACATGCGCATCCGCCTTCCATCGATTCTGCGTGAGACATGGCAAGCCTCTTCGTCGGTGAGCTGGCGAACGATCATGCGCGCGGTTCGTCCGTGACACAACCGGCGGCGGTGTCACGCTCGGGCGCTGCCGACCGTACCGGCGACGCCCCCTACCGCGCGCGCCCGTCGCTCAGGCCGTCTGCCCGAGCCGCTGCGCGAGCGCCTTCAGCTTCGGCCCGACCTGCGTACGGAACACGTCCTCGTCCATCGACGATGCAGGGCCGCTGCAGCTCAGGATCAGCCAGCGCCCCTCGCGCGGCTCGCGAAACGGGGCGGCCGCCGCGTTGACGTCCATGTGCCACGCCCTGAACGAATAGCAGCAGCCACCCGCCGAGAACTCGGCCACCGCCTGCTGCGCGGCGGCGACGAGCGCATCGGCGTCGGCCGCGCCGCCGGCCGCACGATGCAGCTCCGCATAAAGCGCGCGGCGCACGTCTTCCGGCTGCACGGCCAGGTACGCGCGCCCCATCGAGCTCGTCAGCATCGACAGCCGCGAACCGGGCGCGAGCCCGAGCGTCAGCGCGGTCTCGCTGCGGATCGTCTCCAGGTAGATCATGTCGAGCCCGTCGCGGCAGCCGAGCGACACGGCCGCGCCGATGTCGCGCGCGAGCGCCTGCATGTGCGGCCGCGCGAGGTCGATCGTGCCCGAGCCCGACAGCAGCGCGTAGCCGAGCGACAGCACGCCGGCGTCGAGCGCATACTTTCCGAGCGTCTCGTCGTAACGCAGGTAGCCGAGCACGGTCAGCGTGTAGGCGAGCCGGTTCACCGTCGCCTTCGGCAGCCCCGTGCGCTCCGCGAAGTCGCGGTTGCCGAGCATCGTCTCCCCGGGCCGGAATGCGCGCAGCAGGTCGAGACCGCGCGCGAGCGCGACGACGAACTTGCGTTCGTCGATCGTGGTTTCGTCGATGGTTGAAAGTGTCATCTGGTGCTACACTGGGTTCGATTTGCAAAACATTGTTCCGCACAGCGGAACTTCCGTCAAGCAAACTCTCAGGCAACAAACCCGACTGAATCAGGGACTGACCGCAAAGCATGGGATCCGAGTACGCGCTAAAGCGCTAACTCGGGTCGACCGCGAAGCATGGGACCCGAGTTAGCGCTTTAGCGCTAACTCGGGTCGACAGGAGATGAGACGATGAGTGCTGCAACTTTTCATTGGGACGATCCGCTGCTGCTCGACCAGCAACTGACCGAAGAAGAGCGGATGGTGCGTGATGCCGCGCAGGCGTACGCGCAGGACAAGCTCGCACCGCGCGTCACCGAAGCGTTCCGCCACGAACGCACCGACGCCGAAATCTTCCGCGAGATGGGCGAAGTCGGCCTGCTCGGCCCGACGATTCCCGAGGAATACGGCGGCCCCGGCCTCAACTACGTGAGCTACGGCCTGATCGCCCGCGAAGTCGAGCGCGTCGATTCGGGCTACCGGTCGATGATGTCCGTGCAGTCGTCGCTCGTGATGGTCCCGATCTACGAATTCGGCTCCGACGCGCAGAAGCAGAAGTACCTGCCGAAACTCGCCACCGGCGAATGGATCGGCTGCTTCGGGCTGACCGAGCCGAACCACGGCTCCGATCCGGGCAGCATGGTCACCCGCGCGAAAAAAGTGCCCGGCGGCTACTCGCTGTCCGGCGCGAAGATGTGGATCACCAACTCGCCGATCGCCGACGTGTTCGTCGTGTGGGCGAAGCTCGAAGAGAACGGCAAGGACGCGATCCGCGGCTTCATCCTCGAGAAAGGCTGGAAAGGCCTGTCGGCGCCCGCGATCCACGGCAAGGTCGGGCTGCGCGCGTCGATCACCGGTGAGATCGTCCTCGACGAGGTGTTCGTACCGGAAGAGAACCTGATGCCGAACGTGAGCGGCCTGCGCGGCCCGTTCACGTGCCTGAACTCGGCGCGCTACGGGATCGCATGGGGCGCGCTCGGCGCCGCCGAGTCCTGCTGGCACACCGCGCGCCAGTACGTGCTCGACCGCCAGCAGTTCGGCCGGCCGCTCGCCGCGAACCAGCTGATCCAGAAGAAGCTCGCCGACATGCAGACCGAAATCACCCTCGGCCTGCAAGGCGTGCTGCGCCTCGGCCGGATGAAGGACGAAGGCACGGCGGCCGTCGAGATCACGTCGATCATGAAGCGCAACTCGTGCGGCAAGGCGCTCGACATCGCACGACTCGCGCGCGACATGCTCGGCGGCAACGGTATCTCCGACGAATTCGGCGTCGCGCGCCACCTCGTGAACCTCGAAGTGGTCAACACGTACGAAGGCACGCACGACATCCACGCACTGATCCTCGGCCGCGCGCAGACGGGCATCCAGGCATTCTTCTGATCGTCCGGATGCGGCGAGCGCGGCAAGCACGCCGCGCCATGCTCGCGCAAAAGACACGGCCCGCCCGGCAGTCATGCCGGGCGGGCCGTTTTTCATCGGATCCGCGCACCAGGCCGCCGGCCCGGTAGCGCGTTCCTCTGCAGCCGATGCTTACTTGTTCGGCTGCGGCGTGAGGCGCAGATACGGACGCACCGCGTTGAAGCCCTTCGGGAAGCGTTTCTTCAGCTCTTCCGGATCCTGCAGCGACGGGACGATCACGACGTCGTCGCCATCCTTCCAGTTGCCGGGCGTCGCGACCTTGTAGTTGTCGGTCAGTTGCAGCGAGTCGATCACGCGCAGCACTTCGTCGAAGTTGCGGCCCGTGCTGGCCGGATACGTGATGGTGAGCCGCACCTTCTTGTTCGGGTCGATCACGAACAGCGAACGCACCGTCAGCGTTTCGTTCGCGTTCGGATGGATCATGTCGTACAGCTGCGAAACCTTGCGGTCCGCATCGGCGATGATCGGGAAGCCGACGACCGTCGACTGCGTATCGTTGATGTCGTTGATCCAGCCCTTGTGCGACTCGACACCGTCGACCGACAGCGCGATCACTTTTACATTGCGTTTCTCGAATTCGCCCTTCAGCTTCGAGGTCAGCCCGAGTTCGGTCGTGCACACCGGCGTGTAGTCGGCCGGATGGGAGAACAGGACGCCCCAGCTGTTGCCGAGCCATTCGTGAAACTTGATCGGGCCCAGGCTCGATTCCTGCTCGAAATCCGGTGCGATGTCGCCAAGACGCAGACTCATGATGTTCCCTCCTCGAACGATGCTGGTTGAAACCGCGCCCGGATCGGCGCGGGAAAGTCTGTCAGCTTACGGGAAGCAATGGGGCATGCGAACGATTATTCCGTTTGATATTCATACTTTTTTGTCATTTTTGCCTGGTGTCGGGGCGGGACAACCGGCCAAAAGGGAAACTTTTCAACCCGTTTGTCGCTCTGTTCATGATTGCGAGTCGTTTACCATGCAGTCTTGCACCGCCACCGTGTGTCTTCCCGGCTCGCCAGCAGGCAGGCGTTTCGCTAGGATATGAACCTGCAGCATGACAGCACGAAGGGAGTTGCAATGTCGGAAATCAACAAGGAGAAACTGATGTCGGATATCAAAACCGTTCTCTCGGACGCCGAAGACCTGCTCAAGCAAGCTGCGAGCAGCACGGGCGACCGTGCGGCCGAGCTGCGCGAGAAAGCCATGTCGCGCCTCAAGCAGGCCAAGGAAAAGGCGGCCGACGTCCAGGTCGTGGTGGTCGAGAAAGGCAAGAAGGCCGCACGCGCGACCGACGACTACGTGCACGAGCATCCGTGGACGTCGATCGGCGTTGCCGCCGGCGTGGGCGTGCTGATCGGCCTGCTGATCAACCGCAAGTAACGCGCTCTGCGCCGTTTCGTGCCGTTGGCCGCGTCGCGCGGCCTGCGGGCGTCGAAGCCAGCCGGCGGTTTCCGCCGGCCGGCTTTGTCCTAGCTGCACACTGCACGCGCACGCACCTCACCCATGACGACAGACACCACCTCGCAGCCGTCCGGCCAAGGACCGCTGCGCCGCCTCGTCGGCTCCGCGATCGGCCTTCTGCAAACGCGCCTCGAACTGGTGGGCATCGAGCTCGCCGAGGAGAAGGAGCGCCTGATGGGCGTGCTGTTCCTCGGGCTCGCCGCGATGATGCTCGCCACGATGGCGCTCATCAGCCTGACCGTACTCATCGCGATCGCGTTCTGGGATACCTACCGCTGGCAGTCGCTCGCGGCGATCACCGCGCTGTATGCCGCGGGCGGGATCGCATGCGCACTGAAGGCCCGCTCGGGCCTGCGCGACGCGCCGACCGTATTCGAGGCGACGCTCGCCGAACTCGAGAAAGACCGCGAACTGTTCCGCGGCAAGCCGTGAACGCAGTCGCGCTCACCCCTCCCACCTACTTCGCCGACGCGCCATGAGCCAGAACGTCACGGGCAATTCACCCCGCTCCCATTCGTCGCGATCGAACTGGAGCGCGTCGCAGCATCGCGCGCTCCGCAAGGAACTGCTGATCCTGCGATCCGAAGTCGAGCGGCTCGAACTCGCGGAAGCCGCCGGCGACATGCGCCGCGCGGTGACGCGCTTCAGCTGGCTCAAGGTGTTCATTCCCGGCCTGTCCAGCAGCAAGTTCAGCCAGTCCGCCAAGAACCTGAACGCGAACCTCGGACAGCTCGTCAACCAGTATCCGATGCTGAGCTCGCTCGCATCGCTCGTCCTCGCCAAACCCGTTCGCTCGCTGCTGCGCGCGAGTGCGGGCCCCGCGCTGAAGTGGGGCACCCTCGGTTTCGCGGCATGGGAGGTCTACCGGATCTGGAAGCAGTCCCGCGACGAGCGCGGACTCGACACGCACGACGACTGACCGTCGTCGGCATCCCGCGCGCACGGCCAAGCGCCGTGGCGCGCCCTCCCGCCGCATTCAACGCACGCCCCAGCACGCCGCGACCTGTCCGTCGGCGCCGTCACTTCGCACATTGCCTTTCGTCCCGTCCGAACGCAGCGTGAATGCACCGCACGCGTCGTCGTGCATCGGGCCCGTGTCGAGCGGGATGGCCTCCAGGTCATAACTCGCCGGCGAATCGTCGCGGTCCGGCCGCCTGAGCGCCAGTCGATAGACCGCGCGCCCGTCCGGCGGCGCTTGTGTGAGCGCCGTCGGCAATGCCGAAGGCGGCACACCGTCCAGTGTTTCAAGATATTGGGCCGCACGGTACAACGCGGCGACCGCCGACGCGCGATGAACGCGCACGACATGCTCGCGATACGACGGGATGCCCCATCCGGCCAGCACCGCAACGATCGCGAGCACGATCATCAGTTCGATCAGCGTGAATCCCGCCGAGCGGTATACGGACGCGCGACCGTTCATCGAAGCACCGTCGCGACGCGACGCCAGTGCAGGGCGACGATGTGTCCATCGCGGATCGCGACCTGGTGCTGCAGCCAGACTGCGCTCGATGCATGCGCACCGACGCCACGGGCGGTGACGACGTATGCGCGGCCGCCGGCCGGCCCCGCCCCGCGCCACGCTTCGATCAGGCATCGCGGCGGTTGAACGGCCATCGGCCATCCGGCGAACGGCGCGAACGCTTCGGCGGCCACCAGCGCCGGCATGCGCCGCCACGCGTCGGGCTCCGCGCGCGACTCGCCTTCGCTCACGTACGGCGCCGCGCCCCGGCGCAATCGCGCGGTGCACGCTGCCAGCGCGGCATCGGCCGCGTGGAATGCAACCAGCCGATCGGATAACGCGCGCGTGCGGCGCGACTCCGTCAGTGCGGCTTCGAACCACGTGCCGGTCAGCGCCGCCACCACTGCGCCAACCGCGATCACCGCAGGCAATGCGAGGCCCGCGTCGCGACGCCAATCGCGGCTGGCTGACCGCAAGCGTATGTGCGGCGCTCGCTGGCTCGCTGTTTGGACTTTCGCATCTGCAGCCTGCCGCGGACCGTCACTGCGTGTTTCGATTCGCTCATGCGTGTTGCGTGTCGCAACACACCGCGACCTCTTGCGCGCATACTGCCTCGCTCCGTTCATCGCGGCACCTCGGGTTCATCCGTGACATCACGCGACGTATCGTCGAATGTGCGCGCGGCATTGCGCAACGCGACGATGCGATCGAGCGTCAGACGCACGCGGCCGTCTTGCGCAACGACAATGCGGCCGTCGCAGTCGACGTGCCGCACCGGCTCGCCCGTCGGTTCGCCGCGCGCCCGCACGCAGACATGCACGGCCACGACATCGCGCCAGTCGTCGCCGCGCAATGCGTCGGCCTCGACGAACTGCGTGCCGCCGCGGCGAAGATAGCGCACCCGCAACTGATCGATTCCCGACACGACCGGCTGCGGCGTGCCCGGACGGCCGCTTCCTTCGCAATACAGTTCAGGCTCGCCCGTCGACGGACTGGTGTGCACATCGAAGCGGTTCTCCACCGGCGCACGTTCGCCGGACACGCCGACACCCTGCCCGAGGCAATCCGACACCTGGCCGCTAACGGTGAGCCACGTCGACACGGCATCGCCAACATACCGGATCAGCAAAGCGTCCGACGCACCGCGCACCGGCTCGCACCGTACCTGCGCGCCCTCGCCCCTCACGCGCGCCATCGAACAGCCGAATACGGATGGCAACGACGAGACACCTTCCAAATCGAGCGGCCGAAATCCGGCCATCTGGATCTGCTGGCCGATCAGCATCAGTGCGGTGCCAGCCGCATCGCGCATCCGGAACCCGTCGTCCGCGCGCCGCTGTGCGACGCGCTGCGCGTGGTACAGCGCACCGGCCGCCGCGAGCACGAGCAGACCGACGGTCATCGCAATCAGCACTTCAAGCAACGTATGCGCACGCATGCGGCGATCAGCGTTCATCGGCTTCAGCCTCCCGATACGGAATCCGGACGCACGACGGCGGCTGCGCCGAGCTTCCCTCCGCTTCGCATCGCGGCCCGGTGGCCGCATTGGCGCCGCGCCAGCCGACAACCATGTAGCGAACGCCATCCGGCCCGTCACCGCGCGTCATCGTGCCGCCGGGCAGCGACGCTGCGGCTCGCGCCGCGAGGCCATCGTCGGCCACCGCAGCGACGTGCAAGCGCTCGATACGCGCATCGGCCAGCCACAGCGCGCGTTCACGCCAGATCGTCGCGCGCTGCGCACGCGCCATCGCAAGCTGGCTGCCCGCGACCGCCAGCATGACGGTCGCGAGCAGCGCGATGGCCAGCATCGCTTCGATCAGCGACGTGCCGCGCATGGCGTTGCGCATGACGCTCACGCCGCGTCGCAACGGCCGGCGACAACCCGCGCCCGGCCGCCTGCCGCGATCCGCACGCAACGCGATGCATGCGCGTCGTCCGCCCCCGGCACGTCGCGTCGCGGACGCAATTCGAAGCGCCGGATGCCACCGATTGCCTGTCCGACCGGCGGTGCGAACGCGAGATCGTGCGCGGCACCCGCGACGGCCACTTCGGCATCGCGCGGATAGCGCCGCAGCACGCGCGACTGCCCGTCGACCTGCCCGCTGACGATCCAGTCACACGACCATTCAGCCGGATCGCACCGCTCACCCGCTCGCAGACAGGTACCGGCGCTACCCGCCCGGCACAGCGTGACGCGCACGCCGAGACGCGTCGCCTCGTTACGTGCAAACGACAGCGCACCGAGCAACGCGCGCGAGCGTGCATCCACGCGTTCGCGCATGCGCCACTGGTCGAACGCAGGCGCAGCATAAAGCGCGAGCCCGGCCGCCAGCGAGATGGCGACCATCAATTCGACGAGCGTGAATCCGCCCGCGCGTCGCAATACATTTTTCAGGGGTTGAGCGTGCAGTCCCATCGCAGTCGTCCGTCGCCAAGGTGATGCGACGACTGTAGCGACACGTGCGGACACGCACCATTTGCCGAATGGCTGACTGGCGGCATGCGATCGCGCCCGACACAATCGGCGCGAACTGACCCAACGGAGAAGACGATGAACGAACGCAGCGCGTCAGCGCTTACGTGGAGTCTTGGCGGGAGAGGCGCGACGGAACTCTTCGATCACGTCGGCAAATTCGGAAACGTCCTCGAACCGGCGATACACCGATGCGAAGCGGACATAAGCGATCGTATCGAGCCCGCGCAACTCGTTCATCACGAGTTCGCCGAGTTTCTCGCTACGCACTTCGCGCTCGCCTGTCGCGAGCAGTTGATATTCGATGCGGGCGACCGCCGCGTCGATCGCGTCGGCAGCGACCGGCCGCTTGCGCAGCGCGAGTTGCATGCTGGCGACGAGCTTGCGACGGTCGAATTCCGTGCGGCTGCCGTCCTTCTTCACGACGAACGGCAGGGACAGCTCGACCCGCTCGTACGTCGTGAAGCGCTTGTCGCAAGCCGAGCAGCGACGGCGCCGCCGGATCGCGGCGCCATCTTCGGACACGCGGGAATCCACGACCTGCGTGTCGTCATGCCGGCAGAACGGGCAGCGCATCGTCGATCAGCGATAGACCGGGAAACGCTTGGTCAGCTCGGCGACCTGCGCGCGCACGCGCTCGATCGTCGCTGCATCTTCCGGATTGTCCAGCACGTCCGCAATCAGGTTGCCCACCTGCTCCGCTTCCGCCGGACCGAAGCCGCGCGTCGTCATCGCCGGCGAACCCAGGCGCACGCCGCTCGTCACGAACGGCTTTTCCGGGTCGTTCGGGATCGCGTTCTTGTTCACCGTGATGTGCGCCGCGCCCAGTGCCGCTTCCGCTGCCTTGCCCGTGATGTTCTTTGCGCGCAGGTCCACCAGCATCACGTGGCTTTCCGTGCGGCCCGACACGATCCGCAGGCCGCGCTTCACCAGCGTTTCAGCCAGCACGCGGGCGTTCTCGACCACCTTTTCCTGGTACGCCTTGAACTCCGGCGACAGCGCTTCCTTGAACGCCACCGCCTTGCCCGCGATCACGTGCATCAGCGGGCCGCCCTGGATCCCCGGGAAAATCGCCGAGTTGATCGGCTTCTCGTACTCGGCCTTCATCAGGATCACGCCGCCGCGCGGGCCGCGCAGGCTCTTGTGCGTCGTCGTCGTCACGAAGTCCGCGTGCGGCACCGGGTTCGGGTACACGCCCGCTGCGATCAGGCCCGCGTAGTGGGCCATGTCGACCATCAGGTACGCACCGACCGACTTCGCGATCTTCGCCAGACGTTCGAAATCGATCTTCAGCGAGAACGCCGACGCGCCCGCGACGATCAGCTTCGGCTTGTGCTCCTGAGCCAGCTTCTCGGCCGCTTCATAGTCGATGTCTTCGTTCTCGTTCAGGCCGTAGCTCACCACGTTGAACCACTTGCCCGACATGTTCACCGGCGAACCGTGCGTCAGGTGGCCGCCGTGCGCGAGGCTCATGCCCATGATCGTGTCGCCCGGCTTGAGCATCGCGAAGAACACGCCCTGGTTCGCCTGCGAGCCCGAGTTCGGCTGCACGTTCGCGGCTTCCGCGCCGAACAGCTGCTTCACGCGGTCGATCGCCAGCTGCTCGACCACATCGACGTATTCGCAACCGCCGTAGTAGCGCTTGCCCGGATAGCCTTCCGCGTACTTGTTCGTGAGTTGCGAACCCTGTGCGGCCATCACCGCCGGGCTCGTGTAGTTTTCCGACGCGATCAGCTCGATGTGATCTTCCTGGCGGCGGTTTTCCTGCTCGATCGCGGCAAAGATTTCGGGATCGACGTTCGCAATGGTGCTTTGGGCTCTGTCAAACATACGGTTTCCGTTAAGTGTGTACAGGTTGACCGGAGCGGCCGAGTACGGTGCGCTGCTGGCGGGACCAGCTCGACGTGGCGGAAGAATCCGTATGACGCGAGGCAGGACAGCCACCGGCGATGCACGCGACGGCGCACAACGGCTGCCCAGGCGAACGGCAAAAACGGCGCCCCGCGCTTCACGGTGGGATGCTCCACCTTGAACCCGAAGGGTTCTATCGCCAGTCACGCAGGGGTGATGAGCGCGTTAGTGTATTGGATGCGTCATGAATAGGCAACCGCACGGCGGTGCGCCGGAAGCAATTGGGGCCAGACTCTACGCGCCCGTGCGGGAACGCTGTGCCGCCTTGCCGCGGTGCGGCAATCTCAGTAGGCTTGCGGGATATCACTCGCTATTTTGTCATCCACCAGGAGCAGCAATGATCGTGTTCGTCACAGGCGCGTCCGCCGGCTTCGGCGCCGCCATCGCCCGTGCCTTCGTCAAGGGAGGCCACCGCGTCGTCGCGACCGCGCGCCGCAAGGATCGTCTCGATGCGCTCGCCGCCGAACTCGGCGATTCCCTTCTGCCGCTCGAGCTCGACGTACGCGATCGCGCGGCCGTCGAGGCCGTGCCGGCCGCCCTTCCCGCCGAATTCGCGGCGCTCGACGTGCTCGTCAACAACGCCGGCCTCGCGCTCGGCGTCGAGCCGGCCCAAAAGGCCAGTCTCGACGAATGGCACACGATGATCGACACGAACTGCACGGGCCTCGTCACGGTCACGCACGCGCTGCTGCCCGGCATGATCGACCGCGGCCGCGGCCACATCTTCAATATCGGCTCGGTCGCGGGCTCGTACCCTTATGCGGGCGGCAACGTCTACGGCGCGACCAAGGCTTTCGTCAGACAATTCAGCCTGAACCTGCGCACCGACCTGCTCGGCACGCCGCTGCGCGTCACCGACATCGAGCCTGGCCTGTGCGGCGGCACCGAATTCTCGAACATCCGCTATCGCGGCGACGACGCCAAGGCGGCGAACGTCTACAACAATGTCCAGCCGCTGATGCCCGAGGACATCGCCGACACGATCTACTGGATCGCGACGCGCCCGGCGCATGTCAACGTCAACACGATCGAGCTGATGCCGATCGCGCAAGCCCCCGGCGGCCCGACCGTCCACCGCGGCTGAAGCCACGCGGGCCCGGCCCCTCCGGGCCGGCCCGCGGTGTGCTACGGCATACTACATTCCGTTACGAATCGGTTACGAATCAGGCTCTTGCCTTCCGGTAGAATGCGCGCCATGACCCAGCCTACCCGCTCCCCGGAAGCGCCGTCCGGCTTCATCTGGCCGGTGCGCGTGTACTACGAGGATACCGACGCAGGCGGCATCGTCTTCTATGCCAACTACCTGAAGTTCTTCGAACGCGCCCGCACCGAGTGGCTGCGCGCATGCGGCATCGACCAGCGCCAGCTCGCCGACGACACCGACGCGATCTTCGTCGTCCGCAGCACGTCGCTCGACTACCGCGCCCCGGCGCGACTCGACGACACGCTGGCGATCACGAGCCGGCCCGGACGCATCGGCCGCGCGTCGGTGGAATTCGCGCAGGAAGCCTGGTGCGGAGACACGCTGCTCGTATCCGGGCACATCCGTCTCGGCTGCGTCGACCGTACCGGCATCCGGCCCGCGGCCATCCCGCCGGCCGTGCTCGACGCGCTGCAGCGCGGGCCCGTCATCGACGACGGGCAGACTGCACTGTCAACGAAGCTCGCATGAGCGCCGTTTAGACAAAGCCTATGAACTTGCCTTTCTGATTCGATACTAAGCAAGGTTCGGCGCCAGGCATGGCCGGCGCGCCGCGCCACACGCATACCGGGCGCCCCGAAGGGACGTTACTCAAACCTCTATGAACACTTCTCAAGACCTGTCGATCATTTCCCTCGTCCTCAACGCGAGCGTGCTGGCCCAGGCCGTGATGGGGCTGCTGCTGCTGCTGTCGCTGATGTCGTGGACCTTCATCTTCCGCAAGTGGTTTGCGATCCGCCGTGCGCGCGCGCAGACCGAACGCTTCGAGAAGGATTTCTGGTCGGGCGGCGACCTGCAGGCGCTGTACCAGAGCGCAGCCAACAACCGCCACACGATCGGCGCGCTCGAGCGAATCTTCGAGTCGGGCATGCGCGAATTCCTGAAGGCGAAGGAAAAGCGCATCAGCGATCCGGGCCTCGTGCTCGACGGTGCGCGCCGCGCGATGCGCGCGTCGTTCCAGCGTGAAATGGACGTGCTCGAAGCGAACCTCGCGTTCCTCGCATCGGTCGGCTCGGTCAGCCCGTACATCGGTCTGTTCGGCACGGTCTGGGGGATCATGAACTCGTTCCGCGGCCTCGCGAACGTGCAGCAGGCCACGCTCGCCAACGTCGCACCGGGCATCGCCGAGGCGCTCGTCGCCACCGCGATCGGCCTGTTCGCCGCGATTCCGGCGGTGGTCGCGTACAACCGCTACGCGCACGACATCGACCGCCTCGCGATCCGCTTCGAGACCTTCATCGAAGAGTTCTCGAACATCCTGCAGCGTCAGGCCCAGTAAGGAGCGCGCCATGGCAGGAAGCCCCATCCGATCCAGCATGCGCGGCGGCCGCTCGCGCCGCGCAATGGCCGACATCAACGTCGTGCCGTACATCGACGTGATGCTGGTGCTGCTCGTGATCTTCATGGTCACCGCACCGCTCGTCGCCCCGTCGATCATCAACCTGCCGACCGTCGGCAACGCCGCGCCGCAGGAGCAGACACCGCCCGTCGTCGTCAACATCAAGGCCGATCGCACGATGAGCGTCAAGTACAAGGGCGACTCGGGCGCGACCCAGGAAGACACGATGACGAAGGCCGAGCTCGACAGCTTCATCGTGGCCCGGCAGGCTGACCATCCCGACCAGCCGGTCGTGATCGCGGCCGACAAGACGGTGCAGTACGATGCCGTCATGACCGTGATGTCCGATCTGAAGGCGCGCGGCGTCAAGCGCGTCGGCCTCCTCGTCAAATCGCAATGAACCGGCAGCAATCCACGCGCAGCTCCGCCTACCCGCCTCAGCCTCCCCGCGAGCGCGGCACCTGGCGCGCATTCGCGCTCGCCGCGCTGATGCACGTGCTGCTCGCGCTGTTCCTGTATCACGGCGTGCAGTGGCAGAACAGCACGCCGGCCGGCGCCGAAGCCGAGCTGTGGACCGAGGTGCCCGATGTCCCCGCGCCGCGGCCCGTTGTCACACCCGCACCGCCCGTGAAGGTCGCGCCGCCCCCTCCCCCGGTGCGCGACGAGCAGGCCGACATCGCGCTGCAGCAGAAGAAGCGGCAGCAGGAAGCGGCCGCGCGTGAAGCACTGCTCGAGCAACAGCGTCGCGCGCAGCAATTGAAGGCCCAGCAGGAAGAGCAAGCCCGGCGCGCGCAGCTCGCGGCGCAGCAGGCAGCCGCACTCGCCGCGCAAAAGGCCGCGGAACGCGACAAGCAGAAGCAGGCCGACAAGCTCAAGCAACAGCAGCTCGCCGAGCAGCAGAAGCTCGAACAGCAGAAACTCCAGCAGCAAAAGCAGGCGCAGCTCGAAGCGCAGCAGGCGGCGAAGGCGAAGGCCGACGCGGCCGCGAAGGCAAAGGCGGAAGCCCAGGCCAAGGCGAAGGCCGAAGCCACGGCGCGCGCGAAGGCCAATGCGGCAGCGAACGCGAAGCTCGACCGCGAGCGCAGCGCACGCCTGGCACAGATGCAGGGCCTGTCCGGCGCCGGTGAAGGCGGCGGCGAAGGCCTCGCGAAAAGCGGCACGGGCACGGGCTCAGGCGGCAATGCCGCGACGCCCGGCTATGCCGACAAGGTGCGCCGCCGCGTCAAGCCGAACATCGTTTGGGGCGGCGAGCGAGCAGGCCTGACCACCGTCGTCAAGATTCGGTGCACGCCGTCCGGTGACGTCTTGAGCGCATCGGTTTCCCGCTCCAGCGGGAATTCGGGGTGGGATCAAGCCGTGGTGAGTGCAATCCACGCGTCGGTCCCGTTGCCGCCCGATTCTAACGGTCGTACCCCGTCTGACATTACGATTACCTTCAAGGCGGCGGAGTGAAAAGAATTGCGCTTACACTCCGGGCGTCGCTGTCGGACGGGAACGAATCGGGTATTTTTACTGTCTCTGCCGTTGCGCAGCGATCCAAGCCATACGGGAAGCAAGAAGCATGAGTTTGATGACAAAGCTAGGTTTCAGGGCACTCGTGGCCTCGTGTCTGATTACGGCGGGCAGCGCCGCTAACGCCCAGGTCAACGTGCTGATCACCGGTGTCGGGTCGACCCAGTTCCCCATCGCCACGGCGAATTTCGCGAATGAGGCGAACCTGCCGCAGCAGGTCACGTCGATCGTCCGCGCCGACCTCGCCCGCAGCGGCAAATTCACCAACATCGACGCCGGCAGCACGCCCGTGCCGGAGAGCGCATCGGTCGATCTCGGCGCATGGAAGGCCAAGGGCGCGAATGCGTTCGTCGCCGGCAGCGTGAACCGCGAGGCGAACGGCCAGTACAAGGTCAACTTCATCCTGTACGACACCGTGAAGCAGCAAAGCCTCGGCGGCCTGTCCCTGACGGCCACCGACACCACGCTGCGCACGGCCGGCCACAAAATCGCCGACTACATCTACCAGAAGCTGCTCGGCGTGCGCGGCGTGTTCGCCACGCGCCTGTCGTACGTGATCAAGACCGGCAACCGCTACCAGTTGCAGATCTCGGATTCGGACGGCCAGAACGCGCGCATCGCGCTGTCGAGCACCGAACCGATCATCTCGCCGTCCTGGTCGCCGAGCGGCACGAAGGTCGCGTATGTCTCGTTCGAGCGCAAGAAGCCGATCGTCTACATCCACGACCTGCCGACCGGCCGTCGCTACATCGTCTCCGACCAGAAGGGCAACAACAGCGCACCGGCCTGGTCGCCGGACAGCAACACGCTGGCCGTCGCGCTGTCGCTGACGGGCAATACGCAAATCTATACGGTCAACTCGACGGGCGGCGGCCTGCGCCGCCTCACGCAGAGCAGCTCGATCGACACCGAGCCGTTCTACTCGCCGGACGGCCGCTGGATCTACTTCACGAGCGACCGCGGCGGCGCGCCGCAGATCTACCGGATGCCGGCACAGGGTGAAAGCGCCGGTGCCGCGCAGCGCGTGACTTTCACCGGCAGCTACAACACGAGTCCGCGTATCAGCCCGGACGGCAAGCTGCTCGCTTACATCTCCCGCACGGGTGGGGGCTTCAAGCTGTACGTTCAGGATCTGCAGTCCGGCGCGGCGAACGCCATCACGAATACGAATCGCGACGAATCGCCGAGCTTCGCGGCAAACGGCCAGTACCTTCTGTACGCTACCCAGTCGGGTGGTCGCAATGTTCTGGCAGCAGTGCCCTCGGACGGCAGCGCGCCGCCGCAAATCCTGTCCGTCCAGGGCGGCTCCGTACGTGAGCCGTCGTGGGGGCCCTTCATGCAATGACCACAAGGAGAGTAAACATGATGTCGAATAAAGCTCGTCTGGCCCTGGCCGTGATGATGATCAGCGCGCTCGCAGCGTGCAAGTCGGGCGTGAAGCTCGACGACAAGGCGAATGCCGGCGGTGCGGTCAGCACGCAACCGAGCGCCGACAACGTCGCGCAAGTGAACGTCGATCCGCTGAACGACCCGAACAGCCCGCTCGCGAAGCGCAGCATCTACTTCGACTTCGACAGCTATTCGGTGAAGGACGAGTACCAGCCGCTGATGCAGCAGCACGCTCAGTACCTGAAGAGCCACCCGCAGCGCCACGTGCTGATCCAGGGCAACACCGACGAACGCGGCACGAGCGAGTACAACCTCGCGCTGGGCCAGAAGCGTGCGGAAGCCGTTCGTCGCGCGATGGCACTGCTCGGCGTGAACGATTCGCAAATGGAAGCCGTGAGCCTCGGCAAGGAAAAGCCGCAGGCAGCGGGTCACGACGAAGCATCGTGGGCGCAGAACCGTCGCGCCGACCTCGTCTACCAACAGTAAGTAACGGAAGAATCGCCGTATGACGCACCGTGTATCCCTGCTGCGCGTTGCCGCAGCATTCTGCGTCGCCGGCGCGGCGTGGTCGGCCGCGCCGGCGCACGCCGGCGTGTTCGACGACAACGAAGCGCGCCGCGCCGTGCTCGATCTGCGCAGCAAAACCGACAACCTGGCGAGCCAGTTGTCCGCCGCCCAGCGTACGATCCTCGATCAATCCGGCCGTCTCGACCAGCTGAACCAGCAGGTCGCGACGCTGCGCGGCGAGAACGAGGACCTGACGAACCGGCTGACGACGCTCGAGCGGCAGCAGAAGGAGTACTACCAGGATCTCGACACGCGGCTCAAGAAGTTCGAGCCGCAGCAGGCGACGATCGATGGTGTCGAAGGCACCGTGCAGCCGGGTGAAACGGATGCGCTCAGCGCGGCGCAGCAGCAGTTCCGCAACGGCAACTTCAAGGCGGCCGCGGCTTCGTTCCGCGCGTTCATCGCGAAGTATCCGCAGAGCCCCTACCAGCCGACCGCGCAGTACTGGTACGGCAATGCGCAATACGCGCTGCGCGACTACCGCGGTTCGACTGCAACGTGGCAAGGAATCGTCAGCAAGTTCCCTCAACATCCGCGCGCAGCCGACGCCCTGGTGGCAATCGGCACGAACCAGCTCGAACAAGGCCAGAAGGCGGCCGCGAAGAAGACGTTCGAGCAGGTCGTGTCGCAGTACGCCGGGTCGAACGCAGCGCAGACCGCGCAGGGCAAGCTCGAGACGATCAAATAATTATCGCGGCGGGTTGTTGACAGCCTGACAACCCGTCGCTATAATCTTTTGCTCTTTGGGTCGTTGCCCAAGTTGTTGAAGCAACGAACCAACAGGTTTCAAGAACGTGGGGTGGTAACTCAGTTGGTTAGAGTATCTGACTTTTAATCAGAGAGTCGAGGGTTCGAGTCCCTCCCACCCTACCAACTATCTTTGATAGTGCAAATTAAAGCCTCCCAAGCGGAGGCTTTTTTGCGTCTGTCGCATCCGTATCGAGTCCGAAAGTATGGCGTGTTCGAGGCACGCACGGCCCGTGAAGATATGAGAAGGGGCTTGGCAACCACGTCAGGCTCCTTCTCTATTTTTGAGCCGGCCAACGATGTGTCAACCGGTCGTTGCATTACGATTCGCGACTTGAGCATCGCGCCGCGCTTGGCGTGGCGAGCGTCTTGATCGAGCCGGACGCATCCTCCCTTCTACGCCAGCTTGCAACCCCTCAACACGGCTTTTCAGCCCGTCAAAGCAGGAACATCGACATCTCTCGATACGGTTCTACGCTTTTCGTCCAAGGCTATCGAGGTGCGGTCGGCCGCTTCGTCCTCGTGCAGCAACGACGAAGCGTTATAGCAGCGGCAATGCAGGAGCCACCCGGCCACGGCGTCGGAAGGGGTACGCCGCAGCAACCTGCGTTTGTCGAATAACTATCTGCCAGCGTCCTCCTCCCAGGTAGCATTATCGCCTCGATAGCAGGCCCGCAAGCCGCCTTGAGGCGCCGTCAACTACTCACACCAGGTAATGGGCCAGCACTCAATACCTCCGTCAATTCGCGGGCCGTTCGGCGCTCAAGTTCCGCGGTTCGACGTCGCAGCGACTCGATCTCACCACGCGATACTTCGAGTTGATTTCGCAGAGTTGAAAGCTCATTTTCAAGCAAGTTGGTCCGCATTGCAAACTCGTTCGTCGACGCCAGCTGCCCGTTGGCGGCGGCATCGACTAATGCGACGCGTTTCTCGTCCATACCTAAGCGCAACTGCGTCATTTGCTCTGCATGGGCGTGCGAGCGCTCCAGTTGCTGACGCAACAGCAATTCAATTTCCCGACGGGAATTATCCAACTGCCCCTGCGTGTCCATCAGGCGCTTCTCCAGCACACCAGCGTGCCTCGCATGTTCTTCAATCAGAGGCGCAAATTTTTTCTCGGCGACATCAATTGACGCAAGACGTTCCCGATCGATCCTCTTGTATGTATTGGCGATCTCCTCCGCATACTCTCGCTCCCTTTCCGCCTGTCGTCGCAACAATGACTCCACCTCACTGCGGGCATTCAATCTAGCGTTCGCGCTGTCTGCATCCAACTTGACGCGCTCGAGAGTCAGTTCTTCCTCGAGCTCATGCAATTCCCGCGTCTTCTCACGGAATTCCTCTTTCGCCCTCGCCCATCCGGCGTTCGATCCGGCCGTCCAGATCCGCCCCACCTCATATTGCCCATGGGAAATGAAGTGGGCATAGGGAGAAATGCCCGCCGTAATCAGATCGACATTGTTCAACAGATAGGCAATCGGATCAAAATCTTCCGGAATCGATGGATCATTTGCCAAATGCCAGTCGATATTCAGCAGGGCGTTTGCCACATTGACGGCGCCGGATTGCTGAGTCAGTGCAATTTTTTCCAACGCCCAATCTAGCACAAGATCTTGCACGCGCGCCTTATGACCAACCATGTTGCCAACTGCTTCCTGGGATGCGTGGATGGCATGCGCCTGGTGATCGACTTTTTTCGCTCCTCCGGAAAGAGAAACAACACCAGCCCCGCCAAAAAACTCTTTATTGATCCAGTCCAGATCGGCGCCGTAGCGCCGTTCAAGCTCGCTTTCGATCTCTGCACTTACCTCAACGGATTCTGATTTTGCATACGGGTCTGCATAAATCATGCGGTCCGAAACTTCTTCGGAAAAAGCGCCACCAAACTCCCGATTGATCCTGCGAAGAAAATCACGCTCGACACCAGTCAGTGAGCGATTAACGATTAAATCGCGATATTCGAGATCCTCAATTCCAATCAGATCAACAAAAGAATCAACCACCCTCTTGTTGATCGCTTCATAGCTGATTACGGTAATTTCCTCTCGCGATAGCGCATCGGCGATCGACTTGAGTGTAGAGGCATGAAGCCACTCTGCAGTGCTGATCCACACCTCAAAATCCTCACACATTCCATGACGCTTTATAAGCTGATCATAGACGGATTTCATGAACGGGATCACATTTCGCACATAGAAAACCACGCGCAACTCGATACCTTCCGCCCGGCAGACTTTTGCAAGAAATCGCCAATTTTCCGGCGAAAACTCACTAAAAAGTTCAGACGAACAAATCGCAGTCGAACTATTACCAAAGTAGGATTTTATGACTACTGCGACCGACGCGGCGTCTTCCTCACACGCGCAAACGGCTTCACGCAACATTTCACCGTTTCCGCTCGAAATCTGATGTTCAAATGATATTCCAGCCTTATTTAGGTATCCTACGCCGTACACACCAAGCTTATCGGAGTTAAACTCAAGAAAATTTTGCAGTGCGGATGACCCAGTTTTAGGACCGCCCGCATGTAAGAATAAAGTAGATTTCATGTTTTTTTGCAATCAACCCAGACTGACTTGAACCCTGCATTTTAAGTTAACTTCCAGAAAGAAGAAAACATCAATAATTTGACGATCATTTATTGAAATTTACGCATTGAACCATCCCCTCGGGGCAGACTGACGCACCCTTGCTGATATCGGCTTGCAGCAACCGGAAACTTCAAATGCTTGATTCAAATATTCGCACACTGGAGCCGCGACGTTAACTTACCGGAATATTACTGCTTTTCAATACAATTCACCACGGAATTCAATATTTCGACAGTCCCGATATAAGCTGACGAAAGCTTCATGCATCGCGGAAGAGGTAACTCCAGGAAATCGGACAAGGCGCAAGGTAGAACAGATCCGGGGCTGAATCGCTCGGGACGACCGACACGGACAGCCCACAGGTTAGGGCTGCGACTGAGCCGAACCCGCCATCACGTGGGTTTCCGGTTTCGCGGCCGTGACAGGCACCTGCACCGCCGCAGTTCCCGACGCGCAACCGCGTGCTGGACGATTCAGCGCCCCCCCGGGCAACGCGCCTAAACGATTGCCGCACGCCCCGAGCTGCCCGGCAATCACCGCCGCATCGCTCTTGATGTGGATCCGCAACACGGTATGGTTCCCGCAGTCGCTCACGTACACGTCGCCGCCCGCATCGGCCGAGATCCGGTCAGGTAGGCACCACGCCCAGTCGCAGCTGATCAGGCTGTTCGTCAGCCAGTCTTCTTCGTCATGTAACTTCGCGCTCGCTAGCGCGTCGTAGTACGCGTGCTCCGCGGCCGGCCACGGCCCGAGAAAGAGATTGATCCGGTGTGCGCCAGTCCCGGCGTCAAAAGATTCATTAGCGCACACTGACGTCCCGTAGCACCGCACCATATCCCGCGTACAGATTGCCATCAGGCAGCAACCGCCGCTCGGCAAGCTGCCGATGCACGACCGGCAGGTGATGGAACGGCATCCGCGCGAACAGGTGATGTTCGATATGAAAATGAATCGCGTGCGGGCCGAACAGGAACGTCTGCCACGAACGCCGGACGATCGTGCGCGCGTTGCGGCTCTGGTCGGCACCGGCCGGCAGCCCCGCATGCTCGAAGATCGCGCGCACCTGCCCGGCCAGCGGCAGCAGCGTGACGGACGGCACGATCCACAACGTGACGTACAGCAGCGGATGCCCGGCCCATGCGAGCGCGCCGAACAGCACACCGTTGCCGGCCAGCATCGACGCGACTTCCCACGCGGCGTACGCGCGCGACTTCCCGACCTTCGGCAACGCATGCGCGAACTCGCCGCGGGCGAGCTTCACGACACTCGTCACGTAGCCGATCCCGCATGCGTACGCGAGCAGGCGGCCGATCAGCCGCCGGCGCGTCACCGGATAGTCGTGCACGCCGAACAGCAGCGCGACGGGATCGTCCGCCGCCATCGGTGCGCGATGGTGCTTCAGATGGCCGGCACGATACGTCCGCAGCGACAGCCATAGCGGGCCGGCCGCGAACAGTTGGCCCAGCGCATCGTTGACGCGCCGGTTCCGCGCCAGCAGACCATGCGCGCCTTCGTGCATCATGACCGCGAGCGCAAGCTGGCTGCGCGCGATCACGATCGCGGCCAACGCGTACCCGAGCGGATGCGCAAACGCGATTGCAACCGCGAACGCGACGGCAATCATCAGCCAGTCGCCTGCCAACGCTGCGCCCACACGCAACGCGCTCACGCGAAACAGCGCGGGATCGGGCACGAACCGCGCAAGCTCGGCATCCGGCCCGGCATGATGAACATGGGCATCCGTCACGCGAGCCTCCCGCGCAGCGATCGCCGCTCGACCCAGAGCGCACTGACCATCGCGAGCGCCACGCCACCCAGCACGTCGACAACCGTATGCTGCTTGAGCGTCAGCGTCGACGCGCAGATCAGCAGGCCGACCGCCACGGTCACGAGCCGTCGCCGATCCACCAGCATCCGGCAGGCAAGGCACGTTACAGCGACATGCAGGCTCGGAAAGCCATTGGCCGCGAGATCGAGCTGCCACATGCGCGCGAGACGGTGGCGTACGAACGTATTGCCGATCTCCGCGACGTCGGGCCGCGGCACAGCTTCCGGAAACAGCAGGAAGCACACGACACCGAGCACGAACGCGATCAACACGGCCTCCTTGAACGCGGCGAACGCAAGCGGCCGCGCATACGCGGCAAGCGCAATCACGAACGGAAAGAAGCCGACATAGACGAACCACGACCATGCGATGAACGGAATCCGCGCATCGATCGACGTGGCAAACACGTAGCGCGGCGTGACGCTACGCTCCAGCAGAAAGAAGATCGCGAGGCCGGCTGCCATGCCGAACGTCGCGGCCAGCATCTGCCGGATATCGGGCCGGCGATCGTCACGAAACGACAGCGAACTCATCGTGGTGCCGGCGCCTCGCATCGCGTCTCCGCATCGGCCACCTTCGCATGCGGACGCAACGCGAGGAGGCGCGACGTCCATGCGTCGACGCGCGCACGCGCATGCTCGCGGCCGGCGATCGTTCCTGCCTGCGTACCGGGATGGCGCATCAATTCGGCTGCGGCCTGCCCGACTTCCTGCCGGAACGCGCCCGCATCGCCGCGCCAAGTGACGACGCGATGCACGAGCTGCAGCCGTGCAGCGCGAGCGGCGTTGCTCGCCTGCTCGGGCTGGTCGGACTGCACAAGCAGGATCGGGCGGTGATACACGCGTGCGATCGACAGCGCAGCCATGCCGGGTGCCGACACGATCAGCGGTGCATGGGCGGCGCGCGTCACCCAGTCGGCGTCGACACCGGTCCAGCCGTCGTGTCCGGCGTAGCCCTCGCCCACGCGATGGGTGGCGAGCCCCGCGTCGCGCATGCCAGCCGACAACGCATCGGCGAGCGCGATATCGCGGAAGTGCGGGTTCAGATAAATGGCGGCTACAGCCGGTTCCGAAGCGGGTTGCCCGGCGACGATCGGCACTGGCGTCGGCAGACGGTAATGCGCGCACGATCGCCGGACGTCATCGGCGGCATCGTACGCGAAGTCGTGTTCGATGCAGCACCGCGCCGAATCGATCTGCCAGTCGACGATCCGTGCAAATGCACGCGCCAGTGCGCGCGGCAGCCGTGCATCGAAATTCTCGGTCAACGCGCGGCGCAGGCTGCCGCCATACACGTGGACGATGCGGCGCCGCCAGCCCGGCATCGCCCCCATGAACAGCAGCGCCGGATGAAACGAGTCGTTGACCACGAGATCGGCATCGCGGACGATCGCACGCAGCCGCGCGATGTCTCGCAGCATGCGCGTCGGCCTGAACACGTAGTGCGCGACATTGCGATCGGTCGCGTCGCGCAGCATGTTCTGGCGTTCGTCGAACTGCACCGCGTAGTGACGGGACAGCACGGCCGCGTCGATGTCGAACGCAGCCAGGAACGCCTGCCCCGCATCGGACGTCGTCAGCACGTCGACCTGGGCGCCGGCCGCACGCAGCGCATGCACGAGCAGTTGCGCGCGCATCAGGTGGCCGCGTGCGTCGGCCGTCGCGAGATAGACGATGCGCGGCATCATGCGCGCGGACGAAGCGACTGGAACCAGCCGGCCGCGACCATCGCCAGCGCGCCCGTCACGCCGAAACCGGCCTCGATCGCGCGGATCTCGTTCAGCAACGCGGCGAGATGCGCTGCCTCGGACGGCGCAACCAGACGGCGCAGCGTGTCCGAGCAGAGCCGGACATGCCGCGTCTCGTCGGCGAGCACGCGCGAGAGCAGCGGGTACAACGGATGGGCATCGCCGATCGTCGCGCAGTGACGCGCGAGCACGCGCATCGCCATCTGTTCCGCGCACAGGCCCGTCGCATAGGCCGGCACGAGCACGCCTTGCGAGAAATGCGGCGCATGGCGCTGCGCAAGCCGGCGCCATCGCATGATCTTGCGCCGGCTCAACCAGTCGGGCTCATGCGGTGCAGTCGACGGCGCGACACCGCGCTCGCGCAGTGCATCGGCGAACGCGGCGGCGTGACGACGCTCGTCCGCGAGGTGCTGCTCGATCCGCGGTGCAAGCCAGTCCGGCGGCTGTCCGGTCCAGTCCTCGTGCAACGCGCACTCGGTCGCTTCCTCGCCGATCAGGTACATGCGCAACACCCAGCGCTCGCCATGCACGCTGCGATGCAACTGCCGGATCGCCGCCCGCTTGAGGCGATCGACGAGGTACGCGCGCACCCGCGCCGCCCCGCGCGGCACGGGCGCCTCGAGACAATCGAAGCGTGCATCGTGCGCTGCCTGCGGCGACGCCGGCAGTTCGCCTGCCGCGCTCATGCCGGCTCGCCTCGTGCAGACGCGGATTTCGTCGCAGCCGCCGCGGCGCCAGCCGGATCGCGACGCCATCCGAGGATCAGGCCGATGAAGCTTTCCTGCATGAACGCGTGCGCGGATGCGGCTGCACCCGCAAATGCTTCCTCGCGGCCGTTGACGCGCAGATAGCCATTACCGTCACGCGCACCGAACTCGATCCGGTCGTTCTTCCTGAAGCCGCGCGTAAGCATGTCCTTCACCAGCGCGCTGCCGTCCAGGCCGAACAGGAACAGCTCGCGCCGGGCGACCCACACCGGAATGTGATTGCTCAGTGCATCGAAGCGAATCGTCCACGTGCCGGATGCGAGTGCGCGATCGACGTCGGCATCGTGCGGCGCGTTCGATGTAAAGCTCGCACGCGCGACCGACTTCGTCAGGCCGCCGACGCCAAGCCCAATCGTGATGTCGTCCGCGAACGGCTGCTTCGGATCGGTCGCGCTCACCTTCACGAGATGCCGCGCGAGACGCGATGCCAGCGACGGATGCGCGAACAGTGCCAGCGTTTCGTCCGGCGTGAGCACGTCGCGCTCGCCCTCACCCTCCTTCACCCGCACGCGATACGGATCGATCCGGACCTCCGTGAACGTGCCGTGCACGGGGGCATGGACGTACACGTCGCGGTCCCATTTCGCGCCGTCGCGACGCAGCAGCACGTGCACGCTCAGCGGCACGCGCCGGCCTTCGCCGTCGACGCCCGTGCCCTGCAGCAGCACGTCGCCGAGCACGTCCTTCGTGCGGCGCGTCGCATCGCTCGAGAAGACGATCGCGTGCGCATCGGTATCGATGCTCGCGTGAACGTCCGGCGCATCGAGCGCGACGCGATTGCAGTCCGCGGCTGCCGCGTTCATGAACGGGCAGCCGCTTTGCGATGCGAAGTGGTAGATCCCGCGTCCCGCATGGTCGACCGGCGCGGCATGGGCGCCAACGCTGGCGGCAAACAGGGCGAGGCAGGCAACACGGGTGGCGAGCGTGGACATGGTCGTTGTCAGGATGGATGCTGGGTGTCGGCGTGTCGTGGCCGCGCGTGATGCGCGGCGCCGGTTCAATGACGGTGATAGGACAGCGCGTCGAGATCGCGCCGGGCCGATGCACGCCCGGCGAGACCGAAACCGCGTGCGAGTGCGCCGAGCGTATCGACGGCGGACGCCGCGATCGTGACGCCGACGGCCGCGAGATAGCGGGCGACGCCAAGCTGCGGCAACTGCTGATGATTCAGCGCGCGCAGGCTGTAGCCGAGCCGCATCGCCATCACGCAGAACGGGCCGAGCGGGCCGCTGCGACCGAGCCACTGCCAGCCGCGCGGCAGGTACGCGTTCACGAGATACGGCGTCAGCCCGACGCTGTCCTCGCCGCGCATCCAGCGCAGCTTCAGCGATTCGCGTTGCGTGTCCGGCAGCCGATGTTCGGTGTGCGCGGCCGGTGCGAACTCGACGGCCACGCCGGCTGCCTGCATCCGCAGCCCCATCACCTGGCAATGCGCGCGATAGACGCCGTCGAGCGGCTCGTAGCGGAATTGCGCGAACACGTCGCGCCGGAACGCGACGTTGTTCGCGTAGAAATTGCGTGTCGCACCGTCACGCAGCGGGCTCGGGAAATACATGAAATCGATCGACGTCAGCGCGATGCCGAGCACGTTCGGCGCATAGCTGGTGCGCCCCGCCACCGCGACGGGCGCATCGTCGGCTTCGCGCGCGAACGGTGCGAGCAGGTGCTCGAGCCAGTCGTCGGCCGGCCTGCAATCGGCATCGCCGAACACGACGATGTCGCAACGGGCCGCGTCGACGCGGTCGAACCCGTCGTTCTTCGCATCGTAGTAGCCGGTGCTTGCGCCGATCTCGAAGAAGTCGATCGGGCGGCCGGCCAGCGCGGCGATCTCCTGGCACGCATCGGCCGGCAGCCCGTCATGCGTGATGATCCATTGCGCGAGTGCCGCGGGTGGCACGGTCTGCTTCGACAGCGCCGAGACGAGGCGCTTCAGGCTGTCGACGGCCTGCACGAGCCCCGCGCCGCCGCGCAGGTTGTTCGTCTCCAGCACGAGCGCGGCCCGCGCCGCCACGGCACGGGCAGCCGCGCGGGCATGCCGCGTGGTTTCTGTGAAGTCTGGCATCCGGAATATCTCCATCGTCATGCGCACCGGCATGGATGAAACGAATGGGCGGGGAGCCCGCCGCGCATCGGCGAATGCGGGTTCGCCCATGACCGTCGTCGCAAAACGGGCGGCCTGGACGGCGCCCGCTTCGCGTGCCGTCACTCCTGGACGGACGGCGCCGATTCGGCGTCGGGATAGCGCGGCTTCGCGTTCTGCAAGTCACGCGTGTTCTTCTGCACGGCGACCGAGCCGAACAGCGCGAGCACGAACGACATCGCGTAGAAGCCCTTCTCGCTCAACTGCAGCGTCGCGTTGAAGAGGCCGACGACCAGCAGCGCGATCGACAGCAGCAGCGCGATCCAGCTGAGGCCGTAGTAGATGCCGGTGACGGGAATGCCTTCCGCGCGGTCGCGGACGCTCTTCTGCAGCGAGATGGCCGCATAGAGACCGAACACCAGCACGGTGAAGTAGTAGCCCTTCTCGTTGAGCTGCATGCCGGCGTTCCAGAGACCGATCAGGAATGCCGCGAAACCGGCGAGCAGCGCGGCCCACGATGCGGCCACGAACGCGAACGACGGCTGCTGGATGGTGGTCTGGTTCATTGCTTTGCCCTCTCTTTCTTTTTGTTCGAAATCGTTTTCGTTGAACTGCGTTTCGCGCATGGTAGCAGCTTTGGCGCGTGCCACGACAGCGTCGCTTGCAGTCTTACATGCCGCGCTGCGCCCGCCGCCAGCGTCCCGGCGTCGTGCCGAGCACAGCGCGAAACGCCTTGCCGAACGCAGCCTCGGACTGGTAGCCGACCGCCTGACCGATTTCCGCCTGCCCGCGCTGCGTATCCTGCAGCAGCGCGCACGCGTGCATCATCCGGATCTGCGCGACGAACGCGCCGACGCTCATCCCGGCCCGCTCGCGGAAATGGCGTGCGTACGTCGCGCGCGACATCGCGGAGGCGTCGCCGAGCGACTCGACCGTCCACGGTTTTTCCGGCGCCTGCAGCACGGCCTGGACCGACGGGCCGAGCCGCGCGTCGGCCGCCAGTGCCAGCCAGCCGGACGACACGCGCGCACCCCGCCCGTATGCGCGCAACGCGTACGCGAGCAGCGCCTGGCCGAGCGCGTTCACGATCGCGCCGGCGCCCGGCTGCCCGTTCGACGCCTCGGTGCGCAGCACGCTCGTCAGCAGTTGCAGCGGCGCGAACCCCGACGCCTCGCGCAACCCGACATGCAGCACGTGCGGCAGCGTGCGCATCAGCAATTCGCCCGCGCCGCGCGCATAGACGAACCGCCCGCACAGCAGGTCCACGCTCGCGCCGCCCGGTTCGGCCGGATCGAGATTCGACTTGACCGGCAGCACCGCGCCGCCGCCGGCGCCCTGTTCACGCAGCGCCGCAGCCGGCCGCGACCGGCCGGCCCCTGCATCGAGCAGGTCGTGCGCGCCCCCCGCGGGCAGCAGCACGAAATCGCCGTCGGCGAGCTGCAGCGTGCGCCCGTCCGCGGTACGCAGCCGGCAGGTTCCGGCCAGCACCAGGTGAAACGCCGCCTCGCCGGACGGCAGCGGGTCGTGCGGCATCGCGAACGGCCCGTCGAGCAGGCAGCGCACGTCGAGCTCGACATGGCTGCGGCCCAGAGACAGGAGTTGACTCAACGCATCCATGAGACGATCGCGCTAAAAATTGACACTCTAGCGTATCGAAACCCTCAGCGCGAGCGATCAGAATAGCCCTGCATCGCCCGAGATCGCGGCCCCCGCCGCCCTCCCCACCCCTACTCGAAAGGACGCATCATGCTGAACTGGAACGAATACCGGAAGGAACTCTCGACGCGCATCGGCGAGATCGCCAAGCTGTCGCCCGATACGCTGGCCGGCTACAAGGCGCTGTCGGGCGCCGGCGCCAAGACGGGCCATCTCGACGCGAAGACGCGCGAACTGATCGCGCTCGCGGTCGCCGTCACGACGCGCTGCGACGGCTGTATCGCCGTGCACACCGCGGAAGCGGCCAAGCATGGCGCGACCAAGGAGGAAGTGGCGGAAGCGCTCGGCGTCGCGATTGCGCTGAACGCGGGTGCGGCGCTCGTCTATTCGGCGCGGGTGATGGACGCGCTCGGCGAGTGAACCTGACGGCCGCGGCGTCGCCGTCAGGCGGTGGCGCCCGGCCGCATTGGCTGCATGGCCGCGCGGTTGCGCATCCCGCATCCGGAGAGGCACCCGATGTATGAAGATTGGCCAGCCTACCTGCCCGAATGACCGGCCGCGTGCGCCCAGGCACGGATGCGCCGCGAAGTCGGCTACCATGCTGCGAACGATCCATCGTGAAGGAGCGCTCCATGTGCCGCTGGCTCGCCTATACGGGTAATCCGCTTCATCTCGAGACCGTCCTGTTCCGCGCGAAGCACTCGCTGATCGACCAGAGCCTGCATTCGGAGCTGGGGGCGACGACCACCAACGGCGACGGCTTCGGCATCGGCTGGTACGGGCGCCCCGACGAACTCCCGTTCCGCTACCGCTCCGTGCATCCCGCGTGGAACGACCGCAACCTGCGCGAAGCCGCGCGCGCGATCCGCTCGCGGATGTTCATCGCGCACATCCGCGCGGCCACCGACACCCCCGTGCAGGAAACCAACTGCCACCCGTTCCGCCACGGCCGCTGGCTGTTCGCGCACAACGGGCTGATCCGCGATTTCCACAAGCTGCGCCGCGACCTGACGATGAAGGTCGATCCCGCGCTGTTCCCGACGCTCGAAGGCTCGACCGACTCCGAACTGATGTTCCGCCTCGCGCTGACCTACGGCCTCGAGCAGACGCCGCTGCCGGCGCTCGAGCGGATGGTCGGCGTGGTCGAGGAAAGCGCCGCGCGGCATCGCGTGGCCGACCCGCTCAACATGACGATCTGCGCGACCGACGGCGAACGGATCATCGCGGTGCGCTATTCGAGCGAACGGCAGTCGCGCTCGCTGTTCCACAGTACGTCGTTCAAGCACCTGCACGAGCTGTATCCGCATAACCCGCGCATCGCCGAAGCCGGCGACGACGCGTTCATGGTCGTGTCCGAGCCGCTCGTCGACTTGCGGGGCGCGTGGGAGGAAGTACCGGAGAGCACAGCGATCGTTGCGCAGGGGGCCGATGTGCAGCAGCGGCCGTTCGGGCCGCGGCACAAGTAGCCGGAAAGATTGTTGCCACCGCAACGCACATTTCGGGTGAATCGCGTTCGATGGACAAGTCGGCTGCGCCAGGCACCCGCCAGTACAGCGACACACCTCCGTTATACCGACCGGGGAAGATGAACAAGCCCATACACAGCCGAAACCTGCGCCACGCCACGTGCAGGTCACAACAATGATCGTCGCCCCTCCCCTAAAACACCAGGCATCGATCCGGCAGCAATCTCGACGCGAGCATGTATTCAAAACCAAGTCTTGGAATTACCGACGAATCGCATCCGGACTCCACTTCAACTACGACGGAATACTAATTTAATAATCTTTCGATTCGGATTCCGTTGCACTTGCGCGGACTAATGCCGTCACGATATTCGCCCCCATCCGACCGGGTTCGCGCCGCGCTCCTGAAACGTCAGATGAATATCATCTACTTTTCAGTGAATTCATGGCGAGTTCTTTAAATTGCACCTGATTCATTGTTCGCCCGCTCCGCTGGCGGCACTGCCTTCGAGTTCAGTCGGCGCTCTCGTGGCGCCGATATTTTCATCTAACCCTGAATAACGACTCCCGCTTCGTCGCCCCAGCTGGCCGGCACTCGGGCACGGCCATGCCCCGCCCTCCATTAATACATAGCGTCCCGGATGCCCGCCCGCGACTGCGACAGAGCAAAAATTTCCGATTGATAGTTGCGACTCCGCCCATGAAAAATTTCGTAACCCGACGCCTCGCAGGAATTTGGTTACAAATTCTAAAAAGTAAGTTACAATTTCCCGACATGCATATAAAGTTATAAAAAATACTCCACGATGTTCGGCACATTAAATCCGAGATGATTCAAGATTATAATAATGACCTGCCCGCTATATCATCTGGCAGTCAATCCATACTTCCTCGTGTGCAACAGAATCAAGCCTTCGTGGTGTGGTTGACTGGCGTCTCCGGCGCAGGCAAATCCACGCTGGCGAATCTGTTGAAGGAACAACTTGACGCCCGTGGTCTTCGTACGTATTTGCTCGACGGCGACGTCCTGCGCGAAGGGCTGAACCAAGATCTCGGATTCAGCGATGCTGATCGACACGAAAATATCCGACGCACAGCCGAAGTCGCTCGGCTGATGATGGACGCCGGACTCATCGTCATTGCTGCACTGATCTCGCCATTTCACGAGGCGCGCGCTAAAGCCCGTGAACGCTTTACTGCGGGCACGTTTATCGAGGTCTTCGTCGACGTGTCATTGGAAGTGGCAGAGGCTCGTGATCCGAAGGGCCTGTATGTATTGGCAAGGCAGGGAGCGATTCGGCAGTTCACGGGGATAGAGTCGAGCTACGAGAAGCCATTGTCCCCCGACGTACACGTCAGGACAGCCGAGACAGGTCCCCTGGAGTGCGTGGCCGCAATCATCAGAAAGCTCCCGCTGAACGGCTAAGGCCACTGCAACCGACTGATTTTCATTCCCCCCGGGGCGCATGAGTAGATGTGCCGGAAGGTCCAGCATTCGCCGTGCACTGCTCGCATGTCCAGCAACGGCCTTCGAACCGCAGCGCAAGTAGCCAGCACGGCCGGGTACTCGTCATGCATCGCGCGACAACCGCATCCGGATCGAATCGAGTTCGGCGGGCAGCCGACGCGACCGTGCACGCGGCCGCGGCAGCGCGGTGAACCCGAGCCGTTCATATAACGCGCGGGCCCGCACGTTGCGCGTCAGCACGTCGAGCACGACCTCGCGGCTGCCGTTGGCGGGCAATGCGCCGGTGTCCAGCGCATCGCGAAACAGTGCGCTGAAGATCCCCGTGCCGCGCTGACGCTCCTCGGTCGCGCAATGCGCGACGAGGATCTGCGAACGCTTCGGCGCCGGAATTTCCGTTTCGAGGATCAGCCCGCGCAGCAACTGGCCGATGGTGCGGCGCACGCCGAAAAAGCGCGAGAGTGCCCACACGACATGCAAATCGTCGAACATCGTCTGCTGTCCGTCGTGGATCGCCATCACGGCGAGCACGGTGCCGTCGTCGGCGACTGCGACGCGATGCCGGCGCCACGAGAAGCGCCCGTAACGCGACCGAAACGCCTGCTGCAAAAACGCAACGCCGCGTGCATCGCTTTCGCCGAGAAAGAACCCGAATTCGGCCACGCCGGACGCAAACACGAGCGGCCCGCACGCAGCCGCATCATCCGCATCCGCCGCGCGAAACCGCACGCGCTCACCGGCGCGCGGCACCGCGTGCGCGAACGCACCGGCCAGCGTCACGCGCTGCGCCCCGCGAGACGCGACAACACGGCGACCGTCCGGCTGATCTGCTCCGGCTCATGCGTCGAGCAGATGAAGAAGCGCAGGCGCGCGGCCTTTTCCTCGACGGCCGGATAGAAGATCGGCTGCACGTTGATCCCTTCGTCGAACATCGCATTGGCCCATTGCGCGGCCTTCAGCGAGCTCCCCGTGATCACCGGCACGACCGCGAACCCGGCGCTCGTGCCCGTGTTCAGCCCGGCGGCGCGCGCCTCGGTCAGGAACTGCCGTCCGCGCGCCTGCAGTTGCGCGACGCGCTCCGGCTCGGCCTGCAGGCGCTCGAGCGCGGCCAGCGACGCTTCGGCGAGCGTCGGCGCGAGCCCGACGCTGTACAGGAAGCCCGGCGCCAGGTGCCGCAGCATGTCGACCAGCGGCTGGCAGCCGGCGATGAAACCGCCGCAGCCGGCCAGCGTCTTGCTCATCGTGCCCATCCACATGTCGACCTGGTCGGGCGCGACACCGCAGTGCTCGCGGATGCCCTTGCCGGTCGCGCCGAGCACACCGAGCGAATGCGCCTCGTCGACCAGCAGGAATGCACCGTGGCGCGTCTTCACGTCGACGAAACGCTGCAGGTCGGGAAAATCGCCGTCCATGCTGTACAGCCCTTCGATCGCGATCAGCACGTGCCGGTATTCGCGGCGCACGCGCGACAGCAGTTCGTCGAGCGCCTGCCAGTCGTTGTGCGCGAAGCTCAGCCGCTTCGCGCCGCTCAGCTGCGCGCCCTGCACGATGCTGTTGTGCGCGAGCGAATCGTGGACGACCAGATCGCCGGGACCGAACAGCGCACCGATCACGGTCACGTTCGTTGCATGGCCGCTTACGAACGCGACACAGTCGTCGGTCTCGTAGAACGCGGCCAGCGCGCGCTCGAGATCGCGCTGCACCGGACGCTCGCCCGCGACCATCCGGCTCGCGGAGGCCGACGTGCCGTAACGGTCGATCGCGGCTTTCGCGCGCGACGACACGGCCGGATCGCCGGCCAGGCCGAGGTAGTTGTAGTTCGCGAAGTTCAGGTACTCGCGGCCGCCGATCTGCGTCGTCGCACCGGCCACGCCTTCATGCACGCGGAAAAACGGCGAGTCGACGCGCAGCTTCTCGCCCATCTCGCGCATGATCCGGACCTGCTGATACTGCGGCATCGATTCGAAGCGGCTGCGCGCCGATGCGGTCTGCGCGGCCAGCGTGCCCGGCACGCCCGGTGCCGCAGCCGCATCCGTTGCGCGCTCCAGTTGTCGCTTCAGCGCTTTCGCAGCCAGTTGCTGGCGAAGATGCTCTCCCAGTGCCATTGCTTCCTTCGCTATATCTCGAAAAGGCGCTATGTTACGCCGCGCATCATGAAAAAGCGTGGTGTCACGCGTCGGGAAACTCGGCCCACTGCCATGCGTCGGGTTGGGCCAGCAGCGCATCGACCAGCCGGAAATTCATCTCGTGGCTCGGTCGCAATGCGCTCACGCGCGCCAGCAGCGGCGCGCCGGCCAGCGCGAGATCGCCGACCAGGTCGAGCACGCGATGCCGGACGAACTCCTCCGGCAGCCGCATCCCGCCCAGCACGCGATTGCCGACGATGGACGCCGTGCACGACGGCCGCGCGCCGCGCAGGATCGGCACGCCGCGCAAATAACCGGCGACGATCGCGGGCACGGCCCACTTCACGCGGCCATACGAGCGCGACGGCGCAATTTCGGTCGCGAACGCGGCCGGTGTCAGCGCCCCGTCCCAGTGCATGTCGCCGAAGCCGCGCAGGTCGTTGCGCACGCTCAGTTCGTAACGCGGCGCCGGTTCGATCCGCATTTCGCGCCGCTGGTCACCGTCGCCATCCGTGACGACGACGGGCCGCAGCACGCGGATGAAGCGTTTCGGCGCATCGAGCGCGACACGGCCGCACGCGCGGATGGCGTCCACCCACGGCGCGGCGCTGCCATCGAGAATCGGCACTTCTTCCGCATCGATCTCGACGATCGCGTGATCGATCTCGCATGCAAGCAGCGACGCGAGCAGATGCTCGATCGTGCGAACGCCGACGCCGTCGGCGTTGCGCAGCATCGTGCACAGCGGCTGCGCGCGGCGCAGCGCGGGATCGACCGGCAGCGTCGCGAGCGTGCGCCCCTGCGCGACGCGACGGAACGCGATGCCCGTCACGCCCTCTTCCGGACGCCCGGGCAGGATCCGCACACCCACCCGGCGCCCCGTGTGCAGCCCGTGACCGTCGATCGCCAGCGGCCGTGCCAGCGTGCCCTGACGCGTCGCCCACCCGGACGGCGCGCTCATCGCGCGACCTCCAGCGTCGGCGACGCCTGGCCCGCCACGGGCGCCTGCCGCGCATCGAGCATCGCGCGCGCTTCGCCGTCGATCGCATGCTTCGCCGCGAGCGCCGCGACGGCCTCCTGCGCGGCATCCGTCGCGGAACCGGCATCCGCATCGGTCGACGCGCCGATCGAATCGACGATACGTCCGGCCAGCGTCGTCACCGACGCGCCTTCGGCAATCGCCATCACCGACAGCTTGACCTCGAACGCTTCCTCGACCGCGAGGCCGAGTTCCATCCCCATCAGCGAATCCATGCCCATGTCGAGCACTGACTTGTCGAGCGCGATGCGGTCCGGCGTCATGTGCAAAATCCGCGCGATCTGCGCCTGCAGCGTCCGCGCCACCAGCGCGATCGCTTCGTCGCGCGGCAACGCCAGCACTTCTTCCCGCAACTGCGTGCCGCCATCGCGCGCATCGCCGCCGCTCGCGTGCGATTGCAGCAGCGAATACCGGCGCGCCTTCGCGGCCGGCATCCCGCGCGCTACCGCGTGCCAGTCGAGCCGGACCACGGCCTCGCCGGCCGCGCCCGCGACCAGCGTGCGTTCAAGCGCGACCATCGCCTCGTCGGACGTGATCGACGCGCCGCCGATCCGCGACTGCAGCGCCTCGCGCGTATCCGCGTGGCGCGCGAGGAAGCCGACGTCCTCGAGCGGCCCCCAGGCCATGAACGTGCCCGGCAATCCCGCCGCGCGACGATGTTCGACGAGCGCCTCGAGGAAGGTGTTGGCCGCGACGTAGTTCGACTGCCCCGGATTGCCGAGATAGGTCGTCGCCGACGAATAGACCACGAACAGGTCGAGCGACAACGCGCGCGTCGCGCGATGCAGGTTCCACGCGCCGGCCACCTTCGGTGCGAGCACCGCGGCCATGCGCGCATCGTCGAGATTGCGCACGAGGCCGTCATCGATCGACATCGCGGAATGCAGCACGCCCTTGAGCGGACTGCCGCGCCGGACGATCGCATCGATCATCGCGTCGACCGCCGCGGCGTCGGTCACATCGCACGACACGGCATCGACCGTGACGCCGAGCGTCGTGCGCCAGCGCTCGACTTCCTCGCGTGCGGCCGCAGCGAGCTCGCCGGAACGGCTCGCCAGCGTCAGCCGGCGTGCGCCGCGCTCGACCATCCAGCGCGCGCTCGCGAAACCTAGCCCGCCCGTGCCGCCAACCACCAGGTACGTGCCAAGCGGATCGAGCGCGAGCGAACCCGCGCGCGTGACGCCGCGCGTCGGGGCCGGCGTGCCGGACGGATAGGTCACGAGCACCTTGCCGATCTGGCGCGCCTGCTGCATGTAGCGGAACGCATCTTCCGCCCGTTCGGCCGGAAACGCGCGATACGGCAGCGGATGCAGCACGCCTGCCTCGAACAGCGCCATCACTTCGCCGAACAGGCGCGCGGTCAGCTCCGGGAGCGCCCCCATCAGCTGGTCGGCGTCGATGCCGAAATAGCTGATGTTGTTGCGGAACGGCCGCAGCCCGATATGGCTGTTTTCGTAGAAATCGCGCTTGCCGAGCTCGAGGAAACGACCGAACGGCCGCAGCGTATCGATGCTGCGCACCATTGCTTCACCGGCGAGCGAATTCAGCACGATGTCGATGCCCTGGCCGCCCGTCAGCGCGCGAATCTCGTCCGCGAACGCGAGGCTGCGCGAATCGAGCACGTGGTCCGCGCCGAGCAGACGCACGAACTCGCGCTTCTCGTCGCTGCCGGCCGTCGCGAACACTTCCGCGCCGAAGTGGCGCGCGAGCTGGATCGCGGCGATCCCGACTCCACCCGCGCCGCCGTGCACGAGCATGCGCTCGCCGCGGCGCAGACGCGCGAGTTCGACGAGTGCGTAGTACGCGGTGAAGAACGTGGTCGGCACGGTCGCCGCTTCCTCGAACGACAGCCGTTCGGGTTTCAGTGCGATCGCTTGCGCGCGCGTCCTGACGCGCGTCGCGAACGAAGCCGGCGCGAAGCCGAGCATCGCATCGCCCGGCGCGAATGCCGTCACGGCGTTGCCCACCCGCACGACGCGGCCGGACAGTTCCATCCCGATCGTCGCGCCCGCGAAGCCGGTCTCGACTGCTTCATCGGACAAGAGCCCCATCGCATACATCACGTCGCGGAAATTGAGGCCGGTGGCAACGGGCTCGATCTCCACCTCGTCATCGCCCAGCGGGCTTTCCGGCAACGCGAACCATTCGAGATTGCGCAACGAACCCGGCGCGTCGAACGCGAGCACGGCCGCACGCGCGATCGCGCCATCGTTGCGGGCCGCGGCCTGCGCGGCCGTCAACATACGCGGCACCTGCCGCCCGTGTGCACCCAGGACGACTTCTTCCTCGACCGCCGCGCCGGTCAGCTCGCGAATCAGCGCGTCAGGGATCCGGTCCGCCGCTCGATCGACGTCGATCAGGCGGCACGCGAGTTCGGGATGCTCGTTCGCCAGCACGCGACCGAGACCCCACAGCGTGGCCTGTTCCGGATGCGCATTCGCGGTCCCGGCGAACGGCGCGCCGCCACGCGTGACGACGGTCAGCCGCGTGGCCGCGTTCGGCTGCGCACCGAGCGTGCGAACGAGTTCCGCAAGAGCGATCACGCCGTTACGCTGCGCGGCCATCAGGCCATCGCCCGTCGCCGATTCGGCGAGCGGCGTTTCCGGCGCGCAGAACACGACATGCGCCGGCCGCCCGGCCGGCAACGACGCGATCGCATCGGCCGCGTGCGTGACGTCGACGATATCGGCCGGATAGCCCGCGCGCGCCAGTGCATCGGCTAGCCGCCCGCCGAAACTGCCGGCGGCATCCGGTGCGTGCACGACGAGCCATTGCTCGCTGCGTGCAAGCGTATCGAGATCGCTCGGTTCCTCGCCGCGTTGCGCGACAACGGCGCTCGCGGGGTTGCGCGCGATGACGAACGTCGGCGTGCCGTCCAGATCGAGCGATTGCTCGACGTGCCGCACGACGTCGACGAAGCCCGCGCGTTCGAGTGCCGCATCGAGATCCGCCGGCGCCAGCGGCACGGGCGCATCGGCTTCCGTCGACGAAGCCTGCGCGCCGAATACGATGTCGGAGAAACGGCCGCGACGCGACTCGGCCAGCAGCAGCAATCCGCCCGGCGCCAGCCATGACCGCATTGCATTCAGCGCGTCGGCCACATCGTGCCGGCCGCTCAACGCGCGGTTCGCGACGATCAGGTCGTAGGGGCCGGCTTCGTCGGCCGCCAGCGACAACCGCTCGCCCGACTGCAACGCAACCGTGCGCACCGCCGCTTCCGCATCGGCGTCGAACCCGGCGAGTTGACCGGCAGTCGCCGCAATTGTGTGATCGCAGCGCGCGGCCGCGAGATGCATGCCGAGCGTCTGCAGCACGTCACCGTCCGTCGCGCCCAGCTCGAGCACACGCAACCGGCGTGCCGGTTGCCATGCGCCGACTGCCTGCTCGACGCTTGCGGTCAGCAACGCGTGCACGTGCTGCCACGTCGGCGATGCGGCAAGGAGTTGTTCGACCAGGCTGTGGCCGGTCGGCGACAGCAGGCGGGCGCCGTCCTTCGCGCCATTCAGCACGTCCGGCAACGCCGCGCCGCAATGCGCGAGCAGCGTCAGCTCGGCCACGTGACCCGGCGATTCGGCCAGCAGCCCGCGCCACAGCTCGTCGAGCGGCGGCAACGCCGCGCACGCCGCGTCGTCGCGCACGAGCAGCGCGCCATCGCGATGAGCGAGACCGTCTTCGACCAGCATATCGGCAAGACGTGCGGCCAATGCCTCACGCCCGGCCGCCGGCTGCCATGCCCCGCCGAACGCGCCGAGCGCATCGAACGCGCGGAGCGCGTAGAGGCTCGCCAGCACGTCGAGCAGCGGCAGGATTTCGGTCAGATGCTGCGTCCGGCGGCCGTCGTGCCCGGCTGCATCGAGCCGTGCGGCAGCAAGCGCGAGCAACGCGTCGGGGGCCGGCAAACCGGCTGCATTGACGTCACCCGGCAGCGGCACTTCTTCAAGGCGGTAGACGAAGCGCGCGGGCAGGTTCTGACGGCGGCCGACGAGGTCGACACGCCGGAACCGGCATGCGCCGAGCCGCGCGACGATCGCGCCGCGCGCGTCGAGGAATTCGAAATGCGCGACGATCGAATGCGGGCTGTGGCGGTCGATCCGCACCAGTACCCGCTCGACCGTGTCGCCGCGCAGATAGTCGACCCGGCCGATCTGCACCGGCACGTAAGCCGGATGCTCGCCTTCGCGCGCGTGCGCGGCAAGCAGTGCGAACAGCGGATGAAACCCGCTGTCCATCAGCGCCGGATGCAGCAGATAGGCAGACAATGCCCGCGCGTCGCCGCATGCTGCCGGCACCGCAACGTCGGCCAGCGCCGCGCCGTCATCCGCAGCGACCCGCACGGTGCGGACCCAGCGGAATGCCGGCCCGTAGCTGAGGCCGATGGCCGCCGTGTTTGCATACAGCGTGTCGCCGTCGGCCGCGGGCAACGCGAGCAGACGATCGAGCGCGTCGGACGGCACGACGCTCGCATCGCCGAGCGTGTTGCCGCTTTCCAGCATCCGCCCCGTCACGTTCAGCGTCCATGCACCATCGGACATCCGGTCGCGCGTCTCGATCGTGAAGGTCGCGGTACGCGGCTCGATCACGAGCCGGAACAGCTTCGCCTGCTGCGGCTGGAATACCACCGGCGTGCGGATCTCGACGTTTTCGAGCGCCGCATCCGGCGTATCAAAGAAGGTGCGTGCCGCGGCGAGCGCCATCTCCACGTACCCGGCCCCCGGGAACGCCACGCCGCCGTCGACGACGTGATCGGCCAGCATCGGCAGCTTCGCCGGATCGAGCTGGTTTTCCCACGCGAATGCGTGCTCGTGCAGGCGATAGCCGAGCAGCGGATGCTCGCGGCGACGATTGACGAGGCCGTAGCCTTCGACGGTCGGCGTCAGCCAGAAATGGTCGCGCTGCCACGGATAGGACGGCAATGCAGCACGCGCTTCGCCCGGCGCGAAGCGGTCGGGATCGACGCTCGCACCGTGCGCGATCGCCGCGAGAATCGCTTGCCGCAGCGTCGCCGCGCTGCCGTGATCGCGCTTGAGCGTCGGCAGCGCCACGCCGGTCGCGCCGGCGGCCGCGAATGCCTGCTTCACGTACGTGCGCAGGATCGAATGCGGCGAGACCTCGATGAACAGCCGGACGCCCTGCTCGATCAGATGCGCGATGCCGTCGCCGAAGCGCACCGGCTCGCGAATGTTGCGCCACCAGTAACGAGCATCGAGCTCGGTGCCGGCCAGCGCGCCACCGGTCACGGTCGACACGAACGTGCCGTTGCCCGGCTGCGGCCGCAGGCTCGCCAGCTCGGCCAGCACGACCGGCTCGATGCGGTCCATGTGGCTGCTGTGGAACGCGTAGTCGAGATCCAGCATCTGGAAGAACTTGCCGCTGCCGCGCAACGCGGCCTCCAATGCCTGCAGGCCCTGCAGCTCGCCCGCGAGCGTCACCGCGTCGGGGCTGTTGATGCCCGCGATCTCGACGCGCCGCGCCAGCCCGTGGCGCGCGATCAGTTCGCGCGCCGCCGCGTCGCCGATGCCGACCGCCGCCATCCGGCCGCTGCCGCGCGTCATCGCCTGCGCGCGGCTGCGGATCTTGATCACGCGAACCGCGTCGGCGAGCGACAGCGCGCCCGTCACCCACGCCGCGGCAATCTCGCCGACGCTATGGCCGATCGCCGCGTCGTAACGCATCCCGCGCGCGTCGATCACGCGAATCATGCCGACCTGGATCGCGAACAGCAGCGGCTGCGCGTTCTCCGTCGCGGCGAGCCATTCGGCGCCCGCGCCGGCCAGCCATTCCGCGCCCGGGCCGCCGCGCATCACGTCGACGAGCGACGGGCTGCCATCGGCGCACCACAGCGCGTCGACGTCGTCGAGCGCCGCGCGGAACACGGCGTTCTCCGCATAGAGTTCGTTGCCCATCCCGACCCACTGGCAGCCGTTGCCCGAGAGGACGAGCGCGGTGCGGACCGCGTCGGCCGGGGCCTGGCCGGTTGCCACGCAGGCCGGCAGGCCTTCCGCTGCCGGCTGGGCCAGTGCCGCAAGCGCCACGCGGCCTTCGGCCACGTCGGCCGGCGCAACGATTGCTCGATGTTCCAGCCACTGGCGACGACGTGCGGCCGCGGCGGCCAGTGCCTGCCAGTCGCCGCCGTTGTCGAGCATCGTCAGATAGCGGGCCGCAAGCGCGCCGAGCGCATTCGCGCTGCGCGCGGTCAGGACGAGCGGAGACAGTTTCGCTTGTGTCGGCTCGGGCTCACGCGCGGCCGCCGACGCCTCGTTTGCAGCCGGCGCCTCCGTCAGCACGACGTGTGCGTTCGTTCCGCCGAAGCCGAACGAGTTGACGCCGACCGTCAGCGGCGCGTCGCCCGCGTCGAGCGGCATGTAGCGATCGACGACGCGCAGACGCCCGCCGTCGAAATCGATCCCAGGATTGGGCGTGACGAAATGCAGCGAGCGCGGTACCGCGCGATGCTTCAGGCACAGCACGGCCTTCAGCAGCCCGGCCATGCCGGATGCGGTCTCGAGATGGCCGATGTTGGTCTTGACCGAACCGATGAGCAGCGGACGGTCCGCCGGGCGCTCGCCCGACACGACGTCGATCAGCGCACGCGCTTCGATCGGATCGCCGACCGCCGTGCCGGTGCCGTGCGCTTCGAGATACGCCAGCGACTGCGGATCGATGCCCGCGCGCGCGTACACGCTGCGCAGCAGCGACGCCTGCGCGGCCGCGCCCGGCACGCTGATGCCGCCCGGCGAGTGGCCGACCGAATTCACGCCGGAGCCGGCGATCACCGCGTGAATCGTGTCGCCGTCGGCGAGCGCGCGATCGAGCGGCTTGAGCAGCACGAACGCGCCGCCTTCCGAGCGGACATAGCCGTCGCCGGTTGCATCGAACGTGCGGCAACGGCCGCGCGGCGACAGCATCGACGCCTTGGAGAAGCTGACGAAGCCGAACGGGTGCAGCAGCAGGTTGACGCCGCCCGCGAGCGCCACGTCGGCTTCGCCGGACTGCAGCGCCTTGACGGCCTGGTGGAGCGCGACGAGCGACGACGAGCAGGCCGTGTCGACGGACATGCTCGGGCCGCGCAGGTCGAACAGGTAGGACACGCGGTTCGACGCGATGCTCAGGGTGTTGCCGGTCGCCGAATATGGATCGATCACGTTGAGATCGTCCATGTTGCGGTTGCCGTAATCCATGCTGGCGGCGCCGACGAAGACGCCGCAGTTGCTGCCGCGCATGTCGGCCGGGCGCACGCCCGCGTCCTCGAACGCTTCCCATGCGAGTTCGAGCAGCAGGCGCTGCTGGGGATCCATCTGGGCCGCTTCGCGCGGGGAAATGCCGAAGAACGCGGCATCGAAGCCGGCGATGTTGTCGACGACGCCGGCGGCGAACGTGTAGCTCTTGCCCGGCTCGCGCTTGGACGGGTGCTGGTAGAAATCGGTGCCGAAGCGGTCGGCGGGGATTTCGGTGACTGCGTCGCGTTCGTCGCGCAGCAGTTGCCAGAAGTCGCCGAGATTGTTAGCGCTCCCGGGAAACCGACAAGCCACCCCAATTATTGCAATCTTACTGTTCATCTTTTATGTCGCTTTCTCGGATGCGTGCGGCTGTTCCGCGCGATTTCCGTCATCTTGTACCACATGCAGCAGCGCCGCCCCAAGCTCTTCGGCCGCCAAATTCCGGCATTCGGGAACATCTGTGCCGTAATTTCGCCAAATGAAGTAGTCGCTGGTTTGTGGAGAAACGCCCAGCTTTTCGAATACGTGAGGTAACGCGGGAACATGGTCGCCGTAAAAGCAAACGACTGTTTCACGATCGCTGGCGCGCAAATGATCGAGCAAACGCCCGATCATAGCGTCGGCGTTTTCAATATGGCGAAGGTATGCAGTCAGGTCGCGCCAGGAAGTGCCCTCGCCCAGAGTATGCCTTGAAGACGATTCCCCAGGCAAAACCTGCTCCAGGTGCAGCGGGCCGTGATTTTCCATCGTCATCGCGAACACGAATTGCGGCTTGTCGCGTGCGGCTTCCAGCTCGGCAAGCACGGCGTCCAGCACAGCGGCGTCGGAGATATACGGGCCCGCTCGCGGCGCATCGGCGAAGTGTTCTATATCGAGAAACTTGTCGAATCCGAGTAACGGGAATACGCGGTTACGCCCGAAGAAATCAGCGTAGTACGGATGAATCGCAACCGTGTTGTAACCAGCCTGTCCGAACCACCGTGCAATCGATGCGCACGCGCGACGCACAAAAGCATAGGGATAAAAGCGCGCGTAGCCCAGCTGCTCATACGCCAGGCCGGTCAGCATCGCGAATTCGGTGCGCATTGTGTTTGCGCCCCACGCCGGCACCGAAAGCTCGCCGTAACAGACAGCCTCGTTCCTTGCCCGATCGAAATGAGAAAGCACGGTGGGGGTGATCGCTGGTGAAATACGTCGTACATCGAACAGCGATTCACTCTGGATCACGATGACGTCAGGGCGCAGCGCCGGCGTGCCGGTCGCGAACGGTCCCGCTTCGACCACGCGCCGGAACGCTTCGAACGTCGCGGGCCGCATGCCGTTCAGCAAGTATGCAATGAATACTGCGAAAAAACCGTGACGGCGCTGATCTTCCTCTGCGTCGAGCACCAATGGCAGGCGAGCTGCAATGTATCGCGCCAGTAAGAATGTGAACGCAACCACGACCGCCAGCGCGAGCACCGGACGCGGCGCGACGGGCGCCTCGGCGAGATAGCCGGCGACGACCAACACGATCCCTACGCCGATCGCAACTATCTTGCCGGCGCTCAGGAACGGCAGATAGAGCCGCGGATGCGAGAACAACTGGCTGAAGAGGCTGAGGTCGGTAAAAACGAACGGTTCGCGCAGGGATTCATATTTTGCGTTGCTCACGACCGCAACGAGCCCGACCAGCGCAACCGCGACGGACGACGAGAAGATTGGACGCGCAGTGACGAGCAATATCAGCGACGCAAGGAACACGACCGAAAGCACATGCAAAAGCAGCGCATCGGCGCGACGCCGCAATGACGCGCGCGGAACTGCGATCCGGTCCGGCAGAAACGACGCGCCGGCCGCAACGGCGAACGCGAGCCAGATCGCGCCCGTCAATTTACGTCTTCCTTGCCGGGCAGATACGAAAGCTTGTCGAGGATCGCATCGGCCAGCGTGATGGGCAGCACGGCCAGGATGCGCATGCCGAATGCAAGCAGGCTGGGGAACGCGATTTCCGCACGTCCGATATCGAGCTTTCTGCGAATATATGCGGCAGCCTGATCAGCAGTCCACATGAAAGGCTTGTCACCCGGAAACACGTCGCTCATCGACGTTTTGACGAAGCCGGGAAGAATAACCGAGACACCGACACCATCGCGCTTCAGAAGCGGGCGGACGGAATCGGCGTAGGCCTTGATCGCCGATTTGCTCGCGCAGTATGCGGGCGAGATAGCCATGCCGCGAAGGGCTGCCAGAGAGCTGACTGCGGCGATGCGGCCATGCTTGCGGATGCGCATGCGTTCGACAATCGGGAGGACGGTGTGCATCGCACCGTAGAAATTCGTGTCGACGACACTGGCAATACGGTCGAGATCTTCCCAGTCAGATGCGGAGGACAGCGTACTCGCGACGCCGGCGTTGGCGATGAGCAGGTCGATCGGATACTGATCGTCGAAGCGATGCAGCCAGGCGCGAATCGGGCCGGACTCCCGGACGTCGACGATACCGACGATCACGGTCGCACCGCGCGCCCTGCAAGCCGCGGCAGTCGATTCGAGCAGCGCCTCGTTCCGGCCAACGATGCCGAGTACGGCACCAGGCTGCGCGTATGCGAGCGCAAGAGCGCGACCGATACCCGCGCTCGCGCCGGTGACAACGACGTGCCGAACCGACGCCTTAGCCATCCGCACGCTCTAGCCGGGCGACCGCGCCGGCAATGGCCATCGCAATACCGGTTCGGGTGTAGAAATCGCCGTTGATCTGGGTGTGATGCATCACGTAGTCGAGGAACGCGTGATAGAGATCCATATCTGGCGGCACGCCTTCAAGCCAAAAATCATCGAGATCACCCTGCCAGGTCAGGCCGCTGAAATTGTAGATAGCCGAGCCAAGTGCAACCAGCGGCCGCTTGTGATGCAGCGCGGACAAGCCGACCGTGCTGTTGATCACCACGACCCCGCGCGCATGTTCAAGCAATGTCGGAAGATGCCCGGCATCGATGAAACGAAGCCGATTCTCCATGCCTGCGGCACGCGCAATTTTAAGCGAAAAATTCCGATACTCGATCAGCCCGGTATCCAGTGGGTGATTTTTGATCACCAACAACGCATCTTGCGGCGCGTATCGCGCGAAAGACTCCACAACATGGCTGATCGCTGCTCGAATTCCATCGAAAGACGAATGCACGACGATTTGCGCGTCTGAATTCAATTGCAGCGGAAACAGGTAGTAAGTCCGTCCGCTGTCGAGCAACTCGCGCGTAACGATCTCTGCTTCGCGTCGATGTTTGCGCTGCAGAAGCATCCGAACGGCCAGCCCTGAGTATTCGAAGAAGCCGTTTTTCGGTCGGTGGCTGCGATACTTCGGAAACCGGGGCCAGCATACCGTGTTCGCAAAACGATACGTAATGTCGTGGAAGGCACGCTCGTACAGGTTGTAGCCCGTGGCCTCCCACTGCTTGGCGGGGGGCGTTACGCCGCGTTGCTGCAGATACCATGCGGGGTCGCGCGGCAGCAACGAGCGCCCGTTAACACCGTGACTCTCCAACGTGATCCAGTGCGGTCGAACGTAGCCTTCCTCGAACACATGGACACGCAGGCCGTGCGCGGTCGAGACGGCCAGCATCTCGCGATGGATGTCGCGGCAGTCGCCGAACATGATGACGTCGGTGATTCCTTCTCGCCGCACAGTATCGTCATACCATTGCGGTAAATTCTCAACCCCGTCGCTATAATTCAAAACGGCCCCTACCCCACCATATAGCAAGTCGCCACCGCAGAAATTTACTCGATAGACGGCAAACCCCCTGTCTCGGAGCGCGCGCGCGAGTCGATAGAAAAAAAGCGAAGCAGTGCCTTGTAGCACGAGAAACGAGCGCGGCATCTAGGTTATTGAATGGAAGCCCGAAGAAGCACGAATATGTCCGCAACACCCAAGAAAGGCAAATGTAACGAACGCAAAATTTCGAGCCAGACTCAGTGGCTGAATGGGGCGGCGATGACCGCAGGAGGTGTGGAGGATACCGCATTGCAATACAAATGCGAAATGTATGTCGCTGTAAAAAAAACGACATATGTCGACCGCCAAAAACTGAATTCATCCGAGCGTCGCATTCGTGCCGGCGGCCCTGCTCGGCATCGCGGCACCTCTTCGTTGCGATAACCGGGCGTGTGCCGGGCATCCCGCCATCACAACGCACGCCGAACCACTCGAACCACTGCGCCACAAGCCCGCTACGTGGAGAGGTACGTGCTGGCGCTTCCGCCAGCGCATTAGCCGACGCGTGGACGCCGCTTCATGCGTCCATCGGGCGTCGTGACTTTCTCGTAAAGTCCACGGTCTTTCGCCAGCCGTGAGCCCCATCGCCACCATGGCAATCAAATAGGCAAGTTCAAGAGGAACCCATCCACTTGCGCAATCTTCCTGTCAGGGTTCGCGACTTGCGCGCACCCGCGGCAGACGGTACGACCTCTTCACCGAGATAGGAATTACGCTTTTGTGCACCGTCAACGATGCTGACCAGATTACGGAGTTGCAGGCGACCCAGGTATTCGTCGGAAAATGCAGGTGTGTAGTAGACACAATGGTCGAAGAAATAGTGCGTCACCTGTGACCAGCGGGACATAGCTGGATCGATTTGATGACTCCCGCCGTGCAGCAGATTCGCACACCAGATCAGCGCTTGTCCCTTACGCGCCTGGAATGTCTTAATGTCCGCCCCCTTCGCTTCCACCATGGCATCCCAGATTTTCTGATACGGTAATTGCGCCGATTCGCTGGGTACCCCGAATCCTCGCCGACCAACCATTGCATTATCGATCATCGGCCAATTGTGCGATCCGGGGACGAGCTGCAGCGGCCCCGCTTCCGCCGCGATATCTTCCAGTGCGACCCACACCCCGCACATGAATCGCTGCGGAATCGACGAGAAGTGTACCGCATCGGTATGCAGCTTTTGTTGCGTACCAACCCGAAAATTGAGCGTCTGGAATGGAAATGCAACTCGGCCATACAGGCGCCCGAGTAAATCCCGTATCTGAGGGTTGGTGGCAATCGCTTTCACATCCGGATCGCTTATCCACGCGTCCTGAATGCGACCAGCCTCGTGGAACACCCCATCCTCGCTCAATCCCGTGTCAGCAAACAACGGGGTCAGGCGCTCCCGAATACGCGCAATCCGTGCATCAAGGTCCGGATCCGGGAAATCGATCACCGCATAGCCGTTACGGTTCAGCGCAACGGCGATCTCACGCTCACCAGGCATCAACTCAGCTTGGACAATCTCGGTATCGAAAAGCGGCGACTCGATTATTGGAATGCCTGGAAGCAAGCGCTTTTTAACGTCCATGAATATTCCTTCTGTGTTACTTGATTCTCATAGGGACACCCGGAAGGATCACACAACAGCCAGATTCACCACAATTCTGAAACGCCGCATGCTTCTAGGCGGACACACTCAACCGGCATCAAATAATTCATGCCGCTCAAGCGCACCAAGGCTCATACAGCCTCGGGAAATCGGCAATAGTAAAATCCTCTCGATCGAGAGTCAAATTTTGATTGTAGTACGGATCATTTAACTGATCAGTACGCCACCGGGAAATCATAAACTTCTTTTCCCGATTAAATCTTGCGCGCTTCTCGGGAGACATTTGATCATCTCCTCGACTGTAGGATTCGTAATGGTACAATATTGCATAAGGCGTCCATACTATTCGGTAACCCGCCTCTCGTACACGAAGACACAGGTCCACATCATTAAACGCAACCGGCAGATTTTCTTCATCAAATTCACCAACAGCATGAAATACATCCCGGCGCATAACCAAGCACGCTGCCGTGACCGCCGAGAAGTTCTGGACGAGAACCGCTCTTCCTGCGTAGCCCGGGTGCATAGAAGGATATAGCCGGTGCCCATGGCTGGCGAACCCCCCGATCCCCATCACGACCCCCGCATGCTGAATGAATCCATCGGCATAGAGAAGCTTCGCCCCCACGGCGCCAATGTCTGGCCGCAACGAATGCGAGACCATCTCGTTGAGCCAATCCGACCGGATCGCTTCCACATCGTCATTCAGAAAGCACAGTACGTCTCCGGTAGCATGTTTCGCAGCAAAGTTGTTTATCGAAGAATAATTGAAAGGAAAATCATACCTTAGTACTGTCACATTGCTTCGTAGCGATAGCGATTGCAGATAATCGATCGTCTCCCGATTCTTACTTTGATTGTCGACGACAATTATTTCCAAATTCGCGTAGGCAGTCCCATGAATTACACTGTGGACGCACTTCTTTAGTACCTGGCCGCCATCCCGGGTCGGTATGATTACAGTGACCTTAGGCATGGGTTCAGGAACCGGATATTGCACCCGGCAGGTTCCAGTCAGATTTCCTCGGGAAACACGCACCCCGGGCTGATCCTTGAAAAAATCCATAAGCGCCCGTTCCTTCGCAGCATCGTCATGCTGCTCGGCATTCGAATCGACCGATTCTGAATTGTTACATCGACGGGAATGATAGAGCACACGTGGAATGTGACAAATTTGGGACGACGTGCTTTTCTTCACGCATCTGAGCGCGAGATCGTAGTCCTGTCCGCCCTCAAATTCGGCTCGAAGTCCACCTATCTTACGTACGAGAGAAGCTCTATAGGCGGCCAGATGAGAAATTATGTCATGGGAAAAAAATAAATCCGGATTCCATGAGCTCTTGAAGCACACATTTCCCCGGACGTTACTTTCGTCGATCTCATCCTTATCGGAGTACACAATATTCAGACCATCAATTTCATTGACTTTCAGGGCAACGAAATACAATGCATGAGGAGAAATAGCATCATTTTCACCGAGAATCGCAATAAATTCCCCGCTCGCCAATTCCAGAGCACCATTCGTTACGCTCGAAACACGTCCGGCCGCCGCCAGGAAAACGATATTTATCCGCTCGTCTTTTTCAGAAACCGCGTTCAAATACGAAGTGACTTTCGAATCAACACCTTCGTCAACGGCGACGCACAACTCCCAGTTTTCATAAATTTGCCCGAAAACCGACTCGATAGCGAATTCAAGAAATTCGACCGAAGCCCCACAAACCGGAATCAGAATTGAAATCAGTGGCTGCTTCGCGAACGAGCCGATATGCTGCCGGATGGAAGCAACATCGGATGGGAGCAGCGTATCGAATTTCCTCACGTACGAGTCGTAGCCCAACGGCACCGAATGAAATCGTAATCTCGCGCAATCCTCATACACCTTGCGCAGATCGGTCAGCAAGCGCCCCCAGGTGATATTGTGCTTTCTTGCCCGGCCGGTATTCCTGAATTTCAGCAAATCGCCAATGACCCACTCGGCCATCCTGGCGACTCTTTCTACACTAGATATTTCAGTTATCTGCAAGAACTCCAGTCGAACGACACCTTCGCCTCGCATGGGAACCAGACGCAAACGTCGCGCCTCAGACGGAATCTTGATGATGTGCTTGATATTCCCCGATCGAGTCGCGGGGATGAAAAAGGACTCCGTATCCGAAAAGCCCGCCCCTGCATCCACTTGGAGCCGAGCCACCAGATTCGCTCCACGCCGGATCATTCTGGACTCGACATATACCCAGCCTGTTGGAACAACTGCGTTCCTGCACTCCGATTCCAGATCAAAAGCGGGATTATCTCCCGTCGACGTCCAATCGAAGGACGTCGTCCCCGACAAGGCCAGATCCCGGACCGGATTGACCTTGAATCGAACGGTGCGACGAACTATCGACAGGGGGAAATCTTTCATATTGCTCGAAAAATGGATGAATCTGGATCGGTGGCGTGACAAGTTGTGGCAAGAGGCGGTTCCGGCCCCGCCGATATGATTGCCGGCCGAAAAGCGAGCGCGCTCACGGGCTGTCAGCGAGGTCTGAATCTCGCACGGCTCGCTCGACATACGGAAGCACTACTCGCCCGCCCACCCGGTACGAGAACGGTCGAACACGATGCGAACCAGCCCGAAGCAAGCTTCGACAAATCTCTGGCCAGCGATCCGCAGTCAGGATGACGTTGCGCCGGGCGCATGGAGCGCGAGACGCCGGAGCGAGATCACACGTGGCGGCCACGCCAGTTGACAATCGAATCGATCAAGAGACAAGTTCGGGTTATATGCCGGGTCGTTCACGATCACGTCGTGCCAATGATGCCGCATGTAATCAATCTCCCGAGCGGCCCGGGCGATCTTCTCGGCGGTATCGTCCCGGCCTCGCGTTGCGGATTCGTGGTGATACAGCACGGCGTGCGGCGTCCACAGCACCTTATACCCCGCCTGCCGAACGCGCAGGCAAAAATCGACGTCGTTGAATGCAACCGCGAGATCGCGCTCGTTCAATCCACCCAGTTGCCGATACAGGGATCGCCGGACGACGAGACATGCACCAGTTACCGCGGACAGGGACTGTGTCGTAACTGCGCGTGCCTGATATCCCGGCTCGTCGCGCCCCACCCCCCGAAGCAGATGATCGGCACAGCCGCTGAGCCCGACGATGACACCCGCATGCTGGACAGTTCCGTTCGAATAGAGCAGCTTGACGCCGACGGTACCGACCTCCGGACGCAGCGCGTGCCCCATTACTTCGTCGAGCCAGTCGTCATCGATGATTTCGACATCGTTGTTGACAAGCGCAACGAACTCCCCTCGCGCGATATCGACCGCGCGATTGTTGAGTGCGGAGTAATTGAACGGACGATCGTCCCGGAGGATGCGAACACGATGATCGATTGAAAGCCGCACCATATAGTCGAGCGTGTCCGGGTCATCCGACCCGTTGTCGACGATGATGATTTCAAAGGCAGGGTACTGTGTTTTCGCGAGAATCGAATCGACGCAACGGCTCAGCAGCGAGAATCCGTTACGGGTGGGAATGATGAGCGTGACGAGCGGCGCCTGTTCCGGAACGGGATACCGCACGTGATGGCCGTATTCCGTCGATGAGACCGTTGCCCGAACACCGGCCCGCTCGAGGTGACGTACGACCGCCAGCCTGCTCGCATCGCGTGCATCGCGTTCGGCGCCCGGATCCTGAATCGATTCGGGTTCGACACGAGCGTGATAAAGCACGCGCGGAATGTGCAGGATCTTGTCCCGACTGGTACGGGCAACGCAGCGCAGCGTCATGTCGTAACGCGACGCGGCCCCGTGGCGATGATCCCGCCCGCCGGAAGACGCAAATATGTCGGCCCGGTAAACGCCAAGACCGGTAAACAGATCCGATGAGAGCATCCAATCCTCGTCCCAGTCGCTCTTGAAGCACGGACTGTGTCGAACGCCTTCGACGTCGATGCAGTCTTCGTCCGAATAGAGCAGGTCGACATCGGGACGTCGCTTGATCGCATCGGCCACGACATAAAGACCGTGGAGCGGAAGTACGTCATGCTCCCCCAGGAACATGACCCAACTCCCGCTCTCCGCAAGCGCCCGATCAAGCGTCGAGTGAGCTTCGGTTGGAGAATGATTTCCAATTACCCGGATGCGCGTGTCGGCACGAAGATCCCGCGGAATTAATTCAGCGCGATCCGAGCCAGAGCGGCAATCGAGAATCAGGAGTTGCCAATGCGGGTAGATCTGCGTAACGACAGAACGGACGGCTATTTCCCAGTGCGACAATTGCGCGTCGGATACCTCCACGCCAATCGCGAATCTCGGGCCACCGGCAAAGTGGCGCAGATTGTCCTGCATGGCCTGGCATGTGTCGGCACTCGGCGTGTCGAAGTGACGAACCCAGTCCGGGTATCCGACCAGTAGGTCCGATTCGTCGAACAGTCGACAGTAATCGCGCCAAGCCTGCGCGATTTCGATTCGACTGCCGCGAACCTCAGTCAAATCGTAGTCGTCACCGCAAGGCTTGTACCTTGGGTGCAGCGCTTCGAGCTTGGTCATGAGGCGCGAACGCGCAAACCGCGTTGTGACCCTGGCAAGGCGAAACATCTCGATTCCGTCGACGGTTCTATCGTCGAGATCGATTTCGATTTCGATCTTTCCGCGCGCCGGGAGGTATACGAGCCGCTTGCTCACCTCCCGAGCGCCGAGCGCCATCGCGAGTGTTGCGGACGACGGTCCGGCGTGCAGCCTTAACCGGGCTGGCACCTGCGCGGCCTGGCCATTCGGACGGAGTTCGATCATATACCAACCTGGCAGCAACTCGACGTTGACTAGGTAAGCCCGGGATCTCGACCGATCGTCCGACGATCGCATTTCGGCATCGGGCTGATCAACCAGGAATGGCATCCCCCATGTCAGGCGCAGGGCATTGAGATCAAACATGGACTGGCGCGGGAAGCGACTCAAAAGTACTCAGCATCGCTGAAAGCAGGCGCCGCCCCGTCCTTGCCGGACACCAACGCTTCACCGGAGATGGGCCATTCGATCGCGAGCGTCGGATCGTCCCAGCGGATCGCTCGTTCGGCATCCGGATACCAGTAATCTGTGGTCTTGTACAAGAACTCTGCTGCGTCGGACATGACAACAAAGCCGTGCGCAAAACCTTCCGGAATCCACAACTGACGCTTGTTCTCCGCAGACAACACCACGCCGACCCATTGCCCGAACGTCGGCGATGCGCGACGAATATCGACTGCGACGTCGAACACTGCCCCTGCCACCACCCGAACCAGCTTACCCTGCGCGTGACTGATCTGATAGTGCAGGCCTCGAACGACGTTCTTCGCGGATTTTGAATGATTGTCCTGCACAAACTCGACGGAATACCCAATCGCCTCCTCGAATACGCGCTGGTTGAAGCTTTCGAAGAAGAAACCACGCGCATCACCGAATACTTTCGGTTCGAAGATCTTTACGTCGGGAATGGCAGTTACTGTTACGTTCACTGGATCTTTCCTTCTTTCAGAATGGTCTGTAGGTAGCGGCCATAGCCATTTTTGCTGAGCGGCTGCGCGAGACGTTCGAGCTGTTCGGCGTCAATATAGTCGAACCGATACGCAATCTCTTCGATGCACGCAATCTTCAGCCCTTGCCGGTGCTCCATCGTTGCGATGAAGTGCGACGCCTCGAGCATCGAATCGTGCGTACCGGTATCGAGCCACGCAAAACCGCGCCCCATAGTCTGTACGTTGAGCAAACCATCCTTCAGGTACAGGGCGTTCAGGTCGGTGATCTCCAGCTCCCCGCGCCGCGACGGCTTCAACGATTTCGCAAATTCCACCACCTTCTCGTCGTAGAAGTAGAGTCCGGTCACCGCGTAATGCGATTTCGGAACCTCGGGCTTTTCTTCGATGCTGATTGCTATGCCCGTCGAATCGAACTCGACAACGCCGTACCTTTCGGGATCCTGCACATGATAGGCGAAGACCTGAGCGCCCGAGGTCTTATCGGCCGCCCCTTTCAACAAGCCGCCGAGATCATGGCCATAGAAGATGTTGTCACCGAGAATCAGCGCCGATGGGTCGCCATCGATGAAGGATTCACCCAACAAGAACGCCTGGGCAAGCCCGTCCGGGCTGGGCTGCACCTTGTACTGCAGACGTATCCCCCATTGCGATCCGTCACCCAGCAACTGCTCGAAGCGCGGCGTATCTTGGGGTGTCGAGATGATAAGAATATCCTGGATCCCCGCCAGCATCAGTGTGCTTAACGGGTAATAGATCATCGGCTTGTCGTAAATGGGCAGCAGTTGCTTGCTGACCGCCTGTGTCGCCGGATAAAGACGGGTACCCGACCCTCCGGCAAGAATAATGCCTTTGCGCTTCATGCTTGTTCTTCTTTCGTGTCAGTCGTGCAGTTGCTCGAAAACGTAATCAACACCATTACGCCAATTAGGGAGCGATATTCCGAACGTCGACATCAATTTGCTGCAATCGAGTCGCGAGTTCATCGGTCGCTTTGCCGGAAGTGGATACTCGTGTGTCGCAATCGGTACGATATTGGTCGAGCGCAATTTCAGATCGAGGCCTTGCGCTTCCGCAAGCGCCACGATGTAACGCGCGTACTCGCACCAGTTCGTCTCGCCAGATGCTGTGAGATTGTATGTCCCGAACGCAAAGCGTTCGCGGTCCGTGAAGTAACGGGCAACGAGGTGCGCGGTTACATCGGCGATCAGCGCAGCCGAAGTGGGCGCGCCCGTCTGATCGGCCACGATGCGAAGCTCGGCGCGTTCCCGAGCAAGGCGCAGGATCGTCTTGAGGAAATTACCACCGTGCGCACCCACGACCCAGCTCGTTCGAAGAATCAGGTGCCGCGCAAAGGCTTGCCGTACCGCATCTTCGCCTTCGCATTTGGTCGCCCCATAGACCGATTGAGGATTGACGGGTGCGTCCTCCCGATACGGCGCTACACTAGCGCCTTCGAACACATAGTCAGTCGAGTAGTGGACGAGCGGTACATTTCGTTCGCCCCCCCAACGGGCCATCACGCCGGGCGCCGCTGCATTGACCGCTCGCGCCTGCTCCGGCTCACTCTCGGCCTTGTCCACTGCCGTGTAGGCGGCAGGATTGACGATCAGGTCAGGTTGATGGCGATCCAGCGCTGCGACGACACTGGCGGCATCGCCCAGATCCACATCGCGGCGAGTCAACGCAATCACCTGTCCGAGCGGCGCAAGCGCGCGCCGCAACTCGAAGCCGACCTGCCCGTTCGAACCCGTAATCAGGATGCGCGGCATTGTCACTCTCCGTATTGGCGTTCGATCCATGTACGATACTGGCCGCTTGTGACGTTCTTCACCCAGGCCTGATTCGTCAAGTACCACTCGACGGTCTTTCGGATACCGGAATCGAATGTTTCGGCGGGCTTCCAGCCGAGCTCGCGTTCGAGCTTGCGAGCATCGATTGCATAACGGCGATCGTGCCCCGGTCGGTCCTGAACGAAACTGATCTGCGCCGCATACGACTTGCCGTCACCGCGCGGCTGCAGTTCATCAAGGATCGAGCAGATCGTACGCACGACCTCGATGTTGGGTTTTTCGTTCCAGCCACCGACGTTATAGGTCTCGCCAAGCGCGCCATTCGTCAGCACCGTACGGATCGCCGAACAGTGATCCTTGACATAAAGCCAGTCACGGATCTGCTGACCATCACCATAGATCGGCAGCGGCTTGCCTGCGAGCGCGTTCAGGATGATCAGCGGGATCAGCTTCTCGGGGAAGTGATACGGACCATAGTTGTTCGAGCAATTGGTGGTCACCACCGGCAGCCCGTACGTATGGTGCCACGCGCGCACTAGGTGATCCGATGCGGCCTTGCTCGCCGAATAGGGGCTGTTCGGCTCGTACGCGTTGGTTTCAGCGAACGGCGGATCATTCTCCGCAAGTGTACCGAACACTTCGTCAGTGGAAACGTGCAGGAATCGAAATGCGCGACGCTCATCTTCCGCGAGATCCGACCAGTATGCGCGCACCGACTCGAGAAGATTGAAGGTGCCGACGATGTTCGTCTGGATGAAATCGCCCGGGCCATGAATCGACCGATCGACATGCGACTCGGCCGCGAAATTGATCACCGCACGCGGCCGGTGTTCGGCAAGCAGTTTTGCAACAAGCTGACGATCACCGATGTCGCCTCGGGCAAAATGGTATCTCGCATCGCCTTCCAGCGATTTCAGCGTGTCCAGGTTCCCTGCATAAGTCAACTTGTCGAGATTGACGATCGATTCATCTGAACCGGCAAGCCAATCGAGAACAAAGTTTCCGCCGATGAACCCGGCCCCCCCCGTAATAAGCAACATGCTAGCCACCTTTATTCATTTCAATTAATTGATGTTCCCTGCGTGATTGCGATGTATTCGTCAAAATCGAACCCTGTCTTCCTTGCAATCACATATCCAACCTACTCGGCCACAATGCCTCGGCCACAGTAAAAATCATCGAGGGCAAGTGCTGAAAAGACCCGCTTTTCGTTGCCGGACAATCTTGCAACAAACCGCGAAAACAATTCCTCGCAACGCGTCTTGCTGATTTGCAGTGACCCCGACATCTCGTCACGGAAACGGACGGCTTCCTTGACAAAATCCATGGCGCCCTGCTGCAGTTCGTGCCGGCATTCCCGCCCTTGATCGATGTAGTCGCCCGGTTCGCGATACTCGACGGAATCGGAAGATGCATAGCGGATCACCTGCTCGTCATCCGCACTCAGCATCTTTTCCAGCAAGAAGCTGTTAAGGAACATAAGCGGCGCAGTAGGCGCCCGCTCCACCCCTTCCGCGAAACATCCCGCCACCGTGACACCGGTGCTGGTCTGCAGTGCCAGCCCCTTCGTATCGGTCATCAGATAGAGACCGTGCACTTGCTGGTCGAGCAGCTTGACCAGATGCCGCTGGATGGTTGCGCCATAACCGACATCGACCACGGCCCCCTTGCCATCTGCATCGATCCCCTTGTCGCGCAGATAATCCAGCGCGTTTTCACGCTCCATGCTCGCCTGTTTGAGAATGTGAGGCGTGATGAAGTGCAGGAACGGACGAATATGATCGATATCGTGATCCATGATCGTCAAGGGTTCGTTTCGCGACCATACCTTTGCCCGCTCGCATTCTGCCCATTGCCGATCATCCAGCACGGTACCAAATCGCTCATCCAGGAACATCGCCATGGATGCGCCATAGAAATTGTTTGCCGCCGCGATGTCGAAAATATCTTCGACCGTGCGAATGCACGGCACGGTAACCGCTCGTCGAGAAATCAGCAGATATTCGCTGCGGACTGCGTTCTCTTGACCGTCTTGCCAGCAATCGAAGACCTGCTTGAGGAACTTGCCTTCGCGCGCCAGAAAGTACAGGCGGTCCAGCTCTTTATCTCGCACCTGGGCACGCAGCCATTCCGAAAAGGCAACCACGATCGGACCGAGCAGGCTGTAGCCGACCGACCGCGCGCTCGAGCCGAACATATCGTCGGCCGAAAAATCGGGATAGCTGATCGGCCCGAAGTTTTCCGACGCAAGCGTGCCGAACAAGAACTGGTCAGCCGCCGGCGCCGTTTCCGCGTTCGGAACCAGATCGTTGAGTTGCGGCATGGCTCGCATCATGTTGATCGGCTTGACGACGTGCATCGCCCTGATACCCATGTCCGCAGGGATCTGGAAATCCGAGCGCTCGTTGTCGCCGATCATCACCATCTGGTTCGGTGCAATCTTCTCTTGAGCCAGAATGTGCTCGTACAGCTTGCCACTGTCCTTGCGCACACCGACTTCAGATGACAAATAGAGGTGATCCCAGCCGTCGATGCCGCAGCGCTTCAGCATGTCTTCAATGACCACCCGCGTCAGGAACATATCGCTGGCCAGGATGACCCGCTTGCCCTTCTGTGCGGCAAATTTCAGCAGAGCCGCAACTTCACGCCTCGGCCGAACCGAATTGATCTCGAGTTCAATTTCCCGTTCAGGCGTCAGGAATTTCCGCTCCCCACGCTGATCGACGGCAAGCTGGGCGTAGATATCATGAATATCGACATCAATCCCCTTGACCTCTCTCGCCCGGCCTTCGGCCTGCACGCGAAGCTCGCGGAACCTAGCGATCCCGTTCCGGGCGTATTCGGCATCCAACAGACACTTGACGTAGTCGGCATCGAGAAATGGTCGGGTCAACAGTGTGTCGAAAATGTCGAACGCAACGACCTTCACATCGTCGTTGGCGATCGCTGAGTGCAGATGATCAAGGGGCCGATCAATATACTGATTAAGCCGCCAGCGCGACCAGCTCGGTGTGCGCGCATCACGAACGACGCCAAGCTGGAAGTTACGTGATGTCGGTATGACGCCGAGCATGCGTTCGATGCCATGAGCCAATGTACCGTCGGTCTGCCCCTGTTCCGACGGGAAATTGCTCCATTCCAGCCCCGCTTCCAACAAGGGTCTCACCGCTTCGGTGCAAGCCCAGAACATCGACCCGGCCGGAAAATCGAAATAACCGTCCGGGAGTTTCTCCACGCCGAAGCGTGGTGCCCATGCTCGCGCCACGCCAGAATTGGCCAGCCACGTATTGGCCATATAAGGCAGATTGTAGAAACATTGTGGATAGATCATGCCGTAGCGACCACTCTTGAGCGCTCGCAAAAACAAGGCGATCCTTTCAGGCTGCTCGAAAAGCGAATTCAGCAAATACTCGCGCCAGCCGTCCGTTTTCCCGTTGTTATATAACGACTTCTTGGTCTGGATATGCGAAATGACATCGTATTTCGCCATTTCTTTGCCGAATTCAACAACAAATGGAGCGATATCACGACCGATATTAGGCACCACACGGACATCGACCCGTGCGGCATTCGGGATGGTCGCAAAAACCTTCGCAACAGACTCGCGAGCGGCCTCATTTGCAGTCGAGGCGTAAAGGTCGAACGAACAGGGAATCCGGCTTAGGTACTGAGCAAACTCGTCTGCCAGATCCGCATAGTACATATGCGCATGAACCGCAACAGAAATGCCCTGGACTGCCGACACATCGATGCCGCCCGGACCGACGAACTCCGCCGGCTGCGCACGCACATGTTCGATATCGGGTCGGTCTGAAAAATCGCCGCCTTCGATTCTTTTAATCAGATCATTTATCCCGGAATAATTTTCCGCGAAATAAGTAAAATTGGCTGACGGCTTTCTTCCGATCTGCGCGCCGATCCACAGATAGTGGTAAGCCGGCTCGAGACCGATCCAGCTGACGTCCGGGTATTCTCTCAGATACCATTCGGCATCAAAATGCTTCCACCCGCGAATAGCGGCTACCTTACTCTCATTGATAGCTTCAATCACAGCCATGCCCCTTTTTTACAATACGTCCTTCTTTAATGCCATGATTGATATAGTGCCGCAGAGGATCCGCCCTACCTTCCAGAACATCGGGATAAGTGGCAACATAATCATCTGAATCGAACAACCCTTGCTTCTTCAGCGAGACTTTCTGCCACTTGTGGCTGAAATAGGCCGGAAGCCAAGCGAGCGCTCGCGCCTTGCTGGAGGTCGAAAAACCTTTAGTCAAAACGGAAATGACCCGGCACAACCATTCAATCTGCATGGCCATGCTCGAAATATGTTGGTCGCGCTCCTGAATGAGTCGTGTCAGCCCGCCGATCTCGCGAAAACGCTCGTGCAAACGGTCTTCGCTCACCGCTTTCTGAGCGGCAAGCTCGGAGAGCCGAGCCTCGAAAACGTGCTGCATCTCGTCGCTCTTTGCTTTCTGGGCACCTAGTTCCGCCAGTCGGCCCTCAAAAGCATGCTGCATCTCTGCAGAATCCGCGTGCCCCTTTGCAATTTCCGAGGTCAGGGCTTGCAACTGCCTGCCCAATTCCTCGATATGCAGATCGCGCTCCTGAATAATCCGTGTCAGTCCACCGATTTCACGAAAACGCTCGTGCAAACGGCCGTCGCTCGCTGCCTTTTGAACAGCAAGCTCCGCAAGCGCGGCCTCGAAAGTGCCTTGTCGGACAGCCGTACCGGCACGCTCCTTCGCCAACTCCGTCGTCAGCGCCTGCAACTGCTTGTCCTGTTCGTCGCGCTGCCGATCGTGCTCCCGAACCCGTTGGACCAGATCGTTAATTTGCTTGCGCAAACGCTCCTCATTCGTTGCCCTCTGAGTATCGAGCTCCACACGCTGAGACTCGAGAGACCGCTGCAACGCGGCGAAATCCGCACGCTCCCTGGCGATTTCGGCAGTCAGTGCCTGCAACTGGCTATCCTGTTCCGCAAGTCGCTCGTCACGTTCACTGACAAGCTTCATCAGCCCCTCGATTCGCTCCTGCAGATTCTCTTCACTTGAAGCGCTCCGAGCAGTGAAGTCTGCAAGCTGGACTTCAATGGATCGCAGCGACGCGGCGGAGTCGACCCGCTCCTTCTCAAGCTCCTCGTTCAGTACCCGCAACTGTGCGCCTTGCTCCTCGATACGATGATCACGCTCCTGAACAAACTGCGTCAGACCGCCGATCTGCACGTGCAAGTGCGCTTCGCTCGCCGCTTTCTGGGCAGCGAGTTCCGCAAGGCGAACCTCAAAAGAACGCTGGAGCTCTGCCGCATGCGCCACTTCGTTACGCGCCTGGCGCAAAAGACGCATGTCCTCGTTTTCTTCCGCCGCGTTGACGATCAGCGACGACCGCCAGTTGAGTGCATTGGTACAACGCACCTTGTTGTGGACAAAATCCAGATTGAGCTCGAGGTCACAAGGCCCGCGACGGAACACAGCGCAGAAATCGTTCCATGAATCGGCTTCCCGCTCCGCGATAAAGCTTTCCACGAGGATCAAATCGAACCCTTCGCTGCGCGCCAAATCCTCCAATGCAAGCCCCGAATCCGGATAGAAACGCCAATAATCCTTCGGATAACGATGCACCGAGCCGTTAGAAGGTGCGCTGACATAGATATGACCGCCCGGCTTTACCTTCCGGCACATTTCGATGAAGGTGCGCCAGAAGGCATTGTCGTGTTCAAAGACCGACGAAGCTATGACTAGGTCGAAATGCGCATCCGGCACCTGCCAATCGTTGGTGCCGGTGATGACGATATCCACCCCGACACCTGCCTCAAAATCCAGCCCGACGTACTCGGCGTTGCGCGGAGAATGATCTCGCAGCGTGCCATTGATATTCTGCGCACCGATCTCAAGTATTTTCGACGAGATCGAAGGCAGATAAGTACCCATGACCAGCCCACCAATCTTATATGCAGTGTCATGCATATACCGATTCCTTATATATAGAGTTCATTCTCGCTTTATATTTTAAAGCGACTCATAAATTCGAATCGCATCCTCAACAGTTTCACAGACCTTGAGGGTGCCATTATCCAGGACAGCCGCATGAGTGCAGACATTGCGAATCAGGTCTGTCTGGTGAGCAACAATGATCATCGCTCGATCACCGCGCTTCTCGAACAGCTCGACATTGCATTTTTGATGAAAGCGGTGATCGCCAACCGACATACCTTCGTCGATGAGGAAGCAGTCGAATTCGATCGACATCGAGATGGCAAACGCCAACCGCGACGCCATGCCGGAAGAGTAGGATTTGACCGGCTCGTCGAGATACGAACCAAGTTCGGCAAAATCCTCGACCAGATCCAGCGTCTTGCGATAGTCGACGTTGTATATGCGGGCAATCAAGCGTACGTTGTCCTTACCCGTCAGGCTGCCCTGGAACGTGCCGCCAAATGCCAGCGGCCATGACACCGACATCGTCTTGACGACCTCGCCGGAATGCGGCTTGTCCGACCCGCTGATAATACGAATCAGCGTCGACTTCCCTGCACCGTTGCGACCCAGGATCCCCCACCGCTCACCCGCCCGAACACGGAGGTTGACGCCCTTGAGCACTTCCCGATGCGACCGCCCGTGATGGATCGAATACCGCTTGGTGACATTGCGCAGTTCAATCATACCCGACTCCGGCTCAGTTCAACTGCACACGTCGGATAGCGATATGCGCAATCGACAGAGCAAAGAGAGTAAAAAACGACAACACGGTCACGGTATAGCCAAGGTAATACAGTGTCGGCATCCGATCGCCGTAATAACCGTGGTGGAAATATTCGACCGCATCAACCAGCGGAAAATACGTCAACAATTCGGCGATTCTCGAAGGCAAAACGTACGTTGGAATAAAGACCCCCGAAAAAGGGATCATTAGATAAAGAATGACGTGCGAAATCCGCTCGATCGCCTCGCTCATCTCAGACAACGCAGCCATGGTCATGACGAAGTTGAACGAGAACCAGACGACCAAAAAGTATCCAAGAATCATGCTGAGCAGATCGGCCGGAAGCTGACAAATGCCGATCACCACCAATACCGCGTACAGCACGAGAAACGCAGCTGTCGCACCCGCAAATTCGAGAATGATGCGCGAATACAGTATGTCGATCGGGCGAATCGGCTTGTGATGCAGCAATGATCGATTGTATTCGATGGCCTTGATTAACCGGCCCGTCGTGTTTCGCCAGAACAGCAGAGTAGGATAGCTGACCGCCAAATACTCAGCCACCGAATACTTTGCCTTTGTTTCGGTATGACTGAAAATGATCATCACGCCGACAACGAACATCGCCGGCTCGGCCATCATCCACAATACGCCAAGCCCTTCACGGCCGAAGCGAGTGATCATCTCGCGCATGACCAGCGCCCAGACAACCCTGATCTGGATGCGCGCCTGTTCCCAGAATGTTGGCGGACGATAGTCAGCGGTCATAGTGCTCTTTCACTCCACCGATAACGATGGTCAACACGCCCCACAGAATGAGGCCGAGCAGGAAGGTGGCAAGAATGGCACGCCCACGGCGCGGCGTCATCGCGTAGTCCGGCAGGCTGGGTTCGGAAATGCGCTCGAGGTAGAGTTGCTTACGCTCGGCCTCGACCCGCGCCTGGTCCAGCAACGTGATGGCGCCAGCCAGGATCTTGTCGGCCACTTCCTTCTCCAGCGTCAGACGCTGAAATTCGGCGGCCTTGCTGGCGAGCGATGCCCCTTGTCCGCCGGCCACGCGCTGGCTCACCTGGTCGATCGCCTGCTGCAGCAGCTTGGCGCGATCCCGCAGCGTCGGCAGCCCCGGATTGTTTGGCGACAGTCGCTCCATTTGGGCGATCTGCACGCGAGTTGCAATCAAATCGTCCTGAAGCTTGCCGACCTGCTGCAGCGGAATCGTCGACTGACGCTCAGGGTCGATCACACCCGCAGAATTCCGGTAATGCGCGAGCGCCAGCGTGGCAACCCGGTCATTTTCCTTGGCCACATCGACGTCGTGCTGAGCTGAATTGATCAGATCCGACCGGGCACGGGTGTTCATCTGATTGACGATCCGCTCGCCCAGTTCCAGCAGGCGCTTGTTCATGCTCCATGCGAGACGAGGGTCGTATGCGTTCGTGCTCAAGGTCACAATCGGGGAATCGGTCTCGACCTTTGCATCAACGATATTCTTGCCGTAGTAAAGGTAGAATTCTTCCAGACTGCCATTCAAGCCGAAGAGAGAAAAGCGATTAATAAAATCAATCGATCCACTTTGAAAGGCCAACTTGATATTCTGCTCCTTGTCCAACACCATCATCGCATCGCGAGACAGGATGTATTTTTGAACAGTATACGAATCGCCCTCCGACTGGGAAAATCCCCCAACACCTTTCAGCAGCCCGCTCAGCCCCGAAGCATTGGATTGCTGTGGGCTACGAATCAGAAAACTGCTGACCGACGTATATTGATCGCTAGCGATAAAACCAAAATAAATAATTGAAATAACAGTAGGAATAACGACTGTTATCAAAAACAAACGGTTAGCTCGCTTCAGAAATTTCATAATCATTTGAATGTCTGGACGCCAGACACGATCGGATAAGCGACGGAGAACACCAGATTTAGCACTTTCTGGAGTTCTGCGACCGGCGCATTGGAAACGTAAAGAACGTCCTTGTTGTCCATCATGAAGCTTTGCGCCACAAAGAACGAATCCGGATCTTTCAGGTTGATGTGATAGATGACCGGGACTTTGCCGTTTGCCGTCGTGCGCACCGGCTGATTGGGCCACTTGAGCGCCTGCTGATCCTCCAGCCGGAAGACGAACACGCCCTGCGCGTCCGAGCGCGAGTCTTGCAGACCGCCTGCCCGCGCCAATGCCTGCGCGAGCGTAATGCCCTGCGCCTCGAAATTGACTTCCTCATTCTTGCCTGTCGCGCCAAACGCGGTAAAGCTATAAGGTTGGAACAATGCCGTGACGACGTCACCTGCCTTGAGCGGCACATTCTGGCGCGGATCGCGAATCACCGACTCCAGCGGCTCCAGCGCGACGGTTTCGCCACGCGTCACCTGAATCATGATCTTGTTGATCGGCTGCTTCACGCCGCCTGCTGCAGCGACTGCGTCGAGCACGCGCTCGCCGCGCGCGCTCAACTGCATGCGCGTGCTGCTCGACACATCTCCCACCACGGTGACATACGAGGTCTCGTTACGCGCCAGTTGCACCAAAACCTGCGGATCATGCGCGATGGTCTTGAGACGCGCAGCAATATAGGATTGCAATTGGCTTGGCGTACGTCCCAATGCCTTTATCGCGCCGACGAACGGCACATGGATGTTGCCGTTTCCGTCGATCACTTGCGTCGGCAGCTTGGTCAACCGTGCGCCAGTCGGTACACTGCTGGGAGCCGGTAAGTCGCTCGTACCACCGCCAAACAGCGTGGCAGGCGGAGCTTCCCAGATTGATACCTCCACTACATCACCTACACCCAACTGTTGCTGAAACGCAGAGTTGTCACCCAGGGTCGCCGCGAAATCCGTACTTTTTCGTCCCGCATAGAGTTGCCGCGCAATCTGGTCGGTCACGTCAACGACTTGGATTCCTTGCAGACTGACCTGATTCGTGCCAGTACTGCTGGCATTAATCTCGGAACGACTCGGCCCAGACGTGGGAATGGCCCCGCACGCAGCCAACCCAATGGCACCACCGATGGCGGCAGCCAACCACACACTGCGATTTAAACTCTGCATTTAACAATCCAGTCATTCAAAGGCCGCCGGATTTTACCGCACAATGTAAGATGTACCGGTGAATTTACCGGCATGGCGCATCCGAAACACCGAGGGTACCCTTGAGGTTCCTCGAGTTTTCGCCGTCCAGCAGCCCTGGCTTACGCGCAGCCGAACCCTTTGCCCGCTAAGACGCGAGCCGGTCTGGCACAAACACGGGCGGTTCCAAAAGTCCATTGCTGCTGCGCGCAAGGGCACGAGCAGATCGGTAAATCTGACCTCAAGCTTCAGTTGTGTTTGCATACTCGGCGCTTGTGCTGATCAATCGACGTACACGCGCGAATTGTCCCGCCATCCGAGATGCCATAGAATTACCCGGCGGAATTGTTGCATGAGCCATCGGGCTTCGGCAAACGGAAACATTTTTCGTTTCCGCACGCACAACCAAATTTCACCTGCGTGACAAAAATACTTCTAGACGTCACTCGTCTCGCCACCCGATTTTATGATGGCCTGATCCCCACCGGGGTAGACAGAGTAGGACTGGCTTACATTCGCAAATATGGCGACCGCGCACGCGCAGTCCTGAGTGAACGCGGTTTTTCCACCGTTTTGACGGAAAAAGACTCGCAGAAGATGTTTTCGCTGCTGCTCGCGTCTGATCGCGACCGATGGGCACTGCGCAGAATAATTGCTTCTGCGTTACTAAACCGGCTTCGATCGGTGAAATTCGATCGCGCAATTTTGTTGCATACAAGTCACAACGGGATGGAGTTCACCCGTTACTACCGGGCGATGGCGCAACGCAACGCGCGCTCGGTCTTCATGGTCCACGATCTCATTCCGCTAACCCACGCGGAGTATTGCCGCCCTGGCGTGGACGCATCGCATCGTGCCCGCATCCATACAGCACTCCGACATGCGAGTGGCCTGATCAGCAATTCACAGGCGACCTACGACGAATTGGCGAACGAGGCCCGGCAAGCGTCGCTGCCGCTCCCGCCAGTCGTCGTCGCTCCACTCGCACCTGCCGTGGAACCTCATCCACCGAGCCCGGCTCCGATCGATGGCCCGTACTTCGTGATGCTCAGTACGATCGAGCCGCGCAAGAACCACTGGTTCATCTTGCATGTCTGGCGGCGCCTGGTCGAACAGATGGGGGAAACCGCACCCAAGCTCGTGGTCATCGGCCGGCGCGGCTGGGAATGCGAGAACGTCGTCGATATGCTGGAGCGCTGCGCAACGATTCGCGGTGCGGTTATCGAAGAATCGGATTGCAGCGACGAACGACTGCATGCGTGGTTGCAACATGCACGAGCGCTCATCTTCCCATCGTTCGCCGAAGGCTACGGGATGCCGCTCGTCGAGGCACTGATGTTGGGCGTGCCGGTGCTCGCCAGCGACTTGCCGGTCTTTCACGAGATTGCATCGGACATTCCCGATTATCTCGACCCGCTCGACGGGCCGGGATGGCTTGCACGGATTCGCGAGTACGCTCGCTCGGACGGCAGCGAGCGGGCGAATCAGCTCACGCGGATCGAGCGCTTTCGAGCACCGACCTGGGCTGAGCACTTCGATCGCATCGATGGCTTCCTCGATTCGCTCCGGTAAATGATTCCGGCACCCACTGAGCACTCGATGACGTCCGAATCCCGGTCATTCGACGCAAGTGCAACCGCACGCGGCAAACGCATGATCGGCTGGCTGACCGGAAAGTCGCCGTTCGTGTGGATCGATTCGTGGCTTGGCGTCGCGCTTGCCCGAACGTCCGCGTCGATCGGACGTACCGTGTACCCTGCATGCCCCGGTCCGATCTTCGCCCGGCACGCAACTCACGCTCCGCCTCTTTCGTGGTTCTGCGTTCCGTCGGATCTGGTTGCGCGCGGTGGACTGGTCGCCGCACTCGAAGGCCTGCTGGCGGCCACGCCTGTCACCGACACAGACAGGCGATGTCGCGACCTGATGCGCCGCGTGCTCGACAGCGACGCGTTGCACGTTCGCCATCAGCTAGCCGAATTGCCGGATGCATGGCACGAATCCGGTGGTGGCAAACGCATTGTGCTGATCGATGAACGCGAAACGTCGCATACCGATATCTGCACGCCGGCAACACTCCGCCGAAAGAATTTTGCTGCAATGGCGGATGCAGCGCGTGCGGTGCACCGCGATGCAGACCTTTGGATCTTGCGTTCCGCCGATGCAGGTGCTGGCAACTGGCTTTCGACGAAAACGCAACTGCACGGGAATGCAAGGATTCTCGACGTCGCGCATTCCTTGCGGGACGTGCTGCGGCGCGCCGACGCCGTCCATGTCGTGGGTGCATCTGAGGGGATGGCGGCGCTTCTGGCCGGCGTCCCTGTTCATGTGTTCGGCACGCCCTACTACGCAGGCTGGGGACTGACGCATGACCACACCGCCATGCCAGAGCGCCGTGCGCGGCCCTCGGCATCAGCGTTATTCGATGCCGCGTTCCTTCAGCTCGCGCGCTACCTTGACCCGGCACACGGCACACAAGGCACGCTCGATACTGCACTCGACTGCGTCGAGCTGCAGCACGCCGTAGCCGACCGATACAGGGATCTCAGCCAAGTGGCCGGCGTGCGCTTCCAGTGGTGGAAGCGGCCTTACGCCACGCCCTACCTGTCGGCGGGAGGCGGAACGTTGCGCTGGATCGCAGATCCGCGCGACGCCCACACCGACGAACACGCGGCGATATGGGGGGGGCGGTCAGCCGAAGGCCTGCCCGCCGGCGTCGCCCATGTCCGGATCGAAGACGGCTTTATCCATTCGACAGGACTCGGCTCCGACATGTCGCCACCGTGCAGCCAGGTCATCGACCGCCGCGGCCTGTATTTCGACGCGAGTCGTCCGAGCGACCTGACCGTCATCCTTAACCAGACCACGTTCGACGAAGCGGAATTGCGGCGCGCGGCAGCACTCAGGCAGGACATCGTGCGGCTCGGCCTCACGAAATACAATCTCGGCCGCCAGGCGCCGACATGGCACATCCCTCATGACAAGCGTGTAGTACTCGTCGCCGGCCAGGTTGCGGACGACGCGTCGATCCGACTGGGAACCGGCACGATAGCCACATCGGAAGCCTTGTTAAAGGAAGTGCGTGCTCGCCGACCGGACGCATTCATCATTTACAAACCGCATCCGGACGTACTGTCCGGCAATCGCGCCGGGCTCGTCGATGCAGAACACCTTGCGGACATCGTCGATGCGGACGCGGATCTCATTTCGCTGATCGACGTGACGGACGAGTTGCATACGCTCTCGTCGCTCGCCGGCTTCGATGCATTGATGCGTGGGAAGGAAGTCCATACCTATGGTCTGCCCTTTTATGCTGGCTGGGGGCTGACGCACGATGCGCTGGAACAGCCGTGGCGCGAACGCCGACTATCGCTCGACATGCTGACGGCGGGAGTGCTGCTCCGTTACGCCATTTATTGGGACTGGCAGCTCTCGTTGTTCACAACGCCTGAAGCAATCGCCCGGCAACTCGCACCGGATGCAGCTCGGCCGCTTGAGAAAATACGCGGAAACCGCGCCCGCCCGCTCGTCAAGGCAATACGCTGGACGCGCAACGCGATACGTTATGCCGGGTGGCAGGGGCGGCAATATTTTCGCGATCGAACGATACGCTAACGACGATCGGTACGTCCGCTGCCTGACGACATAAGCACTCACGGAATCGTCAAGCATCTTCTACTCGACCCGGTTCAGATGTCATTTTGCATGGGACCGGCGCCCGCCGCTGCCAGCACGCACACGCGTCCTGCCCGTTTTTCATTACGTCAACCAATGTCAGCCCGGTTGCCCGCCCCTCCCAGGTCAGGTTATAAAAGCGCCACCCATCCGGTGCATGCGCCGGCCTTTCTACCCCTGACTTCGGAGAACGCATGATCGATCTCGCCACAGCCCAGCAATTCCTGATGACCCGCGGTCTCGACTTCGGCCTCAACCTCCTCGCCGCGATCGTGTTGTGGTTCATCGGCCGCTGGGCGATCCGCATCGGCACGCGCCTGCTCGGCAAGGTCGTGCGCCGCAGCGGCAAGGTCGACCCGACACTGACCGACTACCTGACGTCCGTCGTCGGCGTGCTGCTGACGATCCTGCTGATCCTCGCGATCCTGCAGATCTTCGGCGTTCAGACGACCTCGTTCGCCGCGTTGCTCGCCGGCCTCGGCCTCGCGATCGGCACCGCCTGGGGCGGCCTGCTCGCGCATTTCGCCGCAGGCGTGTTCATGCAGGTGCTGCGCCCGTTCAAGATCGGCGACGTGATCAGCGCAGGCGGCGTCACGGGTACGGTGAAGGAGCTCGGCCTGTTCGGCACGACGATCGTCACCGCCGACAACATCGTGACGATCGTCGGCAACAACAAGATCTTCTCGGACAACATCGCGAACTACAGTGCCACGCCGCACCGCCGCGTCGACCTGACCGCGAAGATCGCGAACAGCGTCGATGCGGTCGACGCGATCAACCGCCTGAAGACGTCGATCCAGCAGATCCCGAACGTGCTGACCACCCCGGCGCCGGACGTCGGCGTGCTGCAGTTCACGCCGGAAGGCCCGCTGCTGTTCGTGCGCCCGTCCACGGCACCCGAGAACTACTGGCAGGTGTATTGCGACACCAACCGCGTGATCATCGAGACGTTCCGCGACGCGCAATACCCGACGCCCGAAACCCCGATCTCGCATCGCAACGCGTAACGGCGGCACCGGACGAAAAAAAAGCGTGGCAGCCGCCACGCTTTTTTTACTGCACCGAGACGAGAACGAAACGCTCCTGCTCAACGCCCGCCCGCCTTCGGCGCATTATCCGACTGCTTCCCCCGCACCAGCTTCCACACCGCACCCAGCGCAACCGGCACAACCGCCGCCCCGATCCCGACCAGCACGATCACGTTCAGGTACTGGCGGATGAACGGGATGTTGCCGAAGAAATAGCCGAGCAGCACGAGCAGCAGCACCCACACCAGCGCACCGATCACGTTGAAGAGCTGGAAGCGCGTGGCGCTCATCGACGACGCACCCGCGACGAACGGCGCGAACGTCCGCACGACCGGAATGAAGCGTGCGAGCACGATCGTCTTGCCGCCGTGCTTGTCGTAGAACGAGTGGGTCTTCTGCAGCGCGGCGCGATCGAGGAAGCGCTCGAGCACCGGGATATGCGTATTGAACACCTTCGGGCCGATCCAGCGGCCGATCATGTAGTTCACCGTGTTGCCGGAAATCGCCGCGACGAGCAGCAGCACGATCAGCAGGCCGACATTCATCTCGCCGGTCGCCGCGAACGCGCCGCCGATGAACAGCAGCGAATCGCCGGGCAGGAACGGAAACACGACTAGCCCCGTCTCGCAGAACACGATCAGGAACAGCACGAGATAGACCCACGCGCCGTACTGCCGGATGAAATCGCCGAGGAAAGCGTCGATATGCAGGACAAGGTTGACGAAATGAAGCAGCGTATCCAAATGCGATTCCTCGAAGGCGATAGGGCCGGAACGGCCGAAAAAGGCTGAAGCGCCCACCGGTCAAGGCCGGGCGTGTTACGGACCCATGATACCGAAACTACCTTAAGGCTCCGTGAAAAAACGTAACCGCCGGTCGCCCCGGCACGCATTCGCCGCCTCGTTATAATTCGGCCATGTCCGATATCACCGAAACGGCCGCGGGCGCCGCGCCCGCCCCTGCTCCGCGCCCGCTGCGCGCGATCCAGCCCCTGCCCGACCAGCTGATCAGCCAGATCGCCGCCGGCGAGGTCGTCGAACGCCCGGCGTCGGTCGTCAAGGAGCTGCTCGAAAACGCGATGGACGCCGGCGCCAGCACGCTGCGCATCGTGCTGGAAGAAGGCGGCGTCAAGCGCATCTCGATAACCGACGATGGTTGCGGGATTCCGCCGGACGAGCTGGCGCTCGCACTGATGCGCCATGCCACCAGCAAGATCCGCTCGCTCGAGGAGCTCGAGGCGGTCGCGACGCTCGGGTTCCGCGGCGAAGCGCTCGCGTCGATCGCGTCGGTCGCCGAGATGTCGATCACGAGCCGGACGGCCGAGGCCGCGCATGCGATGAAGATCGACGCGCAGACGGGCGTGCTGTCGCCGGCCGCCGGCGCGACCGGCACGACGATCGAGGTGCGCGAGCTGTACTTCAACACGCCCGCGCGGCGCAAGTTCCTGAAGAGCGAGCAGACCGAGTTCGGCCACTGCCTGGAAATGATTCGCCGCGCGGCGCTCGCGCGGCCGGACGTCGCGATCTCGGTGCTGCACAACGGCAAGGCGGTCGAGCACTGGAATGCGACCGAGCCGGCGCAGCGCGTCGCGAAGATCCTCGGCGACAGCTTCGCGACCGCGCACCTGCCGCTCGACGAGCAGGCCGGCCCGCTCGCGGTCTACGGCTGCGCCGGCCTGCCGACCGCGAGCCGCGGTCGCGCCGACCAGCAATACTTCTTCGTCAACGGCCGCTTCGTGCGCGACAAGCTGCTGACGCACGCAGTGCGCGCGGCCTACGAGGACGTGCTGCACGGCGACCGCTACCCGTCGTATGTGCTGTTTCTTGACCTTCCTCCCGAAGCCGTCGACGTGAACGTGCACCCGTCGAAGATCGAGGTGCGCTTCCGCGATTCGCGCTCGATCCACCAATATGTTTTCCATGCGGTTCAGCGCGCGTTGGCGCGCCACGCGGGCGCGTCGCCGGAAACCACGGGGGGCGGCCATGCCGCGCAACTCTCACCGGCACCGCGCGGGCCCGCTTCGTTCCTGGACACACCGCTCGGGCAGAGCCAGGGCCACGCAACCGGCAGCGGCGGTAGCGGCTTCTCGTCGCCGTCGTCGTCCTCGTCGTCGGGCAACACGTGGATGCGCCAGGCGCGGATGACCCAGGGTACGCTGCCCGTTGCGCAGCCGCTCGCGCTCTATGACGCGCTGTTCGGCCGCAAGGACACGGGCGCGGGCACGCCGGACGGCACGACGACCCTCGCACGCGATTCGGCCGACGCGCCGATCGCACCGCTGTCGGGCTTCACCGCGTCGCCGATCGCTGCGACCACGCACGACGAGCAGCCGCTCGGCTTCGCGCTGGGCCAGATCCACGGCATTTACGTGCTCGCACAAAATGCGCACGGCCTCGTGATCGTCGACATGCACGCGGCGCACGAGCGGATCCTGTACGAACAGTTCAAGAACGCGCTTGCCGACCGCTCGGTCGCCGTGCAGGCGCTGCTGCTGCCGATCTCGATGACGGCCACGCCGGTCGAGATCGGTACGGTCGAGGAAGAGCGCGACACGCTCGAATCGCTCGGCTTCGACCTGGCGGTGCTGTCGCCGACGACGCTCGCGATCCGCGCGGTCCCGGCGCTGCTGAAGGATGCCGACCTGCAATCGCTCGCGCGCGCGGTGCTCGCCGACCTGCACGCGTTCGGCGGCTCGCGCGTGCTCACCGAGCGTCAGCACGAACTGCTCGGCACGCTCGCGTGTCACCATGCGGTGCGCGCGAACCGGCGCCTGACGCTCGACGAGATGAACGGGCTGCTGCGGCAGATGGAAGCGACCGAACGCGCGGACCAGTGCAATCACGGCCGGCCGACGTGGTATCAGCTCACGCTGAACGATCTCGACCGCCTCTTCATGCGCGGACAATGAGCGCAGCACAGCACGCCAACCCCAGCCCGACGACGATCGCCTGCCTGCTCGGCCCCACCGCATCGGGCAAGACGGCCGCGGCGCTGGCGCTCACCGCGCGCCGCCCGATCGAGATCGTCAGCGTCGATTCGGCGCTCGTCTACCGCGACATGGATATCGGCACCGCGAAACCGTCGCGCGACGAGCGCGCGAGCGTGCCGCATCACCTGATCGACATCATCGATCCGGCCGACGCGTATTCGGCCGCGAGTTTCCGCGCGGACACGTTGCGCCTGATCGGCGAGATCGCCGCGCGCGGCCGCACGCCGCTGCTCGCGGGCGGCACGATGCTGTACTACAAGGCGCTGACGCAGGGGCTCAACGACCTGCCGGGCGCTGATCCGGACGTGCGCGCAATGCTCGATGCCGAAGCCGAGCGCGATGGCTGGCCCGCGCTGCACGCGCGGCTCGCGCAGGTCGATCCCGACACGGCCGCGCGACTCGCGCCAAACGATTCGCAGCGGATCCAGCGTGCGCTCGAAGTGTTCATGCTGAGCGGGCAGCCGATGTCGGTGCTGCTTGCCGCGCCGCGCCGCACCGACGATGCGGCCGCCGCTTACCGCTTCGTGCCGGTCGCGCTCGAACCGTCGGATCGCGCAGTACTGCACAAACGGATCGAACAGCGCTTCGATGCGATGCTCGACGCGGGCTTCATCGACGAAGTCGAACGGCTGCGTCGTCGCGAGGACCTCCATCCCGATCTGCCGTCGATGCGCTGCGTCGGCTACCGGCAAGCGTGGGAATTCCTCGACGGCGATACCGACTACCGGACGATGCGCGACAAGGGCATCTTCGCAACGCGCCAGCTCTGCAAGCGCCAGATCACCTGGCTGCGCGCGATGCCGGAGCGGATTGTCGTCGACTGCATCGCGCCGGACTCGACGGCCCGCGCACTCGACGCGCTCGAACGCGTGCTCGACGGCCGCACGCCGGGCTGACCGCGTCAGCCGCGCTTGCGCGCTGCCAGGCGCGCACGGGCGCCGTCGACGATCAACGCAACGCCACGCTCGAACGCCTCGTCGCCGCTGCGCGCGCGCAGCGCGGCCCAACCCTTCGCGAGCAGCGGATACTCGGCCGCGTCCGGCAGCGGTGCATCGGCGTCGCCGTCCGGTTCCGCCTGCTCTTCCAGCACCCATCCGACCACGAAGCGGCCCAGCGCATACATCACGTCGACCGCCTCGTCCGGCGCGAAACCCGCGTCGCCGAGCAGCGCGACCTTGCGTTCGATCGAGCCGAAATGCAGTGCGCGCGGCCGCGTCCCGGCATGCAGGCGCGCGCCGTCGCGATAGGCCAGCAGCGCACGACGAAAACTGCGCGCGTTGTCCAAAAGCCACGCATCCCACGCTTCGCCCGGCCGCGGCAGCGACGCATCGTGACGCTCGAGCATGATCGCCTCGGCCATCGCGTCGAGCAGTTCGCCCTTGTTCTTGAAATGCCAGTAAAGCGTCGGCGACTGCACGCCGAGCCGCTCGGCGAGTTTCCGCGTCGACAACCCGTCGATACCGACTTCGTCGAGCAGGTCAAGCGCCGCGCGCAATACCGTGTCGCGCGTCAGCCGCGCCCCTGTGTCCTTCATCTCTATCACCGATAGGGAAAGCTGTGGAATAATCGCTACTCTATCACCGATAGAGTCACGCTCTTGAATCCATCCCTGATTGCCATCCTGGCCACGGTCCTGCTCGACGCGATCGGCGTCGGGATCGTGATGCCGATCCTGCCCGGGCTGCTGCGCTCGCTCGCCGACGCAGGCAGCACCGACACCCATTACGGGATCCTGCTCGCGCTGTACGCGTTCGCGCAGTTCCTGTGCGCCCCGCTGCTCGGCGCGCTGAGCGACCGCTTCGGCCGCCGGCCCGTCCTGCTCGCGTCGCTCGCGGGCGCCGCGCTCGACTACTTGCTGATGGCGCTCGCGCCGACGCTCGCCTGGCTTTATGTGGGGCGGTTGATCGCGGGCATCACCGGCGCGAACGTCGCGGTCGCGACTGCCTACGTCACCGACGTCACCGCCGAACCCGATCGCGCACGACGCTTCGGCCAGCTCGGCGCGATGATGGGCATCGGCTTCATCGCCGGCCCGCTGATCGGCGGCCTGCTCGGCGCGCTGCACCTGCGCGCACCGTTCGTCGCGGCCGCCGTGCTCAACGCACTCAATCTCGTGCTGGTCTGGCGCGCGCTGCCGGAATCACGGCCGCGTTCGGCCCGCGAAGGCCATGCGGTTGGCGCGCTCAATCCGTTCGCGAGCCTGCGACAGCTGACCGGCACGCCCGCGCTCGCACCGCTGATCGGCATTTACGTGATCGTGGCGCTGGTGTCGCAGGCACCGGCAACACTGTGGATCCTGTACGGCCAGGAGCATTTCGGCTGGTCGACGCCGATCGCGGGGCTGTCGCTGGCGGGGTACGGCGCGTGTCACGCGCTCGCGCAGGCCTTCGCGATCGGGCCGCTGATCGCGCGGCTCGGCGAGCGCCGTGCGCTGGCTCTGGGCCTCGCGGGCGACGCGCTCGGGCTCGCGGCGATCGCGTTCGCGACCGCCGCGTGGGTACCGTTCGCGCTGCTGCCGCTGTTCGCGGCGGGCGGCATGACGCTGCCGGCCCTGCAGGCGATGCTCGCGCGGCAGGTCGACGATGCGCGCCAGGGTGAACTGCAAGGCGCGCTCGCGAGCGTGGCGAGCCTGATCGGCGTCGCGGGGCCGCTGGTCGTCACCGCGACCTATGCGGCGACACGCGCGACGTGGCCGGGGCTCGTCTGGGCCGCGGCCGCGCTGCTTTATCTGCTCGTCCCGCCGTTGCTGGCCGGTGCGCGGCCGGCGGGCGCGACACGGCCGTCCGCATGAGCGTCGGCGCGCACCGCCGCGCTCACTGCGCGAGCGTCACCAGATTCGCGTCGCGCACGAGCTGCCAGCGGCCGTCGGCCTTGCGGAAGATCGTCAGCGTATGGCCCGAACGGCGGATCGTCTCGCCGCCCGGCGGGGTCGCCTCGATCTCGATGAAATTGCGCATGTACGCCCAGTCGCCCAGCACGCGCAGTTCGTCGATCCGGTAACGGCCGTCGATCGTCGCCGCGTTGCCGCCCCCGGCGTTCGCGTCGCGCGACGCGGCCGCAAACGCCGCCTTGTCGAACGGCGGCTTGCCGGCCACCATGAAGATCGCGTCGTCGGCGATCAGGTCGAGCACCGTCGCCAGGTCGCCACGCCGGCTCGACACGAACCAGTTGTCCACGAGCTCGCGGATCGCGCGTTCGTCTTCGGTCATCGTCGTCCCTCCTTCATCGGCGCGCGCCCGTACGCCACGCAACGCCCGAAAAAAAAACCGCCCGGATCGACTCCGGGCGGCTTTCCTTGCTGCATCTGCTGCGGGCAGTGCGTCAGACCACGACCGTCTGCGCCTCGCCTTCGCGGGTCGCACGCACGGTGCCGATCTTCCACACCTGTTCGCCGGCGGCGGTCAGGTCGGCGATCGCTGCGTCGGCATCGGCCGCCGACACGATCACGGCCATGCCGATGCCGCAGTTGAACACGCGGTGCATTTCGGCATCGGCGACACCGCCGTGCTCCTGCAGCCACTTGAACAGCGGCGGCAGCGGCCATGCGTTCTGGTCGAGCTCGGCGGTGAGGCCTTCGCGCAGCACGCGCGGAATGTTCTCGACGAGACCGCCGCCCGTGATGTGCGCCATGCCCTTCACCGACAGCTTCTGCATCAGTGCGAGCAGCGGCTTCACGTAGATGCGCGTGGGGGCCATCAGCGCGTCGGCCAGCGAGCGGCCGTGGAAATCGGCCGACAGGTCGGGGTTCGCGCGCTCGATGATCTTGCGCACGAGCGAGAAGCCGTTCGAGTGGATGCCGCTCGATGCGAGGCCCAGCACCACGTCGCCTTCGGCGATCGTGCTGCCGTCGATGATCTTGCTCTTCTCGACCGCGCCGACCGCGAAGCCGGCCAGGTCGTATTCGCCGTCCGGGTACATGCCCGGCATTTCGGCCGTCTCACCGCCGATCAGCGCGCAGCCCGACAGTTCGCAACCCTGCGCGATGCCCTTGACGACCGTTGCGGCGGTGTCGACGTCGAGCTTGCCGCACGCGAAGTAGTCGAGGAAGAACAGCGGCTCGGCGCCCTGCACGAGGATGTCGTTCACGCTCATCGCGACGAGATCCTGGCCGACGGTGTCGTGTTTGTTCAGATGAAACGCCAGCTTGAGCTTGGTGCCCACGCCGTCGGTGCCCGATACGAGCACGGGCTCCTTGTACTTCTTCGGCACTTCGAACAGCGCGCCGAACCCGCCGATGCCGCCGAGCACGCCGTCGCGCAGGGTTTTCTTCGCAAAAGGCTTGATCTTGTCGATGAGTGCGTCGCCCGCGTCGATGTCGACACCTGCGTCGCGATAGGACAGACCCTGAGCGTCGGGAGCGGATTTCGGAGGATTCATGGGGGAATGCGAGAAGGTCGGTAAAATGCGATTTTACCCGAAGCCGGCCCGTTGGCCGGAATTCCCAGCACCGAATCGTCAGGGATTGCATCTTGGTCAACACGTCCCCGTTTTCATCGCCGAGCGAACCGCGCCGAAACCGGCGTGGCGCCGTGCGTGCGGCCGCGCGTGAAGCCCGTGAAGACGCAAGCCCCGGCGCGTGCCCGGCGTACGGCGCGCGTATTTTCAACCGACCCGCATTGTGACTGTTGTGTCTCGTCAACTGACGCTCGATCTCGGCACGCCGCCGCCCGCCACGTTCGACAACTTCATCATGAACGAGGAGAACGACGAGCTCATCTCGCGCCTGCAGAAGCTCGACCTCGCGCTCGCGGCGGGCCCCGTGCCGGACCGGTCGTTCTACATCTGGGGCGAGCCCGGCTGCGGCCGCACCCATCTGCTGCAGGCGCTCGTGAGCGACGCGTCGTACGGCTATGCGCGCTACCTGACGCCGCAGAGCCCGCTCGGCGCGTTCACGTTCGACCCGCGCATCGGCATCTACGCGATCGACGACTGCGACCGGATGAGCGACACGCAGCAGGTCGCGCTGTTCAACCTGTTCAACGAAGTGCGCGCGCACCCGTCGAGCGCGTTCGTCGCGGCGGGCCCCGCGGCGCCGCTCGCGCTCGACGTGCGCGAGGATCTCCGCACGCGCCTCGGCTGGGGGCTCGTGTTCCACCTGTCGCCGCCGTCCGACGCCGGCAAGATCGCCGTGCTCAAGCTCGCGGCGAAGGAGCGCGGAATCGCGCTCACCGACGACATCGCCGCCTACCTGCTGACCCATTTCCGCCGCGACATGCCGAGCCTGATGGCGCTGCTCGACGCGCTCGACCGCTTCTCGCTCGAGCAGAAACGCGCCGTCACGCTGCCGTTGCTGCGCCGCATGCTGGCGCGTCCCGGCGACGACATCACACCACCGGGCACGGGCCCGAACCGCTTCGAGTAAAATGCGCTTCCATGACTAATCTGGCACTCTTTGACCTCGATCACACGCTGATCCCGACCGATAGCGACCACGAATGGGGCCGCTTCATGGTGAAGCTCGGCATCGTCGACGCGGAAAGCTTCTCGCGTCAGAACGATCAGTTCTTCGCCGACTACAAGGCCGGCAAGCTCGACATCCACGCGTACCTCACGGCGATGATCACGCCGCTCGCGAAGTATTCGCGCGCGCAGCTGGCCGAATGGCACGATCAGTACATGCACGAGGTGATCCGGCCCGCCATGACACCCGCCGCGCTCGAGCTCGTGCGCAAGCACCTCGATGCGGGCGACCTGTGCTGCGTCGTGACGGCGACCAACGAATTCATCACGCGCCCGATCGCGTCCGCGTTCGGCGTCGACACGCTGATCGCCTGCGAGGTCGAAACGACCGACGGGCATCCCGATTCGCCGTACACGGGCCGGCCGACCGGCACGCCGAGCTATCGCGAAGGCAAGATCGTGCGGACCGAAGCGTGGCTCGCGTCGCTCGGCAAGCAATGGAGCGACTTCCCGCACACCTATTTCTACAGCGACTCGCACAACGACATCCCGTTGCTCGAGAAAGTCACCGACCCGATCGCGACCAACCCTGACGACACGCTGCGCGCGCATGCAAGCAACCGCGGCTGGCGCATCCTCGATCTCTTCTGAACGTCGTGATCAAAAAATTCATCCGCAAGCTGCTCGGCCAGGACGAAACCGAGCAAACGTCTCCCGCAACGGCCCCGGCCGACGAAGCGGCCCCTGCTACCCCGCGCGCCCCGAAGGGCGCCCGCGGCGGCGGCGCGAAGAAACCGCGCAGCAACCATGAACCGACCGTCGTGCCGGCCAGCGTGCACGGCATCAACCCGGCGCTGATCTCGAAGAATGCCGTGCGCGTGACCGACACGCTGCAGCAGGCGGGCTTCCGTGCCTTCATCGTCGGCGGTGCGGTACGCGACCTGCTGCTCGGCATCGCGCCGAAGGACTTCGACGTCGCGACCGACGCCACGCCGACCGAGGTGCAGCGCCTGTTCCGCCGCGCACGCCTGATCGGCCGCCGCTTCCAGATCGTCCACGTGCAGTTCGGCCAGGAGCTGATCGAGGTCTCGACGTTCCGCGCGCTGGTCGATGCGCCGCCCGAGGCGGCCGCTGCCGAGCCGCCGAAGCGCCTGAAGCGCGACGAACTCGATCGCCGCACGCATGCGGTGGACGCGAGCGGCCGCGTGCTGCGCGACAACGTGTGGGGCGAGCAGCACGAAGACGCCGCGCGCCGCGACTTCACGATCAACGCGATGTACTACGACCCGTCGACGCAGACGGTGCTCGACTACCACGACGGGATGGCCGACGTGCGCGCCCGCCTGTTGCGGATGATCGGCGATCCGGCCACGCGCTTCCGCGAGGATCCGGTGCGGATGCTGCGCGTCGTGCGCTTCGCGGCCAAGCTCGGTTTCGAGATCGAGCCGCATACGCGCGAACCGATCAACGCGCTCGCCGACCTAATCAACAACGTGCCGGCCGCGCGCCTGTTCGACGAAATGCTGAAGCTGCTGCTGTCGGGCCACGCGCTCGCGTGCCTGCAGCGGCTGCGCAAGGAGGGCCTGCACCACGGGCTGCTGCCGCTGCTCGACGTCGTGCTCGAACAGCCGCAGGGCGAGAAGTTCATCACGCTCGCGCTGAACAACACCGATGCACGCGTGCGCGCCGGCAAGCCGGTCTCGCCGGGCTTCCTGTTCGCGACGCTGCTGTGGCACGACATGCGCCAGCGCTTCGAGCAATACACGGCCGAAGGCGAAATCCCGGTGCCGGCGCTCCATCGCGCGATGGACGACGTGCTCGACATGCAGACCGAGAAACTCGCGATCCACAAGCGTTACTCGGCCGACATGCGCGAGATCTGGGGCCTGCAGCTGCGTCTCGAGAAACGCTCGGGCCGCAGCGCGATGCGGCTGCTGGAACACCAAAGGTTTAGAGCGGGGTATGATTTCCTCCTGTTACGCTGCGAATCCGGCGAGCTCGATATGGAAGTCGGACAGTGGTGGACGGATTTCATCGAAGGCGACGCGGCCGCTCGCGAGGCATTGCTCACGCAGGGCGGCACGAAGGAAAAATCGCCCCGCAAGCGGCGCCGCCGCGGCGGCGTGCGAAACCGCAAGCCGGGTGAAGGTGCCGCCGAGCCGGCACCGGACGCCTCGGGCGGTTCCGACGACTGACGCGCTCGCCGGCGAACGACGTAGGAAGTGATGCCATGACGGTTGCATATATCGGACTGGGGGCGAATCTCGGCGATGCGCGCCAGACCCTGAAGGACGCGGTGGTGTGCCTTGCGCAGCAGCGCACCATCTCGATCCTCGGCAAATCGAGCCTGTATCGCACGGCGCCCTTCGAAGCGGGCGGCGACGACTACTACAACTGCGTCGTCAAGCTCGACACGACGCTGTCGGCCCGCGAGCTGCTCGCGCTGTGCCAGAAGATCGAACATCACTTCGGCCGCGAGCGCCCGTATCGCAATGCGCCGCGCACGCTCGATCTCGACATCCTGCTGTTCGGCGACGATTCGATCGACGAGCCTGACCTGATCGTCCCGCATCCGCGCCTCACCGACCGTGCGTTCGCGCTCGTGCCGCTCGTCGAGATCGAGCCGGCACTCGACATCCCCGCGCGCGGCCGGGCCGACACCTTCCTCGCCGCCGTCGCGGACCAGCGCGTCGAGAAGGTGCAGACCTGCCAGTGCCTGATGCAGAAGGCGCTCGCTGCCAGCGAAGACGCCGACAAGAACCGCTGCCGATGACCCCGACTCCCCTCACCGTCACCGCGCCCGACCTGCGCGCCCCGCACCGCTATCTCGTGATCGAAGGCCCGATCGGCGTCGGCAAGACGACGCTCGCGCGCCTGCTCGGCGAACGCTGGTCGATGCAGACGCTGCTCGAGCGCCCGCAGGACAACCCGTTCCTCGAACGCTTCTATCGCGATACCGCGCGCTACGCGCTGCCCGTGCAGCTGTCGTTCGCGCTGCAGCGCGCGCAGCAGGCACGCGAGCTGATCGGTGCGCTCGACACGGGCCGCCCGGTCATCGCCGATTTCATGCCGCAGAAGAACGACATCTTCGCGCGGCTGAACCTGCCGGAAGACGAGTGGCAGCTCTACCGCTCGGTCGCGACGCACGTGGACGTGCCGCAGGCGCCGTCGCCCGATCTCGTCGTCTACCTGCAGGCGAGCCCCGAAGTGCTGTTCTCGCGCATCCAGAAGCGCGGGCTGCCGATGGAGCTGCAGATCAGCGATGCGTACCTGCGCTCGCTCGTCGACGCGTACAACGAATTCTTCTACCACTACGACCGCACGCCGGTGCTGACGGTCGCCGCGGAACACCTGAATCCGCTGGATTCCCCCGAAGATCTCGCCCTGCTGGTCGAGCGCATCGAGACGATGCGCGGCCGCAAGGAATTCTTCGTCAAGGGCGAGACGACGCGCTGACGCGTCCTCGCCTGTCGTTCCTCACCTATTCGAACCGGATTTCCCATGACCTATCTCCAGGAATCGAGCCGGCCTGCCGTCACGGTGCCCAAGCTGCAGGCAATGCGCGACGCCGGCGAGAAGATCGCGATGCTCACCTGCTACGACGCGAGCTTTGCCGCACTGCTCGACCGTTCGGGCGTCGACGTGCTGCTGATCGGCGATTCGCTCGGCAACGTGCTGCAGGGCCACACGACCACGCTGCCCGTGTCGCTCGACGACATCGCGTATCACACCGCCTGCGTCGCCCGCGCGCAGCCGCGCGCGCTGATCATGGCCGACCTGCCGTTCGGCACGTACGGCACGCCGGCCGAGGCATTCGCAAGCAGCGTCAAGCTGATGCGCGCTGGTGCGCAGATGGTCAAGCTCGAAGGCGGCGAATGGCTCGCCGAGACGGTCCGCTTCCTCGTCGAGCGCGCGGTGCCCGTGTGTGCGCACGTGGGCCTCACGCCGCAGTCGGTGCACGCGTTCGGCGGCTTCAAGGTGCAAGGCAAGACCGAAGCCGGCGCCGCGCAACTGCTGCGCGACGCGCGTGCGGTCGAAGCGGCCGGGGCGCAGGTCGTCCTGCTCGAAGCCGTGCCGACGCTGATCGGGTCCGAGGTCACGCAGATGCTGCGCGTGCCGACGATCGGCATCGGTGCAGGCGCCGACTGCTCGGGCCAGGTGCTCGTGCTGCACGACATGCTCGGCGTGTTCCCCGGCAAGCGGCCGCGCTTCGTGAAGGATTTCATGCAGGGCGAGCCGAACATCCAGGCGGCCGTCGAAGCATACGTGCGCGCGGTGAAGGATGGTTCGTTCCCGGGCCCGGAACACTCGTTCTGATCGGGCCGGCAGCGCCGTGGGGCGCTGCCGACGACCGCATAACACACTCGCTGACGCGGCCAGCAATACGGTATGCCGTTTCTCGTACAGCATCGCCGGACAACGCGTACTTTCTAACTCGTCCTATTTCCGCTCATCTTCGCCGCTGCGACCATCAAACCTTCGTCAACCGAAGGAGTGGTAAAAGATGGCTCATGTGTATGAGAAGGCGGCCGAACTCGTCGGGCAAAAGCTGGCGGGCGACGGCGAATGCGTCGCGCTGGTCAAAATTTATACTTCCGTCGGCCCCACCGCCATCTGGCGCCCGGAAAAAAAAGCAAGCGGCGACTGGAGTATTCGCGCCGGAACCGTGATTGCAACTTTCGAGAATGATCGCTACCCAAGCCGATCGCATGGCAATCATGCGGCGTTCTATCTGTGCCAGGATGTGCGCGGTATCCACGTCGTTGAACAATGGCGCTCACTCAAGGCAATTCAGAGGAGATGCATTCCGTTCAAAGGCAAAGACAAAAATGGCCGTTACATCGACCCGAGCAATAACGCCGATGCATTTTCTGTCGTGAAATGATGATGCTCATCCGCCAAAATCCGTATCGATTGCTCGCCGTCGCTGCGCTCGCATACGTTTCGCTCGTCGCATCACCCGCGTCCGCCGCGACAACGGATTGTCCTACGCGACTCGCCGTTACCCAGCAGCTCGACGGTCAACCGCCCGATGGTTGGAAAAGCTTCGACACGCAAAGCTCCTATCCGCTTGCCAGCGTCACCTTCTGGTCAGGGCCGCCGGATCGGAGGGCGTCGTTGTTGCCGAACCGCTCGCGCTCCGAGTCCAAAGGCGACATTTATATCTGGTCGCTCGCCGAAAGCCGTGAAGACTACTGGATTTCGTGCGACTACGGCAATACGAGCGTTGTAATCGCACGGCCACTGGGCAAGCAGGCACAGACTTGCGTCGCGCGCTACAGACGTGGGCACGCCATCGTACAAAGCTGGCAATGTACACCGCAGAAGTAATCTGCGTTCAGGCCGATGTGCAGCCGTGAATCAGCCGCGCCGCCACCGGCCCGCGCAGCGCATTGCAAATCATCAACTCATCCGCGTTCAGCACATCGTCGAGCGTCAGCGCACGCTCTTTTGCGCCGAGTACCGGATCGTCGAGCAGCACGCCGCGCATCACGCCCGGCAGCACGCCCGATTCGAGCGGCGGCGTCACCCACTGGCCGTCGAGCTTCACGAACAGGTTCGAGCGCCCGCCTTCCGTTACCTCGCCGCGCTCGTTGACGAACAGCATGTCGAACCCGCCAAGTGCCTCCGCGGCCTGCCACGCGCGGTCGTATTCCGCACGGCGCGTGGTCTTGTGCAGCAGCAGCGCGTCGCTCGCACGGGTCGGCGCGAAGCCGTGCGCGGGCGCCAGCAGCACGCCGACCGGCCCCGCCGGCAGCGGCTTGAGCGGCGCCGTGATGATCTCGATCGTGCCGTCCTTCGCGAGCGCGAGCTTCATCCGGTAAGCGCCGTCGCCGTCGAACGCCGCGCAGCGCGCGTCGATCTCGCGCCGTAACGCATCGGCATCGAAGCGGAAGCCGAACGCATCCGCGCTGCGCTGCAGCCGCGCGAGATGGCGATCGAGATGCCGGATGCCGTCCGCACGCGTGGCGGCCGTCGTTTCGAACAGCTGGAAGCCGGGATCGGCGTCCGTCAGGAATCGTGCTTTCAATTCGCACTCCGCATATTCGTCGGCTGCGACGCTGTCGAGCACGATGCCCGCGCCGACGCCCATCGTGCCGCGGCGCCGTCCGGCTGAGGCAGTGACCGTGCCGTCCGCGTCGTTGCCAACGCCGGCCGCATCGAGCGTCAGCGTCCGGATCGCCACCGACAGGCAGAAATCGCCGCCGCCGGCCGTGCCGCCGTGCGACGCATCGCCCGCGACTTCATTCGGCGCATCGAGCCAGCCGATCGCGCCCGTATAGAGCCCGCGCGGCGTCGACTCGATCGCGTCGATCAGTTCCATCGTCTTGTGCTTCGGCGCGCCCGTGATCGATCCGCACGGAAACAGCGCACGCAGCATCTGCGCGAACGTCGTCCCGTCGCGCCAGCCGGCCTCGACCGTCGACGTCATCTGCCACACCGACGCATACGGCTCGACGGAGAACAGCGCCGGCACGCGAACCGTCCCGGTGCGCGCGATCCGCGACACGTCGTTGCGCAGCAGGTCGACGATCATCACGTTTTCCGCGCGGTTCTTCGGATCGTTCGCGAGGAACGTGGCTGCCGCCGCATCGTCGCGAGGGTCGGCCGAACGCGGTGCCGTGCCCTTCATCGGCCGTGCGCGGAGCACGTCGCCGTGCTTCTCGACGAACAGCTCGGGCGAGCACGACACGACCCACGGTCCGTCGGGCAACGCGATCAGCGCGCCGTAGCGCACGGGCTGGCGCGCGCGCAGCCGCCGGTACAGCGCGAGCGGCGTGCCGAACACGTCGAAGTTCAGCCGGTACGTGTAGTTGACCTGATACGAATCGCCCGCGCGCAGCGCGTCGTGCACCGCGGCGATCGCTGCATCGAACGCATCGCGCGACACGCTCTTTTCGACATGCGCGACGCCCGCGATCGACGGCGCGCCGCCGCCATCCTGCTGCGCGAGCCACGCGTCGACTTCGTCGCGCGACAGGCGCTCGCAGCGCGCAAACAGCAAAAAGCGCAGCGGGGCATGGCCCGGCTGCGCTCGTTGCAAATCTCGTCCGAATTCGTAATCGCCGACGACGACCGCATGCAGCCCGTCGCGCAGATCCTGCGCCACCGCCGCGTCGACCTCGTCGAGCCGAGCCGGATCCGTGCACACGCGTTCGCGCACGAACCCCGAATACAAACGACTCGACCGCGCGAACGCGGTCGAGTCGCAATCGTCCAAGAGCGCGAACGACGCGCTCTCGTTGCCTTCAGTCATGCTGTTACTCGAGTTACTCGAAGAAGCTCTTCACACGATCGAACCAGCTCTTGCTCTGCGGGCTGTGACGCGCGCCGCCCTCGGCCAGCGATTTCTCGAACTGCTTGAGCAGGTCGCGCTGGTTGTCGGTCAGCTTCACCGGCGTCTCGACCTGAACGTGGACGTACAGATCGCCCGCGATGCTCGAACGCAGCCCCTTGATGCCCTTGCCGCGCAGGCGGAACGTCTTGCCCGACTGCGTGCCTTCCGGCACCGGGAACGACGCACGGCCGGCCAGCGTCGGCACCTCGATCTCGCCGCCGAGCGCGGCGGTCGTGAACGGGATCGGCATCTGGCAGTGGAGATCGTCGCCGTCGCGCTCGAACACCGAATGCGGCTTGATGTGGATCTCGACGTACAGGTCGCCCGGCGGCCCGCCGTTGATGCCCGGCTCGCCGTTGCCGGCCGAGCGGATCCGCATCCCGTCGTCGATCCCGGCCGGGATCTTCACTTCGAGCGTCTTGGTTTCCTTCACCTTGCCCGACCCGTGGCAATGCACGCACGGCTCGGGGATGTAGGTGCCCGTGCCATGGCACTTCGGGCAGGTCTGCTGGATGCTGAAGAAGCCCTGCGACATGCGCACCGTGCCCTGGCCGTGACAGGTCGGGCAGGTTTCCGGCTTCGTGCCGGGCTTCGCACCCGACCCGTGGCAGACCTCGCACGACGCCCAGCTCGGCACGCGGATCTGCGTGTCGTAGCCGTGTGCGGCCTGCTCGAGCGTGATTTCCATGCTGTAGCGCAGGTCGGCGCCGCGATACACCTGCGGGCCGCCACGGCCGCCGCGCGCGGCGCCGCCCGCCGCCTGGCCGAAGATGTCGCCGAAGATGTCGCCGAACGCGTCCGCGAAGCCGCCGAAGCCCTGTGCGCCCGCACCGCCCATGTTCGGATCGACGCCCGCGTGGCCGTACTGGTCGTACGCTGCCCGCTTCTGGCCGTCCGACAGCATTTCATAGGCTTCCTTCACCTCCTTGAAATGCTCTTCCGCATCCTTGCTGTCCGGATTGCGGTCAGGGTGATACTTCATCGCAAGCTTGCGATACGCCTTCTTGATTTCGTCGTCGCTCGCATTCTTCGCGACGCCCAGAACCTCGTAGTAATCCCGTTTCGCCATATCGATTCACTGTGCCGCCACGCATCGCGCACGCGGCGGCTCCTTTCGCCTGCAGTAAAGTCTCTCGACTCGTCTGGCGCTGCGCCCGCCGCGGACGGCGCGTGCAGCACCCGCCAAAAAACAAATGTGCCCGGAGGGCCGCGAAGCCCGCCAGGCGTGGAGTCGATCCGGCCATCCGGAAGGAAAGACAGACCGCTTGTCAGCCAACCCGTCAGCCGCGCCGCGCGCGGGTGGCGCGCGGCGTGCGGCACCGGGGCAACCCGGCTTAGTCCTTCTTCACTTCCTTGAACTCGGCGTCGACGACATCGTCGGCAGCCTGTTGCGCACCGCCCGCGTGGGCCGCGCCTTCCGCTGCGCCCGCTGCACCGGCCGCACCTGCTTGCTGGGCCTGCATGTCGGCGTACATCTTTTCGCCGAGCTTCTGCGACACCTTGCCGAGCTCCTCGACCTTCGCGTCGATCGCAGCCTTGTCGGCCGACGAGTCCTTCAGCACTTCCTCAAGCGACTTCAGCGACGCTTCGATGGCTTCCTTCTCGCCCGCGTCCAGCTTGTCGCCGTACTCGGTCAGCGCCTTCTTCGTGCTGTGGACCAGCGCGTCGCCCTGGTTGCGCGAATCAGCCAGCTCGCGCAGCTTGTGATCTTCCGCTGCGTTCGCTTCCGCGTCCTTGATCATCTGGTCGATTTCAGCCTCGGACAGACCCGAGTTCGCCTTGATCGTGATCTTGTTTTCCTTGCCGGTCGCCTTGTCCTTCGCGCCGACGTGCAGGATGCCGTTCGCGTCGATGTCGAAGGTCACCTCGATCTGCGGCACGCCGCGCGGTGCCGGCGGGATGCCTTCGAGGTTGAACTCGCCGAGCAGCTTGTTGCCGGCTGCCATTTCGCGTTCGCCCTGGAACACCTTGATCGTCACGGCGCCCTGGTTGTCGTCCGCCGTCGAGTACACCTGGGCGTGCTTCGTCGGGATCGTCGTGTTCTTGCTGATCATCTTCGTCATCACGCCGCCGAGCGTCTCGATGCCGAGCGACAGCGGGGTCACGTCGAGCAGCAGCACGTCCTTGCGGTCGCCCGACAGGACCTGGCCCTGGATCGCCGCGCCGACTGCAACGGCTTCGTCCGGGTTCACGTCACGGCGCGGATCCTTGCCGAAGAATTCCTTCACCTTCTCCAGCACCTTCGGCATGCGCGTCTGGCCGCCGACCAGGATCACGTCGTCGATGTCCGACACCTTGACGCCTGCGTCCTTGATCGCGATGCGGCACGGTTCGATCGTGCGCTCGACGAGGTCTTCCACCAGCGCTTCCAGCTTCGCGCGGGTGATCTTCAGGTTCAAGTGCTTCGGGCCCGACGCGTCAGCCGTGATGTACGGCAGGTTGATTTCGGTCTGCTGGCTCGACGACAGCTCGATCTTCGCCTTTTCAGCGGCTTCCTTCAGGCGCTGCAGCGCGAGCACGTCCTTCGACAGGTCGACGCCCTGCTCCTTCTTGAACTCGCCGATGATGTAATCGATGATGCGCTGGTCGAAGTCTTCGCCGCCGAGGAACGTGTCGCCGTTGGTCGACAGCACTTCGAACTGCATTTCGCCGTCGACGTCCGCGATTTCGATGATCGACACGTCGAACGTACCGCCGCCGAGGTCATACACGGCGATCTTGCGGTCGCCCTTCTCGGCCTTGTCGAGGCCGAACGCGAGCGCAGCCGCGGTCGGCTCGTTGATGATCCGCTTGACTTCGAGGCCCGCGATGCGGCCGGCGTCCTTGGTTGCCTGGCGCTGGCTGTCGTTGAAGTACGCCGGCACCGTGATCACGGCTTCCGTGACCGGCTCGCCGAGGTAGTCTTCGGCCGTCTTCTTCATCTTGCGCAGCACTTCCGCCGACACTTGCGGCGGCGCGAGCTTCTCGCCGTGTGCCTCGACCCATGCATCGCCGTTGTCGGCCTTGATGATGGCGTACGGCATCAGGCCGATGTCCTTCTGGACTTCCTTCTCTTCGAAGCGGCGGCCGATCAGGCGCTTCACGGCGAACAGCGTGTTCTTCGGGTTGGTCACCGACTGGCGCTTGGCCGGCGCGCCGACCAGCACTTCGTTGTCGTCCATGTAGGCGATGATCGACGGCGTGGTGCGCGTGCCTTCCGAGTTCTCGATGACCTTGACCTGGTTGCCTTCCATGATGGCGACGCACGAGTTCGTGGTGCCGAGGTCAATACCGATGATCTTTCCCATTTTTTCCTAATCTCCAGAAATGCTTGTTTGCTGCGCAAAATCCCGCGTTTTGGGGCGGTTTCGCGCGCCAGAATTCAACTCTGTTCCCGAAATGCGTCCGTCCGGTTCGTTTTCAAGACCCGACGTGCGATGCGGATATTAAATTTTTTCAATCGCTGCCGGCTAGCGGATCGCCCCCGACGGATTGCCGCCCAGCGGATTGCCGCCCGCCGCGGCGATTTTCGCGCGTGCCGCCGACACCGCTGCCTGGAACTGCGCGAGGCCATGCCAGCCCGTCGCGCGGCCGAGCCGCTTGCCGCGGTGGAAGAAGAACCACGTCGGCACGCCGTGCAGCCCGAAGCGGCGCCCCAGCTGGTGGTGTTCGTACACGTTGCAATGGAACCACTTCAGGTCCAGCGCGCGGATCGCGTCGGGCTGGGCGAGCATCGCCTTCTTCGCGATCTCGCAGTTGAAGCAGTCGACGCCCCAGAAGAACACCACCGCGAGCGCATCGCCCGCGCCGTCGATCGCCGCGTCGAACGTGCCGGCGTCCAGCGCCTGCATGTCGAACGCGTCGAACGCGGCCGGATCGACGCCGGCTGGCAGCATCGCGACGGCCTTACTTCGGCTGCGCGACGGTGACGAGCGCCGGACGCAGCACGCGGTCGGCGATCATGTAGCCCTTTTGCAGCACGGTGACGACGGTGTTCGGCTCCTGGTCGGCCGGCACCATCGAAATGGCCTGGTGCTGGTGCGGATCGAACTTCTCGCCAACCGGGTTCAGCGCGACGACGCGGCCCTTCTCGAGCGCGCTCGTCAGCTGGCGCAGCGTCAGCTCGACGCCTTCGCGCACCTTCGCGATGTCGCCGGACGTATCGTTGACGGCCGCTTCCAGGCTGTCCAGCACGGGCAGCAGGTGCTCCGCAAAGCTCTCGATCGCGAACTTGTGCGCCTTCGAGACGTCGTCCTGCGCGCGGCGGCGGACGTTCTCGGTTTCGGCCTTCGCCCGCAGGAAGCTCTCCTGCAGCTCGGCGACCTTGGCTTGAGCCTCCGCGAGCGCCGCGTCGGCTGCTTCGGCGGCGGGAGCAGCGCCTTGCGCCGCCTGCTTCTCGCTGCCGATCTCTTCGGCCGATTGGGATGCCGGGTTCTCTTGCGTGTTTTCCATGTCGCTGAAAGTCGATTAGAGGTTGAAGCCAAATCGGCAACCGCCGGACCGTATATCCGGTGGCACCGCACATTGCTGGTGCAAATAAGGGTGAAAACGACGATTTCAAGAGGGTTATTCGCCGGCATTCTCCAATACCGCGAAACAACCGCGCGTCACGCCGGGGCATCGGCCGCATAGTCCGCCAGATCGGGCGAAACGGCCGGTAACAACGCTTACCTGGCAAGTACTAGCTTGGCACAGGCCCGCTGCACTACACTCCACTCAAGCGTCGGAAAAGCGTGTTTACCCCTAGCTGACTGACGCCTGACATCCACCTGGCGCCGTTTTCACCCTTCTTCTCGAGGGGAGTACCATGAAACTGACGTTTGCGATCTCGGTGGTCGCGCTGGTACTCATTGCCGGCACCACCACCATCTGCCTGTCGGGAGCCGTCACCGACCGCACGACCGAATACGGAAGCGCACGGGCGACGTTCGACCAGATGTTCAGCTCCCACCAGAAAATCTGTCGATGATGCGCCGGTCGCGCTTCGTCGGCCGGCCGTGCAATTCGGCTGCCGGCTCGCGATACGTGCGGCGCCGCTCCAGTTCGGCGAGCCGCGCGGCCCGCCCCGCTTCCGTCTCCGCGTAAAGCGTCTGCGCGACGCTCGCCGGCCCGCGCACGTCGCACACGCCGAGCACGGCAATGTGCCAGACGATGCCGTCGATCGCAATCTCGACCTCGTCGCCCACCCGCACTTCCTTCGCCGGCTTGACCGCCGCGCCGCCAATCTTCACGTGCCCCTTGTCCACCGCATCGGTCGCGAGCGAGCGCGTCTTGAAGAACCGGGCCGCCCACAGCCATTTATCGATGCGCAGCTTCGCGCCCGGTTCGGTCGAAATCTTGTAATTCATCGCGCTCAACTCACCATTTCGGGCTGCGCGGCCTTGACCGGCCAGCCCTGCAGATTCTCGGCGACGATCTCGCCGAGCGCGCCGATCCACGCGGACGCGCCATTCAGGCACGGAATCCGGTGGAACGCCTTGCCGCCGCCGGCGAGGAACTCGTCGCGCACTTCCATGCCGATCTCCTCGATGGTCTCCAGGCAGTCGGCCGTGAAACCGGGACAGAACACGTCGGCCCGCCGCACGCCGGCCTCGCCGAACTCGCGCAGCGTCGGCGCGGTGTAAGGCTGCAGCCATTCGGCCTTGCCGAAACGCGACTGGAACGTGACGCGGCATTCGGTCGTCGACAGCCCGAGCGCGGCCATCAGCAGCGCACCCGTCTGCTGGCACTGGTCGTGATAGGGATCGCCGAGGTCGAGCGTGCGCTTCGGCACGCCGTGAAAGCTCAGCACGAGCTTGTCGCCGGCCGCGAAATCGGGCCGGCCGTGCTGCGCCCAATACTGGCGCACCTGCTCGGCCAGCGCATGGATATAGGCCGGATGGTCGGCGTAGTGCCGCACCGTGCGCACCTCGGGCTGATTGCGCATGCGCGCGAGCGCGTCGAAGGCGGCGTCGAACGCCGTGGCGGTGGTCGACGCCGAGTATTGCGGATACATCGGCATCAGCAGCACGCGCTCGACGCCCGCCCGCTTGAACTGCGCGAGCGCGTGCGAAATGTTCGGGCTGCCGTAGCGCATCGCGTAGTCGACCATCACGTGATAGCCGTTCGACGTGAGCAGGTGCCGCACGCTGTCGGTCTGGTGCTCCGTGTACACGCGCAGCGGCGAGCCCTCGGGCATCCAGACCGCCGCGTATTTCTTCGCGGACGCACGGCCGCGCAGCGGCAGGATGAGCGTGCGCAGCAGCACCTGCCAGACGGCCTGCGGAATCTCGACGACCCGCGGATCCGACAGGAATTCGGCCAGGTAGCGCCGCACCGCGCGCGGTGTCGGGGCGTCGGGCGTGCCGAGATTGATCAGCAGCACACCGATGCGATGGGCAGCCGCGGTGCTCGAAGGCGGCTCAAGATCGAAACGCATGGGCAATTACGTGCTCGGGGCACGGGACCGGACGGCTCTCAATTATAGCGGGCCGCTCCGCGCCGGTCGGCTGGCCGTTCGGCCGACTGCCGGCACACGCGGTGCCGCGGCACGATGACGGGGCAGGATCGGGCCGGCGACCGCAGGCTACTGCTGGCTCAGCGTGAGCGACAGCAGGCGCGCGGTGATGTCGACGATCGGTATCACGCGGTTGTACGCCATGCGGGTCGGGCCGATCACGCCGAGCGTGCCGACGATCTGCCCGTTCACCTCGTAAGGCGCGGTAACGACGCTCATTTCCTCGATCGGCACGAGCGTCGATTCGCCGCCAATGAAGATCTGCACGCCGTGGGCGTGGCTCGACACGTCGAGCAGTTGCAGGAGGCCCGTCTTTTGGTCGAATACGTCGAACAGCTTGCGCAGTCGCGCCATGTCGGACGAGAGATCCGCCACTTCGAGCAGGTTGCGCTCGCCGGAAATCAGCACGGTGTCCTCCGTGTCAGGCACCTCGGTGCTGGCCGTCACGGCGGCGTGCATCAGCGCGGTCATGTCGCCGCGCAACTGGTCGATCTCGTCGCGCAGGCGGCGGCGCACCTCGTCGAACGACAGGCCGGCGAAATGCGCGTTGATGTAGTTGGACGCCTCCGTCAGTTGCGACGGCGAGTAATCGCGCGGCGTCGCGAGCATCCGGTTCTGCACGTCGCCTTCGGGCGTGACGATGATCAGCAGGATGCGCTTGTCCGACAGGCGCATGAACTCGATCTGCTTGAACACGTGGCTGCGGCGCGGCGTCAGCACCACGCCCGCGAACTGCGACAGGTTCGACAGCACGCTCGCGGCGGCCGCCACGACCCGCTGCTGCGGCTCGCCCGCCTGCAGCGTGTTCTGCACCTGCCGCGCGACGGCTTCGGCGTCGATCGGCGCCTCGACCGTCAGCATCGTGTCGACGAACAGCCGGTAGCCGCGCGGCGTCGGCACGCGGCCGGCCGACGTGTGCGGGCTCGACACGAGGCCGAGCTCCTCCAGGTCGGACATCACGTTGCGGATCGTTGCCGGGCTCAGCTCGAGCCCGGAGTAACGGGACAACGTGCGCGATCCGACTGGCTGACCGTCGGCGATATACCGTTCGATCAGGGTTTTCAGGAGGGTTCGTGCGCGAGGATCTAGCATGGTGGAAAATTTTAGCGCAACCGCGCGACCGCGGCGAGTGGCGTCGGCTACCGTTGCGCGGGCCGGCCCGATCCGGCCCCGACCGCGCACAGCCGGTTCTTTTCGTCAACGAGCTATGGTGTAATGCCGGCATGAAAACCGGTAATCAGTTCAACACTGTCGCGCTCGTCGGCCGGAGCAACACGCCGAACATCGCCGAGCCGCTCGCCACGCTGGCCGCCTGCGTCGCCAAGCGGGGCTTCGAGGTCGTCTTCGAAGCCGAGACCGCGCGCGAGATCGGCATCACCGGCTACCCGGCGCTGACCCCGGCCGAAATCGGGGCGCGTGCCGATGTGGCGGTCGTGCTGGGCGGCGACGGGACGATGCTCGGCATCGGCCGTCAGCTCGCGCCGTACAAGACACCGCTGATCGGGATCAACCACGGGCGGCTCGGCTTCATCACCGATATCGCGGCGGCCGACATGCAGGCGCTCGTCCCGGTGATCCTGTCGGGCAAGTTCGAGCGCGAGGAGCGCGCGCTGCTCGAGGCCCGGATCATGCGCGACGGCGAACCGATCTACCACGCGCTCGCCTTCAACGACGTCGTCGTAAACCGCAGCGGCTTCTCCGGGATGGTCGAGCTGCGCGCATCGGTCGACGGCCGGTACATGTACAACCAGCGTTCGGACGGCCTGATCGTCGCCACGCCGACCGGCTCGACCGCTTACGCGCTGTCGTCGGCCGGCCCGATCCTCCATCCGCAGCTGGCGGGCATCGTGCTCGTGCCGATCGCGCCGCACGCGCTGTCGAACCGGCCGATCGTGCTGCCCGACGATTCGAAAATCGCGATCCAGATCGTCGGCGGGCGCGACGTCAACGTGAACTTCGACATGCAGTCGTTCACCGCGCTCGAACTGAACGACACGATCGAGGTGCGCCGCTCGAAGCACACGGTGCCGTTCCTGCACCCGATCGGCTACAGCTACTACGCGACGCTGCGCAAGAAGCTGCACTGGAACGAACACGCCTCGAACGAAGACGACAAGGCGTCCTGACGCCGCTCTGCCCGACACCATGCTCCGCCACCTCTCGATCCGCGACTTCGTCATCGTCGCCGCGCTCGATCTCGAATTCGACAGCGGCTTTTCCGTGTTTTCCGGTGAAACCGGTGCCGGGAAATCGATCCTGATCGACGCCCTTGCCCTCGCGCTCGGCGAACGTGCCGACGCGAGCGTCGTGCGCACCGGCTGCAGCCGCGCCGACATCACCGCCGAATTCACGCCGCACGACCGCGTCGCGCGCTGGCTCGACGAACACGCGTTCGACACCGAGGACACCGTGATGCTGCGCCGCGTGATCGATGCGAACGGCCGGTCGCGCGCGTTCATCAACGGCACCAGCGCGACGCTCGCGCAGCTGCGCGAGCTCGGCGAGATGCTCGTGGACATCCACGGCCAGCATGCGCACCAGTTGCTGATGCGGCCCGACGCGCAGCGCGAGCTGTTCGATACGCACGCGGGGCTCGTCGCCGATGCCGCGAACGTCGCGCGCGCATGGCGCGTGTGGCGCGACGCGACGCAGGCGATCGACGCTGCAAAAGCGCACGAGCGCGAGCTGCAGCTCGAGCGCGAAAAGCTCGCCTGGCAGCTCGCCGAACTCGACAAGCTCGCGCCGCAGCCCGGCGAATGGGACGAAGTCAGCAACGAGCACAAGCGCCTGTCGCATTCGGCGAACCTGATCGAAGGCGTGCGCGGTGCGCTCAACGCGCTGTCCGAGTCCGACGACGCGATGCTCGCGCAGCTCGGCGCGATCGTGTCGAAGCTGCGCAGCCTCGCCGACTACGACACCTCGCTCGGCGACGCGCTCGCGTCGCTCGAACCGGCCGAGATCCAGTTGCAGGAGGCCGTCTATTCGCTGCAGCACTATGCGCAGCGCGTCGATCTCGATCCCGAACGGCTCGCGCAGGTCGAAACGCGTCTCGATGCGCTGCACTCGACCGCCCGCAAGTTCCGCTTGCCGCCCGACACGCTGCACGAAGAACACGCGGCACGCCGCGCACAGCTCGCCGCACTCGATGCGGCGGCCGATCTCGGCGCGCTCGTGGCGGCGCAGGCCAAGGCGCGGGAAGCCTATCTCGCCGACGCCAAACACCTGTCCAAGGCACGCGCGCAGGCCGCCAAGGCGCTCGGCACGGCCGTCACGGCCGGCATGCAGGAACTGTCGATGGCGGGCGGGAGCTTCGAAGTCGCGCTCGTGCCGCTCGCCGACGGCGGCCCGCACGGGCTCGAGCAGGTCGAATTCCGGGTCGCCGGGCACCCCGGCGTGCCGCTGCGGCCGCTCGCGAAGGTGGCGTCGGGCGGCGAGCTCGCGCGGATCAGCCTCGCGCTCGCGGTGATCGCCAGCGCGGCAAGCCCGACGCCGACGCTGATCTTCGACGAAGTCGATACGGGGATCGGCGGCGGCGTCGCCGAAGTGGTCGGCCGCCTGCTGCACCAGCTCGGGCGCGATCGCCAGGTGCTGTGCGTGACGCACTTGCCGCAGGTCGCCGCGCGCGGTGATCACCACTACCAGGTCGCAAAAGGCGCCGACGACCGTGGCGGCACGGTGTCGACCGTCGTCGCGCTCGACCGCGCCAACCGCATCGAGGAAGTCGCGCGGATGCTCGGCGGGCTCGAGATCACGGCGACCACGCGCAAGCACGCGAAGGAAATGCTCGCCGCATAAGGCACGGATACGCGGGAATGCACGCTCAGCCAACGTGAAAACGTAAAAAAGGCCGTTCCGGGTAATACCGGAGCGGCCTTTTGATGGGTTCCGACGTATCCGACGCGCTTCGCGGCACGACGAACTCACCGGGTGGCACCAGATCGAACGGCACGCGCCAGCGCGGTCGCCCGCGCCGGCGCCTCGCCGTGCCTACTTGCCCTTGCACGTCGCATGCATGTTCGCGACACCCTTCTCGCGCCACGCGCCCCACTCACCACCCGTCCCCGGCACATCGCCGAGCACCCACCAGCCGTTGAGCCAGGTCTTGCCGGCGTGGCTGACCTCGTGGCACGGCGTCGCGTAGGTCTTCTTCTTGTCCCAGGCAGGCGCGCCCGTGGCCACGTCGGCACGCACCATGACGCCATGCGTCGCCACCGCACTGCGGTTCTGCGCATCGGTCACGGTCAGCTTCACGTCGTAGCGCTGCGCCTGCGTCGCCTTCGGCGCAACGAACGATGCATTCGCACCCTGCTGGTCGATCGCAAGTCCTGCCGGCGCGGTCCACGCATACTTCAGCCCCTTGCCGGTCGACGCCGCGCCGGACAACGCGACGGTCGCGCCACCGTCGACCGTCGCCGGCCCGCTGATCGCGGCCCGCGGCGGCGGGACGATTTCCTGCGCCTTCACCTTGACGACATGCGACGCCTGCGCCGTGTAGCCCTTGTCGTTGGTCACGGTCAGATCGAAGGCGTAATCGCGGTCCCGTTCGAACGCGGGCGCAACGAACTTCAGTTCCGCGCCGTTCGGTTTCGCATCGATGCCGGCCGGGGCCGTCCACGCATGGCGCAACTGCTCGCCGACCGACGATGCGCCCGACAACACAACCGTCGCGCCCGCGTTCGCCTGTTGCGGGCCGATGACGGCCGCCTGCGGCAGCAGCACCCCGTCGTTCTTCACCTCGACCACCGCGCCGTTCGGCCCGACCGACTTGACGGTGACGATCTTGCCCGACAGCGTGTCGTGCAACGCATGACCCGGCATCAGCGGCGCGTCCTTCATGCCCTGCGCGCTGCCCGGCGTCGCATCGACCAGCGTATTGGTCAGCACATTGCCGGCGTGTGCGACGGTTCGCACGATCACGCCATTGACGAACGGGTCATCGGACTTCCAGTTGTCGAAGCCGGGCTGCGGCTGGCGAAACTCGAGCCACAGCGTCGAGCCGTCGGCGCGCGCCAGACGGTACGCCTTCGCACCCGACGCTTTGCCCCACAGCGGCGCGAGTTGGTACGTGCCCTCGCCCTTGATCTCGGGTACGTCGGCTTCGGTCAGCCAGCCTCTGAGCAACTGGTAGCTCGCCGGATACAAACGCCGGCCACCGCCGCCCATCGTGTCGGACGGATCGTCGACCCCGCCCGCGCGACACGCGCTGCCCACCTCGACCGTGCCGCCCGGCGTCGGGCAGTTGACGAGCGAGCCCGGATGCCGCGCGCCGAGGCTGTGACCGAATTCGTGGGACCACATCCAGTAACCCTGGCCGCTCGCGTTCGACAGGATCCAGTTGCCGGGCATCGCCGCCAGGCCGGCCCAGTTGCAGCTGCTCATTTTCGGCAGTTCGACGAACAGGTAGTCGAACTTGTCCGGGTTCACACCGCGGGCGAACGCCGCGCTGCGCGCCGCCGCGCGAATCGCGCCGGAATCGCAACTGGCCGGACGGTCGCCAAGGTTGACGCTGTCGAGCGTCTGACCGTGCAACGTCAGCTTGCCGTGCGACGCGACCTCGACATAACGCCGCAGCGACGAATAGTCGTCGCCGTCGCCGAACACCGCCTTGCGCACCACTTCGCTATCGGCCGGTTGGGAGTCGTTGAAGTGCGTGATCATCAGCAACGCCGACTTGTCGCCGAGCAGCGGGCGCTGCGACGGCGAGATCGATGCGGACGACCGCCAGACCGACGCCGGCTGGCCGCGCAGGTTCTGCATCGCGACGCCGGCGCTCCCTTCCCGCGGCGCCAGCACTTCGTTGGATCGGCCGGTGTTGACCCGGTACCGGTTGCCGAACGACACGCGGCCGTCGATGCCGATGTCCGCTCGCCAGTCGCGCATCGTCTGGTCGCCCTCGCTGCAGACGCCGACCGACACGCGCCCCATGCCGTTGTCGCCGGTGGCCGAATGCAGGCACATCTTCGTGCCGCGCGCCGCGCTCGCGCCGGCGTTGATGATGCGCTGGAAGCCGTCGCGCGGCTCGAAGGTCCAGTCCTGCGCGGCGCTGCCGTCGCATGCCGCGAACACGGCCGCGTTGTCGGCCGGCTGCCAGGCCAGGCACTGGCCATCGCCACGCGACAGGTTCTTCAGCGGGGTGGAAGCCGTTTCCGCTGCGCCAGCGGAAACGGAGAACAGTCCAGCGACGGCCGCGGACAGCGCCGTCGTGGCAAGAGAGTAGCGGATAGGTTTCAAGATGAGTTGAGATCGCTGGTGGCGCACACGGCACCGGTTGAACGGAAAGCCGGATTCTTCCGATACCCGCCCTTCCACTCAAACAATCTCAAACGAATCTCAATGCCGGCCGCTGCCGCGCGCCCGGCGTGCCGCGGTCAGATTCCGCCGAACACGCGCTCCCACAGCGCCGTCACGGCCGCCCGCTCGTCGGCCACCACGGCCGGATCGACCCGCGCCTTCTCCATCCCGTCGAGCCGCAGCTTGTGCTGCAGCTTCCGGTATTTGCGGTACGCCGCGCCGACGCGCTCGGCCTCGTCCTCGCCCATCAGCCCGAAGCGCGCGACCTCGCGCAGCAGCGCGATGTTGCCCGTGTTGCGGATCAGCTCGGCATCGCTCGACGCGTGCAGCAGCACCCAGTACTGGACGATGAACTCGATGTCGACCATCCCGCCGCGATCGTGCTTCAGGTCGAACAGCTCGGTCTGGTTCGGGTGGCCGGCGAACACCTTGCCGCGCATGTCGACGATTTCCTTCGCGAGCACGCCGCCGTCGCGCGGCGTCGTCAGCACCTGCTGGCGAATCGCCTCGAAGTCCGCGCCGATCTGCGCGTCGCCCGCGCTGTAGCGGGCTCGCGTCAGCGCCTGATGCTCCCAGACCCACGCGGTATTCGCGGCGTCGCCCTCGCGCAGCTGGTAGCGGCGGAACGCGTCGAGATCGGTGACGAGCAGCCCGGCCTCGCCGTTCGGCCGCAGCCGCAGGTCGATGTCGAACAGCGCGCCCGCCCCGGTCGCCGTGGTGAGCCACGTGATCAGGCGCCGCGTGAAGGTCGTGTAGACGTCCGCCGAACGCTCGTCGGCGTCGTCGTACAGGAAGATCAGGTCGAGATCCGATGCGTAGCCGAGCTCCTTGCCGCCCAGCTTGCCGTACGCGATCACCGCGAACTTCGGCACGTCGCGATGGCGCTTCGCGAGCTGCGACCAGACGACTTCGATCGTCACGTCGAGCACCGCGTCGGCCAGCTCGGACAGCCGGTCGCTCACGTGCTCGACCGACAGTTGCCCGGCCAGGTCGATCAGCAGGATCCGGAACACCTCCGCGTGCTGCGCGTGCCGCAGCAGGTCCATCTGTTGCTCGGGGCCGTCGGCCGCGGCGAGGCGCGCGCGCAGCGCGTCCTTGAACGCGGGCCAGTCGAACGGGCTCGCGATCGCCTCGTCGTCGAGCAGTTCGTCGAGCAGTTGCGGATGGCGGATCAGGTAGCCGCCGCCCCAGCGCGTCGCACCGAGCACCGACAGCACGCGGTCGAGCGCGGCCGGATATTCGGTCAGCAGCGCGAGATAGACACCGCGCCGGCTGACCGTCTCGAGCAGGTCGAACAGGCGCACGATCGTGTCGTCGCGGCGCGCGGCGTCGATGTTCGGCGCGGCGTCGAGCGCCCGCTGCGCGACGCTGTCGAAGCGCTGCCGGCTCTTTTCCGGTAGGCCCGTGTAGCGCGACGACTGCCAGATCGCGCGCAGCCGGGCGAGCACGGTGGCCGGATCCGTAAAACCGAGGCCGTCGAGACGCGCGACCAGCGCGTCGTCCTCGCCGTCGTCGGCCAGCGCGCCGCTCCAGATCCACGCGGCGGCCGTGTCGTCGCCGGCCCCGCAGGGCGCGCCGCTCGCCTTGTCGGCAAAAATCTGGTCGAACTGCGCTTCGACGAACGTGCGGTGGCCGTCCAGCACCGTCATCAGCGCCGCATAGTCGGCGAAGCCCAGCGACGCGGCCAGCGCCGCGCGCTCGTCCGGCTCGACCGGCATCGCGTGCGTCTGCGCGTCGTTGCGGTACTGCAGACGGTGCTCGAGCGTGCGCAGGAAGTTGTAGGCCTCGGTCAGGCGCGCACGCACATCCTCGCCGATCAGCCCGCGCGCCTGCGCATGGCGCAGCACCGCAAGCGTCGGCCGCACGCGGAATTCCGCATCCTGGCCGCCGCGGATCAGCTGGAACACCTGGGCACTGAATTCGATCTCGCGGATCCCGCCGCGCCCGAGCTTGATGTCGTCGGCCTTGTCGGGCCGCATCGACGCGCGGCGCGCGGCTTCCTGCCGGATCTGCTGGTGCAGCGAGCGGATCGCGCCGATCACGCCGAAGTCGAGGTAGCGGCGGTACACGAACGGCTTGACGAGCGACTCGAGTTGCGACGCCAGCCGTTGCGCCGCGTCGCTGTCGCCTTCCGACACGAGCCGCCCCTTGATCCACGCATAGCGCTCCCACTCGCGCCCCTGTACGTAGAAATACTCCTCGAGCATGCCGAGGCTGCAGACGAGCGGCCCCGAATCGCCGTTCGGACGCAGCCGCATGTCGACGCGAAACACGTAGCCGTCGGCCGTGACTTCCGACAACACGCCGATCAGCCGCCGGCCGAGCCGCGTGAAGTATTCCTGCGTGGACAGCGGCGAACGCGCGCCGCCGGTCGTCTCGCCGTCGTCCTCGTAGACGAAGATCAGGTCGATGTCCGACGACACGTTCAGCTCGCGGCCGCCGAGCTTGCCCATCCCGACCACGCCGAGCACGACGCGCTGGCCGTCGGCGCCGCGCGGCTCGCCGTACAGCGCCTCGAGCTCGGCCGACAGCAGCGCGAGCGAGCGCTGCACGGCCACTTCCGCGAGATCGGTCATCGCGCCCGTCACCTCGGCGACGTCCGCCAGCCCGCGCAGGTCGCGCTCCGCCACCGCGCCGAATGCCTCGGCGCGCAGTTGCCGCAGCGCGCGCTTCAGGTGCTCCTCGGTCGGCGCGGCGGCGCCGGCCGGCGTTGCCAGCAGTTCGGTGAGGCGCGCGTCGAGCTGCGCGCGACCGAGCGGCGCGGCCGCCCACGCGGCGACCTGGTCGACGAGCGCGGGTCGCGCGGCGGCCGCGCGGGCCAGGTAACGGGAATAGGACGTGCTGATCAGGGCGGAAGCGTCGGTCATCGAGAAGCGGGCCTGGCGGAACGGCCGGCCGGCACGGGAACGCATGCGCGCCCCACTCCCGACCGGCTCCATGGACTCGGCGCGGCATCGCGGGGCGGGTACGCCCGTCGCGAAACCGCGCGCCGGAAAGCCCGTGCCGCGCTGCCGCATCGGCCGCCGGCACGAACCCGTGTGATACATTTCAACGTCAGTCTGCAAAACTACCATATCGCCGCCCGTCCGCCGCATGTCCGACCGTCAGGAATCCGCCGTAGCTGCGCCCGAAGCGGGACCTCCGAAGCACGATCATCCGGTCTTGCGTCGCGTGTTCAGGGTGACGCTGGCAGTCGGGATCGGCACCTACTTCATCGCGTCCGGCACCTTCCTCGGGCTGCGCTACGTCCTGCTGCCCCGCATCGACGAATTCCGTCCGCGCATCGAACGCGCGGTGTCCGACAAGCTCCACGCGCAGCTTTCAATCGGCAAGCTTTCCCCGAACTGGTCCGGCATGCAGCCGGGCGTCGAACTCACGAACCTGACGATCCGCGGCCATGACGGCAAGGTCGCGCTGTCGGTGCCGCATGCGACGGCCGCGCTGTCGTGGATGTCGCTGCTGAGGCTGTCGCCCGCGCTGTCGAGCCTGATCGTCGACCAGCCCGACCTGGTCGTCGCGCGGGCGGCCGACGGCTCGCTGAGCATCGCGGGCGTCGGCGTGGCGACCACCCACGGCGGCAACGACACGTTCGGCACGTGGCTGCTGAAACAGGAGGCGATCGTGCTGCGCGGTGGCACGCTGCGCTGGCGCGACGCGCAGCATGACGCGCCGGAGCTCGTGCTGTCGGGCATCCGGCTCGCGGTGCTCAATGCCGGCCGCGTGCACAAGGCCGCGCTGCAGGCGCCCGCGAACGGCACGCTGCTGCTCGGCCCGCTCGACTTCCGTGCGCGCTTCAGGCACAAGCCGCTCGCGCCGGTCGGCAAGCCAGCGAACTGGACGGGCGACGCGTACCTGTCGACGGGCCCGGTCGACCTGCAGACGCTGGCGCGCTACCTCGACATGCCGCTCACGATCCACGCGGGCCGGATCGACAACGCGATCTGGGCCACCTTCGGCGACGGCCACCTGCATTCGGCGGGCGGCGACCTGCAAGGCGCGGACGTCGCGCTGCGCGTGCGCCCGACGCAGCCGCGGCTCGACGTGCCGACGGTCGGCTTCGGCTGGGACATGCAGCTCGACGCCGGCCACGACTACACGCTGCACCTGACGCGCTTCAACGCGGAGCTCGGCCAGCCGCCGCTGCCGGACGGCACGCCGCTCGCCCGCTCGCTCGCGCTGTCGACGCTGACGGCCCGCTACCGCGTGCCGACCGCGAACCAGGGGCAGTTGTTGAGCGTCGTCGGCGACCGCGTCGATCTCGGCATCCTCAGCGAATTCATCCGCGGGCTGCCGCTGCCGGCACGCCTGCGCAACGAGCTGATCAAGCTTGACCCGCGCGGGATGGTGTCGAACTATCACATCGAGGTCGAGCGCGCGAAACCCGCGCATGCCGACCTCGCCGACGAGGAGCGGCGCACGGGCGCCGCGCCGATCGTGCGCTACCGCTTCCTCGGCGATCTCCAGGGCATCAGCTTCGCCGCGCAGGAGCCGCCGCCCGGGCTCTCGCCGCGCGGCCACCCGCGCGCCGGCTGGCCGGGTGTCGAGAACCTGTGGGGCCGCGTCGACGCGAACGAGACGGGCGGCTCCGCGCATTTCGACACGGTCAACGCGGCCGTCACGGTGCCCGGCGAATTCGACGAGCCGCGCCTGACGTTCGACCGGCTGCGCGGCAATGCGAAATGGACGATCACGCCCGCGCCCGGCGAGAAGCACGCGCGCGTCGACGTATCGCTGCCCGACCTGCTCGTCTCGAACCCCGATGCCGAAATCGCGGTGTCGGGCTCGTACGCGAACCCCGGCCACGGCCGCGGCACGCTCGACCTGCGCGCCGATTTCGCCCGGGCGTCGGTGGCGCGCATCCCGCGCTACCTGCCGACCGGGATGTCCGAACACCTGCGCGACTATCTCGGCCACGCGCTGCAGGACGGCCAGGTGACCAAGGGCGCGTCGATCGTCGCCCGTGGGCCGCTCGAGAAATTCCCGTTCGAACACGAGCCGGACGCCGGCGTGTTCCACATCGTCGCGCCGTTCACCGGCGGCCGCTTCGAACCGACGCCGTACCCGCCGCGCAAGCTCGCGAACGGCACGCCGAGCGTCTGGCCGGCGCTCGACGGGATCGACGGCGTATTCGAACTCGCGCAGAACAAGCTGCGCTTCGACATCCACCGCGCACACTACAAGCGCGTCGCGCTGACGAAGGTCGCCGGCCGCATCGACGATCTCGGCAATCCGACCCACTCGCCGCTCATCATCGACGGCCATGCGCAGGGCCCGCTCGCCGACCTGATCGACTACGCGGACAACAGCTCACTCGGCACGATGAGCGGACATATCGGCCAGCGGATCGATGCGCAGGGCCCCGCGTCGCTCGGGCTCAAGATCACGATTCCGCAGCACGTCGCGCATCCGCACACGCACGTCGAAGGCGCGCTCGCATTCGGCGGCAACACGCTGACGACCAGCGGCGTGCCGCCGCTGTCCGCACTGCGCGGCAGTGTCCGGTTCACCGAGGCCGGCGCGTCGCTGCACGAACTGTCGGGACGCTTCCTCGGCGGCCCGGTGCGCGCGAACGGCAACTTCCAGTCGCACGGGCCGTACACGGTGGACGTCGACGGCCGGCTCGCACTCGACGCCGCGCGCGGCCTGAACCTGCACGGCCCGGCCGCCGCGCTGCTCGAGCACGTGGTCGGCGACGCGCCGTACAAGGTCGCCGTGCGCGGCGCGCCGGGCCGCCTGCCCGACATCAGCGCGCGTTCCGACCTGACCGGCGTCGCGCTGAATTTCCCCGCGCCGTTCGCGAAGGCGGCCGGCACGCCGATGCCGTTCAGCTTCACGCTGCAGCCGGCGCCGCAGGCGGACGGCAAGCGTCTCGAGCACGCCGACCTGACGCTCGGCCCCGTATCCGCGACCTACCTGCTCGACGCGACGCGCGGCCAGCCGCTGCGCGCGGTGCGCGGCGCGATGGGCATTCACCGGATGCCCGACATGCCGCAGGACGGCGTGAGCGCGGCCGTCGACGTCAACGAACTGGACGCCGACGCGTGGCTTGCGCTGGCCCATACGCTGAAGTCCGACACGCCGCGCGCGCCGGAGCCGCAGGCCGCGCCGCGCGTCGATTTCGCAAGCTTCGCGCCGAAGCGTTTCGCGCTCCACTTCGGCACGCTGAAGCTGCTCAAGCGCAACTGGGAAAACGTGATCATCGGCGCGTCTCACGTCGACGAGCTGTGGCAGGCGAACATCGCGTCGAACCAGGTGTCGGGCTACCTGTCGTGGGCGCCGGGCGGCGGCCACAACGGCGCGGGCGTGTTGAATGCGCGGCTCGCGAAGCTCGTGATCCCGGACAGCGCACAGCACGATCTCGTCGGCCGCGCGATGAACCTGCCGACGCCGACCGACCGCCCGATGCCGTCCATCGACCTGATCGTCGACCAGGTCGTCGCGCGCAACCACGACATCGGCCGCCTCGTCGTCAACGCGCGCAACATCGACGAAGCCGGCACACCGGTCTGGCAGCTCGACAAGCTGGAGCTGTCGAACCCGGACGCGAAGCTGACGGCGACCGGCAACTGGCGCACGTCGCGTCGCGCGCTCGCCCGCGGCGCCGACGAGAGCGACGCACCGCGCCGCACCGTGTTCGACTTCAAGCTCGACATCGGCAACGCGGGCGCGCTGCTCGACCGCGTCGGCCTGCCGCGCACGCTCGCGGACGGCCATGGCTCGGTGACCGGCAAGGTCGGCTGGCGCGGCGGCCCGACCGCGCTCGACTTCCCGTCGCTCGGCGGCCAGATCGCGATCGATCTCGAACACGGCCAGATCCTGAAGGTCGACCCGGGCGCCGCGAAGCTGCTCGGCGTGCTGAGCCTGCAGAGCCTCGCGCGCTTCCTGACGCTGAATTTCCGCGACGTGATCGGCAAGGGGCTGCCGTTCGACAAGATCACCGGCACCGGCCAGATCTCGAACGGGATCGCCCGCACCGACGACTTCTCGATGATGACGGGGCCCGCGAACGTCTCCGTGCGCGGCGCGGTCGATCTCGGCGCCGAGACGCAGGACCTGCACGCGCACGTCGCACCGAAGATCAGCGCGGGCGCCGCCGCGATCGGCGCGGCCATCATCAACCCGCTGCTCGGCGTCGGCGTGCTGGCCGCGAACTACGCGCTGTCGGAAACGCTGTCGCGCGCGTTCGCGCTCGACTACGCGATCACCGGCTCGTGGGCGCACCCGCACATCGAGCGGGTGCGGGGCGATCAGGGTAAGATGAATCACGGTCCGGCCGATGCGGCGAATCATTGAGCCGCGCGTCGAATCGCGCACGGTGCCGGGCCGCACCCCATTTATGACGCAACCGATCCTGCGATGACCGACCACACCCGTTCCGCCACGCCCTTCCAGGTCGCCGCGCTGCAGATGGTGAGCACGCCGGACGTCGCGCGCAATCTCGCCGAAGCCCGCCGCCTCATCGCGGAAGCCGCCGGCGAAGGCGCGCAGCTCGTGCTGCTGCCCGAGTATTTCTGCTTCATGGGCCACCGCGACACCGACAAGCTCGCGCTCGCCGAACCCTACCAGGACGGCCCGATCCAGCGCTTCCTCGCGGACGCCGCGCGTCGCCACGGCGTCTGGGTGATCGGCGGCACGCTGCCGCTGAAGGCGCCGGAACCCGATCGCGTGCTCAACACGACGCTCGTGTTCGATCCGTCCGGCAACGAAGCCGCGCGCTACGACAAGATCCACCTGTTCAACTTCGAGAAAGGCGACGAGTCGTTCGACGAGGCGCGCACGATCCGCGCGGGCGATACGGTCGTCGCGTTCGACGCGCCGTTCGGGCGGGTCGGCCTGTCGGTCTGTTACGATCTCCGCTTTCCGGAGCTGTATCGCAGGATGGGCGACTGCACGCTGATCGTCGTCCCGTCGGCGTTTACGTATACGACGGGCCGCGCGCACTGGGAAACGCTGCTGCGCGCACGGGCCGTCGAGAACCAGTGCTACGTGCTCGCGGCCGCGCAAGGCGGCAAGCACGAGAACGGCCGGCGCACCTGGGGCCACAGCATGCTGATCGACCCGTGGGGCGAGATCGTAGCGGTCCGCGACGTGGGCGCCAGCGTCGTGCTCGGCGCGATCGATCCGCAACGCATCGCCGACGTGCGCCAGAGCCTGCCCGCGTGGCGGCACCGCGTGCTGACCTGAATCCGCCGCGCCGCTTGAAACGCCGCGCGGCCAACCCATCTGCCCAGAAGCACCCGACAACTTTTTGAGAAACCCCGATATCCGCATGAACATCATCGAACCCGGCATCCGCAACCTCGCGCTGGCGAAGGACATCCTGCTCACGCCGTACGGCCTCGACGAAAGCCTGCTCACGCGCACGATCGCCGACATCTTCACGCATCGCGTCGACTACGCGGACCTGTACTTCCAGGCCACCCGCAGCGAAGCGTGGAGCCTCGAGGAAGGCATCGTCAAATCGGGCAGCTTCAGCATCGACCAGGGCGTCGGCGTGCGCGCGGTCGCGGGCGATCGCACCGCGTTCGCGTATTCCGACGACCTGTCGCCGGAAGCGATCGCGCAAGCCGCGGCGGCCACCAAGGCAATCGCGGCGGCCGGCGGCGGCCGCCAGAAGATCAAGGCGGCATCGTCGCTGAAGGGCATCTCGGGTCGCGACCTGTACCTGCCGTCCGATCCGCTCGCGTCGCTCGACGCGACGGCCAAGGTCAAGCTGCTCGAGCGCATCGAGCAGATGGCACGCGGCCGCGACCCGCGCATCACGCAGGTGATGGCGGGCCTCGCCGGCGAATACGACGTCGTGCTGGTCGCCCGCAGCGACGGCGCGCTCGCGGCCGACATCCGCCCGCTCGTGCGCGTGTCGGTCACGGTGATCGCCGAGCAGAACGGCCGCCGCGAGATCGGCTCCGGCGGCGGCGGCGGCCGCTTCGACTACGGCTACTTCACCGACGACGTGCTGTCGCGCTACGTCGACGACGCCGTGCATGCGGCGCTCGTGAACCTCGACGCCCGTCCTGCACCGGCCGGCGCGATGACGGTCGTGCTCGGGCCGGGCTGGCCGGGCGTGCTGCTGCACGAGGCGATCGGCCACGGCCTCGAGGGCGACTTCAACCGCAAGGGCTCGTCGGCATTCGCGGGCCGGATCGGCGAGCGCGTCGCCGCGAAGGGCGTGACCGTCGTCGACGACGGCACGCTGCCGAACCGCCGCGGCTCGCTGAACATCGACGACGAAGGCAACCCGACGCAGTGCACGACGCTGATCGAGGACGGCATCCTGAAGGGCTACATCCAGGACACGCTGAACGCGCGCCTGATGAAGATGCCGGTTACCGGCAACGCGCGCCGCGAGTCGTACGCGGCGCTGCCGATGCCGCGCATGACCAACACGTACATGCTGAACGGCGACAAGGATCCGCAGGAAATCATCGCATCGGTGAAGAACGGCCTGTACGCGGTGAACTTCGGCGGCGGCCAGGTCGACATCACGAACGGCAAGTTCGTGTTCTCGGCGTCCGAGGCGTACATGATCGAGAACGGCAAGATCACCTACCCGGTGAAGGGTGCGACGCTGATCGGCAGCGGCCCGGAATCGCTGAAGGACGTGAGCATGATCGGCAACGACATGTCGCTCGACTCGGGTGTGGGCGTGTGCGGCAAGGAAGGCCAGAGCGTGCCGGTCGGCGTCGGCCAGCCGACCCTGCGGATCGACAGGATGACGGTCGGCGGTACGGCATAACCGCATCGCGGCGCAGACATTCCGCGCATTTTGAAGAAAACGCGCGGAATGTCCGCATTTTTGACGTTTCCCGGTTGCCAGCCGCCCGGCGACGGGGTATAAATTCCGAATCAACTTTTTTGACGAACCGAATCTCCGTCATGTCCGCCAAGTTTTACTTTTACTTTTTTTGGTATCTCAGACCGCTGGCGGATCGAGAGGGTTGATGGCGCGTAAAGCGCAACCGAAATTCCCGAAAAAACCGCCGGCGAACCCGGCGGTTTTTTTTCGCCCTTCGCCACCCGGTCGCCGCCGCTGCGGTCCCGCGGCCCCGACCGACACCACTGAATCGCTTGAATTGATGAATCTGCCGCACGCGCACTCGCACTGACCGAACCGCGCCCGGAACCAAGGAGAAACAGCATGCCCCCGCACAACACCGACGACGTCCGCATTCGCGAACTCAAGGAACTGACGCCGCCCGCCCACCTGATCCGCGAATTCGCGTGCTCCGAAGCCGCGTCCGAGCTGATCTACAACTCGCGCCAGTCGATGCACCGCATCCTGCACGGGATGGACGACCGGCTGATCGTCGTCATCGGGCCGTGCTCGATCCATGACACGAAGGCGGCGATCGAATACGCGGGCCGGCTGGTGAAAGAGCGCGAGCGCTTCAAGGGCGAACTGGAAATCGTGATGCGCGTGTACTTCGAGAAGCCGCGCACGACGGTCGGCTGGAAGGGCCTCATCAACGATCCGCACCTCGACAACAGCTTCAAGATCAACGAAGGGCTGCGCACCGCGCGCGAGCTGCTGCTGCAGATCAACGAGATGGGGCTGCCGGCCGCGACCGAATACCTCGACATGATCAGCCCGCAGTACATCGCCGACCTGATCTCGTGGGGTGCGATCGGCGCGCGCACGACGGAATCGCAGGTGCACCGCGAGCTCGCGTCGGGGCTGTCGTGCCCGGTCGGCTTCAAGAACGGCACCGACGGCAACGTGAAGATCGCGGTCGACGCGATCAAGGCCGCCTCGCAGCCGCACCATTTCCTGTCGGTGACGAAGGGCGGCCATTCGGCGATCGTGTCGACGGCGGGCAACGAGGACTGCCACGTGATCCTGCGCGGCGGCAAGGCGCCGAACTACGACGCGGACAGCGTGAACGCCGCGTGCGCGGACATCGGCAAGGCCGGCCTCGCCGCGCGCCTGATGATCGACGCGAGCCACGCGAACAGCTCGAAGAAGCACGAGAACCAGATCCCCGTCTGTGCCGACATCGGCCGCCAGATCGCGGCCGGCGACGCCCGCATCGTCGGCGTGATGATCGAGTCGCATCTCGTCGAGGGGCGCCAGGACCTGAAGGAAGGCTGCGAGCTGACCTACGGCCAGAGCATCACCGATGCGTGCATCGCATGGGACGACAGCGTGAAGGTGCTCGAAGGTCTCGCGGAATCGGTGAAGGCGCGTCGCGTCACGCGCGGCAGCGGGAACTGACGGACGCAAACAGGCTGGCCGCATGACCCCGCCTGCCGGCGGGCTGGCCATGCGGCCAGCGTGCGGTCGTCATTTCACTCTGCTAGACTAGCTAACGCTATCTAGCTAACCAGGGGGGGCGACGATGCCGACCGTCAACATGCACGATGCCAAGTCGCGGCTCTCAAGCCTCGTCGAAGCGCTTGAATTGGGGCGCGAGTCCGAAGTCGTGATCGCCCGCAATGGTCATCCGGTTGCGCGGATCGTTCCTTACGCGGCGCCGAAGCGAATCGGCGCCGCTCGTCAATTGCTTGCCGGGCTGAACATCCCGACAACCGTCGAGGCATTCAATGCCGGTGACGCATCGATCGCGGCTGACTTCGATGCCAGCTTGGAACAAGGGCTCGCGCCGTGAAGCTGCTGCTCGATACGCACATCGCACTATGGGCGGCTGAAGGCGCACCTCAACTTTCGGCGACCGCAGCCGCGTTGATCGAGCATCCCGAGAACACGCTGTACGTCAGCGCTGCGTCCATCTGGGAAATCGCGATCAAATACCGCAAAGGCAATCTGCCCGTTCACCCACGTGATGCACGCTCGGCATTTCGGCTCGCCGGTTTTGCGGAGTTACCGATCAGCAGCGATCACGTCGAAGGTGTCGCCGCGTTGCCCGATTTTCCAGATCACGCCGATCCGTTTGACCGCGTGATGGTCGCGCAGGCGCTCCATGAAGGCATGCCGCTCGTCAGTGCTGATCCGAAAGTGTGGCGTTATCACGCGACGCTGATGCTGCGCGCCTGACGCCCTATGCGCGCGACAAAAATGCCCGGCTCCCGCCGGGCATTTTCATTGGCGGGAGGCGATCCGCCCGCGCATCACTCGAGCGCGCCCGAACCGAAGATCTCGGTGTTCACGCGTTCCGGCGCGACGCCCAGCGCGACGAGCGCGTCACGCTGCGCCTTCATGAACCCGATCGGGCCGCAGATGTAGTAGTCGGCGTCCGGCACCCGCGCGTACTGCTGCACGCGTTCCGGCGTGAGGCGCCCTTCCAGGTCGTGGTCGATGCCGGCGCGATCGTTCGGGCCGACCAGCTCGTACACCACCGTGCGCTTGACGTTCGCATGGTCGCGCACCGTATCGTTCAGCCAGTCGCGGAACGCGTGCACCGCGCCCGACCGGCAAGCGTGGACGAACCGCACTTCGCGCCGGCTGCCCTCGGCGATCAGCGTCGACGCCATCGACATCATCGGCGTGATGCCGACGCCGCCGGAGATCAGCACCACCGGCGTCTCGACGCCACGCTTCAGCGAGAATTCGCCCATCGGCGCGGTCCCTTCGACGATCGCGCCCTCTTCCACGCCGTCGTGCATCAGCGTCGACACCTTGCCGGCCGGAATGACTTCCGGCTTGCCGGCTTCACGCTTCACCGAAATGCGCAGCCACTTGCCGTGCGGCGCGTCGGACAGGCTGTACTGGCGCGGCTGGTCGACGCCGAGGTCGCCGACGAAGCGCTTCACGGTGATGTACTGGCCCGGCTCGAACGTCGGCGCCGCGCCGCCGTCGGCCGGCGTCAGGTAGAACGACGTGATCTCGTCGCTTTCGCGCACCTTGCGCTCGACCTTGAACGGGCGGAACCCGCTCCACGCGGCGCCCGCGTACAGGTCGGCCTCGACGCCGATCAGGATCTGCGCGAGCTGGCCGTACGCGACGCGCCATGCCTCGAGCGTCTCGGCATCGACCGCGTCGCCCAGCACTTCGACGATCGACGCGAGCAGGTTCTCGCCGACGATCGGGTAATGCTCGGGGCGGATGTTCAGGCTCGCGTGCTTGTGCGCAATCTTGGTCACGGCGCCGCCCAGCGCGCCGAGGTTGTCGATGTTCGCCGCATACGCGTAGACGGCCTTCGCGAGCGTTTCCGGCTGGCTGCCCGTCTTCTGGTGCGTCTGGTTGAACAGGTTCTTCAGTTCCGGATGGCGCGCGAACATGCGCTGGTAGAAGTGCTTCGTGATCGTCGCGCCGTGCACGGCGAGGACAGGGGCAGTGGCCTTCACGCGAGCCATCTGGTCAGCGGTGATGTGGGTCATGTTCGTTCTCCGTTAAACATGTACACACAATACATCTTTAAAAATGGACGCCCCTCGGGCAAATTGTCGCAGTGCGTCAAAGGGGCAAACGGTCAGCGGACGCGACCGCGCTCCCACAGCACGTCCGATCCGCCGTCGGTGCGGTTCAGCACGCGCGCCAGCACGAACAGCAGGTCCGACAGCCGGTTCACGTAGCGCCGCGGCGCATCATTGAGCGTCTCGGTGCGCCCGAGCGCGACGATCGAGCGCTCCGCGCGGCGGCATACGGTTCGGCACACGTGCGCGAGCGACGCCGCGCGCGAGCCGGCCGGTAGGATGAATTCCTTCAGCGGCGGCAGCGTCGCGTTGTAGTCGGCGAGCCAGCGGTCGAGACGCGCGAGATGCGTGTCGTCGAGCACGGTATGGCCGGGTATGCACAGTTCGCCGCCGAGATCGAACAGGTCGTGCTGGATCGTCACGAGCGCCGTGCGGATGTCGTCCGGCAGCGTTTCGGCGAGCAGCACGCCGAGGTTCGAGTTCAGTTCGTCGACGTCGCCGATCGCGGCGATCCGCGTGTCGTCCTTGCCGATGCGCCGGCCGTCGCCGAGCCCGGTGGTGCCATCGTCGCCCGTGCGCGTGGCGATCTTGCTCAAGCGGTTGCCCATGCGAATGTCCTCTCGTGCGTGGCCGCGACGCGGCCCGGTTGCGTTCGAACGCGATTATCGCAGCCCGCGGAGGCGGGCGCAGCGGGCGTTACAGCGTAGAATGGGCCGAAACCCTGCAGCACGGGAGCCGGGCCGGTGCCAACGCGCTCACCCGGATCGACAAGGAGACGTACGTGAATCACCCTGCCCAGCCGGCCGCCACGCGCCGCCCCCTTCCCCCTGCCATGCTCGATGCGCTGCGCGCCGCCTTCGGCGAGCGCGTGTCGACCGCCGACGCCGTCCGCGCCCACCACGGCCGCGACGAATCACCGTTCGACCCGCAGCTACCCGACGCCGTCGTGTTCGCGCACAGCGCGGACGACGTGCGCGAAGTCGTGTCGCTGTGCTCGCTGTACAGCGTCCCGCTGATCCCGTACGGCGCCGGCTCGTCGCTCGAGGGCCATCTGCTCGCGGTGCGCGGCGGCGTCTCGCTCGACCTGTCGGAAATGAACCGCGTGCTGTCGATCAACGCCGAAGACCTGACCGTGACGGTCGAGCCGGGCATCACGCGCAAGGCGCTCAACGAAGCGCTGCGCGACACCGGCCTGTTCTTCCCGATCGACCCGGGCGCCGACGCGAGCATCGGCGGGATGACCGCCACACGCGCGTCGGGCACCAACGCCGTGCGCTACGGCACGATGCGCGAGAACGTGCTCGGCCTGACCGCCGTGCTCGCCGACGGCCGCGTGGTGAAAACCGGCTCGCGCGCCCGCAAGTCGTCGGCCGGCTACGACCTCACGCGCCTGTTCGTCGGCTCCGAAGGCACGCTCGGCGTGATCATCGAGATCACGCTGCGCCTGCATCCGCTGCCCGAAGCCGTATCCGCCGCGATCTGCACGTTCCCGTCGATGGGCGACGCGGTGCGCACCGTGATCGAGACGATCCAGATCGGCGTGCCGATCGCGCGCGTCGAATTCGTCGATGCGCTCGCCGTGCGCTCGATCAACCGCCATTCGAACCTGACGCTCGCCGAAGCGCCGACGCTGTTCTTCGAATTCCACGGCACCGAGGCCGGCGTGAAGGAACAGGCCGAGCTCGTGCAGGCGCTCGCCGGCCAGAACAACGGCCAGGGCTTCGAATGGGCCACCCGCCCCGAGGACCGCAGCCGGCTCTGGGCCGCCCGCCACAACGCGTATTTCGCGATGCTGCAGTTGAAACCCGGCTGCCGCGCGGTGACGACCGACGTGTGCGTGCCGATCTCGCAGCTCGCCGCGTGCGTCGAGGAAACCGAGGTCGACCTGCGCGCGTCGTCGCTGCCCTGCCCGATCGTCGGCCACGTCGGCGACGGCAATTTCCACGTCGCGATCCTGATCGACCCCGACAAGCCCGAGGAAATCGCCGAAGCCGAGCACATCAACGACCGGATCGTCGAACGCGCGCTGCGCCTCGGCGGCACCTGCACGGGCGAGCACGGCGTCGGGCTGCACAAGATGCGCTTCCTGCCGAAGGAGCACGGCGACAACGCGATCGACACGATGCGGGCGATCAAGCTCGCGCTCGATCCGCGCAACCTGATGAATCCGGGCAAGATTTTCACGTGCTGACACGGTGCGCGACACCGCGCCGCCTGCTGCAGGAGACCCCATGAACGCTCCCGTCGAACTGTCGAGCGCGGCACGCGCGCAGCGCCAGCGTGAAGTCGTGCAGGCGCTGATGGCCGTGCTGCCGACACACTGCCTGCTGTACCGCGACGAAGACACGGCGCCGTACGAATGCGACGGCCTGTCCGCGTACCGCCGCCTGCCGCTCGCGGTCGCGCTGCCCGAAACGGAATCGCAGGTACAGCGGATCGTGCAGATCTGCCGCCGCATGGAGGTGCCGATCGTGCCGCGCGGCGCGGGCACGAGCCTGTCGGGCGGCGCGCTGCCGATGGCGCTCGGCGTCGTGCTGTCGCTGGCGCGCTTCACGCGCATCGTCGAAGTCGATCCTTACGCCCGCACGGCAACCGTGCAGCCCGGCGTGCGCAACCTTGCGATCTCGGAAGCCGCCGCGCCGTACGGCCTGTATTACGCGCCCGATCCGTCGTCGCAGATCGCGTGCACGATCGGCGGCAACGTCGCGGAGAATTCCGGCGGCGTCCACTGCCTGAAATACGGGCTGACGGTGCACAACGTGATGCGCGTGCGTGCGGTGACGATCGACGGCGAGATCGTCGAATTCGGCTCGCTCGCGCTCGACATGCCGGGCCTCGACCTGCTCGCCGTGATGATCGGCAGCGAAGGGATGTTCGCGATCGTCACCGAGGTCACGGTGAAACTGATCCCGAAGCCGCAAACGGCCCAGCTCGTGATGGCGAGCTTCGACGACGTCGTCAAGGGCGGCGAGGCCGTCGCGGCGATCATCGCGTCGGGGATCATCCCGGCCGGGCTCGAAATGATGGACAAGCCGGCCACGCAGGCCGTCGAGTCCTTCACGCATGCCGGCTACGACCTCGACGCGAAGGCGATCCTGCTGTGCGAATCGGACGGCACGCCGGAGGAAGTCGCGGAAGAGATCGTGCGGATGACGGCCGTGCTGCGCGAGCATGGCGCGACACGCATCCAGGTATCGCGCAACGAGAGCGAGCGGCTGCGCTACTGGTCGGGCCGCAAGAATGCATTCCCGGCCGCCGGCCGTATTTCGCCCGACTATTACTGCATGGACGGCACCGTGCCGCGCCGCGCGATCGGCCCGCTGCTCGCGCGCATCGAGCAGCTCGAAACGCGCTACGGGCTGCGCTGCATCAACGTGTTCCATGCGGGCGACGGCAACATGCATCCGCTGATCCTGTACAACGCGAACGATCCGGACGAACTGCACCGTGCCGAGCAGTTCGGCGCGGAAATCCTCGAATGCTGCGTGGAATTCGGCGGGAGCGTGACGGGCGAGCACGGCGTCGGCATCGAGAAGCTCAATTCGATGTGCGTACAGTTCTCGCCGCAGGAGCGCGATGCGTTCTTCGCGGTCAAGCGCGCGTTCGATCCGGCGGGGCTGCTGAACCCGGACAAGGGCATCCCGACCCGCGCGCGCTGCGCCGAGTACGGTCGCCAGCACGTGCGCGGCGGGCTGCTGCCGCACCCCGACCTGCCGCGCTTCTGAGCCTCACCCCCGGTACGCGGCCCGTGCCGGCGGGCGGGTCGCGGCGGCGCGCCGCGCCCGCGCGGCCCGTTCGAGCGACGGCGCAAGCATGCGGCCTGCAATACGGGGCTTAGGGATAGTCGCGATGTGGATTCGCGCCACCCCGGTACAATCGACCGAACAACAAGTCGAGGCAGCAACAGAACATGGAAGAGGACGACATCGTCGCCGGATGGGCCGAGCGTATCCGCGCCGCCAGTGCCGACGGCCGGCCGCTGCGGATTCGCGGCGGCGGCACCAAGGACTGGTACGGCCAGGCGCTCGAGGGCGAGATACTCGACACGCGCGCGTTTCAGGGCGTCGTGTCGTACGACCCGGCCGAACTCGTCGTCACGGTCCGCGCGGGCACGCCGCTCGCGCAGCTTGAAACCGTCCTCGCCGAGTGCGGCCAGATGCTGCCGTTCGAGCCGCCGCACTTCGGCCGCTCGGCCACCGTCGGCGGCTGCGTCGCGGCCGGCCTGGCGGGCCCGCGGCGCGCCACCTGCGGCGCGCCGCGCGATTTCGTGCTCGGCGTCACGCTGATGAACGGCCGCGGCGAAATGCTGCGTTTCGGCGGTCAGGTCGTGAAGAACGTCGCCGGCTACGACGTGTCGCGGCTGATGGCCGGCGCGCTAGGCACGCTCGGGCTGATGCTCGACCTGTCGCTCAAGGTGCTGCCGATGCCCGTCGCCGAAGTCACGCTGAAGTTCGAGATGACCGCGACCGACGCGGTGCGCAAGCTCAACGAATGGGGCGGCCATCCGCTGCCCGTCAGCGCGAGCGGCTGGCGCAACGGCACGCTCGTGCTGCGCCTGTCGGGCGCCGAAGCGGCCGTGAAATCCGCGAAGACGCTGCTCGGCGGCGAAGTCGTCGACGCGGTCGAGGCCGAACGCTTCTGGGCCGGCCTGCGCGAGCATACCGACCCGTTCTTCAACGGCATCCCGCCCGGCTATGCGCTGTGGCGCCTCGCGCTGCCGTCGATCACCGAACCGATGCACCTGCCCGGCACCCAGCTGATGGAATGGGGCGGCGCGCAGCGCTGGTGGATCACCGACGCCGACGCGCAGACCGTGCGAATGAGCGCGAAGCAGGCCGGCGGCCACGCGACGCTGTTCCGTGCGGGCGACGCGTACGACCGCAGCGCGGGCGTGTTCACGCCGCTCCCCGCCCCGATGATGAAAATCCACCGCGGGCTGAAGGCCGCGTTCGACCCCGCGCGCATCTTCAACCGCGGCCGGCTCTACCCCGATCTTTAGGGTCTGTTTACCGATGGAACGCACATGCGAATGCCCGAAATCGCCCGTAGGGCAAGAAGTGAGGAGCGCCGTTCGGCCTTGCCAAACGCCCCGAAGGAAGTCCCCTTGGGGGACAAGCGACGAGCGACGCCGCCATACGGGCGATTTCGGGCATTCCCGTGACATGTTTTTTTTAATTTGGGGTTGCCCCGAGAACGGCCGCTCGCCGCGTTGCGCTCCTTGGCGATACGTCAGTATTCGCGGCGTCGCGCGCCTCGCGAGCGGCCGTTCTCGGGGCAACGCATGTGCGTTCCATCGGTAAACAGACCCTAAGCTCGATGCAAACGAACCTCGCCGATTTCATCCGCAATACGCCCGACGGCGACGAAGCCGACGCGATATTGCGCAAGTGCGTGCATTGCGGGTTCTGCACCGCGACCTGCCCGACCTACCAGTTGCTCGGCGACGAACTCGACGGCCCGCGCGGCCGGATCTACCTGATCAAGCAGATGGTCGAAGGCGCACCTGTCACGCGCAGCACTCAGCAGCACCTCGACCGCTGCCTCACCTGCCGCAGCTGCGAGACGACCTGCCCGTCCGGCGTCCAGTACGGCCGGCTCGTCGAGATCGGCCGCAAGCACGTCGAGGCGCAGGTGCAACGCCCGGCGCAGCAGCGTCTCGTGCGCCGCCTGCTCGCGAGCCTGGTGCCGAACGAGGCGCTGTTCTCGCCGGTGATGCGGCTCGGCCAGCACGTGCGGCCGCTGCTGCCGAAGCGGCTGCGCGACAAGGTGCCGCCGCGCACGCGGCTGCTCGAATGGCCGCACCTCACGCATACGCGCAAGATGCTGATGCTCGGCGGCTGCGTGCAGCCGTCGATGCTGCCGAACATCAACATCGCGACCGCGCGCGTGCTGGACGCGCTCGGCATCGAGACGGTCGTCTCGCCCGACGCAGGCTGCTGCGGCGCGATCCGCCTGCACCTGAACTATCACGACGAAGCGCTCGACGACGCGCGCCGCAACATCGACGCGTGGTGGCCCCATGTCGAACAGGGTGTCGAGGCGATCGTGATGAATGCGTCGGGCTGCGGCGCGACGGTGCTCGAATACGCGCACCTGCTGCGCGACGACCCGGCCTATGCGGAGAAAGCGCAGCGCATCGTGTCGCTCACGCGCGACATCTCCGACGTGCTGCTCGCGTTCGAGGCCGAGCTCGCGACGCTCGCGCGGCGCCGCGCGATCCATACGGTCGCGTACCACCCGCCGTGCACGCTGCAGCACGGCCAGCAGTCGCGCGGCAAGGTCGAACGCCTGCTCGAGACGCTCGGCATCGATGTGCGGCTGCCGGCCGACAGCCATCTGTGCTGCGGGTCGGCCGGCACCTATTCGCTGACGCAGCCGTCGCTGTCGTACCGGTTGCGCAAGCAGAAGCTGCTGAAGCTGCAGGCGCTCGAACCGCAGATGATCGTCTCCGGCAACATCGGCTGCATCGCGCACCTGCAAAGCGGCACGCAGATTCCGGTCACCCACTGGATCCAGCTCGTCGAGCATCTGCTGTACGGCTAGCGCGTGCTCATCCGAATGACGGGTGGACGCTGGGCCTCGCGCACGGCGTCCGTATAATGGGCGAATCGATGCGTCGCGTGCCGCGGCGCATCCGCACCATGCCCGCTTCCGTGCCTGCTTTCGTGCCCGTCATGTCCGATCTCGCCGCCCGTCTCGCCTCCGTTCATCGCCGCATCGCCGACGCCGCCCGCGCGGCCGGCCGCGATCCCGCCACCGTGTCGCTGCTCGCCGTGTCCAAAACCTTTCCCGCCGACGACGTGCGCGCCGCGCATGCGGCCGGGCAGCGTGCCTTCGGCGAAAACTACGTGCAGGAGTCGATCGACAAGATCGACGCGCTCGCCGACCTGCGTGCGGACCTCGAATGGCATTTCATCGGGCCGCTGCAATCGAACAAGACGCGCCCGGTTGCCGAACGCTTCGACTGGGTCCATTCGGTCGACCGGCTGAAGATCGCGCAGCGCCTGTCGGAACAGCGCCCCGCGCACCTGCCGCCGCTCAACATCTGCGTGCAGGTGAACATCAGCGGCGAGGCGTCGAAGAGCGGCGTTGCGCCGGCCGACGTGGCCGAGGTTGCGCGCGCGGTCGCCGCGCTGCCGTCGCTGCGGCTGCGCGGGCTGATGGCGATTCCCGAACCGGCCGGCGACACCGACGCGCAACGCGCGCCGCATCGTGCGCTGCGCGCGCTGTTCGACACGTTGCGTGCCGACGGCCTGCCGCTCGACACGTTGTCGATGGGCATGTCCGCCGATCTCGATGCGGCCGTGCTCGAAGGCGCGACGATCGTGCGCGTCGGCACCGCGATCTTCGGCGCGCGCGATTACTCGCACTGAGCGCCACGCCCTTTCTGCCCTACCGTTCACTCACTTGCTCAATCGGACATCATGAAAATCGCATTCATCGGCGGCGGCAACATGGCCGCGGCCCTGATCGGCGGCCTGATCAAGCGCGGCGTTGCCGCTGACGGCCTGTATGCCATCGACGTCAACGAAGAAGTACGCGCGCGCGCCGCCCAGCAGTTCGGCGTGCGCACCGGCGCGGCCATCGACGCGACGCTCGCCGACTACGACGCGGTCGTGCTCGCGGTGAAGCCGCAGGTGCTGAAGGACGTCGCGCAGGCGCTCGCACCGCACCTGACGTCGCAGCTCGTGATCAGCATCGCGGCCGGGATCCGCGGCAGCGATCTCGCACGCTGGCTCGGAGATTACGCACGCGTCGTGCGCACGATGCCGAACACGCCCGCACTCGTCGGCATGGGCGTGACGGGCCTCGCCGCACTGCCGGGCGTCGACGCGGCGGGCCGCGAACTCGCGTCGAACGTGCTGGGTGCAGTCGGTGAAATCGTCTGGTTCGACGACGAGTCGAAGCTCGACGCCGTCACGGCCATTTCGGGCAGCGGCCCCGCGTACGTGTTCTATTTCATCGAAGCGCTGCAGGAAGCCGCGCGCCAGCTCGGCATGAACGACGAACAAGGCCGTGCGCTCGCGGTCGCGACGTTCACGGGTGCCGCGCAACTGGCCGCGCAATCCGGTGAGCCCGCGAGCGTGCTGCGCGAGCGCGTGACGTCGAAGGGCGGCACGACGGCCGCCGCGCTCGCGTCGTTCGACGCGCAAGGCGTGAAGGATGCGATCGTGCGCGGTGCGCTCGCGGCCGAAGCGCGTGCGAAGGAAATGGGCGACGAGCTCGGCCGCGCGTGAGCGCGCTGGCGGTAGCAGCCCGGCGCTCGCTGTACGCGTTGGGCGCCCCGCCCCGTTATGCTGATTTGCACGAACAGCAAAAAAGCGGCCCAGGCCGCTTTTTTGTTGGTACCGCGTCTGGCATCGCATACCGCCTGCGGTGCGATCGCGAAATTCAGCTGCCCGCCAGCAGGTAATGCACGGCGATCCCGGCGAACAGCACGCCGCCGAGCCAGTTGTTGTGCCGGAACGCCGCGAAGCACGGCATCCGCTCGCGGTCCTTGATCAGCGTGTAGTGATACAACGCGCAGCCGACCGCCGCCGCCCAGCCGGCCCAGTATGCGAGGCCGAAGCCGAGCGTCACGCCGATCCACACGTAGATGCCGAGCGTCACCGCGTAGCACAGCATCACGGCCGCGACGTCGAAGCGGCCGAACGTCAGCGCGGACGTGCGGATGCCGATCTTGATGTCGTCGTCGCGATCGACCATCGCGTATTCGGTGTCGTACGCGACCGACCAGAAGATGTTCGCGACCAGCATCACCCACGCGATCGTCGGCACCGTGTCCTGCACGGCCGCGAACGCCATCGGGATGCCGAAGCCGAACGCGATGCCCAGATAGGCCTGCGGAATCGCAAAGAAGCGCTTCATGAACGGATACGAGCCCGCGACGAACAGCGCGACGACGGACAACTGCTTCGTCAGCGTGTTGAGCGGCAGGATCAGCAGGAACGAGATGAACGCGAGCCCGACCGCGATCGCGATGGCTTCCCATGCGCGGATCTTGCCCGACGTCAGCGGCCGGTCGGCCGTGCGCTTTACATGGCGGTCGAAGTCGCGGTCGGCGTAATCGTTCATCGCGCAGCCGGCCGAGCGCATCAGCAGCGTGCCGAGCGAGAAGATCACGAGCAGCGGCCAGCGCGGATGGCCGTCGGACGCGATCCACAGCGCGTTGAGCGTCGGCCACAGCAGCAGCAGGCTGCCGATCGGCTTGTCCATCCGGACGAGCCGCAGATACAGGGGAAAGCGGGCAAGCATGGCGAAGCACCGGGAAGATAACCCCGGCATTTTAGAGCCGAGCGGCGCTTCGCGTCATGTCGGCAAGGCCCGCGGGCGCTCGCGGCCGGACGCCTGCGCGCTGCCCGCGCCCGCTGCACATGGCCGAGCGGCGACGCGCATCAATCAAGGGACAGAGCCATCGCACGCACGGATCCGCGCAGCGCGCCGGACTGGGTTCGGCCCGACGACGGTGAATCAATCAGGGCCGGAGTCACGATGCGCAGGCTTGGGCCAGCCTGCCGCGCGTTGCACGCCTACGCGAGCAACGACCGCAGCATCCACGCGGTTTTTTCATGAATTTGCAGGCGCTGCGTCAGCAGGTCGGCGGTCGGCTCGTCGCTCGCCGCATCGGCAAGCGGAAAGATCGCACGCGCGGTACGCACGACGGCCTCGTGCCCTTCGACGAGCTGGCGAATCATGTCTTCGGCAGCGGGCACACCGTTCGCTTCCGGCACCGACGACAGTTTCGCGAAATCACCGAAGGTGCCCGGCGCGACGACGCCGAGCGTGCGAATGCGTTCGGCGACTGAATCGACCGCGAGCCACAGTTCGTTGTACTGCTCCTCGAACATCAGGTGCAGCGTGTTGAACATCGGGCCCGTGACGTTCCAGTGGAAATTGTGGGTCTTCAGGTACAGCGTGAACGTATCGGCAAGCAGGCGCGACAGGCCTTCCGCGATCTTCTTGCGGTCCTTGTCGCTGATGCCGATGTTGATCTGGGCAGCTTGAGTTTTCCTGGCCATGTTCCGTACTCCTTATTCAATGAAACAGAGCAATGAAAGTGAATCGGACTACCTGCCTATAGATACCACACCTGCCGCACGCGCGTGGCGAGCGAAACGCCTCGCTCAGGCGGCCGCGATCGCGTGCAGCGCCTGCGACACCAGTTCGGCCGCCCCGCCGATGACGATGGCGGATCCGACGACGTATCGCGCGACCTCTGCCGGCGACGCCAGTACAGCGCGCGTTTTCAACATCATTTGCGTCATGATCGTCACTCCTTCAACAACACTCAGGGTCAGGAAGAAACGGCCGGCCGGACGACCGGCCGTTTCCCGTTACTGCCTCACCGCACTACCGCGCGGCGACGCTTACGCGAGGTCGAAGCGGTCCAGGTTCATCACCTTGTTCCAGGCCGCGACGAAGTCGTGCGCGAACTTCTCCTTCGCATCCGCGCTGCCGTACACCTCGGCAAGCGCACGCAGTTGCGCATGCGAGCCGAAGATCAGGTCGACGCGCGAGCCCGTCCACTTGACCTGCCCCGTCGCCCGATCGCGCCCTTCGAACACGTCGTTCGCGGCCGACACCGGCTTCCATTCCGTGCCCATGTCGAGCAGGTTCACGAAGAAGTCGTTCGTCAGCGCTTCCGGACGATCGGTGAACACGCCCAGCTTCGCATCGCCGGCGTTCGCACCCAGCACGCGCAGGCCACCGACGAGCACCGTCATCTCGGGCGCGGTCAGCGTCAGCAGTTGCGCCTTGTCGACCAGCAGCGCCTCGGCCGGCGTCTTGTATGCGCTCTTCAAGTAGTTGCGGAAACCGTCCGCGACCGGCTCGAGCACGGCCATCGCTTCGATATCGGTCTCTTCCTGCGACGCATCCGCACGGCCCGGTGCGAACGGCACCGTCACCGCGACGCCCGCGTTCTTCGCAGCCTGCTCGACACCGGCCGCACCGGCCAGCACGATCAGGTCGGCGAGCGACACCTTCTTGCCGCCCGTCTGCGCATCGTTGAACGCCTTCTGCACGCCTTCGAGCGTCTCGAGCACCGTCGCGAGTTCAGCCGGACGGTTCACTTCCCAGTCCTTCTGCGGCGCCAGGCGGATACGCGCACCGTTCGCGCCGCCGCGCTTGTCCGACCCGCGGAACGTCGCAGCCGACGCCCATGCGGTCGACACGAGCTGCGACACCGACAGGCCCGTGGCCAGCACCTTCGCCTTCAGCTCGGCGACGTCGGCGGCGTCGATCAGCGGGTGATCGACCGCCGGGATCGGGTCCTGCCACAGCAGATGTTCCGCCGGCACGTCCGGGCCGAGATAGCGGGAACGCGGGCCCATGTCGCGGTGCGTGAGCTTGAACCAGGCGCGCGCGAACGCGTCGGCGAACTCGGCCGGGTTCTCGTAGAAGCGGCGCGAAATCTTCTCGTAGGCCGGATCGAACCGCAGCGACAGGTCGGTCGTCAGCATCGTCGGGCGATGCTTCTTCGACGCGTCGAATGCATCCGGAATCACCTCGCCTGCATCCTTCGCGACCCACTGGTGCGCGCCGGCCGGGCTCTTCGTGAGCTCCCACTCGTAGCTGAACAGGTGCTTGAAGAAGTCGTTGCTCCACTGCGTCGGCGTCGACGTCCACGTGACTTCGAGGCCGCTCGTGATGGCATCCTTGCCCTTGCCCGTGCCGAACGTGCTCTTCCAGCCGAGCCCCTGCTGCTCGAGGCCCGCGGCTTCCGGCTCGGGGCCGACGTTCGACGCCGGACCGGCGCCGTGCGTCTTGCCGAACGTATGGCCGCCCGCGATCAGCGCGACCGTCTCTTCGTCGTTCATCGCCATGCGCGCGAACGTCTCGCGGATGTCATGCGCGGCGGCGACCGGGTCGGGGTTGCCGTCCGGACCTTCCGGGTTCACGTAGATCAGGCCCATCTGCACCGCGGCGAGCGGGCTTTCGAGCTCGCGCTTGCCCGAGTAGCGGCTGTTCGGGCCGCCGCTCAGTTCCAGCCAGATCTTTTCCGAACCCCAGTACACGTCGTCCGGTTCCCACGTATCGACGCGGCCGCCGGCGTAGCCGAAAGTCTTGAAGCCCATCGATTCGAGCGCGACGTTGCCGGTCAGGATCAGCAGGTCGGCCCACGAGATGTTGCGGCCGTACTTCTGCTTGATCGGCCACAGCAGGCGGCGCGCCTTGTCGAGGCTGACGTTGTCCGGCCAGCTGTTGAGCGGCGCGAAGCGCTGCTGCCCGCCGCCCGCGCCGCCGCGGCCGTCGGCCGTGCGGTACGTGCCGGCGCTGTGCCAGGCCATGCGGACGAACAGGCCGCCATAGTGGCCGAAGTCGGCCGGCCACCAGTCCTGCGACGCCGTCATCAGTGCGTGCAGGTCCTGCTTCACCGCCTCGAGGTCCAGCTTCTTGAACGCTTCGGCGTAGTCGAAATCCTTGTCCATCGGATCGGACAGCGCCGAATGCCGATGCAGGATGTTCAGGTTCAGCTGATTCGGCCACCAGTCCTTGTTCGTCGTGCCGCCACCAGCGGTGTGGTTGAACGGGCACTTCGTTTCGTTCGACATGCTTTTTCTCCTTGTCTTGCTCGTAGGCCCCCACGTGCCAGGCGCGGTTCGTGGAGCATTGCGGGGGGATGAAACGGAACAGGCGGTTCCTCCTGTCGTACTACGGGACGTCGTGCGCGGCCTGCGACCCGCTTTCCCGCTGCGACGCGCCGCAGGCGGGGCGCTCGGGAAAGCGGCTGCCGGCAGTCGTCGTGCCGGCGAGGCGGTCGGCTTTTCGGGTATCGGACATGCAATGCTCCCTCATGGCTCGGCGGCAGTTAGTCGGGGGAACACAGGACCGGTGTGCGGCGGCACTCATCCGCCATACACACGATCCGCCAGGTACGCGAACGCAATCGGACGCAGGCTGCGAACCGCCGCCCTGGCGCGATGTACGACCGCGTCGCGCGACGGGATGTTCCGCTGCGCGTGCTGCAATACCGACCGCATCATGACATCCTCCTTTGACGCTTGCATCCAACGTGCTGATCGGTCGTCGACATCACGCCGATCCATGGAGAAGATTCTATCTACATCTATCAATTAATTGAATTTGATAAATTTCATCTATTCGATAGAGAAAAATAAACGGGGTCGCAAGACCCCGTTCATCGTGCTGCCACACGCGCATGCAGGAGCGTGCTCAGTTCATCGTCGCCGGCATGTCGAGCTTCGCGACACCCGGCAGCTCACACGCGGAAATCGCGTCGCTGATCGCGTCGATCGCGGGCATCCGCGTGAAGCTCTTGCGCCACACGAGCACCACGCGGCGGTCGGGCACCGGCTCGTTGAACGGCACGTATGACAGCAGTTCGGCATCGGGGCCATTCGCGCGCGGGCCGACCTCGGCGACCGACATCCGCGGCAGCACGGTGATGCCGACACCGCTTGCGACCATGTGGCGGATCGTCTCGAGCGACGAGCCCTCGAAGGTCTTCTGGATGCCGTCGGCCGTCTGCGAGAAGCGCATCAGTTCCGGGCACACGCCGAGCACGTGATCGCGGAAGCAGTGGCCGTTGCCGAGCAGCAGCATGGTTTCCTGCTTGAGATCCTCGGCGTCGATTTCCTCGCGCTTTTCCCACGGATGGCCGGCGGGCAGCGCGACGACGAACGGTTCGTCGTACAGCGGGCGCACCATCAGGCCGGTTTCCGGGAACGGCAGCGCCATGATCGCGGCGTCGATCTCGCCCTGCTTGAGCAGTTCGAGCAGCTTCAGCGTGTAGTTTTCCTGCAGCATCAGCGGCATCTGCGGGACACGCTGGATCATCTGCTTGACGAGCGTCGGCAGCAGATAGGGCCCGATCGTGTAGATCACACCGAGGCGGAACGGGCCGACCAGCGGATCCTTGCCCTGCTTCGCGATCTCCTTGATCGCGAAAGTCTGCTCGAGCACGCGCTGCGCCTGCGTGACGATCTGGTCACCGATCGGCGTGACGCTCACTTCGCTCGCGCCGCGTTCGAAAATCTGCACGTTGAGCTCGTCTTCGAGCTTCTTGATCGCCACCGACAGCGTCGGCTGGCTCACGAAGCATGCTTCGGCCGCGCGGCCGAAGTGCCGTTCGCGCGCGACCGCGACGATGTATTTCAATTCAGTCAGCGTCATTGTGGGTCAATCAGAGATATACAAGCTATAGGTTTAATTTATACACCCTGTGACACCGGTTCGCCAAGTTTCTCAGCATCGGAATGCTTCAAACGGCGGTTTTAAATCCGGCCCGGACCCGCGGATCAGGCCTTCAGATACTGCTCCCGCGCACCGAGCCAGCGCGCGAGATGCTGCGTGACGACCTCCGGATACGCGGCAATCAGCCGCGACGCGGCTTCGCGGGCCGGCTCGATCAACCAGCCGTCGGTCTCGAGGTTCGCGAAGCGCAGCATCGCCGCGCCCGACTGGCGTGCGCCGAGGAATTCGCCGGGGCCGCGGATCTCGAGGTCGCGCCGCGCGATCTCGAAGCCGTCGGTCGTCTCGCGCATCGTCTTCAGCCGCTCGCGGCCTGTGAGCGACAGCGGCCCCGTGTACAGCAGCACGCACACCGACGCCGCGGTGCCGCGCCCGACCCGGCCGCGCAGCTGGTGCAGCTGCGCAAGGCCGAAACGCTCGGCGTGCTCGATCACCATCAGCGACGCGTTCGGCACGTCGACACCGACCTCGATCACGGTCGTCGCGACGAGCAGTTGCACGTCGTTGCGCGTGAACGCTTCCATCACGGCCGCCTTGTCGGCCGGCGACAGCCGGCCGTGCACGAGCCCGACCTTCAGCTCCGGGAGCGCGGCGGCCAGCGTCTCGTATGTCTCGACGGCCGTCTGCAGTTGCAGCGTCTCGCTCTCCTCGATCAGCGGGCACACCCAGTACACCTGGCGCCCGGTCAGCGCGGCCTCGCGCACGCGGGCGATCACCTCCTCGCGCCGCGCATCGCCGACGAGGCGCGTCAGCACCGGCGTGCGGCCCGGCGGCAGCTCGTCGATCGTCGAGACTTCGAGATCGGCGTAATACGTCATCGCGAGCGTGCGCGGAATCGGCGTGGCCGACATCATCAGCTGGTGCGGCTGGAAGTCGCGCGCGCCGTTGGCCGCGTTCGCGGCCTTCGCACGCAGCGCGAGCCGCTGCTCGACGCCGAAGCGGTGCTGTTCGTCGACGATCACGAGGCCGAGCCGCGCGAATTCGACCGTGTCCTGGATGATCGCGTGCGTGCCGATCACGAGCTGCGCGGTGCCGAGCGCGGCCGCCTCGATCGCCGCGCGCTTCTCCTTCGCCTTCAGGCTGCCCGCGAGCCACGCGACCGTGACGCCCAGCGGCTCGAGCCACGCGCGCAGCTTGCGCGCGTGCTGCTCCGCGAGGATTTCGGTGGGCGCCATCAGCGCGGCCTGGTAGCCGGCGTCGATCGCCTGCGTGGCGGCCAGCGCCGCGACGACCGTCTTGCCGCTGCCGACGTCGCCTTGCAGCAGGCGCTGCATCGGGTGCGCAAGGGTAAGATCGTTCGCGATTTCGTCGACGACGCGCGCCTGCGCGCCCGTCAGCGTGAACGGCAGCGCGGCGTAGAGCCGGGTCGTCAGTGCCTCGGCATCGCTCGCGGCGCGGCGCGGCATCGCGGGCGCCGCACGCGTGCGGCGCTCCTCGTGCGCCCGCTTGAGCGACAACTGCTGCGCGAGCAGCTCCTCGAACTTGATGCGCGTCCACGCCGGATGCGAGCCGTCCATCAGCGCGGCTTCGTCGGAATCGACGCGCGGGTGGTGCAGGATGCGCACCGCCTGCTCGAGCGTCGGCACGTCGAGCGGCTTCAGATAGTCGCGCTGGATCTCGGGCGGCAGCAGCTCGGGCAGCGGCGTGCGCTCGACCGCGTTCTCGATCGCCTTGCGCAGATAGGCCTGCGACACGCCGGCCGTGCTCGGATAGACGGGCGTGAGCACCTGCGGCAGCGGTGCATCCGCTTCGACCACGCGCACCGCCGGATGCACCATCTCCATCCCGAAGAAACCGCCGCGCACGTCGCCGCGCACGCGCAGCCGCTGGCCGACGGCCATCTGCTTGACCTGCGAGCCGTAGAAATTCAGGAAGCGCAGCACGAGATGCTCGCCGTCGTCGTCCTGGATCTTCACGACCAGCTGGCGGCGCGGCCGGTATGCGACCTCGTTGTCGAACACGACGCCTTCGGTCTGCGCGATGCCGCCCGGCAGCAGCTCGCCGATCGGCGTGAGCGTGGTTTCGTCCTCGTAGCGCATCGGCAGATGCAGCACGAGATCGATCGAGCGCGTGAGGCCGAGCTTCGCGAGCTTGTCGACCGTCTTCACGGGTTTATCGGCGGCGGGCTTCTTCTTGCGCTTCGCGCCGGCCGCGTCGCTTTCAGCCGCGCCATTGGCATCGGGCGCGGCGGCGGCCGGCTGCGCGAGCCTGCCGTCGGCGCCGCGCTTCGGGCCGGCGCGGCGCGGGGCGGCGCGCTCCGCGGAATCACGCTCGCCCGCGCGTTGCGCGGGCGGCGCGACATCGTCCGCGTCGAACGGATCGGCGGAATCGGCAACGGCAGCGGGGGAACGGCGTGGTGACACAGGCATCGGATCGTCTGGGTGCTTCGCAAGGCAAGTACAATAGCGGCTTTCACGTCGTCCGAACGAACGACGCCGGCCAGGCCGCGCATCCCGCCATCATAGCGGCTCGCGCGCCCGATTTACGCGTTTCCGCCCCGCCGGCGACGCCCGCCGGCCGCTTCGAACCAGCCCGCATGTTCACGCTTTCCGATTTCGATTTCAATCTGCCTCCCGAGCTGATTGCACAAACCGCGCTGCCCGATCGCACCGCGAGCCGCCTGCTCGAGGTCGACGGCACCGTCGCGCCCGCACGCCTGGTCGACCGCCATTTCACCGCGCTGCCGTCGTGCATCGCGGCCGGCGACCTGCTCGTCTTCAACGATACCAAGGTGCTGAAGGCGCGCTTCTTCGGCCAGAAGGCCAGCGGCGGCAAGATCGAGGTGCTGATCGAGCGCGTGACCGGCACGCACACGGCGCTCGCGCAGATCCGCGCGAGCAAGTCGCCGGGCGCCGGCACGACGCTGCGGCTCGCCGATGCGTTCGACGTGACGGTGGGCGAGCGCGTCGACCCGTTCTTCACGCTGAACTTCCCTGCGCCGTGCCTCGACCTGATCGAGCAGTACGGCCGCCTGCCGCTGCCGCCCTATATCGAACACGATCCGGACGCGACCGACGAGACGCGCTACCAGACCGTCTACGCGAGCAACCCGGGCGCGGTCGCAGCGCCTACGGCCGGGCTGCACTTCGACCAGCCGATGCTCGACCGGCTCGACGCGATGGGCGTCGAGCGCGCGACGCTGACGCTGCACGTCGGCGCCGGCACGTTCCAGCCGGTGCGCGTCGACAACATCGCCGAGCACAAGATGCACAGCGAGTGGTACGACCTGCCGCAGTCGCTCGTCGACAAGATCGCCGCGACCCGTGCGCGCGGCGGCAACGTGATCGCGGTCGGCACGACGTCGATGCGCGCGCTCGAAGCCGCGGCGCGCGCGGCCGACGAAGCGGGCCGCCCGCTCGCGGCCACGCAGGCCGAAACCGACATCTTCATCACGCCCGGCTATCGTTTCCGCGTGGTCGACCGGCTCGTCACGAACTTCCACCTGCCGAAGTCGACGCTGCTGATGCTGGTGTCCGCGTTCGCGGGCGTCGAGACGATCCGCGCCGCGTACCGGCACGCGATCGACGAGCGCTACCGCTTCTTCAGCTACGGCGACGCGATGCTGCTCACGCGGCGCGACACGCCGGAGGCGCCGAGCGCGTAAGCACGGCATGCGCGACGGCCCTCGCACCGCGCGGCCGTCGCGCCCCCGTTTTCCCGCCGCGCGCGCTACGATGGCGCGCACCTGTTTTCTTCCCCGCCGCCGGCTTTCGGCGGCGTTTCCAACATGCGCCGGACTGTTTTCCGGTAGCAAGGAGCACCCTACGATGACCGAAGGTTCATCCCACGATACGCACGCTGATACGCACGCCCCCGTGCAGGACCGCCCGGCGAACGGGCTCGAATTCGAACTGCTGACGACCGACGGCCATGCGCGCCGCGGCCGCGTGAAGCTCAACCACGGCGTGGTCGAGACGCCGATCTTCATGCCGGTCGGCACGTACGGCACCGTGAAGGCGATCCAGCCGCGCGAGCTGCACGAGATCAAGGCCCAGATCATCCTCGGCAACACGTTCCACCTGTGGCTGCGCCCGGGCCTCGACACGATCGACGCGCACGGCGGCCTGCACGCCTTCATGGGCTGGAACAAGCCGATCCTGACCGACTCGGGCGGCTTCCAGGTGTTCTCGCTCGGCGACCTGCGCAAGATCACCGAGGACGGCGTGACTTTCGCGTCGCCGATCAACGGCGACAAGCTGTTCCTGTCGCCGGAAGTGTCGATGCAGATCCAGAAGGTGCTGAACTCCGACGTCGTGATGCAGTTCGACGAGTGCACGCCGTATGCGACCAACGGCGTGCCGACCACGCACAAGGAAGCGGCCGACTCGATGCGCATGTCGCTGCGCTGGGCGAAGCGCTCGCTCGACGAGTTCAACCGGCTCGGCAACCCGAACGCGCTGTTCGGGATCGTCCAGGGCGGGATGTTCGAGGACCTGCGCGACGAATCGCTCGCGGGCCTCGCGGAACTCGGCTTCCACGGCCTCGCGATCGGCGGGCTGTCGGTCGGCGAGCCGAAGGAAGACATGATGCGCGTGCTGCGCCACGTCGGCCCGAAGCTGCCGGCCAACAAGCCGCACTACCTGATGGGCGTGGGCACGCCGGAGGACCTGGTCGAGGGCGTCGCCAACGGCGTCGACATGTTCGACTGCGTGATGCCGACCCGCAACGCGCGCAACGGCTGGCTGTTCACGCGCTTCGGCGACGTGAAGATCCGCAACGCGACGCACAAGAACTCGCTGAAGCCGCTCGACGCGAGCTGCACGTGCTACACGTGCCAGAACTTCTCGCGCGGCTACCTGCATCACCTGCACCGCGTGGGCGAGATCCTCGGCGCCCAGCTCAACACGATCCACAACCTGCACTACTACCTGCAGCTGATGAGCGAGATCCGCGAAGCGATCGAGACCCACACGTTCGACGCGTTCCGCCAGCGCTTCGCGGAGGATCGCGCCAGAGGGGTCGACTGACGGACGGTCGCGCCGCCCTTGATAAGACAAGCACTAAACGGATCGAAAATCTTTTGGGACTCGTCCTAAACAAGCGCGTCCCAACTGCCGCTCGGAACCGACAAACATTACAATTGCCTTTCCATACAAGTCGCAACGGTACCGGTTCACGCTTTAACAGCTTGATCCGAAAGCGCATTTGCCGATCCGTTTGCGCATGGGGCCGGTGGTAGAATAACCGGCTTATTTTTCGATCTTCCCCTACGGAGAGACCAACGTGCCGTTCATTTCCAACGCGTTCGCCCAAGGTGCCGGTGGCGCCGAATCGAGCCTGATGAGCTTCCTGCCGCTCATCCTGATGTTTGCCGTGCTCTACTTCATCATGATCCGTCCGCAGATGAAGCGTCAGAAGGAGCACCGCAACATGCTCGCGGCCATGGCCAAGGGCGACGAAGTCGTCACGAGCGGCGGCCTCGTGGGCAAGGTGACGAAGGTCACCGAAGGCTACATCGGCGTCGAAATCGCCGAAGGCACCGAAATCACCGTGCAGAAGGCCGCGGTCACGACCATTCTGCCGAAGGGCACGATCAAGTCGCTGTAAGCCCTTCACCGAGCGTCCGGCTCCCCGCGCCGTGCCCGCCTGAGAGAGCGGGCCGCCGCGGCGCCGGACGCGACGCTTTCACGCCAACCACCCGTTCGGCCCCCTCATGAATCGTTATCCACTCTGGAAATATGTCGTGATGGTCGTGGCGCTCGCCATCGGCCTTCTGTACACATTGCCCAACTTCTTCGGCGAATCGCCGGCGGTGCAGGTGTCGAGCGGCAAGGCCACGGTCAAGCTCGACTCGACCACGCTGACCCAGGTCGAATCGGCGCTCGCCTCCGCGCAGATCACGCCGGACGACGTCACCTTCGAGAACACGGCGACCAACGCGAACATCCGCGTGCGCCTGAAGGACACCGATACGCAGCTGCGCGTCAAGGACCTGCTGCAGAAGTCGCTGAACACCGACCCGAACGATCCGCAGTACGTCGTCGCCCTGAACCTGCAGAGCGCGTCGCCGCGCTGGCTGACCTCCCTGCACGCGCTGCCGATGTATCTCGGCCTCGACCTGCGTGGCGGCGTCCACTTCCTGCTCCAGGTCGACATGACGGGCGCGCTCACGAAGAAGCTCGATTCCGACGCGTCCGACGCGCGCACGCTGCTGCGCGACAAGAACATCCGCGACGGCGGCGTGAGCCGCGTCGACCAGTCCGTGGTCGTCAACTTCAGCGATGCGCAGACGGCGGAAGACGCCCGCAAGCTGCTCGCGCTGTCGATCACCGAACTGCAATGGGCGACCCAGCCCGGCGGCGGCGGCACGCAGGTCGTCGGCACGTTCACGCCGGCCGTGCAGAAGTCCGTCGAGGACGCCGCGCTCAAGCAGAACCTGACGACGCTCCACAACCGCGTGAACGAACTCGGCGTGTCCGAGCCGATCCTGCAGCAGCAAGGTAGCGACCGCATCGTCGTCGAGCTGCCGGGCGTGCAGGACACCGCGAAGGCGAAGGACATCATCGGCCGCACCGCGACGCTCGAGGCGCGCCTCGCCGATCCGATCAACACGCACCCGAACCCGAACGACCCGGTGCCGCCGGGTGAAGAGCTGTTCACGCAGGGCAACCAGGCGCCGGTGCTGCTGAAGAAGGACGTGATCTTCACGGGCGACCGCATCATCGATGCATCGGCCGGCTTCGACGATCACCAGCGTCCGTCGGTCAACATCCGCCTCGATTCGGCGGGTGGCCGCTCGGTGCGCGCGGTCTCGCGCGAGAACATCGGCAAGCCGATGGCGATGGTGCTGTTCGAGAAGGGCAAGGGCGAAGTGCTGACGGTCGCGACGATCCAGTCGGAACTCGGCGACCGCTTCCAGATCACCGGCCAGCCGACGCCGCAAGCCGCGGCCGACCTCGCGCTGCTGCTGCGCGCCGGTTCGCTCGCCGCGCCGATGGACATCATCGAGGAACGCACGATCGGCCCGAGCCTCGGCGCCGACAACATCAAGATGGGCATCCACTCGGTGATCTGGGGCTTCTGCGCGATCGCCGTGTTCATGATCGCGTACTACATGCTGTTCGGCGTGATCTCGGTGATCGGCCTGTCGGTGAACCTGCTGCTGCTCGTCGCCGTGCTGTCGCTGATGCAGGCGACGCTGACGCTGCCCGGTATCGCCGCCATCGCGCTCGCGCTCGGTATGGCGATCGACGCGAACGTGCTGATCAACGAGCGCGTGCGTGAAGAACTGCGCGCCGGCCAGCCGCCGCAGACCGCGATCCAGGCCGGCTACGCGCATGCGTGGGCGACGATTCTCGACTCGAACGTCACGACGCTGATCGCCGGCCTCGCGCTGCTCGCGTTCGGCTCGGGTCCGGTTCGCGCGTTCGCGATCGTGCACTGCCTGGGTATCCTGACGTCGATGTTCTCCGCGGTGTTCTTCTCGCGCGGGATCGTCAACCTCTGGTACGGCGGCCGCAAGAAGCTGAAGTCGCTCGCGATCGGCCAGGTGTGGAAGCCGGAAGGCGCCGCTGCCGCCGCGTCGTTCACCGACGCCGACGAATCGACCGACACCGCACGCGCCGCGAAGCTCGCCGCCCCCGCGAAGGGCAACGCGCCGCGCGCCGGCAAGCCGCAGCTGCGCAACCGCGCGCAGCAGGGCGTGTCGCCGAAGAAACCGGGCTCGACCCAATAAGGCCCCGGAGAAGACCATGGAATTTTTCCGCATCCGTAAAGACATTCCGTTCATGCGGCACGCGCTGGTGTTCAACGTGATCTCGCTGGTCACGTTCCTCGCCGCCGTGTTCTTCCTGTTCCACCGCGGGCTGCACCTGTCCGTCGAATTCACCGGCGGGACGGTGATCGAGGTGCAGTACCAGCAGGCCGCTGAACTCGAGCCGGTGCGCGCGACGCTCGGCAAGCTCGGCTACGCCGACGCGCAGGTGCAGAACTTCGGCACGTCGCGCAACGTGCTGATCCGCCTGCAGCTGAAGGAAGGCCTCACGTCCGCGCAGCAGAGCGACCAGGTGATGGGCGCGCTGAAGGCGCAGAACCCGGACGTCACGCTGCAGCGCGTCGAGTTCGTCGGCCCGCAGGTCGGCCGGGAGCTCGCGACCGACGGCCTGCTCGCGCTCGCGTGCGTCGTGATCGGCATCGTGATCTACCTGTCGTTCCGCTTCGAGTGGAAGTACGCGGTGGCCGGCATCATCGCCAACCTGCACGACATCGTGATCATTCTCGGCTTCTTCGCGTTCTTCCAGTGGGAGTTCTCGCTGGCGGTGCTCGCGGCGATCCTCGCGGTGCTCGGCTACTCGGTCAACGAGTCGGTCGTCATCTTCGACCGGATCCGCGAAACGTTCCGCCGCGAACGCAAGATGAGCGTGCAGGAAGTGATCAACCACGCGATCACGACCACGATGTCGCGTACGATCATCACGCACACGTCGACCGAAATGATGGTGCTGTCGATGTTCTTCTTCGGCGGCCCGACGCTGCACTACTTCGCACTCGCGCTGACGGTCGGCATCATGTTCGGCATCTACTCGTCGGTGTTCGTCGCGGGCTCGCTCGCGATGTGGCTCGGCATCAAGCGCGAAGACCTGATCAAGGAAAAGAAGTCCGCGCACGATCCGGACGATCCGAACGCAGGCGCGCAGGTTTAAGCGCCACGCTGCTTCGGCACAGACGAAAAGCCGGCCCGGTTGGGCCGGCTTTTTCATGCCCGCGCCACCGCCGCGCATCGCGCCGCCCGCTCGCCCTGCCCCGTCACGCACGTCGGCTACAATCGTGACCGTCCCGCCGCGCCACCCGCCGGCCGTGCGTCAACGGGACAGCGCCTTCGCCCTCCGTTCAAACGTGCGGTCCCGATGATGCCTCCCACGCGTGTCGTGCTTCGCCTTGCCGTTTGCGCCGCCGTCACGGCCGCGCTCCTGCCGTGCGCGTCATCCGTCGGTGCGCAACAGCCGGTGTCCGCCCCGCCCGCTTCTGCCGCTTCTACCGCTTCTACCGCTTCTGCCGCTTCTGCCGCTTCTGCCGCTTCTGCCGCTTCTGCCGCTTCGGCGCCCGCAGCCGCTTCGCCCGCCCCCACCCAGCCGCCCTCGCCCTGCCCGCCCGACTGGGAGCCGCAGATCTGCGAGCTCAAGGCGGCGGTGGAAGTCCTGAAGCGGCAGCACCTGACCGACGTCGACATCGGCGCACTGCTCGACGCAACGACCCACGCGGGGATCAAGACGCTGCCGTACGCGCGTTTCTTCGACGCGAAGGAGGAGCAGGAGCGGCGCGACGACGAACGGCGCGCGCGCGACGGCACGCCCGGCATCGGCATCGTGTTCGAGACGCGGCCCGACGGGCTGCACATCGTCGACGTGATTCCCGACGCGCCGGCGGAAAAGGCCGGCGTGCGCCCCGACGATCTCGTCGTCGCGATGAACGATACGAGCGTCGTCGGCATCGACCCCGCCGACCTGACCAGACTCGCCAAGGGCGACGCGGGCGTGCCGCTGAAGCTCACGGTCCAGCGCGGCCCGTCGCACCCGGTGCTGAGCGTCGCGCCCGTGCGGACGATCCTCAAGCCCCATCCGGCGACCGCGAAGCGGCTCGACGGCGACATCCTGTACACGCGGCTGTCGAGCTTCCCCGAACCGGCAGTCGGCGACTACGTCGACGCGGTGCAGGCGGCGCGCCGCACGGGGCCGCCGGTGAAAGGCGTGATCCTCGACCTGCGCATCAACGGCGGCGGCGCGCTCAATGCGGCGATCGGCATCACCGCGCTGTTCGCCGGCCGCGACCGCACCGCGATGGTGACGGTCGAGCGCGGCGACGCCAACCGCCGCCGCTACACGACCAACTGGCCCGACTATGCATTGCCGGTCATGCACGGCCAGGATCCGCTCGCGCCGCTGCAGGCGGACGACTGGTGGCGCACCGTGCCGCTCGTCGTGCTCGTCGACGGACAGAGCGCGTCGGCGGCCGAAGCGACCGCGGCGGCGCTGAAGGATCTCGGCCGCGCGAAGCTGCTCGGCATGCCGACCTACGGGAAGGGGCTTGCGCAGACGGGCGTCGACCTGATCGACGGCACGCGCCTGAATTTCACGTACGCGCGCAACCTGCGGCCGAACGGCTGCCCGATGGACGGCTACGGCGTCGTGCCGGACTGGCTCGTGCCGCCGCGCCGCGACTCGGACGTCGACGGCGTGCTGCTGTGGTACCGGGAAGCCGATCTCGCCCGCGCGCCGTATGCGGACCGGCTGGCGCCCGATCCGTTCGCGAAGGTGCGCAAGGAACGGCAGAAGCGGCGCGAGCAGCGAGCGCTCGCGAAGATCGATACCGCGAAGAGCGCGGCGCTGCCGCAGCGCGAGTTCGGCACGGCCACCGACTGGCAGCTCGGTCAGGCGCTGGCGGCGCTCGCCGGGCGCCCGGTGCGAACCGTCGAAGCCAGGCCGCAGTTGATGCCCGCCCAACCCGTGTGCGAGCGCGCCGGCAACTGACGCGCGCCGCCCGTCCCGTTACCGGAACCCGAACCGCTTGCGCAGCACGACCAGCGCCACGAGGCTCAGCACGGCCGCGAACATCAGGTAGAAGCTCGGCGCGGTCTTCATTCCGGTCGCCTTGATCAGCCACGCGATGATGAACGGCCCGAAGCCGCCGAAGATCGTCACCGCGACGTTATACGCGAGCGACATCCCGGTCGTGCGCGTCTGCACCGGAAACACTTCCGACAGCAAACCCGGCAGCGCCGCGAAGTAGCCCGTCATCAGGAACGCGAGCAGCACCTGCAGCGCGATCAGCGTGCCGAAGCCCGGATGCGCGACCAGGTACGCGAACGCCGGATAGATCAGCACGAGGATGCCGATGGCCGGCGCGATCATCACGCGCACGCGGCCGTAGGTGTCTGACCAGTGGCCGACGAGCGGCGCGAACGCCATCTGGATCACGCCGACCACCAGGATCGCCGCGAACGCGGCCGACGGCGCGAGGCCGAGCTGCTTCACGCCGTAGGTCGGCATGAACAGCACGAGATAAGTCGCGACCGTGCCGAGCACGACCACGCCCATCGCGGCGACGAGGCGCGCCTTGTGCGAAGCGAACGTGTCGCGCAGCGGGTTCGCGGTGCCTTCCGCCGCGAGGAATTCGGGGGTCTCGTCGACCTTCGTGCGGATGTAGTACGCGACCGGCCCGAGCAGCAGGCCGAAGAAGAACGGCACGCGCCAGCCCCACGACGCCATCTGCGCGGCCGTGAGCTGCGCGTTCAGCACGGTGCCGAAGCCGGCGGCGAGCAGCGTCGTGAGCCCCTGGCTCGCGACCTGCCAGCTCGCGAAGAAGCCGCGCCGGCCCGGCACGTGCTCGGCGAGGAACGCGGTCGCGCTGCCGAACTCGCCGCCGGCCGAGAAACCCTGCATCAGCCGCGCGGCGACGAGGATCACCGGCGCCGCGACGCCGATCGTCTCGTAGGTCGGCAGCACCGCGATGATCAGCGTGCCGCCCATCATCAGCAGGATGGACAGCGTGAGCGCGGCCTTGCGGCCGGCGCGGTCGGCATACGCGCCGAGCACGATCGCGCCGAGCGGGCGCATGAAGAACGACACGCCGAACGTGCCGAGCGTGAGCAGCAGCGACACGGTGTCGTTGCCGGCCGGGAAGAACAGCTTCGAGATCGTCACCGCGAAGAAGCCGTAGACGACGAGATCGAACCACTCGAGCGCATTGCCGATCGACGCGGCGACCACCGCGCGCCACACGCGCGGCGACGAGGCAATGGAACGGGACTGCGTGACGGCATGCATCGGCGATCTCCTTGTCGTTGTACGTTCTGTTCGAGGCGGCCGCTCGCGCGCCGTCGGCCTGCCCGGCGCCGGGTACGGCGCTCGGGCGATTATAGGCGCGCAAATAAAAACCGCCGCGCCCCCTGACGGGAACGCGGCGGCGGGCTCGCGACGGGCCGGCGCGAAGGCCGGCCCGACCGGCGGGCTTACTGCTGCTTGAGCGCTTCGGCCGTGATCAGCAGCTTCGTCTTCATCTTGAAGCCGTACTGCTTGCCGTAGTCGAGGCCGAAATCGCTGCGGTCGAATTCGCCGACTGCGTCGACGCCGCACACTTCACGCTTGAGCATCGGGTGCGGCATGCACTTGAACGAGTCGATCTTCAGCGTCACCGGCTTCGTGACGCCATGCAGCGTCAGGTTGCCGACCACCGATACCGGCTTGTCGCCGTCGAACTTGATCGCGCCCTTGTAGTTCGCCTGCGGGAACTTGGCGACGTCGAAGAACTCGGCCGTCTGCAGATGCTCGTCGAGCTTCGTGCTGCCGGTGTGGATCGACGCGATGTCGGTCGTCACGTCGACCGTACCGGTCTTCGCCGCGCGGTCGAGCGTCACGGAGCCGCTCGACTTGTCGAACTTGCCGCGCCAGACCGACAGGCCGCCCATGTGGTCAGCCTCGAAGCTCGGGTACGTGTGGCTCGGGTCGAACTGGTACGTGACGCTTTCGGCGAATGCCGAGAACGACAGCGACGCTGCCAGCGCGCCTGCGGCGATGATCAGTTGCTTTTTCAAACCTTTTCTCCTTGGAACAGCGCCGCGCCCTCGCGCGGCATTCGGGTGAGGCGACAGTGCGCCGCTTACTTGGTGGCGACGAGATGGAACTTGATCTGCACTTCGTCCGCGACGACCGACGTGTCCTTCCACTCGCCGGTGCCGACGTTGAACGCCGAGCGCTTGATCGGCAGCACGCCGTCGAAGGTCTGCGTCGCGCCGCTCTGCGTGACCGTGACGGGCACCGTGACGTTCTCGGACTTGCCCTTGATCGTCAGCTTGCCGGTCACGTTGTACTTGTTGCCGCCCGCCGGCGCGATCGCCGACGACACGAACGTGGCCTGCGGATACGCCTTCGCGTCGAACCAGTCCTTGCCGGCGACCTGGTCGTTGTACATCTTGTCGCCGAGGTCATAGCTGGCGACGTCGATCGTCATCTGGGCGCTGCCCTGCGCGGCTTTCGCCGGGTCGAACTTCACCTGCGCGGAAAACTTCTTGAACGCGCCTTCGGTCGGCACGTTCATCTGCTTCGACACGGCGGACACCTTGCTCTTCGCGAGATCGACATCGGCGAGCGCCGCGCCCGACGCGACAAGTGACGCCGCGGCGAACGCGGTCAGCATGGAGCGGGAGAAAGACACTTTCATGGAATCCTTCATTTGGCAAAGGGAAGCATCCGCGACAGCAGGCCGTCGCGGTCCAACAACTGGTGCTTGAGCGCCGCGACCACGTGCAGCGAAACGAGCGCAAGCAGAATGTAATTCAATGACACGTGAAGCGTCTTGAAGGTTTCCTTCAGCACCGGATCGGGGTCGATCAGCCGCGGCAGCGGCACGATGCCGAGGTAGACGACCGGGATGTTCGACGCCGAGCTGTACAGGTAGCCCGTCACCGGAATCACGATCATCAGCAGGTACAGCAGGATGTGCACGCCGTGCGACGCCGCACGCTGCCACGCGGGCGTGCCGCCCGGCAGCGCCGGCGGCACGTGGGTCGCACGCCACAGCACGCGCGCGACGGCCAGCGCGAATACCGTCACGCCGATCCACTTGTGCCACGAGAAGTACTTCAGCTTGGTCGGCGTGAAGCCGGGGATGTCGGTCATCACCCAGCCCAGCGCGAACGCGCAGACGATCAGCAGCGCGATCAGCCAGTGCAGCGCGATCGCCGTCTGCGTATAGCGTACCGGCCTGGCCGGCAGCGATTTCGATGCCATCTTGGATTCCTCAGTTCAGCGAACGGCCGCGCCGGCCATACGTCCGACGCTTGTCAAGGGCGCCATGCTACCGCAACCTTTTGACGCGCGCGGACTCTGAAGACAGGCCCGCCAGCCGGCTGACAGCTTCCCGTCATGTTACCGATCAGTCACAGAACTGGCGATCGTTGACACACCGAAAAAGGCCTTTTGGTAAGATTGGCGCGGGTTCCGGCCCCGTCGACGCGTCTCCCCAGCCGTCGCACCACTGCCTTTTCCATGCAACGATACGACCTGATTGCCTGCCACGAATGCGACGCACTGTTGCATAAACCGCGCCTGAGCGGCCGCGAGATCGCGCGCTGTCCGCGCTGCGACGCGCTGCTCTATCGCAACAGCACCACGCAGATCGAGCGCATCACCGCGCTCGCGGTCGCGGCGCTCGTCACGTTCATCATCGCGCAGACGTTCCCGATCCTCGAAATGGACCTGAACGGCACGCGCGTGCAGACGACGCTGATCGGCGCGATCGACACGCTGTGGCATCAGGACATGGCGGTCGTCGGCGTGATGGTGTTCTGCTCGACCGTGCTGTTCCCGCTCGTCGAGATGGCCGCGCTGCTTTACGTGCTGCTGCCGATCCGCCGCGGCGTCGTGCCGCCGGGCCTGAACCTCGTGCTGCGCACGATCCAGCTCGTGCGGCCGTGGGGGATGATCGAGGTGTTCATGCTCGGCATCGTGGTCACGATCGTGAAGATGGTGAGCCTCGCGCGCGTCGTGCCCGACGCGGCGCTGTTCGCGTTCGGCGCGCTCACGCTGATGATCGCCGTCGTGCTGATGTTCGACCCGCGCACGGTGTGGGACATCGCCGACGACCTGCGCGCCGGCCGCTCGCCCGCGGGGCCCGACACCGCGGCGGCGCTGCCGGAAGCGCCCCGCCGATGACGACGCCGACCGCCGCCCGCGAGGGCTACGTCAGCTGCCACGCGTGCGGGCTCGTGCAGACGCTCGACCAACCGCACGCGCATTGCGCGCGCTGCGGCAGCGCGCTGCACGTGCGCACGCCGAACAGCATCATGCGCACGTGGGCGCTGCTGCTCGCGGCCGCGATCCTGTATATCCCGGCGAACCTGCTGCCGATCATGCGCACGTCGTCGATCGTCGGCTCCCAGGAAGACACGATCATGAGCGGCGTCATCTATTTCTGGACGTCCGGCGACTGGCCGCTCGCCGTCGTCGTGTTCGTCGCCAGCATCCTCGTGCCGATGCTCAAGCTCGGCGTGCTGCTGATCCTCGTGATCAGCGCGCAGCGCCGCGCCGCCTGGCGGCCGCTGCAGCGCACGCGCCTCTACCGGATCGTCGAACGCATCGGCCGCTGGTCGATGCTCGACATCTTCGTCGTGACGCTGACCGTCGCGCTCGTCCATTTTCGTTCGCTCGCCGTCATCACGGCCGGCCCCGGCGCGCTCGCGTTCGGTTCCGTCGTGATCCTGACGATGCTCGCATCGATGCAGTTCGATCCCCGCCTGATCTGGGATCCAGTCGAAACCTCAGGGAATCACCATGAATAGTCCACAAGGCCCGCAGCACGACGCGCCCCGGCCGCCCGATCCGACGATCTCGACGAAAAGCGGCTGGCTGCCGTCGCTCGTCTGGCTCGTGCCGCTGATCGCCGCGCTGATCGGCATCGGCCTCGTGATCAAGTCCGTACGCGAGCGCGGCCCGGAAATCACGATCAGCTTCCACAGCGCCGAAGGGCTCGAGCCGGGCAAGACCCAGGTCAAGTACAAGGACGTCGAGATCGGCATGGTCAAGACGATCAAGCTGTCGAAAGACCTGTCGCGCGTGCTCGTCCAGGTGCAGCTCAAGAAGGAAGCGGAGGATTTCGCGGTCAAGGGCTCGCGCTTCTGGATCGTGCGGCCGCGCGTCGGCGCGACCGGCGTGTCGGGGCTCGGCACGCTGCTGTCGGGCGCGTACATCGGCGTCGACGCCGGGCGCTCGGAGGATACGCTGACCGACTTCACGGGACTCGAGTCACCGCCCGCCGTCACGGGCGACCAGAAAGGCACGCAGTACGTGCTGCGCGGCGATTCGCTCGGCTCGGTCGACATCGGCTCGCCGGTCTACTACCGCCGCGTGCAGGTCGGCCAGGTAGTCGGCTTCTCGCTCGACAAGGACGGCACCGGCGTCACGTTCAACGTGTTCGTCAATGCGCCGTACAACCAGTACGTCGGCGTGAATTCGCGCTGGTGGCAGGCAAGCGGCGTGGACCTGCGGCTCGACTCGAGCGGCCTGAAGCTGAACACGCAGTCGCTCGCGACGGTGATCCTCGGCGGCATCGCGTTCCAGACGCCACCGAACCAGGGCTCCGGCGCGACCGCGCCGAACAACACGACGTTCCGCCTCGCGTCCGACGAGGGCGACGCGATGCGCGACCCGGACGGCCAGCCACTGCAGGTCGTGATGAACTTCAACCAGTCGCTGCGCGGGCTCGCGGTCGGCGCGACGGTCGACTTCCGCGGCATCGTGCTCGGCGAAGTGACGAACATCGGCATCGACTTCGATCCGAAGACGAAGAACTTCCTGATGCCGGTGACGATGAACGTGTATCCGGAACGCCTCGGCCGCCGCTTCCGCGAAACGATCGAGAGCAAGGGCGAACCGGCCCGCCGCGAGATCGTCGAGCGGCTCGTCCAGCACGGGCTGCGCGGCCAGCTGCGCACCGGCAACCTGCTGACGAGCCAGCTGTACGTCGCGCTCGACTTCTTCCCGAAGGCGCCGGCCGTGAAGATCGACACGGCGCGCCAGCCGCTCGAGCTGCCGACCGTGCCGAACACGCTCGACGAGCTGCAGCTGCAGGTCGCCGACATCGCGAAGAAGCTCGACAAGGTGCCGTTCGACCAGATCGGCGCGAACCTGAACAGCGCGCTGTCGAACGCCGACAAGCTGTTCAAGCAGCTCGACACGCAGGTCGCGCCGGAAGCGCGCGACACGCTGTCGGCCGCGAAGCAGACCTTCTCGACCGCCGAAGCGACGCTGCAGCAGGATTCGCCGCTGCAGTCCGACGTGCGCGGTGCGCTGAAGGAGCTCACGCGCACGCTGCAATCGCTGAACGCGCTCGCCGACTATCTGGAGCGCCACCCCGAATCGCTGCTCAAGGGCAAGCCAGGAGATAAACAATGACGACGACACGCGTGAACGGTTTCGCGAGCGGCGCGGCGGCAGCTGTCGCCGCCCTCGCGCTCGCCGCGTGCAGCTCGCCGCCCGCGCGGTTCTACACGCTCAGCCCGGCCGATGCCGCGGCACCGCTGCGCACCGCGCCGGCCAACCCGGCGTTCCTGATCGAGGTGCCGTCCGTCGGCGTGCCCGAGCAGGTCGCGAAGAACCAGCTGGTCGTGCAGAAGAACGCCGCGCAGGTCGACGTGCTCGAGCAGGAACGCTGGGCGTCGCCGCCCGCCGACGAGATCCGTCGCGCGCTGTCGGACGATCTCGCCGCGCAGCTCGGCACGATCGACGTCGCGAACTCCGCGACCCCGCCCGGCGTGCCGGTGTACCGGATCAGCGTGAACGTGCAGCGCTTCGAGTCGTGGCCCGGCAAACGCGCGGCGGTCGACGCCGTGTGGAGCGTGCGCTCGCTCGCCACGCAGGCCGTGATGACCTGCCGCACGAGCGTCGCGGAACCGGTCGCCGACGGCTACGACGCGCTCGTCGCCGGCCACCGGCGCGCGCTCGACGTGATTGCCACGCAAGCCGCGGCCGGCGTGCGCGCGATGGCCGCGCGCCGCGGCACGGCGACTGCCACGGCGCCCGCTGCCGGCAGCAAGACGGCCGCCGCGCCGGTCGTGCCGTGCCCGGCCAACCCGACCTCCGGCGGCGACGCCGGCGCGACGGGCAAGTCCGGCGCGTAAGCGGGCGGCGCGCAGGCGAGCGCTCGACGGCGTGCTCGCCCGCGCGGTTTCGGGCGGCGTGACCGGGATCGTCGACGACGCGCTGGCCGCCGTCGGCGTTGCGGCGCCGCCCGCCTCCCGTCACGCTCATCGGCCAAACGGCCTCTTTGCATTGTTTGTCAAAGTCGGCCGGAACCGGCGCCATGCGACACGGTCGGCTTGCGTTTTCCGGCCCGATTGACGATCCTACGCACTTTCCGGCTCGCGCCGTTCGTCGTGCGCGCCAGCCAGCGGCGCCGGGCCGCGTTCGGCCCGACCGCCGTGCCTCCCGGCGCCTGCACGCGATCGGCGTGCACCGCAGCGGGGCAGCCGCATCGCGGGTCGCCGCGCATCGTCCGGCAACCGGCCCCGTCTCACCCGTTCTCCCCGGCGCCGCGCCGTTTCCCCGGCCGGCAATCCGAACCCGCCCGCCGAGGGCTTTCGTTATTCCGTTTATGTTTCGTTCCCTGACGACCCTGATCAAGAAGTGGCGCGCGTCGCGCAATGCCGGTCACCAGCTCGATGCGCTGCTCGCGCACGCCGACGCCGATGCGTCGTACGCCGAGCGCAGCGAATGGCTGATCGAGCTCGCGCACTGGCTGCGCCGCACCGGCACGATGCAGGCCGCACCCGACGCGCCGGCCGATCGCGACGCCGATGCGCGCGCGTATCCGGCCCATGCGCGGTTGCGCTACCTGTTCCACGTGCTCGATCGCAATCCCGCGTGGAAAACCCACGCCGCGCGCATCCTGCGCGGCATCCTGCGCGAGTGCGACGGCATCTCGCTCCTGTGCGACGCCGGCATGCCCGTGCACTCGGGCTTCTTCGGCGCGCTGTTCGAGCGGATCGACGCGTCGCTGATCCCGCCCGCGCCGAACCGCCGCGAGCTGTCCGCGCTGTTCACGCTGATATTCCCGACGCCGGAAGACGCGCAATGGATCGACGCGCTGCCCGACGATCTCCTCACGCGCCTCGCCGAGCTGATCTCGTTCGACGTCACCGACGAAGAGCGCCACGAGCCGGGCTCGTTCTCGCGCGACCTGCTGGCCGCGCTGCACAACCTGACCTGCCAGATCAGCTCGACCGGCCTGTCGCAGACGGTGCGCAGCCGGCTCTCCGACGACGACGCACGCAAGCCGCTCGAAACCCAGCCGTTCTACCGCCTCACGCGCGCGATGCTCGCGGTCGAGACCGCGCATGCGGCCGTCGAGGACGGCGGCGACCCGAGCAAGCTGCTGCACGAGGTGAACTACCTGCGCGTGCTGCTCGACGAGTGCCGGATCGCCGTCGACGACGTGTTCTCGCACCTGTACCGCAACGGCGTGTCGGTCGACATCGTGTTCCAGGTCGAACGGATGCGCATGCGCATCGTGCGCGCCGAGATGCTGCTGAACGCGTGGATGGCGCGCGACGACCTGCACGGCATGGCGCACCTGACGGCCGAGCTCATCGACGCGAACCACAACAGCCAGAGCGTGTCGCACCTCGTGCGCAGCAACTTCTCGCTGTTCGCGCGCAAGCTCGTCGAGACCAACGCGGACACCGGCGAGCACTACATCTCGCGCGGCCGCGCCGAGTACCTGAAGATGCTGCGGATGGCCGCGGGCGGCGGCCTCGTCACGGTCGTGACCGTGTGCGTGAAGTTCGCGATCACGGGCGCGCACCTGCAGTCGATGCTCGAAGGGCTGCTCGCGGGCGTCAACTACGCGGCCAGCTTCATGCTGATGCACTTCCTGCACTTCACGCTCGCGACCAAGCAGCCCGCGATGACCGCGCCGACCCTCGCGCGCGAGCTCGACGACACCGGCCACGAGGAAGGCGTGAAGGCGTTCGTCGCGTCGGTGATCGCGCTGATCCGCACGCAGGCCGCTGCCATTTCCGGCAACGTACTCGTCGTGCTGCCCGTGTGCCTGCTGGTGCAGCTGTTCGCGGGCAACGTGATGCACGCGAACCTGATCTCGCCGGAGAAGGCGCACGCGACCCTGCACTCGTTCTCGCTGCTCGGCCCGACGCCGCTCTACGCGGCGCTGACCGGCGTGCTGCTGTGGGCGTCGAGCCTGCTCGCGGGCTGGGCCGACAACTGGTTCGTGCTGCACCGGGTCGGCGACGCGCTCACGTACAACCGCCGGCTGCGCCTCACGCTCGGTCAGGCCGGTGCCGCGAAGCTCGCGCACTTCTGCCGGTCGAACGTGGCCGGCGTGGTCGCGAACGTCGGGCTCGGCCTGATGCTCGGCCTCGTTCCGGCGATCGTCACCGTGTTCATGTTCCCGTTCGAGGTGCGGCACGTGACGCTGTCGGCCGGCTCGATCGGCATCGCGCTCGGCGTGCTGGGCAAGGATACGCTCGGCACGCCCGAGCTGTGGTGGGCCGGCGCCGGCGTGCTCAGCATGGCGATCCTCAACGTGCTCGTGAGCTTCGCGCTCGCGTTCACGATGGCCGTGCGCTCGCGCAGCCTGCGCCGGACCAAGGTGCGCGCGCTCGTCGCCGCGATCGTCCGCACGGTGCTGTCCAATCCGCTCGCGCTGTTCTGGCCGGGCAGCAGCCCAGCCGCGCGCGCCGGCCAGCCGGGCTCGCACTGAGCCCGCGGCGGCATGGCGGTGCCCGCCCGGGCGCAGCCGCACGGCCTGCCGGCACGCGTGTGGGACGCCCCGGCCCGCGCCGCGGCACCGAAAGGCGACGCAACGCCGGCCCCGGCCGCCCGCGCCGCGTACAATAGTGGACTTTTGCACGTCCTCACCCGCCTTATGTCCTCGCCCACCCTGTACGAATTCTTTGCCCCCTGCCCGCGCGGCCTCGAAGCGGCGCTTGCCGCCGAGCTGGCCGAAATCGCCGGCCGCCACCTGAACGGCGCGCCGTTCACCGCGGGCGCGCAGGTGCCGGGCGGCGTCCACTTCAGCGGCGGCTGGGCCGCCGGCATGGCCGCGAACCTCCATTCGCGGATCGCGAGCCGGGTCCTGCTGAAGATCGCGCACCGCGCGTACCGCAACGAGCAGGACGTCTACGCGCTCGCGCTCGAGCAGCCGTGGGAGCGCTGGTTCGCGGCGACGCAGACGCTGCGCGTCGACATCACCGCGATCAAGTCCCCGCTGAAGAGCCTCGAATTCGCGACGCTGCGCGTGAAGGATGCGATCTGCGACCGGATGCGCGAGAAAACCGGCTCGCGCCCGAGCATCGACACCGGTGCGCCGGACGTGCGCGTATTCGCGTTCCTGACCGTCAACGAGTGCACGCTGTACCTCGACACGTCGGGCGAGCCGCTGTTCAAGCGCGGCTGGCGTCTCGACAAGGGCGCGGCGCCGCTGCGCGAAAACCTCGCGGCCGGCATCCTGCGCCTGACGGGCTGGACGCCCGGCACGGCGCTGTACGACCCGATGTGCGGCAGCGGCACGTTCCTCGCGGAAGCCGCGCAGATCGCGCTCGGCGTGGCGCCGGGCGTCGAGCGCCGGTTCGGCTTCGAGAAGCTCAAGCAGTACGACATCACCGCGTGGCAGGGGCTGAAGGTCCCCGCGCTGGACGCGAAGCGCGCGGCGCGCGGCAAACGCGGCGAAGCGCTCGGCGTGTACGGCAGCGACATCTCCGGCGACATGCTCGAGAAGGCGCGCGCGAACCTCGAGCGTGCGGGCGTGCCGTCGGTATGGCTCAAGCAGGTCGACGCGCGCGGGATGACGCCGCCGTGCGACGGCCCGGGCATCATCCTCGCGAACCCGCCGTACGGCGAGCGGATCGAGGTGCGCGGCCGCAGCGCGCGCGGCGAGGTGCGCGAGACGGGCCGCAACCGCGGCAACGACGACGCCTTCCGCCGCACCCACACCGACGCACCCGACAGCGAGTTCTTCAACGCGCTCGGCGATGCGCTGAAGCAGCGCTTCACCGGCTGGCAGGCGTTCCTGCTGACGTCCGACCGTTCGCTGCCGGGCCAGCTGCGGCTGCGCGAATCGGCGAAGACGCCGCTGTTCAACGGCGCGCTCGAATGCCGGCTGTTCCGCTTCGACCTGATCGCCGGCAGCGTGAAGGCGCGCCCGGCCACGCCGGAAGGCGACGCGTAACCGGCATCATGATCGCCACGGGGCCGCCGCTGCGGCTCCGCTACGACAACCGGAACGCCGCCGTTACCGCACCCGCGGCAACGGCGGCGTTGCGTTTCAGTGCTTCGAGCACGCCCAGCGCCCCATCGTGAACGGCAGCGCCTGCCCCGTCTCGAGCAGCGTCTTCAGGCTCGACAGCACGACCGGCCAGCCGCCGCGAATCCCGCGATCCATCTCCGAACCCGGCACCAGCCCGTCGTGCGTGACCGTCAGCTTCACGACGCCCTCGTGCGGCTCGACGAGATAGGTCACGCGCGACGCCTCCCCCTCCCCTGACGGCGTACGCCACGTGACGACCAGCCGGTGCGGCGGATCGTTCTCGACCACTTCGCCGACGATGTCGACCCGCGACGGATCGTCGTAGTCCTGATGTTCCCAGCGCGAGCCCGGTCGCCAGTCGGGCGATGCGTTGCGGTGCCGCACCCAGTAGTCCTTCGTCAGCTCGGCGTTGGTGAGCGCATCGAACACACGCTCGGGCGTCGATGCAATGAACGTCACGTACACAAAGGCGGCATTACTCATCGTTGTCTCCCGATTCGCCGGCCGCTTCCAGCCCGCGCTTGAGATCCGCCAGCGCCTGCAGCCGCTGACGCTCGAACTTGCCGATCCAGCGTTCCGCGATGTCGTGGATCGGCACCGGATTCAGGTAATGCAGCTTCTCCCGGCCGCGCCACGTCGTCGCGACGAGATTCGCGGCCTCGAGCAGCGCGAGATGCTTGCTCACCGCCTGCCGGCTCATCGCGAGCCCGTCGCACAGCTCGGACAGGGTCTGCCCGCTTTTCGCGTGCAGCAAATCAAGCAACTGGCGGCGCGTGGCGTCGGCCAGCGCCTTGAAAACGAGATCCATGCCACTCCCGGGTCAATGGCCTTATTATGCAACCAATCAGTTGCATGTCAAGGGTGACAACTCTACTGACAATACGGTGTCAGCAGGCCGCGATCACACTGCAATCCCGGCGCAATGCAAGACCGGTTTCCGCACCGAACCCGAACAACAAACAACGCAACAAGGAGCTCGTCATGACGTCCGCAACTGCCACCGCCACCGTGGAACGCGCGATTGCGTGGTTCGACATTCCGTCCCTCGATTTCGACCGGGCGATCCGCTTTTACGAAACCGTGCTGCAGACGACGCTGCAGCGCGCAGTCATCGGCGGCGTGCCGATGGCCACGTTCGACCGCGACGCATCGAGCACGGGCGGCAGCATCGTGTTCGATCCGCAGCAGCTGAAGCCGAGCGCGAACGGCGTGCTCGTCTACCTGAACGCCGGCGAATCGGTCGTCGCGGCGCTCGAACGCGCGAAGCGCGCGGGCGGCGTCGTGCAGGGCTCGGTCGTCGAGCTGCCGAACAACTACGGCTACGTCGGCTACCTGATCGACACGGAAGGCAACCGCGTCGGCCTGCACGCGCCGAAATGCCACTGAGCGCAGCGGCCGTCGGGCCCGCGCGGCGCTATCATCGCGAAGTCCCCACTGCCGTTGGAATCGAGGTGCCGTCATGACGCGCCGTGCCGACCGCCTGTTCCAGATCGCCGAGCTGCTGCGCGGCCGTCGTCTCACGACCGCGCAGCAACTGGCCGACTGGCTGTCGGTGTCGCCGCGCACCGTCTACCGCGACGTGCGCGACCTGCAACTGTCAGGGGTGCCGATCGAAGGCGAAGCCGGCATCGGCTACCGGCTGAACCGCAACGCGAGCCTGCCGCCGCTCACGTTCACGGCCGAGGAGCTGGCGGCGCTCGCCACCGGCGCACGCATGCTCGAAACCTGGGGCGGTGCGCGCTTCGCGAGCGGCGCGCGCTCGGCGCTCGCGAAGATCGCGTCGGCGATGCCGGCCGACAAGCGCACGGCGCTCGACCGCCTGCCCGTGTTCGCGCCGTCGTTCCACATCGACGAGACGTTTTGCGCGAAAGTCGACGCGATCCACCAGGCCATCGACACGCGCCACGTCGTCAGCTTCGGCTACCGCGACCGGCTCGGCGCGCATTCGCAACGCCGCGTGTGGCCGCTCGGGCTCGTCTACTGGGGCGGGCGCTGGACGATCGGCGCGTGGTGCGAGCTGCGCGACGATTTCCGGACCTTCGACATCGCGCGGATGGGCGACATCACCGTGCACGAGCAGTTTCCGGACATGGAAGGGCGGCGGATCGCCGACTACATGCGGATTGCGGAAGCGCCGATGCGCTGACGCGGCACGACGGCGGGTGCGATGCGCGCCGCCGCCGTTCATCTTCCGGGCCGCCGTGCGGCGCCTAGCCGCCCCGCCCTACCCGCCGAACACCACCGTCCGCTTCGGCCGCTCGTCGACGTGCAGCGAGAACACGTCGGGCCGCGCGTAATGCCCGACCACGTCGAAGTCGTAGCGCGCCCGCACGAGTTCATCGGTATCGATGCGCGCGGTCACGAGCCCGGCTTCGCCGATCAGCGGCTCCGTCAGCAGGTCGCCGAGCGGCCCGACGATCACGCTACCGCCACGGATCAGCGGCCGCTCCGGATCCCAGCCCGGCACGTCGATGCCGAGCGCACGCGGCGACGGCTGCACCTGGCACGCGCTGACGACGAAGCAGCGCCCTTCGTGCGCGATGTGCCGCATCGAGCTCTGCCAGACGTCGCGCTCGTCGACGGTCGGCGCGCACCAGATCTGCACGCCCTTCGCGTACATCGCGCAGCGCAGCAGCGGCATGTGGTTCTCCCAGCAGATCGCGGCGCCCGCGCGGCCCGCGGCCGTGTCGACCACGGGCAGCGTCGAGCCGTCGCCCTGCCCCCAGATCAGCCGCTCGGTGCCGGTCGGCATCAGCTTGCGGTGCTTCGCGACTAGCCCGTCGCGCGGATCGAAGAACAGCGCCGTGCAGTACAGCGTGCTGCCGCCGCGCTCGATCACGCCGACCACGAGGCTCGCGCCCGTGCGCTGCGACAGCGCGGCCAGTTCGTCGGTTTCCGGCCCCGGCACGTCGATTGCCTGCGCGGCATAGCGCGCATACGCGTCGCGGCCTTCGGGCAGCCGGTAGCCGAGCCGCGTGCCGAAGATCTCGCCTTTCGGATAGCCGCCGAGCACGGCCTCGGGCAGCACGACGAGCGACGCGCCGCTGTCGCGGATCGCGGTTTCGTAGCCGAGGATCGCGTCGAGCGTGGCACGCGTGCCGGCGGGCGATGCGCCGATCTGCAGCGCGGCGATGACTGACGTGGACATGAAGGCGTCTCCGGTAAATGGGGTAACGCCATCTTTATCGATAAGATGTCATCGATCAAATCGATAGAACGATAAGTGTCATGAATGCTGATGATATCGCCGGCCTCGACCTGAACCTGCTGAAAGTGTTCGAGGCGCTGTACGAGGAAGGCGGCGCGAGCCGCGCGGCGCTGCGGCTCGGCCTCACGCAGTCGGCGGTGAGCGCGGCGCTCGCGCGGCTGCGCGTGATCTATGCCGATCCGCTGTTCGTGCGCACCGGCCGCGGGCTCGCGCCGACGCCGCGCGCGGACGAGCTGAAGCCGATCCTGTCCGACGCGCTCGACCGCTGTCGCGAAAGCCTCGCGATCGCGGCCGACGGCGGCGAGCGCATCGGCCGCACGATCTCGATCGGGCTGTCGGACGACTTCGAGATCGCGCTCGGCCGCGCACTGATCGACGCCGTCGCGCGGGAAGCCGCCGGGATCCGGCTGATCTTCCGCCAGACGCACAGCGGCATCGCCGGCGACGCGCTGCTGCGACACGGCGTCGACCTCGCGATCGCGTCGGGCGGCTTCTCGGCGAACGGGCTCAGCCGGCGCGCGGTCGCGACGGGCGGCTATGCGTGCCTGATCGACCCGGACGCCAGCCCGAAGCCGCCGCGCACACTCACGCTCGCCGATTTCCTGCGGCGCGACCACCTGCTCGTGTCGTCGGGCGGCGTGATCGGGATCGTCGACGAGGCGCTGGCCACGCTCGGCCACAAGCGGCGCGTCGCGGCGTCGACCACGCATTTCGCCGCGCTGCCGTACCTGCTCGCCGGCTCCGACGCGGTCGCGACGATTCCCGCGCACGCGGCGCGCGCGATCGCGCAATCCACCCCGCTGCGTGCGCTCGCGTGCCCGGTCGACTTGCCGCACTACCCGGTCGAAATCGGCTGGCGCACGAGCACGCAGCGCGACCCGGCGATCGTGCGCGTACGCGACTGGATCGCCGCGTGCGTCGCCCATCTCGTCGCACCATGAAAAAGGCCCGACTGACTGGTGCCAGTCGGGCCTGCCCGGTCACGCTGCCCATGAATCGAAGCACGCAGCCACGTCACTCGCGCGTGCGTCATTCGACCGATTTCACCATGTCCTCGATGACCTTCTTCGCATCGCCGAACACCATCATCGTCTTGTCCATGTAGAACAGGTCGTTGTCGAGGCCCGCATAGCCGGCCGCCATCGAGCGCTTGTTGACGATCACCGTGCGCGCCTTGTACGCCTCGATGATCGGCATCCCCGCGATCGGCGACGCCGGATCGTTCTTCGCGGCCGGGTTCACGACGTCGTTCGCGCCGAGCACCAGCACGACGTCGACCTGGCCGAATTCGCCGTTGATGTCCTCCATCTCGTGCACGATCTCGTACGGCACTTCCGCTTCCGCGAGCAGCACGTTCATGTGCCCGGGCATCCGCCCCGCGACCGGATGGATCGCGTACTTCACGTCGATGCCCTTGTCGACCAGCTTGTCGGTCAGCTCCTTCAGCGCGTGCTGCGCACGGGCCACGGCCAGCCCGTAGCCCGGCACGATCACGACCGTCTCCGCGTTGCCGAGCATGAACGACGCGTCCTCGGCCGAACCGGACTTCACCGGCCGCTGCTCCTTCGCGCCCGCTGCGCCACCCGCCGCCGCGTCGCCGCCGAAGCCGCCGAGGAGCACGTTGAAGAACGAGCGGTTCATCGCGTGGCACATGATGTACGACAGGATCGCGCCCGACGAGCCGACGAGGGAGCCTGCGATGATCAGCATCGCGTTGTTCAGCGAGAAGCCGATGCCGGCCGCGGCCCACCCCGAATACGAGTTCAGCATCGACACGACCACCGGCATGTCCGCGCCGCCGATCGGGATGATGATCAGCACGCCGAGCGCGAACGCGATCGCCGTCATGATGATGAACGGCAGCCACGACTGCGTGATGAAGAACAGGATGCCGAAGCCGAGCATCGCGAGCGCGAGCATCAGGTTGAGCAGGTGCTGGCCCGCATACACGACCGGCGCGCCCTGGAACAGCCGGAACCTGTATTTGCCCGACAGCTTGCCGAACGCGATCACCGAACCGGAGAACGTGATCGCGCCGACGACCGTGCCGATGAACAGCTCGACGCGGTTGCCGTACGGGATGAAGTTCGACGACACCGCGTCCTGCGGCACCAGCCCGAACGCTTCCGGCTCCGACACCACCGCATACGCGATGCACACGGCCGCGAGACCGATCAGCGAGTGCATCGCCGCGACGAGCTCCGGCATCTTCGTCATCTCGACGCGCGCGGCGACGAACGCCCCCACGCCGCCGCCGACGATCAGCGCGCCGAGCACCAGCGCGATGCCGAGCGGCAGGTTCGCGCCGAGCCACTCGGCCTGCTTGACGATCAGCGCGACCGTCGTGAGGATCGCGATGGCCATCCCGGCCATCCCGAACAGGTTGCCGCGCCGCGCGCTCTTCGGGTTCGACAGGCCCTTCAGCGCCTGGATGAAGCACACCGACGCGACGAGATACAGCAGCGTGACGACGTTCATGCTCATCGCGCGCCCTCCTTGCCGCCGTCGGCCGGCTTCGGCGCCTTCTTGCGGAACATCTCGAGCATGCGCCTCGTCACGAGGAAACCGCCGAACACGTTGACGGCCGCGAGCGCGACCGCGAGCGTGCCGAACACCTTGCCGGTCGTGCCGACGGTCAGCGCCGCCGCCAGCATCGCGCCGACGATCACGATCGCCGAGATCGCGTTGGTCACGGCCATCAGCGGCGTATGCAGCGCCGGCGTGACGTTCCACACCACGTGGTAGCCGACATACACGGCCAGCACGAAGATGATCACGTTGATCACCGTGTGATTGATGACTTCCATGGTCGCCTTCTCCCCGGTTACTTGCGCGCGACTTCGCTGTCGCGGCACAGGAGCGTCGCGGCGACGATGTCGTCGGTCAGGTCGATGTTCAGCGTGCCGTCCTTCGTGACGATCAGCTTCATGAAGTCGAGCAGGTTGCGCGCATACAGCGCCGACGCGTCCGCCGCGACCATCGACGCGAGATTCGTGTAGCCCGCGATCGTCACGCCGTCGTGCACGATCACCTGGTCGGCGACCGTCAGCGGACAGTTGCCGCTCTTGCGGCCGTCGAATTCCGGGCCGCGGCCGGCCGCGAGATCGACGAGCACCGAGCCCGGCTTCATCGACTGCACGGTTTCGACGGAGATCAAGGTCGGCGCCGGGCGCCCGGGAATCAGCGCGGTGGTGATTACGATGTCGGCCTGCTTCGCCCGCTCGTGCACCAGCGCGGCCTGGCGGCCGAGCCACGACGGCGGCATCGGGCGCGCGTAGCCGCCCACGCCCTGCGCCGCGTCGCGCTCTTCGTCGGTGTCGTACGGGACGTCGAGGAATTTCGCGCCGAGCGACTCGATCTGCTCCTTCACGGCCGGCCGCACGTCGGACGCCTCGATCACCGCGCCGAGGCGCTTCGCGGTCGCGATCGCCTGCAGGCCCGCGACGCCCGCGCCGAGAATCAGCACGCGCGCGGCCTTCACGGTGCCCGCGGCCGTCATCAGCATCGGAAAGAAGCGCGGATACAGCGCCGCGGCCACCAGCACGGCCTTGTAGCCCGCGATGTTCGCCTGCGACGACAGCACGTCGAGGCTCTGCGCGCGCGTCGTGCGCGGCGCGGCTTCGAGCGCGAAGGCCGTCACGCCGGCCGCGGCCAGCTTCGCCGCCTGCTCGCGGTCGAACGGCTCGAGCATGCCGACCAGCACCGAGCCGCGCTTGAGCAACGGCAGTTCGGCGTCGGTGGGCGCCTGGACCTTCAGCACGATGTCGACGTCGAACGCGGCCGACTGGCCGGTCAGTTCGGCACCGGCGGCCGCATAGGCGCCGTCGGGATAACTCGCGGCGACGCCGGCCCCTCTCGCGATGCTGACCCGATGCCCGGCCGCCGCGTATTTCTTCACGGTTTCCGGCGTCGCAGCCACCCGCGCCTCGTTCGCCCGCGTTTCGGCAGGCACGCCAATATGCATCGTCGGTCCCTCCGTCATCGTCAGTGTTTCGTTTCCTGCGTTTTCTACTGCGCAACGAGCCGGCAGGCTGACTACCGGCTCACGAGCGACGACACTCACCTTCCACTTTAGGCGAAAGCGAGGGCCGTACCAGCAGCTCCGCACGGGCGCGCCTGATGGCGCGCCAGCCCGGCCGGCGTCGCCGCGCATCGGCAGGACAGACGAATTGCGAGGGTCGGATTCGTTTAGCGAGGTGACCGGCAGCGTTCGGGCGCAACCGGTAAAATGCCGAACCATGAAACCCGAAATCTGGACCCCGCATGTGACGGTCGCCGCGCTCGTCGAGCACGCCGGCCGCTTTCTCATGATCGAGGAAGAAACCTCGTCGGGCCTGCGCATCAACCAGCCGGCAGGCCATCTCGAAGCCGGCGAAACGCTGGCCGACGCCGTGATCCGAGAAACGCTCGAGGAAACCGCGCACCCGTTCACGCCCGACGCGCTCGTCGGCGTCTATCTCGCGCACTACGACCGCCCCGGCACCGCCGGCGCGACCTACCTGCGCTTCACGTTCTGCGGCACGGCCAGCGAGCCGATCGCGGGCCACGCGCTCGACGACGGCATCGTCCGCACGCTGTGGATGACCGCCGACGAGCTGCGCGCGTGCGGCGAGCGCCATCGCTCGCCCGCGGTGATGCGCTGCGTCGACGATTACCTCGCCGGGCGGCGCATTCCGCTCGATTTCGTGCACACGCATTCGGTCGCGCCGCGCCCCGAAGCATTCGAACGTCAGGCGGTCAACAAATGAGCAAGCGCCGTGTAGTGGTGGGCATGTCGGGCGGCGTCGATTCGTCGGTGACCGCTTGGCTGCTGAAGGAGCAGGGTTACGACGTGGTCGGCCTGTTCATGAAGAACTGGGAAGACGACGACGACGGCGAATACTGCTCGACGCGCCAGGACTGGATCGACGTCGTGTCGGTGGCCGATCTGATCGGCATCGACGTGGAAGCCGTCAACTTCGCGGCCGAATACAAGGACCGCGTGTTCGCCGAATTCCTGCGCGAATATTCGGCCGGCCGCACGCCGAACCCCGACGTGCTGTGCAACGCCGAGATCAAGTTCAAGGCGTTCCTCGATCACGCGATGTCGCTCGACGCGGAAATGATCGCGACCGGCCACTATGCGCGCGTGCGCGAGCGTGACGGGCGTTTCGAACTGCTGAAGGCCTTCGATCATACGAAAGACCAGTCGTACTTCCTGCACCGGCTGAACCAGGCGCAGTTGTCGAAGACGATGTTCCCGCTCGGTGAGATCCCGAAGACGAAGGTGCGCGAGATCGCCGCGCAGATCGGGCTGCCGAACGCGAAGAAGAAGGATTCGACCGGCATCTGCTTCATCGGCGAACGGCCGTTCCGCGATTTCCTGAACCGCTATCTGCCGACCCAACCCGGCCCGATGAAGACGCCGGACGGCAAGGTCGTCGGCGAGCACATCGGTCTCGCGTTCTACACGTTCGGCCAGCGCAAGGGCATCGGCCTCGGCGGCAGCAAGACCGGCAACGGCGATCCGTGGTTCGTCGCCGCGAAGGACATCGCGTCGAACACGCTGTACGTCGTGCAGGGCCACGATCATCCGTGGCTGCTGGCGCGCGAGCTGGTCGCGGGCAACGTGAGCTGGGTCGCCGGCGAACCGCCGGCCGAAGGTTTCGCGTGCGGGGCGAAGACGCGCTACCGGCAGGCCGACGCGGCGTGCGCATTCGGCGCCGCCACGCCCGGCCCGGCAGGCGAGGCGCGCTTCTCGCTCGCGTTCGACGACGCGCAGTGGGCCGTCACGCCCGGGCAGTCGGCCGTGCTGTACGACGGCGAGATCTGCCTCGGCGGCGGGATCATCGAATCCGCGCTGTCCGGCAACACGCAGGCGAACGCAGCACCGGCCCTCGCGCTCGCCCGCTGACGCGCCGCCGGCGCCGGCGCCGGCGCCGCGCAAGCGGCAGCAGGCCGGAAGCGGCCGCGCCACTCACCGCATGTTCCGCACCGACGCGTCGTAGCGCTCGCGCGCCGCGTCCAGCTCGGGAAAATGGCGCTCGGCCCAGCGGTCGAGCGCCACGAGCGTCTCCACGAGCGACCCCGCCACCGCCGTCAACCGGTATTCGACGTGTGCGCGCCGCGCGGCCACCGCGATGCGTTCGATCAGCCCGTTGCGCTCCAGCTCGCGCAGCGTCTGCGTCAACACCTTCTGGGAAATCCCGCCGATACGCTTGAGCAGCTCGCCATTGCGCAGCGGCCGCTCGGCCAGCGCCGGCAGGATCAGCAGCGACCACTTGCCGGCGACCAGCGCGAGCGCATCGCGCGCTGAGCAGTCCGCCGCGTAGACGTCGCCGGGAAATGCCATGGTTACCTCCGGGTGCGTGATTGCGCGGCCCCACCGCCGCCGGCCATCATCGTCGCACACTCACGGAGCCCGCCATGCATGCGCTGATCGTCGTTGCCCATCCCGAACCGCAGTCGTTCAACGCCACCCTCGCCGGCACGGCGGCCGACGCCTGGCGCGCGGGCGGCCATGCCGTGACGGTCGCGAACCTGTATGGCGAGACGTTCGACCCGTGCGAGGCACCGCGCCATTACGCGGATCGGCTCGACCCCACCTGCTTCGACGCGCAGCGCGAGCAGCGCCATCACTGGGAACGCGGCACGCTCGCGCCCGAGATCGCGCATCATGTCGGCCTGCTGAAGCAAGCCGATGCGCTGATCCTGCAGTTCCCGCTGTGGTGGTTCGGCGCGCCCGCGATCCTGAAGGGCTGGATGGATCGCGTGTTCGTCTACGGCGGCCTTTACAGCAGCCGGCAGCGCCACGATCGCGGCGTGCTGCAAGGGCGGCGCGCGTTGCTGAGCGTCACGACCGGCTCGTCGGCCGCCGCCTGCGCGTCCGATGGCCGTGAAGGCGATACCCGCCTGCTGCTGTGGCCGATCATGTACGCGCTGCGCTACGTCGGCTTCGACGTGCTCGAACCGCACCTGGTCCACGACGTCCGCGGCGGCCTGGCAGGCGACGCCGCGCGACGACAGGACGCGCGCCTCGCACGCTGCCTCGTCGACTACCGCGCGCGGCTGCGCGACTGGCCCGCATGGCCGCGCGTGCCGTTCAACCGCGACGAGGACTTCGACGACGACGCCAGGCTGAAACCCGGCACCCTGGCGTACAGCCCGTTCATCCGCCCGACCGAGGCCGGCCGGTAGCCGCCGGCTCGGCAACGCGAGCTTCACGACACCCGTAGTAGACTCTCGACCATCGTGGGCGCCGGCGGCGGCGGGTACGGCACGGGCACCATGCCCGCCGGGCCTGCGCGATGCCTCGGGCGCCGACCTGCCGGCCGCCGCGCGATCCTGGCGACGTGACGGCCATCCAGACAATTACGATGGAGTCCCCATGTTTTCCCGACGCTATATCGCGATGTGGTGCGCGGTCCTGCTGTTCGTGGCCGTCGCGGCGCTCGCCGCCCGGCACACGATCGCGTGGCTGTGGCTCGTGATCCCGGCCGCGCTCGTCGCGCTCGGCCTGTACGACCTGAAGCAGGACCGCCACGCGATCCTGCGCAACTACCCGCTCTGGGGCCACTTCCGCTTCCTGTTCGAATTCATCCGACCTGAAATCCGCCAGTATTTCGTCGAGGACGACACCGACGAAAAGCCGTTCTCGCGTGCGCAGCGCAGCCTCGTCTACCAGCGCGCGAAGAACGTCGCCGACAATCGTCCGTACGGCACCGAGCTGAACGTGAAGGCCGTCGCGCACGAATGGATCAGCCATTCGCTCGCGCCGACGAAGCTGCCGAACCACGATTTCCGCATCCGCGTCGGCGCGAACCGCGCGCAACCGTATGACATTTCGATCTTCAACATCTCGGCGATGAGCTTCGGCTCGCTGTCCGCGAACGCGATCCGCTCGCTGAACCTCGGTGCGAAGAAAGGCGGTTTCGCGCACGACACGGGCGAAGGCTCGCTGTCGAAGTACCACCGCGAAAACGGCGGCGACATCATCTGGGAAATCGCGTCCGGCTACTTCGGCTGCCGCAACGACGACGGCACCTTCAACCCCGACAAGTTCGCGAAGCAGGCCGCCGATCCGCAGGTCAAGATGATCGAGGTGAAGCTGTCGCAGGGTGCGAAGCCCGGCCACGGCGGCGTGCTGCCGGCCGCGAAGATCACGCCGGAAATCGCCGAGACGCGCGGCGTGCCGATGGGCAAGGACTGCATCTCGCCGGCGACGCACTCGGAGTTCTCGACGCCGCGCGGGCTGCTCGAATTCGTCGACCGGCTGCGCACGCTGTCGGGCGGCAAGCCGACCGGCTTCAAGCTGTGCATCGGCCATCCGTGGGAATTCTTCGGGATCGCGAAGGCGATGCTCGAGACCGGCATCGTGCCGGACTTCATCGTCGTCGACGGCGCGGAAGGCGGCACGGGCGCGGCGCCGCTCGAATTCACCGACCACGTCGGCGTGCCGCTGCAGGAAGGGCTGCTGCTCGTGCACAACACGCTCGTCGGGATCGGCGTGCGCGATCGCGTGAAGCTCGGCGCGAGCGGCAAGATCATCACCGCGTTCGACATCGCGCGTACGCTCGCGATCGGCGCGGACTGGGTGAACTCGGCGCGCGGCTTCATGTTCGCGGTCGGCTGTATCCAGGCGCAGCACTGCCACACCGATCGCTGCCCGACCGGCGTCGCGACCCAGGACCCGGTGCGCCAGCGCGCGCTCGTCGTGCCCGACAAGGCCGAGCGCGTGTACAACTTCCACCGCAATACGCTGCATGCGTTGCAGGAACTCGTGCAGGCGGCCGGCCTCGCGCACCCGTCCGAGCTGCGCGCACATCACATCGTGCAGCGGGTCGCGCCGCATGAAGTGCGGCTGATGTCGCAGTTGCTGAAGTACCTGAAACCCGGTGCGCTGCTCGACGGCAACACCTGCGGCTTTACGCTGTACGACAAGTGGTGGCCGATTGCGCGCAGCGATTCGTTCACGCTCGGCGAAGCCGTGTACGCATCGATCGAATGACGCGGGCGACCGCCCCCGCCGCGGGGCGGCCCGGCAAAAAGAAAAGCGCCCCGCGGGGCGCTTTTCTTTTGTCTGCCGAATGGCGTGAAACGCGTGAAGCGCGTGAATGCGTCGCGTGCGGCTCAGCTCTGCGGCAGCGTGTCGGCGAACGACGGCCGCTGCAGCAGCTTCGCGAAGTGCTTGTCGAGGTTCGGGTGGCGATCGCGCCAGTTGAGCTCGGGCATCCGGAAGTCGAGATAGCCGAGCGCGCAGCCGAGTGCGATGTCGGCGAGCGTGTAATGATTACCGACACACCACGTCTTGCCGCCGAGGCCCTGCGACATCGCGACGAGGCCGTCGTCGATCTTGCGTTGCTGGCGCGCGATCCAGCTCGCGCTGCGCTGCACCTCGTCGCGCATCGTATGTTCGACGCGAATCGCGACCGCCGCGTCGATCACGCCGTCGCCCAACGCTTCCCAGCACCGCACCTCGAGGCGCTCGCGGCCCGACGGCGGAATCAGCTTGCCGACCGGCGACAACGTATCGACGTATTCGCAGATCACGCGGGAATCAAACACCGCGGCACCATCCTCCATCACGAGGCACGGGACCTTGCCGAGCGGATTCGAGGCATGAATATCCGTCTCCGGCGCCCACACGTTCTCGAGCTCCAGCTTGTAGTCGATCTTCTTTTCAGCCAGCACGATCCGCGCCTTGCGGACGTACGGGCTGCTGAGCGAACCGATTAATTTCATCATCTGCCTTTTTAAGGGAACCGCCGAGAGTATACGTTGTCGCCGATCATAACCGGCCAGCGTCGCGCGACAGAAAATCGCCCGGACGGCCTGTGGATGGTTTGCAACAACCGCCGCGCGGGCCTTCCAGGGCGGCTTCCCGCCCCCTCTCTCACGCACGGCGTCCCGCGGCGCTACAATCGCACGAATGAACGCGCCCCTCGATACCGCCATCGCCGTCGACGTCTACCGCCAGCGCCGTGAACGCGTGCTTGCCGCACTGCGTGCCGCCGGCGGCGGCGTCGCCATCGTCCCCACCGCGCCCGAAGTGCCGCGCAATCGCGATACGGACTATCCGTACCGGTTCGACAGCTACTTCCACTACCTGACAGGCTTCAGCGAGCCGGATGCCGTGCTCGTGCTGAACGCGGCCGCGCCGCACGGCGCGCCGGAGTCGATCCTGTTCTGCCGCGCCAAGAACGCCGACCGCGAAATCTGGGAAGGCTTCCATTACGGGCCCGAAGCCGCGCGCGATGCGTTCGGCTTCGACGCGGCGTTCGCGGTCGACGTGATCGATACCGAGATGCCGCGCCTGCTCGCCGACGCGGGCACCGTGCACTACCGGTTCGGTGCATCGGCCGACTTCGAGCGCCGGCTCGCGGGCTGGGTCGACGCGGTGCGCGCGCTGGCGCGCACGGGTGTCGCCGCGCCGGACGCGATGCTCGACCTCACGCCGCTGCTCGACGACATGCGGCTCGTGAAGGACGAGCACGAACTCGCGATCATGATGCGCGCCGCGCACATCTCCGCCCTTGCGCACCGCCGCGCGATGCAGGCGTGCCGCCCCGGCATCCGCGAATACGAACTCGAGGCCGAGCTGCTGTATGTGTTCCGCAAGCACGGCGCGCAGTCGCCCGCGTACGGCTCGATCGTCGCGGCCGGCGCGAACGCGTGCGTGCTGCACTACCCGGCCGGCAACGCAACCGCACAAGATGGCGACCTGATCCTGATCGACGCCGCGTGCGAACTCGACGGCTACGCGTCGGACATCACGCGCACGTTCCCGGCCAACGGGCGCTTCTCGCCCGCGCAACGCACGCTGTACGACATCGTGCTCGCCGCGCAGCAGGCCGCGATCGACGCGACGCGCGCCGGCGTGCCGTTCGAGGCGCCGCACGACGCCGCCGTGCGCGTGCTCGCGCAGGGGCTGCTCGACACCGGCATCATCCCGAAATCGCGCTTCTCGAACGTCGACGACGTGATCGCCGAGCGCGCCTACGCACGCTTCTACATGCATCGCACCGGCCACTGGATCGGCATGGACGTGCACGATTGCGGCGACTACCGCGAGCGGCTCGCCGAGCGTGACGGCAACGGCGCGCTGCCGTGGCGCACGCTGAAAGCCGGCATGACGCTGACGATCGAGCCCGGCCTGTACGTGCGCGCCGCCGACGACGTGCCGCCCGAGTACTGGAACATCGGCATCCGCATCGAGGACGACGCGATCGTGCGCGAGCACGGCTGCGAGCTGATCACGCGCGGCGTGCCCGTCGCGGCGGACGAGATCGAAGCGCTGATGCGCGCGGGCGCATGACCGGCCGCCGCCGACCGTTACCTCCGTTTCACGAATCAAGATGACGACCGCCTCCTCCCCGGCCACGCCGGACTACGATCTCGCCATCGTCGGCGCGGGCCCCGTCGGGCTCGCGCTCGCCGGCTGGCTCGCGCGCCGCAGCGCCACGCAGCACGCATCGATCGCACTGATCGATGCACGCGAACCGGCCGCCAGCGCGAACGATCCGCGCGCGATCGCCGTGTCGCACGGCAGCCGCGTGCTGCTCGACACGCTCGCGTGGCCCGCCGACGCGACGCCGATCGAACATATCCACGTGTCGCAGCGCGGCCATTTCGGCCGCACGCTGATCGACCGCGACGAGCACGACGTCGCCGCGCTCGGCTACGTCGTGCGCTACGGCTCGCTCGTGCAGGCGCTCGCGGGCGCCGTGCGCGGCACGCGCGTCGACTGGCTCACGTCGACCACCGCGCGCGCGCCGCAGCAGGATGCCGACGACGTCACGCTGACGCTCGACGGCCCGCAGGGCGAGCGCACGCTGCGCGCACGCGTCGTCATCAATGCCGAAGGCGGGCTGTTCCACGAACAGCAGGCCGACGCCGGCAAACATCGCCGCGACTACGGGCAGACCGCGATCGTCGGCACGGTCACGGTATCTGCGCCGCGCCCGAACGTCGCGTGGGAACGCTTCACGCACGAAGGCCCGCTCGCGCTGCTGCCGCTCGGCGGGCCGCGCCAGGCCGAGTACGCGCTCGTCTGGTGCTGCACGCCCGACGAAGCAGCGCGGCGCGCCGCGCTGCCCGACGATGCGTTCCTGCGCGAGCTCGGCCGCGCATTCGGCGAACGCATGGGCGACTTCGTCGCGATCGCGGGGCGCGCATCGTTCCCGCTCGGCCTGACCGCCGCGCAGACGCTCGTCAACGGCCGCGTCGCGATCGTCGGCAATGCCGCGCAGACCCTGCACCCCGTCGCGGGCCAGGGGCTCAACCTCGGGCTGCGCGATGCGCATACGCTCGTCGATACGCTGTCCGCGCAAGGCTTCGAGGCCACCGCGCTCGCCACCTTCAACGCGCGCCGCGCACTCGACCGGCGCTTCACGATCGGCGCGACCGACACGCTGGCACGCCTGTTCACGATCGACTCGGGCCCGCTCCCGCTGCTGCGCGGCGCGGCACTCACCGCGCTCGAGTTCGTGCCGCCGCTCAAGAAGGTGATCGCGCGACAGATGATGTTCGGCCAGCGCAACTGACCCGCGGCGCGCACAGTCGCGCCGCTCAAACCGGGTCAAATCGGCGGGGCATGGGAATACGGTAAAATGCGCGTTTCCGTCTGCCCTTTCCCTGCCCGCGCCCGCCGCGGGCGGTGCCATTGCGATGCCCGTTATCGGCCCTCACGTATTGCGTAACAACCTGTTCGTCGCCCCGATGGCCGGCGTGACGGATCGTCCGTTCCGCCAGCTCTGCAAGCGGCTGGGAGCCGGTTACGCCGTGTCCGAGATGGTCGCGTCCAACGCGCAGCTGTGGAAAAGCGCGAAGACGATGCGGCGCGCGAACCACGAAGGCGAGGTGGAACCGATTGCGGTCCAGATCGCCGGCGCCGATCCGGCGATGATGGCCGAAGCGGCCCGCTACAACGTCGACAACGGCGCGCAGATCATCGATATCAACATGGGCTGCCCGGCGAAGAAGGTCTGCAACGTCGCGGCCGGCTCCGCGCTGCTGCAGAACGAGCCGCTCGTGCAGCGCATCGTCGAGGCCGTCGTCGCGGCGGTCGGCACGGGGCCCGATGCGGTGCCCGTCACGCTGAAGATCCGCACCGGCTGGGATCGCGAGCACAAGAACGCGATCACGGTTGCGCGCCTGGCCGAAGCCGCCGGCATCTCGATGCTCACCGTGCACGGCCGCACGCGCGCCGACCTGTACCGCGGCGACGCCGAATACGACACCATCGCCGCCGTGAAGGCGGCCGTGCGGATTCCGGTGGTCGCGAACGGCGACATCACGTCGCCCGCGAAGGCGAAGGCCGTGCTCGACGCCACCGGCGCCGACGCCCTGATGATCGGTCGTGCCGCGCAAGGTCGGCCGTGGCTGTTCCGCGAAATCGATCATTTCCTGCAAACCGGCGAGCTGCTGCCCCCGCCGCGGATCGACGAGATCCAGCACGTGATGAACGAACACCTGGAAGACCACTACGCTTTCTATGGTGAATTCACGGGAGTCCGTACTGCGCGCAAGCACATCGGCTGGTACACTCGCGGCCTTTCCGGTGCCAACGGGTTCCGGCACAGGATGAACACGCTCGATTCCACCCGCGAGCAGCTCGCCGCCGTCAATGCATTCTTCGAGGCGCAAAAGGCGCTGTCGGACCACCTCGTCTACGTCGATGACGAAGAGGAAAACGGCCAGGGCGAGTCGGACGACCATAACCAGTTAGCAGCATGAGCAAGCACAACATCGAACAATGTGTCCGCGAGAGCCTGGACGTGTATTTCCGGGATCTAGACGGCTCCAATCCGCACGACGTCTATGAAATGGTGATGTCCTGCGTCGAAAAGCCGATGCTCGAGGTCGTGCTCGTACAGGCCGGCGGCAACCAGTCGCTCGCCGCGGAGTACCTCGGCATCAATCGCAATACGCTGCGCAAGAAGCTGCAGCAGCACGGCCTGCTGTAGGCGGCCGTCCCGTCCCCGTTTCCCTGGCTATTGGTGGTTCCATCATGATCAAGCAAGCGCTCATTTCCGTTTCCGACAAGACCGGCATCGTCGACTTCGCGAAGTCGCTGTCCGACCTCGGCGTCAAGCTGCTGTCGACGGGCGGCACCGCGAAACTCCTCGCCGACGCCGGCCTGCCCGTGACCGAAGTGGCTGATTACACGGGCTTCCCGGAAATGCTCGATGGGCGCGTGAAGACGCTCCACCCGAAGGTGCACGGCGGCATCCTCGCCCGCCGCGACCTGCCCGAGCACATGCAGGCGCTGGAACAGCACGGCATCCCGACGATCGACCTGCTCGTCGTGAACCTGTACCCGTTCGTCGCGACGATCGCGAAGGACGACTGCACGCTCGCCGACGCGATCGAGAACATCGACATCGGCGGCCCGACGATGCTGCGCTCGGCCGCGAAGAACCACCGCGACGTGACGGTCGTCGTCGATCCGGCCGACTACGCGGTCGTGCTCGATGAAATGAAGGCGAACGGCAACGCGGTCGGCTACGCGACCAACTTCCGCCTTGCGACGAAGGTGTTCGCGCACACCGCGCAATACGACGGCGCGATCACGAACTACCTGACGAGCCTGACCGACGAGCTGAAGCACGCGTCGCGCAGCGCGTACCCGGCCACGCTGAACCTGGCGTTCGACAAGGTGCAGGACCTGCGCTACGGCGAGAACCCGCACCAGAGCGCCGCGTTCTACCGCGACCTCGCGACGCCGGCCGGCGCGCTGGCGAACTACCGCCAGCTGCAGGGCAAGGAACTGTCGTACAACAACATCGCCGACTCCGACGCGGCGTGGGAATGCGTGAAGACGTTCGACGCGCCGGCCTGCGTGATCATCAAGCACGCGAACCCGTGCGGCGTCGCAGTCGGCAACGATTCGGCCGACGCATATGCGAAGGCATTCCAGACCGACCCGACGTCGGCATTCGGCGGCATCATCGCGTTCAACCGCGAAGTCGACGAAGCGGCTGCCCAGGCCGTCGCGAAGCAGTTCGTCGAAGTGCTGATCGCACCGTCGTTCTCCGACGCCGCGAAGCAGGTGTTCGCCGCTAAGCAGAACGTGCGCCTGCTCGAGATCGCACTCGGCGACGGCCATAACGCATTCGACCTGAAGCGCGTGGGCGGCGGCCTGCTCGTGCAGTCGCTCGATTCGCGCAACGTGCAACCGAGCGAGCTGCGCGTCGTCACGAAGCGCCAGCCCACCGCGAAGGAAATGGACGACCTGCTGTTCGCATGGCGCGTCGCGAAGTACGTGAAGTCGAACGCGATCGTGTTCTGCGGCAACGGCATGACGCTCGGCGTCGGCGCAGGCCAGATGAGCCGCGTCGATTCCGCGCGCATCGCGAGCATCAAGGCGCAGAACGCCGGCCTGACGCTGGCCGGTTCGGCAGTCGCATCGGATGCGTTCTTCCCGTTCCGCGACGGCCTCGACGTCGTCGTGGCAGCCGGCGCGACCTGCGTGATCCAGCCGGGCGGCTCGATGCGCGACGACGAAGTGATCGCGGCGGCCGACGAGCACGGCATCGCGATGGTCCTGACGGGCGTGCGCCACTTCCGTCACTGATCGCATGCGGCCCGCGCGGCCGCCGCACGACGACCCGGCGGCATCACACCCGCCGGGTTTTTTATTGCGCGGCACCTTCGCGCACGACCGGCGACCGGCTTGCCGCACCAATCGTTGTAGTATCGCTGCATCACGCCATTCTCCTCACTCATGCGAATTCTCGGCATCGACCCCGGCCTGCGCGTCACCGGCTTCGGCGTCATCGACGTCAGCGGCCACCGGCTCGCGTATGTCACGAGCGGCGTAATCCGCACGCCGACGGCCGACCTGGCCACCCGGCTCGGCACGATCTTCCAGGGCGTCTCGACCATCGTGCGCGAGCACGCCCCCGACCAGGCCGCGATCGAAAAGGTGTTCGTCAACGTGAACCCGCAGTCGACGCTGCTGCTCGGCCAGGCGCGCGGCGCCGCGATCTGCGGCCTCGTCGCGGGCGGCCTGCCCGTCGCCGAATACACGGCGCTGCAGCTCAAGCAGGCCGTGGTCGGCTACGGCCGCGCGACCAAGACGCAGATGCAGGAAATGGTCACGCGGCTGCTCAACCTCTCCGGCCAACCGGGTTCCGACGCGGCCGACGCGCTCGGCATGGCGATCTGCCACGCGCACGGCGGCGATACGCTCAACACGCTCGGCGGCCTCGCGCCGGCGCTCGCGAAGAAAGGGCTGCGCGTGCGGCGCGGGCGGCTGGTCGGCTGACGGCGGCGCGCATCGCGACCCGGCACGTCGGCTCGACTGCGTTGCCCCCTTTGGCTGCGCCGGCCACCTTGACCGTTTTACCCGCACGCGGCACGCCCGCGACATGCGCCGCTTCGGCCTGACGGCCGCGCCCATCGGCATCGCGCCGCACGTGCGCTACACTCGCGCTTTCTTCCTCGCATCAAGCCATCCATGATCGGTCGCATCGCCGGCATCCTGGTCGAAAAGAACCCGCCCCACCTGCTCGTCGACTGCAACGGCGTCGGCTACGAGATCGACGTGCCGATGAGCACCTTCTACAACCTGCCGCAAACCGGCGAGCGCGTCGTGCTGCTCACGCAGCAGATCGTCCGCGAGGACGCGCACCTGCTGTACGGCTTCCTGACGCCGCAGGAGCGCACGACCTTCCGCGAGCTGCTGAAGATCACCGGCATCGGCGCGCGCATGGCGCTCGCCGTGCTGTCCGGCATGAGCGTGCAGGAACTCGCGCAGGCCGTGACGATGCAGGACGCCGCGCGCCTCACGCGCCTGCCCGGCATCGGCAAGAAGACGGCCGAACGCCTGCTGCTCGAACTGAAGGGCAAGCTCGGCGCCGATCTCGGCGCGCTCGCCGGCGCCGCCTCGCCGTCCGACCACGCGACCGACATCCTCAACGCGCTGCTCGCGCTCGGCTATTCCGAAAAGGAAGGCCTCGCCGCGATCAAGAACGTGCCGGCCGGCACCGGCGTATCCGAAGGCATCAAGCTCGCGTTGAAGGCGCTGTCGAAGGTCTAACGCCCGCGTGACGCGCTGCCGAGCGGTGCGTTGAAGCCAGTGTCGCGCAGCCGCGCAACGCTCGCCAGTCGGCCGTTCGGTCAGGTGGGCGGGACTGCGGCGCGCGGTACAATGGCCGCATGATTGAAACCGACAAACTCGCCACCGAGCAGCGGATCATCGCCGCCACGCCCGCCTCGTCGCACGAGGAGGTGTTCGAACGTGCGCTGCGGCCGCGCCAGCTCGACGACTACGTCGGCCAGGAAAAGGTGCGCGGCCAGCTCGAGATCTTCATCGAAGCCGCCAAGCGCCGCTCCGAGCCGCTCGACCACGTGCTGCTGTTCGGGCCGCCGGGCCTCGGCAAGACGACGCTCGCACACATCATCGCGCGGGAGATGGGCGTGAACCTGCGCCAGACGTCGGGCCCCGTGCTCGAGCGCGCGGGCGATCTCGCCGCGCTGCTGACGAACCTCGAAGCGAACGACGTGCTGTTCATCGACGAGATCCACCGGCTGTCGCCGGTCGTCGAGGAAATCCTGTATCCGGCACTCGAGGATTACCAGATCGACATCATGATCGGCGAAGGCCCGGCCGCGCGCAGCGTGAAGCTCGACCTGCAGCCGTTCACGCTGGTCGGTGCCACCACCCGCGCCGGGATGCTGACCAACCCGCTGCGCGATCGTTTCGGGATCGTCGCACGCCTCGAGTTCTACGATGCCGATCAACTGTCGCGCATCGTGCGGCGCTCGGCGTCGCTGCTGAACGCGCAGATCGATCCGAATGGCGCGCTCGAAATCGCGAAGCGTTCGCGCGGCACGCCGCGGATCGCGAACCGGCTGCTGCGCCGCGTGCGCGACTTCGCGGAAGTGAAGGCCGACGGCCAGATCACCGCGGCCGTCGCCGATGCCGCGCTCGCGATGCTCGACGTCGATCCGGTCGGCTTCGACCTGATGGACCGCAAGCTGCTCGAGGCGATCCTGTACAAGTTCGACGGCGGCCCGGTCGGCATCGACAACCTCGCGGCGGCGATCGGCGAAGAGCGCGACACGATCGAGGACGTACTCGAGCCGTACCTGATCCAGCAGGGCTTCCTGCAGCGCACGCCGCGCGGGCGCGTCGCGACGCTGCTCACGTATCGCCACTTCGGGCTTTCCGTGCCCGACACCGGCCGCGCCGAACGCGGCGAGTGGGATACCCCCGACGGGAAGTAACCCGTCGCCCGAGCCGCCCCACCATGACGACGCCACCCAGCTCCCGCCCCGCCGCACCCGCACCGGGCCCGCGCTGGGCCGAGCCGATCCGCAAGCGGCTCGTGGCCGGCGTCACGCACCTGACCGTGGGTGGCGGCGGCCCGTCACTCGACCTCTCTTCACCGCTGGGAGACCCGGGGCTGTTCGGTCCCGAGGCCGTCTGCTGGCGTGTGCATGCCGACTTCACGTCGATGATGACGGGCGGCATCGCGGCGCTGCTGCTGCAGGCGCTCCACCCGCTCGCGCTCGCGGGCGTCTGGGATCACTCGTCGTTCCGCACCGACATCCTCGGCCGCTTGCGACGCACCGCCACGTTCATCACCGGTACGACGTTCGGCAGTCGCGCGGACGCCCTCGCGCTGATCGAGCGCGTGAAATCGATCCACGCGCACATCTCGGGCACCGCGCCGGACGGCCGCCCGTACCGCGCCGACGATCCGGCGTTGCTGACCTGGGTGCATGTCGCGGAAGTGTCGAGTTTCCTCGCCGCGCACCTGCGCTATGTGAATCCCGCGCTGCCGGGCGAGTTGCAGGACCGCTACTACGCTGAAACGGCATTGGTCGCCGAGCTGCTCGGCGCACACGAGGTGCCCCGTTCGCGTGCCGAGGTGGCCGCCTATCTCGCGCGCATGCAGCCCGAGCTCGAGGCCGGGCCGCGCACGTTCGACGTGATGTCCATCCTGCTGAACGTGCCGGTCGCGAAGCCCGCGCTGCGGCCGGCCGCGTCGCTGGTGATGCATGCGGGCATCGACCTGCTGCCGCCGTGGGCGCAGCGCATGCTCGGCGTGTCGGCGTTCGCGCCGCTGCGCCGCGCGGTGGTCCGGCCGGGCATCCGGGTCGTCGCACCCGTGCTGCGCTGGGCGCTCGTGAACGGCGCGTCAAAACGTGCGCGCCGCCGCGCCACAGCGACGCCGCCCGACGGCACCCCGCCTGCCTGACGATTCGCTTCTTCTTATCATTTCAATTCACTGTCAAATACCTGTGACAAGCTGACGGGCTTGCACCCGCGCACGGTCGCACGTGCCGCACGTCCCGCCTGTCCGTGACCCGCGCGGTGTCCCGCCCACCCGACCGACACCCGATGCCCGCGATGCCACGCCTGCCGATCCGTTTCGCCCTTGCCGCCAGCCTGTCCACCGTCTTCGCCCTCACCGCCTGCGGGGGCGACGATGTCACTGCCGTCGCGCGTTCGGACGCGCAAACGCCGTCCGGCGGCACCCCGACCACGCCTGCCCCTACGCCGCCCGCCACCGTCACGCCGCAACCGGGCAAGTGGAAGACCGCGCGCGCGGGCGACCTGATCGACGTGACGCTCGGCGACCTCCATCCGACGCAAGGCGCGATCGGCTACGACCAGATCTATTACAAGCTCGGCCGCTACGAACTGCAGCCCGACAAGAAATTCGACGACTTCTGCGCGGACGAGGGCCTCGGCGGCGTCGCGTCGAGCGGCTACACAGCCAGGTCGACGCTGCGCGAGCCCGCGAGCTACACGTGCACGACGACCGACGCGAACGCCCGCGACCGCTCGGTGCTGAACCCGGTCGTGATCGGCCCGAACGGCGATGCGCTGTACCTGACCGACGGCCACCACGGCCTGTCGACCTACTTCGAGACGCCCGACGGCGGCCCGGCGCTGCACGTGCACGTCGTCGTCAAGGACAACCTCAGCGACTACTCGGGCGACGCGTTCTGGCAGCAGATGCAGAGCCGCGGCTATCTGCGCCTCAAGAATGGCGACGGCAAGGCGATCACGACCGCGCAACTGCCGACCGGGCTCGGCCTGAAACTCGGGATGACGAATGACCGCTACCGCTCGCTCGTCTATTTCACGCGCGACATCGGCTACAGCAAGCCCGCACAAGCCACCGACTATCTCGAGTTCTACTGGGCCGACTGGCTGCGCGCGCAACCGGGCACGTTCTCGCTCGCCGGCTATGACCTGACGCGCGCCGGCACAACTGACCCGGATCCGGCAAAGGCCGACACCGGCTACCTGAACGCGGTCTGGAATGCGTCGACGCGCATGGTCGCGGCCACGGACCCGGTGATCGACGGCAAGACGGGCGCCGACCTCGGGCGCGCGGACACGATCAACGGCGGCAAGAAATACAACAAGGGGGAATTCGACAAGCTGCGCCAGCCGATCACGGCGGACAAGCCCGGCAAGATCGCGTACGCGCTCGACTACAAGACGCGCCACGCGCTGCCGCAGTAAGCAGCCGGCACCACGCAGGAAGGAAGTCCCGGCCGGCGATGCCGGACGGGCCTGCAGGCTCAGAGCACCTTGCGGTACCCGTCGTCGTCGCTCGCGGCGTCCAGGTGCGACACGTCGGCCCACTGCACGACCTGCGCGCGGCCGTCGACGTAATCGACGACGTTGATGCTCGTGTTGAGCAGCTGATAATTGCGCGGCGCCGACAGCTCGATGCCGTTCGCGAAACGATAGACGCAGTCGAGCACGCCGCCATGCGCGACGCACGCGATCCGGCCTCCCGGATGCTCGGCGACGATCGGTTCGAGCGCATGCAGCACGCGGTGGTAGAACTCGCGCTGCGACTCGCCGCCCTCCGGCGCGAAGCCGGGGTCGCGCGTCTGCCAGGCCGCGTACGCGTCGGGGAACAGCGTCTCGATCTCGGCGCTGTCGTGCCCCTGAAACTGGCCGTACGAGCGTTCGCGCAGCCCTTCCCGCAGCCGCGGCGCAAGCCCGAGCGCGTCGGCGAACGGCTGCGCGGTCTGCTGCGCACGCATCAGGTCGCTCGAATAGATCGCGTCGAGCCGTGCACCGTCACGCGCGTCGCGCGCGAGCCGTGCGGCCAGCTTTTGTGCCTGCTCGAGGCCCGTTTCGGCCAGCGGGATGTCGATATGACCCTGGATGCGCTTGATGCGATTCCAGGCCGTCTCGCCATGGCGGATGAAAAGAATCTGCGTGGTGGCCATCGCGGCGCGTCTCCGGGGAAGAATCAGGGCCGCACTTGCAGCCAGAAGGTCACGGGGCCGTCGTTGACAAGCGACACCTGCATGTCGGCGCCGAACTCGCCCGTCTCGACGACCGGATGGCGCGCCCGCGCGGCCGCCACGAAATAGTCGAACAGCCGCGCGCCTTCGTCGGGCGGCGCGGCCGGCGTGAAGCTCGGACGCAGCCCGCTGTTGGTATCGGCCGCCAGCGTGAACTGCGACACGAGCAGCAGGCCACCTGCGCGGCCCTCGCCGTCGATATTCGACACCGGCAGGTTCATCTTGCCGGCGGCGTCGCTGAACACGCGGTAGCCGAGCATCTTCGCGAGCAGCTTGTCGGCCGCTGCGTCGGTGTCGCCGCGCTCCGCGCAGACCAGCGCGAGCAGGCCCGCGCCGATCTCGCCCGTCGTGCGATCGCCGACGCGCACGTCGGCGCGCTTCACGCGCTGGATCAGCGCGATCATGCGGTCAGCGTGACGCGTGCGAAGCGGCGCTTGCCGACCTGCACGACGAACTCGCCGGCGTCGACCTTCAGGCCCTTGTCCGACACGGTCGCGCCATCGATCTTCACGCCGCCCTGCTCGATGTTGCGCAGTGCCTCGCTCGTCGACGGCACGAGGCCGGCCTGCTTCAGCAGCTGGCCGATCGCGAGCGGCGCGCCCGCGAGCGTGACCGACGGAATGTCGTCCGGCACGCCGCCCTTCGCGCGGTGGTTGAAGTCCTCGAGCGCACGCTCGGCGTCGGCCTGCGAGTGGAAGCGCGCGACGATTTCCTGCGCGAGCAGCACCTTGAAGTCGCGCGGGTTGCGGCCGCCTTCGATCTCGCGCTTGAAGCCGTCGATCTCGTCCATCGGACGGAACGACAGCAGCTCGAAGTAACGCCACATCAGCGTGTCCGAGATGCTCATCAGCTTGCCGAACATGTCGTTCGGCTGCTCGCTGATGCCGACGTAGTTGCCCTTCGACTTCGACATCTTCTCGACGCCGTCGAGGCCTTCGAGCAGCGGCATCGTGAGAATGCACTGCTGTTCCTGGCCATACTGCTTCTGCAGTTCGCGGCCGACCAGCAGGTTGAATTTCTGGTCGGTGCCGCCGAGCTCGAGGTCGGCGTTCAGCGCGACCGAGTCGTAGCCCTGCATCAGCGGGTACAGGAATTCGTGGATCGAGATCGGCACGCCGCCCTGGAAGCGCTTCGTGAAATCCTCGCGCTCGAGGATCCGCGCGACCGTGTAGCGCGACGCGAGCTTGATCATCCCGTCCGCGCCGAGCGGCATCGACCATTCGCTGTTGTAGCGGATTTCGGTCTTGTCGCGGTCGAGCACGAGCGCGGCCTGCTCGAAGTAGGTCTTCGCGTTCGATTCGATCTGTTCGCGCGTGAGCGGCGGGCGCGTCGCGTTGCGGCCCGACGGGTCGCCGATCAGCGACGTGAAATCGCCGATCAGGAAGATGACCGTGTGGCCGAGGTCCTGCAGCTGACGCATCTTGTTCAGCACGACCGTGTGGCCGATGTGGATGTCAGGCGCGGTCGGGTCGAGGCCGAGCTTGATGCGAAGCGGCGTGCCCGTCGCCGCGCTGCGCGCGAGCTTCTGCGCGAACTCTTCCTCGACCAGCAGCTCGTCGACGCCGCGCTTCGTGACGGCGAGCGCATGCCGGACTTCGTCGGTGATCGGGAAAACAGGCTTGGAACTGGGTTCGGTGCTCATCGGTGCCAGGAAGAATGTCGCAAAAACAGGGATTTTCCCATAACTTGCGCGCCCATCGCTTAACGGCGCGTCACGTTGCGCGGATAATCGGGCGCAAGGCGCGTGGCACCGGCCCGCGTCGCACGATCCAGGAGAACCCAACGTGCCGCAACGACAGCCGCAACATGCCCATCCGGCCGACGGCATCTACTTCGGGCTGATGTCGGGAACCAGCATGGACGGCGTCGATGGCGTCGCCGTGCGTTTCGAGGCCGGCAAGGCACCGGTCGTGCTCGCGGAAGCGTTCGTCGGCTTCGCGCAATCGCTGCGCGACGCGCTGTTCGCGCTGCAGCAGCCCGGCGACGATGAAATCGACCGCGAATCGCTCGCGGCGAACGCGCTGGTCGCGCGCTATGCGGTGTGCTGCCACGAATTGCAGCGCACCGCCGGGCTGTCGCGCGACGAAATCCGCGCGATCGGCGTGCACGGCCAGACCGTGCGCCATCGCCCCGAGCGCGGCTATACGCGGCAGATCAACAACCCGGCGCTGCTCGCCGAGCTGACCCAGCTCGACGTGATCGCCGATTTCCGCAGCCGCGACGTCGCCGCGGGCGGCCATGGCGCGCCGCTCGCGCCGGCCTTCCATGCGACGGTGTTCGGCGCGCCGGGCGAAACGCGCGTCGTCTGCAATCTCGGCGGGATCAGCAACATCACGATCCTGCCCGGCGAAGGCGGCGACGTGCGCGGCTTCGACTGCGGCCCCGCGAACGCGCTGCTCGACGAATGGGCGACCCGCCATCTCGGCAAGCCGTACGACGACGGCGGCAAGTTCGCCGCGCGCGGCACCGTCCACGCGCCGCTGCTCGACGCGCTGCTCGACGAGCCGTATTTCGCCGCACCGCCGCCGAAAAGCACCGGGCGCGACCTGTTCAATCCCGCATGGCTCGACGCGAAGCTCACCGCGTTCGCGCAGATCACGCCGGAGGACGTGCAGGCGACCCTTACCGCGCTCACGGCCGTGTCGGTCGCACGCGAGATCGCGCAGCACGCAGCGGGCTGCAAGGCCGTGTTCGTCTGCGGCGGCGGCGCACGCAATCCGGTGCTGCTCGACGCGCTCCGGAACGCACTGCGCGAGGCCGGCGTGCCGGCCACGGTCGATACGACGGCCGCGCTCGGCGTGCCGCCGCAGCAGGTCGAGGCGCTCGCCTTCGCGTGGCTCGCGTACCGCTTCACCGCGCGCCAGCCCGGCAATCTCGCGACGGTCACGGGCGCAGCCGGCAATCGCGTGCTGGGCGCGCTCTATCCGCGCTGACGCGGCGCCTGCCGCACGGCGGGCGCCGCATCGCCAAAGCGAACGGGCATAAAAAAACGGGGCATGAAGCCCCGTTTTTCATTCCGGCGAACCGGATCGGATCTGCCGTGTGCTCAGACCGAGAACGACGAGCCGCACCCGCAGGTGGTGCTCGCGTTCGGGTTCTTGATCACGAACTGGGCGCCGTTGAGGTCGTCCTTGTAGTCGATCTCAGCGCCGACCAGGTACTGGTAGCTCATCGAGTCGATCAGGAGCTGGACGCCGTTCTTGTTCATCACGGTGTCGTCCTCGTTGACTTCCTCGTCGAACGTGAAGCCATACTGGAAGCCGGAGCAGCCGCCGCCCTGCACGAACACGCGCAGCTTCAGGTCGGGATTGCCCTCTTCGTCGATCAGTTGCTTGACCTTGTCGGCTGCGGCGTCGGTGAAGACGAACGGAACCGGCATTTCGGCCGTCGTTGCTGCGGATTCGGTAACAGCGTTCATTGCGAACTCTCCAAAAAGCTTTAGCCGCTATTGTAGGGCCGATCAGAAGATCGTGCTGAAGTCCATGAAATCAATAGGTTCTTGTCGATTTCGTCAAACTCGCCCGCGCGGGCCGCGACGGCACGCGCCTGGAAGCGGACATAAAAAAACCGCCAGCGCGAACGCTGGCGGTTTTTCCGGCGGACGCCGCCCGGGAGCGGCGAGGCCATGAAGCGGAATTAACGCTTCGAGAACTGCTTTGCGCGACGTGCCTTGCGCAGACCAACCTTCTTACGCTCGACTTCACGTGCATCGCGCGTGACGAAGCCTGCGTTCGACAGCGACGGCTTCAGCGTCGCATCGTAGTCGATCAGTGCACGGGTGATGCCGTGGCGCACTGCACCTGCCTGACCCGTTTCGCCGCCGCCGTTGACGTTGACCTTGATGTCGAACGTCTGGCCGTGGTTCGTGAGTTCCAGCGGTTGACGCACGATCATCAGCGACGTTTCGCGCGAGAAGTAGTCAGCGATGGGCTTGCCGTTGACGATGATGTCGCCCTTGCCAGCCTTGATGAAGACACGTGCGACTGCGCTCTTGCGGCGGCCCGTACCGTAGTTCCAGTTACCGATCATGTGGGCTCCCCTTAGATCTCGAGCGCCTTCGGCTGTTGCGCCGAATGCGGATGCGTAGCTTCAGCGTAGACCTTCAGCTTCTTGATCATCGCGTAGCCGAGCGGGCCCTTCGGCAGCATGCCCTTGACCGCTTTCTCGAGCGCGCGGCCCGGGAAGCGTTCTTGCATCTTGCCGAACGTCGTTTCATAGATACCGCCCGGGTAGCCCGAGTGACGGTAGTACTTCTTGTCCAGAGTCTTGTTGCCCGTGACCTTCAACTTGCTTGCGTTGATGATGATGATGAAATCACCAGTGTCGACGTGCGGGGTGAACTCAGGCTTGTGCTTGCCGCGCAGACGGCGTGCCACTTCGCTGGCAACACGGCCGAGAACCTTATCCGTCGCGTCAATCACGTACCATTCGCGCGTCACCTCATGGGCTTTTGCGGAAAACGTCTTCATGATCGATCCAAAAAAATTGCTTAGCCCGGTGTGTTCTTCCTGCTTGTCTGTGTGCGCTTCGAGGCGCGGTGCAGGCTCTCCCTGTTCTTTTTCCGTGGGCATGAATGCGGAAAAGCCCTGAATTATAAAGGAAATACGGCAACGCGGTCAAAGGGAATCCACTTCCCGTGTCCACGGCGGCCGAAATGGGCCAAAATCCGTTCGTGCCCCGACAAGCCAGGCGAACCGAGCGCCCGGGGAGGCACCCATCGACGCGCGGCACATGACCATCCCGCGCCAGACCGGCCGAATCTGGAAAACAACAAACAAGCATGATGAATCAACGACTTACGCCCTTCCTTGCGGCCGCGCTGCTGGCCGCCGCGGCGCCTGCCGTCGCCGCCCGCACCGACTGCGAAGCCAAGCTCGACGCACTCGATACCCGCATTACCGAAGCCCGCGCCGCCCATGCCGAGGATCGCGTCGCCCGCCTGCGCGCGGTGCGCGAGCGCGTCCGGCACTTCTGCGCGCGCGGCCATGGTCATGCGTCGGCCGTCCACGTTCCTGCACCTGACACACGCACGCCCGGCACGGCGCCCGGCGGCGCGACGTCACAGTCGGACGCAAAGCAACCGGCATAACGATGCCGGGATGCGAGGCGCGCAAGCCGCGCGCTGATGTTTGCATGGGACGAAAAAAAGCCCGAACGGCTGGTTCGGGCTCAATCCACCATAGGAGGAGGGTGGAGGAGACATTCGGAGGTTGCCGCAGCGCGACAACCAATGAGGCTCATTATACGAATGCGTCGCCGACTTCACAAGAAAATTTGCATTGCGAAATCAAACACCATAATGCGGAATATTTCGCATCTCGTTTGAAAAAATCATTTTTCCTTTGAAATCAATCACCTGATCCCGTCTGGCAGTCTCGAAAACGCCCCGCTTCTAGAGCAAAACCCCTAAATCCGAGGGGGAAATGGCTGTCCGGCGCGTCGCTCGTGCGGCGCCGGCATTGCGCGTCGTGCAGCGCATCAGCCGTCCGTTGCGCAGCGGGCTACAATGCCGGATCGAATCCGAATCAGGCAACGCTGGAGTGCAAGCATGGAATGCAAAGTAAGCTGGATGGGCCAGGACGGCATGGCGTTTTCCGCCGAGACCGGCAGCGGCCACCTCGTCACGATGGATGGCGCGCCCGAAGGCGGCGGCCACAACCTCGCGCCGCGCCCGATGGAAATGGTGCTGCTCGGCACCGGCGGCTGCACGGCCTATGACGTCGTGCTGATCCTGAAGAAGAGCCGCCAGGAAGTCAGCGGCTGCTCGGTCACGCTGAAGGCCGAGCGCGCGAGCGAAGATCCGAAGGTGTTCACGAAGGTGCACTTCCACTTCACCGTCACCGGGCGCAACCTGAACCCGTCCACGGTCGAACGCGCGATCAACCTGTCGCACGACAAGTATTGCTCCGCGTCGATCATGATCGCGAAGACGGCCGAACTCACGCATTCGTTCGACATCGTCGCCGGCTGAACGCACGGCGAGCGCGCATGAAAAAAGGGCCGGCGCTCCGCGGGGAGACGCCGGCCCTTTCGCATTCGAACCGCAAAGCAGGCCGATAAGCCGGATTCTGTGCACGCTGCGCGCCGAAGCACGCAACGCGTGGCAGCCATTCCTCTAGGCGCGCCATTGCTGACGCGCTCAAGCTTCCTACCCGCAGACGAGACGGGGGCCCCGTCCTGCATCCGAAAATGCGCGCCTGCCTACTTGGAATTGCTCCGGGTGGAGGTTACCGTGCCGGCGAACGTCGCCGTCGCCGCGGTGCGCTCTTACCGCACCGTTTCACCCTTACCTGATCCCGGCTTGCGCCGGGCCATCGGCGGTTTGCTTTCTGTTGCCCTGTTCCGCGTGTCGCCACGGATGGCCGTTAGCCATCACCCTGCCCTGTGGAGTCCGGACTTTCCTCGCCCCCGCGCGCCCGAAGGCGGCGAGGCCGCGACTGCCTAGCCTGCTTTGCGACGCGCATTCTAGCACTGCGCGCCGCAGGCCGCATGGGGCCGGGTTCGCGCGACGGCGCGGTGGCTTACGCCAGCTTCCAGCCGATCGTCTCGCCGCCGCGCAGCGGCACGACGGGTGTATCGCCCGCGAAGATCTCGCGCGGCAGTTCCCATGCCTCGCGACGCAGCGTGACGGTCTCGGCGCTGCGCGGCAGCCCGTAGAAATCGGCGCCGAAGAAGCTCGCGAAGCCTTCCAGCTTGTCGAGCGCGCCGGCGGTGTCGAACGCTTCCGCATACAGTTCGAGCGCGTGCAGCGCCGTGTAGCAGCCCGCGCAGCCGCACGCGGTTTCCTTCGCGTCGCGCGCATGCGGCGCGCTGTCGGTGCCGAGGAAGAAGCGCGGGTTGCCCGACGTCGCGGCCTCGACCAGCGCGACGCGATGCGTCTCGCGCTTCAGCACCGGCAGGCAGTAGTAATGCGGGCGAATCCCGCCGACGAACAACGCGTTGCGGTTGTACAGCAGGTGATGCGCGGTGATCGTCGCGCCGAGCAGGCCGGGCGCCGCGTCGGCGTCGCGCACGTAGTCGGCCGCGTCCTTCGTCGTGATGTGCTCGAACACGACCTTCAGGCCCGGGAAATCGCGGCGCAGCGGCGTCATCACGCGGTCGATGAAGACCTTCTCGCGGTCGAACAGGTCGATCGACGCATCGGTCACCTCGCCGTGCACGAGCAGCGGCATGCCGGTTTCCTGCATCGCCTCGAGCGTCTTCGCGCATTTCGCGAGATCGGTGACCCCGTGGTCGGAATTCGTCGTCGCGCCCGCCGGATACAGCTTCACGCCGTGCACGAAGCCGCTTTCGCGCGCGCGGCGGATCTCGTCGGGCGGCGTGTTGTCGGTCAGGTACAGCGTCATCAGCGGTTCGAACGTCATTCCGGCCGGCAGCGCGGCCAGGATGCGCTCGCGATAGGCCTGCGCCTGCGCGGTGGTCGTCACCGGCGGCTTCAGGTTCGGCATGACGATCGCGCGGCCGAACTGGCGCGCGGTGTGCGGCAGCACGGCGGCCAGCATGTCGCCGTCGCGCAGGTGAAGGTGCCAGTCGTCGGGACGGGCGAGCGAGAGCGTCGCCGGGGAGGAAGCGTTCGAGGCAGTCATAGGAGGCGTCGTGAGGAACGGGCTGGCCATCGGCGGGGCCGGAACGCGCGTGCGCGGGCCGACTGACGGCAAACCGCAACACGGGGCCTTCGGCCGGCGGAATCCGCTTTTTACCGCTCAGGGCTCGGTGATATGCTAGAAGCCGCATTGTACCGGGGTTCGCCCGGTTCGTTACCCCCCGCCTCAGCCTGCTGCCCCAAGTAAAATGTGCCAACTCTTAGGAATGAACTGCGCCGCGCCGACGGACGTCACATTCTCCTTCACAGGTTTCGCGGCCCGGGGCGGGCTCACCGATCACCATGCCGACGGCTGGGGCATCGCGTTCTTCGAAGATAAGGCCTGCCGCCTGTTCATCGATCACCAGGCCTCGGCCACGTCGCCGATCGCCGAAATGGTGAAGCGCTACCCGATCAAGTCCAAGAACACGATCGCGCACATCCGCAAGGCGACGCAAGGCCACATCCTGCTGGAGAACAGCCATCCGTTCATGCGCGAGCTGTGGGGCCGGCACTGGATCTTCGCGCACAACGGCGACCTGCAGGACTACGCCCCGGACATGGACGGCAGCGTCTACCATCCGGTCGGCACGACCGACAGCGAACAGGCGTTCTGCGTGCTGATGCAGGGGCTGCGTGAAGCGTTCCCCGGCGCGCAGCCGCCGTTGCCCGAACTGTTCGAGCGCGTCGGCGAGCTGACGCGCGGCATCACCGATCACGGCGTGTTCAACTTCCTGATGTCGAACGGCCAGGCGCTGTTCGCGCATTGCTCGACGCGGCTGCACTACCTCGTGCGGCGCTGGCCGTTCTCGACCGCGCACCTCGTCGACGAAGACCTGTCGATCGACTTCGCGAAATACACGACGCCCGAGGATCGCGTCGCGGTGATCGCGACGCAGCCGCTCACCGACAACGAAGTCTGGACCGCGTTCGAGCCGGGCGAGCTGATCATGTTCCAGTGCGGCGACGTCGCCGCGCGGATGCGGATCCCGGTGCCGGAACGCGTGCTCGAGAAGCTGCGCAATCCGGCGCTCGACGCGTCGGCATCGGCGCCGCGCGATACGCGCGAGGTGCTCGCCACCGCCGCCGAAGTCGATTCCGACGACGCGATCGACTTCTGAGCGTCCGGCGCGCAAGCGCCCTCCTCCTTTCACCTCGGCACGTCGACGGCCCGCCGTGCCCGATCGCGGCGGCGGCTTCACGCGCCCACGATTCAGTTGATGTTGTTCACCGTCGGAACAGATCGCCCACGCCAGCGCCGACTGCGTTTCATCCGGATCACAATCCGGCATTTCGAAGCGACGCCGCGCAACACTTCATTCAGATTTAATTTATTTTCAATAAAATCAATTCAGATATAAAAAAATAAAATATGGCACCGGACTTCAGATAATCCGGCAACCGCATTTTAACGCACCAATCCGGCGCACACCGTGCGCCACCTCACCGAGCCGGCAATCGCCGATTCGCATCGCTCAAATCCACCAAAGCCTTGTGCAACAAGGCCTTCAGTTCGATTCATCACACAATACAAAAATAGCGGATGCAATCGACAAGATTGCCGCATTTGTTAGCTTCCCGACAATCGATCACGCGCCCGATCAATAGACTCCGCCCATCCTCGGTGTAACGAATTGCGATTCGCGGAGAAACGGCCACGGCCGCCGCACACCCATTCACGCCATTCTCCACCGCGGATTGCGATTTCACTGCGCCGCGGTGAAAACCACATCAAAAGAAGAGAGAGGGGCTTGTCGTGAATCATTCATTTCGATCGATATGGAGCGAGACCACCGGCTGCTGGGTCGCGGTTGCGGAAACGACACGGGCGCGCGGCAAGCGTTCGCGCAGCGCTTCCTGCGCGAGCCGCCGCGCCGCACACGCGGCAACATGCCGGACCTCGCTTCGCATCGCGGTAGCCGGCGTTGCGCTGGCCGCGCTGTCGGCCGGCGCCGCGCATGCCTCGACCTGCGGCGGCACGGCCGTCGCGAACGGCGGCACCTGCGCACCCGGCAGTTTCAGCCCGACCGTCAACGACAACCTGGCAGGCTCCGCCACCGTCTCGGGCGGCGACACCATCGGCGTGTCGGGCGCGTGGGCCGGCGCCGGCGGCGACCCGGGCTACACGCTCACGCCGATCGGCAGCACGACCATCGTGTCGGGCAACCCGAACCAGCCGCTGCTGTCGCTCGGCGGCAAGACGCACAGCGTCAGCACACCCGACTCGATCACCGGCACCCGCACGTCGGTCGCGACCTACGATTCGTCCGCGTTCTCCGCGTCGACGGCCGGCACGACCCCGGTACCCGTCTACCACGACGTGAACGGCGATCAGTACGTGAACACGCGCATCGGCACCGTCGCCGCCACCGGCGGCACGCTCAACGTGTCGATCGGCAATGCGGCGAACGCGCCCGATGCGGCCGGCAACGCGATCGAGATGGCGGCGAAGCAGACCGACCTGACCTTCGCGGACGGCACGGGCGCCGCGAAAAGCACCGTCACCTGGAACTCGCGCAACCAGGTCCGGTTCACCACCGGCGACTATCTTGCGGACGGCGGCGCCGTCGGCAGCCGCCAGCTCGACGTGCCGGCCTACGCGGGCACCTTCACCGCATTCGACGGCAGCACGTGGAAGGTCACCGACGCCGCATCGCTCGCCGCGTACAACGACTTTCTCGTGCGCTCGGTGCAAAGCGGCGCGCTCGGCTCGCAGGCCGCCTACGACAGCGCGCTCGGCCAGGCCGTCACGTTCTCGCAGCAATCCTTCCAGTATCAGAACAACGTGTCCCCGGGCGACAAGAACACGCTGCCGATCGGTTTCCTGTCGGCGATGCACGGCACGGGCGCGAACGCGACACTGCAGATCGGCAAGGACGGCCAGATCGACTTCCGCGGCGTCAACACGATCGACTCGAGCTCGGCCGTCCTCGCGGAAAACGGCGCGCACTTCATCAACGACGGGCGCCTGTCGGGCGACTTCACGCTGGTGCGCCTGCTGAGCGGCGCAAGCGGCGTCAACAACGGCGTGATCTCGTCCGGGTACGCGTCCGGCGACGACTTCGACACGAGCGGCAGCGCGCCGCCGAACAACTTCGGCTACCACGCGTACACCGAAGGCAACGGCGTGTTTGCGAATGGCGCGGGCACGTCGTTCGTCAACCACGGCGTGATGAACGTCGGCGCGTGGACGCTCGACGGCAACCAGCCGGACCTGCAGAACTACGCGGTCGCCGTGACAGGCGGCGCGACCGCGTCGAACGCCGGCACGATCAATGTCGGCGTCAATGCGACGACGCTCGACAGCCAGGTGATCGGCGGCCTCGTCGATGGCGGCAGCTTCACGAACGAAGCGGGCGGCACGATCACCCTCGGCCGCTCGGCGCAGTACGCGCCCGGCGGAACGGCAAGCGACGTCGCACTCGCCGCGCACGCATACGGCATCCTGCTCGGCAATTCCGGCACCGCGAGCAACCTCGGCACGATCGTGATCGGCTCGCAGACGCAGAACGGCGCCGCGCTGGCGAGCATCGGCTCGGCGTCCGGCACGCTGACCAACGCGGGCGCGATCGTCGTCAACGGCGCGGCGTCCGGCACGCCGCTCGCCAACGTCGGCATGCTCGCGGCCAACACGGCCGCGACCGTGACCAACACCGGCACCATCACGCTGAATGGCGTCAACGGCATCGGCATCATGGTCGTCGGCACCGGTGCGCAGGCAACGTCCGCGCTGTCGAGCGGCACGATCAACGTCGCCGGCGGCCTCGATCCGGCCTCGAGCACGCGTAACTACGGCGTGTGGGCCGAAGGGCCGCGCGCCACGGCCACGCTCGACGGCGCGCTCAACCTGACGGGCACCGGCGCGATCGGCGTGCATGCACGCTCGGGCGCGACGATCAACGTCGGCGCCAATGCCGTGCCGGCCTTCATGTCGGGCGCCAACCAGATCGGCTTCTACGCGTATGGCGCGGGCTCGAAGATCAACGTCGCCGCGCAGCACCTGAGCGTCGACACCGACGATTCGACGCTGTTCCGCGTCGCGGGCGGCGCGGCCTACACGGGCACGTCGACGGCCGGCGCGCTGACGACCGACGTCAACGGCCAGCGCGCGCACGGCGTGCTCGCGACCGACGCCGGCACCGTGCTGTCGACCGGCAACGCGACCTACAACGTCAACGGCGCGAACGGCATCGCGATCGCGATCGAAGGCGGCGCACAAGGCACGATCGACGCGGGCGCGACGATCAACCTGAACGCGGCCGGTGCGATCGCCGGCGTCGTCGACGGCCAGGCGCACGACCTCGCCGGCGCCAATGCCGGCGCACCGGTCGCCACGACGCTCACCAACCACGCCGCGGTCACGTCATCGACGGCCGGTGTCACCGGCTTCGTCGCGCAGAACCTCGGCACGCTCGAGAACCGCGACACGGTGCTGCTGACGGGCGCCGGCTCGACCGGCGTCGTGATCGGCACGCTCGGCACGGTGAACAACGCGTCGACGATCCGCGTATCCGACGGCACCGGCGCGCTCGTCCAGGGGGCGTCGGCAACGCTCGCCAACGCCGGTTCGATCGAAGCCGACGACGGCATCGCGGGCGTCCACCTGACGGGCGCCGGCGCATCGGTCGCGCTGTCGGGCGCCGGCACCGTGATCGCGAACGGCAGCGCCGACGGCGTGCTGATCGACTCGACCGTGACGGGCGGCGGGCTGGCAGCCGGCGCGACATCGATCGCGGTCGGCGGCTCGGGCAAGGGGATCGACAACCAGGGGACGAACGCGACGATCGCGCTGGCCGGCACGCAGATCGGCACGACCGGCCGTGGCGCCGACGGCCTGTCGTCGACGGGAGCCGGCGCGCGCATCGCGACCGATGCAGCGACCGTCGTCCGCACCAGCGGCGACAACGCACACGGCTTCTTCGTGTCGGGGGCGGATTCGACGCTGGCGGCCAACGGTACGACCGTCGCGACGACCGGCGCGGGTTCGGCCGCGATCGTGACGACCGGCGGCGCGACCGCGCTGCTGTCGGGCGCGAAGATCACCACGTCGGGCGCGACGTCCGACGGCCTCGTCGCGCAAAACGGCGGCCGCATCGGCGATACGGGCTCGACGATCGCCAGCGCCGCCGGCAACGGCGCCACCGCCGACAGCGGCGGCGTGCTCGCGCTGACCGGCACGGCGCTCAAGGGTGCGACGGCCGGCGTGCTGACGTCCGATACGCTCGCAAACGGCGCAACGAACTCCGTGCTCGTCGACGGCGGCAGCGTCACGTCCGTCACCGGGCCGGCTTTCGCCGTGCGCGGCGGCACGGCCGACATCGCCGTGCGCAACGGCACGGTCGTGACGGCTGGCAACGGCACGCTGCTCGACCTGTCGAACGGCAACCGCGCCACCTTCACCGCATCGGCCGTGAACCTGGCCGGCGACATCGTCTCCGACGCGTCGAGCACCGGCAACGTGTTCCTCGCGAACGGCACGACGCTGACCGGCAAGATCGACCCGGTCGCACTGTCCGTCGACAACACCAGCACGTGGCGCATGACGGGCAGCTCGGTCCTGAGCAGCCTGAACAACGCGGGCCTCGTCGCATTCGCCGCACCGACCGGTTCGCCGACGCTCGCGGGCAGCTACAAGACGCTGACCACCGGCAGCTACGTCGGCAACGGCGGCACGATCGCGCTCAACACGTTCCTCGGCGCCGATGCCTCGCCGACCGATCGGGTGATCGTGAACGGCGGCACCGCGAGCGGCACGACGGGCCTGAAGATCGCCAACACGGCCGGCACCGGCGCGCAGACGAGGGGCGACGGGATTCCGGTGGTCGTCACGGCCAACGGCGGTACGACCACCGCGTCGGCATTCCAGCTCGCGGGCCCCGTGCAGGCAGGCGCATACGAATACCGGCTCTATCGCGGCGGACAAGGTGACGCGAACGGCTGGTACCTGCGGTCGCAACTCGATCCGTCGGACCCCGGCGACCCGATCCACCCGTCCGGCGGCGGTGACCGCGGCAACAACGGGAATGGCAACGGCGGCACGCTCGCGTATCGCCCCGGGGTCTCGGGCTATGCCCTCACGCCGCTGCTCAACGCCGACTACGGCTTCTCCACACTCGGCAAGCTGCACGAGCGCGTCGGCGACATCTACAACCTCGAAAAGCAGCAGCCGGGCAATCGCGACGGCGTGTGGGGGCGCATCGGCGGCCAGAGCCTCGACGCAAACGCGGGGCGCTTCTCGGCAGACGAGCGCACGTTCTTCGCGCAATTCGGCAAGGACTGGACGCTCGACCAGGCACCGAACGGCGGCGGCAGCACGCATGCGGGCGTGACGGCCAGCATCGGCGTGTCGAACGCGAGCTTCAGCGACATGGCGCGCGCCGAGACGGCCAACCTGTCGACGTCGACGGGCTCGGTCGAGATGCACGCACAGAGCATCGGCGGCTACTGGACGAAGTACCTGTCCGACGGCACGTACTTCGACAGCGTCGGTCAGGTCACGCACTACGGCAACCGCTATCGCGACAGCTATGGCAACGAGGCGTCGCAGAACGGCTTCGGCATCGCACTGTCGCAGGAAGTCGGCAAGCCGTTCGCGATCGGCGCGCTGCCGGTCGCGGTCGAGCCGCAGGCGCAGCTCATGTACCAGTACTTGAAGCTGAACGGGTTCAACGACAACGTCTCGGCGGTATCGGGTACGACGACGAACGCGCTGCGCGGACGCGTCGGCGTGCGCATCTTCCGGCCGAACCTCCAGTCGGATTCGGGCGGCGGCGCCGCCACGCCGTACTTCACGGCCGACGTGCTGCACGACTTCGTATCGCCGGGCCAGACCGTCGTCGGCGGCACGCCGTTCGCGACGCATCTCGGCCGCACGTGGTACGAACTCGGCGTCGGCGTGACCGCGGGCTTCGGCAAGTCGGGCGAGCTGTACGCGAACGCGAAGATCGCGCGCAACATCGGCGGCGACTACCGGCGCGGCATCGTCGGGCAGGTCGGCTACCGCTACAGCTGGTAACGGCGCGCACTCGCGTAACGGCGGACGAAAAAAACCGCCCGGCGCTCGGCCGGGCGGTTTTCGTATCGGCGCATCGGCAGCGCCGACGCGCGCGAACGCTCAGTGCAGGATCTTCGCGAGGAAGTCCTTCGCGCGTTCCGATTTCGGATTCGAGAAGAAATCGTCCTTGCGGTCGTCCTCGACGATCGCGCCCTTGTCCATGAAGATCACGCGGTGCGCGACCTTCTTCGCGAAGCCCATCTCGTGCGTGACGACCATCATCGTCATCCCTTCCTGCGCGAGTTCGACCATCACGTCGAGCACTTCGTTGATCATCTCGGGGTCGAGCGCGGACGTCGGCTCGTCGAACAGCATCGCGATCGGATCCATCGACAGCGCGCGCGCGATCGCGACACGCTGCTGCTGGCCGCCCGACAGCTGGCCCGGGAACTTGTGCGCATGCGCCTTCAGGCCGACTCGGTCGAGCAGCTTCATGCCCTTCTCGTTCGCCTCGTCCTTGCCGCGGCCGAGCACCTTGATCTGCGCGAGCGTCAGGTTCTCGGTAATCGACAGGTGCGGGAACAGCTCGAAATGCTGGAACACCATCCCGACCTTCGAGCGCAGCTTCGACAGGTTCGTCTTCTTGTCGCCGACCGACTGGCCGTTCACGAGGATCTCGCCCTGCTGGAACGGCTCGAGGCCGTTCACGGTCTTGATCAGCGTGGATTTACCCGAGCCCGACGGGCCGCACACGACGACCACTTCGCCTTTCTTGACCTCGGTCGTGCAGTCGGTGAGAACCTGAAACTGGCCGTACCACTTCGAAACGTTCTTGATGGAAATCATCTTGTGACCTTTTTCTGGAGACCCTTGACGAGTGCAGACGCCAACGAGCAAATCACGAAATAGCATGCGCCGGCGAACAGGACCATCTCGACGGTCGTGCCGTCGCGATCGCCGATGTTGGCCGCCGTGCGGAAGAAGTCCGCGAGACTGATCACGTACACGAGCGACGTATCCTGGAACAGGACGATCGCCTGCGTGAGCAGCAGCGGCACCATCGCGCGGAACGCCTGCGGCAGGATCACGAGGCGCATCGCCTGCGCGTAGTTCATGCCGAGCGCGAACGCGGCATTCACCTGCCCGCGCGGCACCGCCTGGATGCCGGCGCGGATGATCTCGGAATAATACGCGGCTTCGAACAGCGAGAACGCGACCATCGCCGAGGCGAGACGGATGTCGATCGTCGGCGACAACCCGAGCACGCCCTGCAGCAGCTGCGGCACGATCAGGAAGAACCACAGCAGCACCATCACGAGCGGGATCGAACGGAACACCGTCACGTACGCTTTCGCGAACCATGCGAGCGGCGTCACGCCGGACAGCCGCAGCAGCGCGAGCAGCGTGCCCCAGACGATCCCGACCACGATCGCGATCAGCGTGATCTGGAACGTGACGACCGCCCCCGTCCACAGCGTCGGCAGCGCGCCGGGAATACTACTCCAGTCGAACTGATGCATCACTTGCCTCCGATATAGCCGGGCAGCCGCGTACGGCCTTCGATCCAGCGCATGAACGCCATCACGACGAGGTTGATGATCACGTAGGCGAGCGTCACCGCGATGAACGATTCATACGTCTGCGCGGTGTAGTCGACGAGCTGGCGCGCCTGCGCGGACAGGTCGAGCAGGCCGATCGTCGACGCGACGGCGGAGTTCTTGAAGATGTTCAGGAATTCCGACGTGAGCGGCGGCACGATGATCCGGTACGCAACGGGCAGCAGCACGTAGCGGTACGTCTGCCATTGCGTGAAGCCCATCGCGAGACCGGCGGCGCGCTGGCCCTTCGGCAGCGCGTTGATCCCCGAGCGCACCTGTTCGCACACGCGCGCGCCCGTGAACAGGCCGAGACAGATGATCGACGCGGTAAAGAACTGCGTGGCGGGCGGCAACTGCTTGATCCAGGTGCCGATCGACGCGGGCAGCAGCTCCGGTATCACGAGATACCAGATGAAGAACTGCACGATCAGCGGAATGTTCCGGAAGATCGACACGTACAGGGTGCCGATCGCGGACAGCCATTTGTTCGGCACGGTGCGCAGCACGCCGAACAGCGAACCGACGATCAGCGCGATGACCCAGGCGACGAGCGACACTTCGATGGTCACCCAGAAGCCGGACATCAGCCATCCGAAATAAGTCGTCGGCTCGCCGGTCGATACGGGGCTCAGGAAGATGCCCCAGTTCCAGTGGTAAGACATGGGCAAGACTCCAGCAAAAAGAGACGGAAGAAGCGGGGCCTCTTCCGTCTCATTAGCGTCATTTCTGCATCAACGGCCGTGCGGTCAGTCGAGCGCCTTGTCGTTCGGGTTCGCGTACAGCTTCTTCATCGAATCGGACAGCGGGAAGTTGAGGTTCAGCCCCTTCGGCGGGATCGGGTTCTCGAACCACTTCGCGTAGATCTTCGCGGCTTCGCCCGACTTCTCGACTTGCGAGATCGCGTCGTCGACGACCTTCTTGAAGTCCGCATCGCCCTTGCGCATCATGCAGCCGTACGCCTCTTCCGATTGCGGCGTGCCGACGATCACCCACTCGCCCGGCTGCTTCGCCTTCGCGCGTTCGCCCGCGAGCAGCGCGTCATCCATCATGAACGCGACCGCGCGGCCCGATTCCAGCGTATTGAACGAATCGCCGTGATCCTTCGCGCTGATGATGTTCATGCCGAGCTGCTTGTCGTTGTTCATCTTGCGCAGCAGGCGCTCCGACGTCGTGCCGGCGGTGGTCACGACCGTCTTGCCCTTCAGGTCGGCGAAATCCTTGACGCCCGAATCCTTCTTCGTCATCAGGCGCGTGCCGATCACGAAGATCGTGTCGGAGAACGAGGCCTGCTGCTGGCGTTCCGCGTTGTTGGTGGTCGAGCCGCACTCGATGTCGACCGTGCCGTTCTGCACGAGCGGGATGCGGTTCTGCGACGTGACCGGAATGTTCTTCACCTGCAGGTTCGGCAGGTTCAGCTTCTTCTTCACCGCGTCGACCACCTTCAGCTGGAATTCGCGCGAATAGCCGACTACCTGCTGGTTCTGGTCGTAGTAGGAGAACGGAATCGACGATTCGCGGTGCCCCAGCGCGATCACGCCCGTGTCCTTGATCTTCTTCAGCGTGCCCGTCTCCTGAGCATGCGCGCCGCTTGCGAACGCGCAAAGCGCCGCGAACATCAGGACTGCCTTTTGGTATTTCATTTTGGTCATCTCCTTGGCTAAAACCCGCGCCAGTGTATCAAAGTAATATTTTTGAAAGTACTGGTTGTTTACCGCACTACGAATCGCGCTGCGCGAAGCCTTCCTCCCGGCTTCGGGCGCCCCTTCCGGCGCCTGAATGCGCGCGCGGGCGATGCCGAATTCGGCACCGCCCGCGAGGGTTCATGCACGCAACCGGATGGATTGCGTCATGGATTGATCGTAGTCAACCGATCTGAAATCGGCAACTGCCGATCAGGGGTACAGGCCGCGCATTTCGCGCGCCATCAGGATGCGCTTGCACGCAACGATGAACGCTGCGGTACGCACCGACACCTTGTGCTCTTCCGCGACCGCCCACACGCCGGAGAACGCTTCGCGCATCACGCGTTCGAGACGGTGGTTGATCTCGTCTTCCGTCCAGAAGAAGCTCGAGAAATCCTGCACCCATTCGAAGTACGACACGGTCACGCCACCCGCGTTCGCGATCACGTCCGGAATCACCAGCACGCCGTTCGCGGTCAGGATGTCGTCCGCCGCCGTCGTCGTCGGGCCGTTCGCGCCTTCGACGATGATCTTCGTGCGGATCTTCCCTGCGTTCTTCTCGGTGATCTGGTTTTCCAGTGCCGCCGGGATCAGGATGTCGGTTTCGACCGTCCAGAACTCGTCATTCGGCATCGGCTCCGCGCCTTCGAAGCCCGCGACGCCGCCCGTGCGTGCGACGTGGTCGAGCAGCTTGTTCGAATCCAGACCGGCCGGCTGGTAGATCGTGCCCGTGTGATCCTGCACCGCGATCACCTTCGCACCCGCTTCCTGGAACAGCTTCGCCGCGATGCCGCCGACGTTGCCGAAGCCCTGCACCGCGATGCGTGCGCCTTCGATCTCGAGGCCCTTCTTCTTCGCCGCTTCGCTGCCGACGACGAACACGCCGCGGCCCGTTGCTTCCTTGCGGCCGAGCGAACCGCCGAGCGCGATCGGCTTGCCGGTCACGACGCCGGTCGACGTCTGGCCCTGGTTCATCGAGTACGTGTCCATCATCCACGCCATCACCTGTTCGTTGGTGTTGACGTCCGGCGCCGGAATGTCGGTGTTCGGGCCGATGATGATGCCGATTTCGCTGGTGTAGCGGCGCGTCACGCGCTCGAGCTCACCACGCGACAGCTTGCGCGGGTCGACGCGGATACCGCCCTTCGCGCCGCCGTACGGCACGTTCACGGCCGCGTTCTTGACCGACATCCATGCGGACAGTGCCATCACTTCCGACAGCGTCACGTCCTGGTGGTAGCGCACGCCGCCCTTGCCCGGGCCGCGCGACACGTTGTGCTGCACGCGATAGCCTTCGAAGTGCGCGACGGTCCCGTTATCGAGCTCGATGGGGCAGTCGACGATCAGGATGCGCTTCGGGCGCTTCAGCGTTTCGAGCCAGCGCGACAGCGAGCCGAGATACGGCGCGACGCGATCGACTTGCTGAAGGTAGTTGCCCCACGGGCCGAGATCGTCGGCGTGCAGGTAGGACGGGATGGACTGCAATTGCGAAGACATGGATGCTCCAACGGTCAACAGGTGCGCACATTGTCGAAAAACCCGTTTTTTTTATCCAATGCCGTTTGCTTATTCGATTATGCGTTTCTTGCATGATCGCGATTTTTCGCAAATCCGCGGTCGATTTGCGCAAGAACGCCCGCGATCGATCGTGCATCGCGTACGTGAAAAATCGTGTTTCCTGGCGGCGGGACGGCCGCCGGACAGCCGTCCGACAGGCTTCGCAAGCTCGACGACAGCAGGCCGGCGGTTAACCGCCCGCGGTTAACCCGCGGTTTCGCGCAATTCGTCGCGCACGACGTCCCACAGCGCACGCACGAGCTTCTGGCGGGGATCGTCGCCCTGCAGCGCGAGCTTGTCGCAGTACAGCCGGATCTCCATCGTCAGCGTGAACGGGTGCGCGCCGCCGCGCACCGACCGGTCGAGCCGGATCAGGCGGCCGCCCGCGACCGCATCCTCGACCGCGCTGTGCGGCAGGAACGCGACCCCGTGGCCCGCGAGCGCCATCGCCTTCAGCCCTTCGGCCATGTCGGTCTCGTAGACGCGATCGAGGAACAGCGGTGTCGTCGCATTCGCGACGATGACTTCCGTCATCCGGCCGAGATACGCGTTCGGCGTATAGGACAGGTACGGCACGCGCGCGTCGGCCGTGCCGGGCAGCGTATAGCGCGGCCGCCCCGCGCGGCCCGGCGCCGAGAACGGGCTGATCGGCTCGCTGCCGAGAATCAGCATGTCGTAGCGCGCCGGGTCGAGCGCGACCGGATGGCTCGGGTGGTGGTAGCCCATCACGAGATCGCAGCCCCCCTCGACGAGCGACAGCACCGCATCGTGCACGTTCAGCGCGCGCAGCCGCGTGTGGACCTGACCCATCTTCGCCTCGATCCGCTGCAGCCAGCGCGGGAAATACGTGAGCGACAGCGTGTGCGGCACCGCGAACTCGATCGTCGGCACCGGCGCGCCGACGTGGCCGCGCAGCAGCGTGCGCGCCTCGTGCGCCTGCGACAGCATCGTCAGCGCCTGTTCGTAGAAGATCTGCCCGGCCTGCGTGAGCCGCGTCGGATAGACCGAACGATCGATCAGTTCGGTCGCGAGCCATGCCTCGAGCGCCTGGATGCGCCGCGAAAACGCCGGCTGCGACACGTGCCGCAGCTCGGCGGACCGGCTAAAGCTGCGCGTTTCCGCGAGCGAAACGAAGTCTTCGAGCCATTTCAGTTCCATGCAGGCGGGCGCGGCGGGCGGCAGTCGGGAAGAAGCCTGCATTCTACCGGCGGGCGGGCCCCGCCGGCGGCGCGGCGAGCGGCCCGGCGCCCTGCCGCGCACGCGCGCCGGCGCGGTATCCGCGCGCGGCGGCGCCCGCCGGCCGCGCGCGGCCGGGATCGTCCCGCGCCAATGGTAAAATGCCGGATTCTCCCTCCCCTCGCTCGACCCGGCCCCAAGGCCCGCCCGATCATGTCCGACACTCGTCCCGATACGCTTTTCGCCCTCACCGCGCTTTCGCCCATCGACGGCCGCTACGCCAGCAAGACCGAAGCGCTGCGCGACTGGCTCTCCGAAGCCGCCTTCATGCGCCACCGCGTCACCGTCGAGGTGCACTGGCTGATCGCGCTGTCGCGCGCCGGCTTCGCGGAAGTCCCGCGCTTCTCCGATGCGTCCGAACAGTTCCTGCTGCAGCTCGCCGAGCGCTTCACCGCGCACGACGCCGCCCGCATCAAGGACATCGAGCGCGTGACGAACCACGACGTGAAGGCCGTCGAATACTGGCTGAAGGAATCGGTGAAGGGCCAGGAAGAACTCGAAAAGGCCAGCGAATTCATCCACTTCGCGTGCACGTCGGAAGACATCAACAACACGTCGCACGGCATGATGCTCGCCGGTGCGCGCGAGCACGTGATCCTGCCGGCCCTGCGCACGGTCTACCAGCGCCTCGTCGCACTCGCGCACGCGCACGCCGAGCAGCCGATGCTGTCGCGCACGCACGGCCAGCCGGCCAGCCCGACGACGCTCGGCAAGGAACTCGCGAACGTCGCGGCCCGCCTCGCCCGTGCGATCACGCGCATCGAGAAGGTCGAGATCCTCGGCAAGATGAACGGCGCGGTCGGCAACTTCAACGCGCATCTGTCGGCGTATCCGGAATTCGACTGGGAAGCGTTCTCGCGCGACGTGATCGAGAACCGCCTGAAGCTCACGTTCAACCCGTACACGATCCAGATCGAGCCGCACGACTACATGGCCGAGCTGTTCGACGCCGTGGCGCGCGCGAACACGATCCTGCTCGACCTCGACCGCGACGTGTGGGGCTACATCTCGGTCGGCTACTTCAAGCAGAAGACGAAGGCCGGTGAAATCGGCTCGTCGACGATGCCGCACAAGGTCAACCCGATCGACTTCGAGAACTCGGAAGGCAACCTCGGCCTCGCGAACGCGACGCTGCGCCACCTCGCCGACAAGCTGCCGGTGTCGCGCTGGCAGCGCGACCTGACCGACTCGACGGTGCTGCGCAACATGGGCGTCGCGCTCGGCTACTCGCTGCTCGCGTACGACTCGCTGATCCGCGGCCTCGACAAGCTCGAAGTGAATCCGCAGCGCCTGAACGAAGACCTCGACAACTGCTGGGAAGTGCTCGCCGAGCCGGTGCAGACGGTGATGCGCCGCTACGGCATCGAGAACCCGTACGAGCAGCTGAAGGAACTGACGCGCGGCAAGGGCATCACGCGCGAAGCGCTGCAGGAATTCGTCGGCACGCTCGCGATCCCGCAAGACGCGAAGGATCTCCTGCTCGCGATGACGCCCGCGTCGTACATCGGCAAGGCCGTCGAACTCGCGAAGCGGATCGCGTAAGCGCCGCCGTCTGCGCACGTAAAAAAGCCCGATGCGATTGCTCGCATCGGGCTTTTTTCGTTGCCTGCCGCGGCAGCATCAGAACGAGATCATCCGCCCCGGGTTGAGCGCGCTCATCACACTCATCGCGGCCTTCGCGGCGGGAATCGCGATCGGCGACAACTGGCGGCCGAGCGGAATCGCGCGATGGTCGATGCCGGTCAGCATCGAGAAATCGTCGTTACGGCCGACGAAATCGTCGCAGATCGCCTTGCCGATCCGCACCGTCTGCGCGACGCCGTGGCCGCTCCAGCCCTGCACCATGTACATCGGCACACGGCCGTCGGTCTTGCGGCTGTCGGTCGCGCCGTTCAGCGTGAAGTCGCTGACGCCGCTCCAGCAGTAGTCGAGCGCGAAACGGCCGTCGTGCTGCGGGAACACCGTGTTCAGCCGCGTCAGCAGGTACGCGTTCACGTCGGGCTGCGCCCAGCACGTGCCGGTGCCCTGCCCGCCGAACAGCAGGCGGTTGCCGCGGACCGGCCGGTAATAGTCGATCTGGAACTGCGTGTCGTACACGGGCATGCCGGCCGGCATCAGCGTCGCGACGTCGACGTCGAGCGGCGCCGTCACGCTCACGTAGGTAAAGAACGGCACCGTGGTCGCCGCGCCGTCGTCGAGCAGCCGGAACGTCGTGTTGTGCAGCGCGAGCACGACGCCGCGGCGCGCGGTGATCGTGCCGCCCGGCGTCGTCGCGACGACGCCCTCCGGCGTCTCGTCGAGCTCGAGCACCTCGGTGCCCTCGAACAGCGCGCCGCCGTTCAGCCGGAAGCCGTGCACGAGGCCGCGCACCAGCGCGAGCGGATGAATCTGTCCGCCGATCGCGTCGATCGCCGCACCGTGGTACAGCCCCGAGCGCACGTAGTCGTCATGCAGCTGATGGCGGCCGACGAGCGTCACGCCCGCGTCGCCGAGATGACGGCGCGCATCCGCGCCGTCCAGCAGCGCGCTCATGTGGCCCGGGTGAACCGCCGCGGTGATGTGGCCGCGCTTGCGGTCGAGCTCGAGCGCGTAACGTGCGCCGATCGCATCGATCAGGTCCATCGATTCGGCCGACGCGAAGCGCCACAGCCGCTTCGCGTCGTCGTGGGACAGGTAGTCGATCATGTCGGCGGCTTCCCAGCGCGCGAGGCCGGGCGTGAGCTGCCCGCCGTTGCGGCCCGATGCGGCCGAGCCGACGTGGTGCTTGTCGACGAGGATCGTGTCGACACCCGCTTCCGCGAGATGCAGGGCGGCCGATGCGCCGAGCAGGCCCGCGCCGATCACGAGCACGTCGCAGACGGCGTCGTGCGCGAGCGGCGCGCTGTTCGCGTGGCGTGACAGCGACGCTTCATACCAGTTCGCCGGGCGCTCGCCGTCGTAGCGGGCCGGGTCGCACCAGTTCCAGTTGTCTTTTTCGATGTTCAGTTGCGTTTGTTCGAAACGCGATTCGCCCTGGATCAGGGATGGATTGTTGAAAGTCATGATTGCACTTGCATGGTCTTGGGCCGCCTGTCGAAGGGCCTCGTTGCGTCGAGGCTTCGCGGGTGGGGCAGCCGGTTCCACATGGGTGTCAACGAGAAAAGGGGCGTGATGGCCCGTGTTGACGGCGGCACGCTCGTGCCGCCTGGATCCCGGACTGTGCGAAAGCACGTATTGAAAGGTGCCGGGACACCCAATTTCTACACCGCAGAAATAATTCTACAGTGTAGAATAAGCTTTCGTCAAGTTTACAGCCGGTGCCGCACCGGCTCGCCAGCCCGCATCGATGAAAGACAAACCCGCCCAGGGCCCGCGCGGCCTCGACAAGGATGCGATCGTCGCGGCCGCGCTCGCGCTGCTCGAAGACGTCGGCGAAGCCGCGTTCAGCGTGCGCAAGCTCGCGCAGTCGGTCGGCTGCGACCCGATGAGCGTGCTGTACCACTTCAAGTCGAAGGAAGGCCTGAGCCGTGCGATCGCGAACGCGCTGTCGCGCTCGCTCGTGCCGGTCGACGCCGCGCTGCCGTGGCGCGAACGGCTGCGCGACCTCGCTCGCCAGTACCGCGCGCTCGCGCTGCGCTACCCGGCGGCGTTCGCGCTGCTGCAGCGGCACATGAGCACCGGGCCGGCCGATCTCGCGCACATCGAGGCCGTGCATCGCGCGCTGGCCGACGCCGGCATCCCGCGCGCGGCGCTGCCGTCGGTGTGCGTCGGCTGGTATGCGAGCGTGATCGGGCTGGCCGCGGCCGAAGCCGGCGGCCTCACGCGCGCCGCGAACGACGTCGAGCTCGCGGAAATGGCAGCGCTGTCCGACGCCGCGCATCCGCTCGTCAAGGCGGCCGCCCCGCTCTATGCGCAGCTCGATCCGGCCGCCGTGCACGACACGATGCTCGACGTGCTGCTCGACGGCATCGCGAAGCAGGCGCCCGCGGCCTGACCGGCCCGCGAAGACGAGCCGCCAACGAAAAAGGCGCCCGAAGGCGCCTTTTCCATGACGATTGCCGCGAACCGCGCTCAGTGCTGCTGCGCGATGCCGATCTTCAGCATGACCTGATCGACGATCTGCTCGGGCGTCAGCTCGATGCTGACCTCGATCGCTTCGTCCGGGCCCGGCTCCTCGAGCGTGTCCAGCTGGCTCTTCAGCAGCGACGGATCGAAGAAATGGCCGGTGCGGCTCTTCAGGCGCTCGTGCAACACCTCGAACGAACCCTTCAGATACACGAACCGCACGTCGGTGTCGGTGCCGCGCAGCACGTCGCGGTACGACCGCTTCAGCGACGAGCACGTGAACACGGCCGTCTCACCGGCACGCTGCTTTTCCTCGATGGCCGCGCGGATCGTGCGCAGCCACGGCCAGCGGTCGTCGTCGGTCAGCGGAATGCCGTGGTGCATCTTTTCCTTGTTCGCCGCGCTGTGAAACGCGTCGCCATCGGTATAGCTGCACGACAGGCGTTCCGCCAGCATTTCGCCGATCAGCGACTTGCCGGCGCCCGACACGCCCATTGCGATCAGAATCATTGACTACCCCTTGTTACAGAACCATGCTCAGCAGCAGTGTAAAGCCGAGGCCGAGCACCGAGATGATCGTTTCGAGCAACGACCAGGTCTTGAACGTCTGACCGACCGTCATCCCGAAGTATTCCTTGATCAGCCAGAAGCCGCCGTCGTTCACGTGCGAGAAGATCAGCGAGCCCGAGCCGGTGGCGAGCACCAGCAGTTCCGGGCTGACCGCCGCGCCGGACGCCGCCGCGATCGGCGCGACGATGCCGCAGGCCGTCGTCATCGCGACCGTCGCCGAACCCGTCGCGAGACGCATCAGCGCGGCGACGAACCAGCCGAGCAGCAGCGGCGACAGGTGCGCGTGCTTCGCGGTCTCGACGATCTGCTGCGAAATCCCGCTGTCGCGCAGGACGCCGCCGAAGCCGCCGCCCGCGCCGACGATCAGCGTGATGCCCGCGATCGGTGCCAGGCATTCGCCGCAGAACTTCTGGATCTGGTCGCGGTTGAAGCCCTGCAGCTTGCCGAACGTGAAGAAGCTCACGAGCACGGCGATCAGCAGCGCGACGTCCGAGTTGCCGGCAAAGCGCAGCAGGTTGTTCGGCAGCGACTTCGGCGTGAACACCAGGTCGGCCCAGCTGCCGACGAGCATCAGCACGACGGGCAGCAGGATCGTGAACAGCGTGATGCCGAAGCTCGGCAGTTCGCGCTTTTCACCGTTCGCGCGCGAGTCGACGAACTGCGCGGCGAGCGGGTTGTTCTCCGGCAGCTTCACGAACTTCGAGATCGTCAGCGCGAACAGCGGGCCCGCGATGATCGCGGTCGGCACGCCGACGATCAGGCCGAACGCGATCGTCTTGCCGATATCGGCGCCGTATTGCTGAACGGCCAGCAGCGCGGCCGGGTGCGGCGGGATCAGGCCGTGCACGACGGACAGGCCGGCCACCATCGGCAGGCCGACGACGAGCAGCGACTTGCCGGTGCGCTTCGCGACGTTGAACGCGATCGGGATCAGCAGCACGAAGCCGACTTCGAAGAACACCGGCAGGCCGACGATGATCGCGACGAACATCATCGCCCAGTGGATGTTCTTTTCACCGAACCAGTCGATCAGCGTGGTCGCGATCCGTTCGGCGCCGCCCGATTCGGCCATCATCTTGCCGAGCATCGTGCCGAGGCCGACGACGATCGCGATGTGGCCGAGCGTACCGCCGGTGCCCGTCTCGAACGACTTGACGATCTTGTCCATCGGCATGCCGACGGCCAGGCCGAGGCCGAGCGACACGATGATCAGCACCAGGAACGGGTAGATCTTGTAGCGCGCGATCATCAGGATCAGCGCGGCAATCGCGATCAGCGTGAATACGAGCAGCATGCTGCCTTGGACAGCCCCCATGTGGCACTCCTCCTAGAATTGTTCGAACCGGGCGAGCTGTTGCGAGTATGCCCGGCTATGCAGGTCTCCGAAACACGGGGGGTACCCACCCCGTCAGGACGCTGAATTTTACTTATCTTTACGGTCCACGGATAGAACCGGTTCCATCAGCAAAAACCCTCGGTAAAACAAGCACTAAGGCTCGCTTTCCGAGGGTCAAACCGTCATCTCGTACAAGTCTTATCGGGAAAGCTGGCTCGCGGCTTGCGCGAGGCGCGTGACTTCGGCCCAGTCCTGCGCGGCGAGCGCGGCTTTCGGCGTGAGCCACGAGCCGCCGACGCACACGACGTTCGGCAGTTTCAGGAAATTCGGCGCGGTTTCGACGGTGATGCCGCCGGTCGGGCAGAACTTCAGCGCCGGGAACGGGCCGTGGAACGCCTGCAGCATCGGCACGCCGCCCGCTTGCTGCGCGGGGAAGAACTTCACGATCTCGTAGCCGAATTCGAGCGCCTGGATGATGTCGCTCGGCGTCATCACGCCCGGCAGCAGCGGCAGGCCCGCGTCGAGCGACGCGAGGTGCAGCTCCTTCGTCAGGCCCGGCGACACGCCGAACTTCGCGCCCGCGCGCTTGGCCTGCTCGCAATGCTCGGGCTTCGTGATCGTGCCGACGCCGACGACGATGTCGTCCGCGAGCTGGCTGGCGCGCTGGATCGCTTCCAGGCCGGCCGGCGTGCGCAGCGTGATCTCGAGCACCTTCACGCCGCCTGCGTGCAGCGCACGCGACACGTGTTCGCCCTGCTCGACCGAGTCGAATGCGAGCACCGGGATGACCGGGCCCAGCTTCACGATTTCAGCAATCGTCTTCATTGAATTGGCTCCTTGAAATTCATGCGGCGACGTGGGCGGCCGTTTCGCCGACCAGCGCGCCGAAAACCGATGCGCCCTGCTCGGCCGGCGCGGCGGCCGCGCGGAACACGCCGAACAGTTCACGCCCGAAACCGACCTCGTTCTCGGCCTGGTGCAGCGGCTGCGCGACCGGGCGCGCCTGCCACTCGGCGGCGTCGACCTCGATGTCGAGCACGCCGGCTTCCGCGTCGATCACGAGCGTATCGCCCGTCTTCACCTTGCCGAGCGGGCCGGCCAGCAGCGCTTCCGGCGATACGTGGATCACGGCCGGCACCTTGCCCGACGCGCCCGACATGCGGCCGTCGGTAACCAGCGCGACGTGGAAGCCCTGATCCTGCAGCACGCCGAGCAGCGGCGTCAAACGGTGCAGCTCGGGCATCCCGTTCGCGCGCGCGCCCTGGAAGCGCACCACCGCGACGAAATCGCGCTTCAGCTCGCCGCGATCGAATGCTTCCTGCACGGCCTCCTGCGAATCGAACACGATCGCGGGCGCCGTCACCTTGCGGTGCTCGGGCGCGACCGCCGAAATCTTGATCACGCCGCGGCCGAGGCGGCCCTGCATCAGGCGCAGGCCACCGTCCGGCTGGAACGGGTCGCGGATGCCGCGCAGCACCTTCGTGTCGTGGCTCTCGGCCGCGCCGTCGACCCACGTCAGCTTGCCGTCGATCAGCTTCGGCTCCTTCGTGTAGTGCGCGAGACCCTTGCCGGCGACCGTCGTCACGTCCTCGTGCAGCAGCCCGCCTTCGAGCAGGTTGCGTACCAGGAAGGCCACGCCGCCCGCCGCGTGGAAATGGTTCACGTCGGCCTTGCCGTTCGGGTAGATCTTCGCGAGCAGCGGCACGACGGCCGACAGTTCGTCGAAATCGTTCCAGTCGATCAGGATGCCGGCCGCGCGCGCGATCGCGACGAGGTGCAGCGTGTGGTTGGTCGAGCCGCCCGTCGCGAGCAGCGCGACGATCCCGTTGACGATCGCCTTCTCGTCGATCACGTGGCCGATCGGCGTGTAGTGGCCGCGCTCGACGGTCAGGTCGAGCACGCGGCGCGCAGCCTCGGCGGTGAGCGCGGTGCGCAGCGGCGTGTGCGGGTGGACGAATGCCGAGCCCGGCAGATGCAGCCCCATCAGCTCCATCAGCATCTGGTTGCTGTTCGCGGTGCCGTAGAACGTGCAGGTGCCGTGGCCGTGATAGGCGGCGGATTCGGCTTCGAGCAGCGCGTCGCGGCCGACCTGGCCGGTCGCGAACTGCTGGCGGATCTTCGCCTTGTCGTCGTTCGACAGGCCGCTCGTCATCGGGCCGGCCGGCACGAAGATCGTCGGCAGGTGGCCGAACTGCAGCGCGCCGATCAGCAAACCCGGCACGATCTTGTCGCAGATGCCGAGGCAGAGCGCCGCGTCGAACATGTTGTGCGTGAGCGCGATCGCCGTGCCCATCGCGATCGCCTCGCGCGAGAACAGCGACAGCTCCATCCCCGGGTTGCCCTGCGTGACGCCGTCGCACATCGCCGGCACGCCGCCCGCGAACTGCGCGACCCCGCCGTTCTCGCGCGCGGCCGCCTTGATGATCTCGGGGAACTCCTTGTACGGCGCATGCGCGGACAGCATCTCGTTGTACGAGGACACGATGCCGATGTTCGGCTCGCGGATCGCCTTGATCGAGAACTTGTCGTTACCCTCGAGGCCGGCGAAGCCGTGCGCGAGGTTCGCGCACGATAGCGCGCCGCGTGCCGGGAACTTGCCCTGCGCGCCGTCGATGCGCTGCAGATAGGCGGAACGGGTCGATTGGCTGCGGGCGATCACGCGTTCGGTGACCTTCGCCAGAGTGGGGTGCAGCGACGTCATGCTGGGCGCTCCTGTATGCCGGCCGACACCGGCGGTTGGAATCGTGGGGACGGTCGAATGCGTCGACAGAACGAAGCCAGTCTAGTAGAAAAACTACAAGCATGCAATGCGGATTCGTCGACCCGCAACCCCCATTCCCGCTACCAGTAAGGCGCAACCTAGTGAAAACCCTAACCCACCTCACTGAAAGTACTGCGCCCACGCTAGTATTTTCTTGTAGATTTTCTACAATTCGATTGCGATACACTCGCTCATCCGAACCCGATTTCTGCCTGCCGTCCCATGCTGCCCCGCATTGAAGCGATCCGCGCCGAGTTGCGCCCGTCCGAGCGCAAGCTCGCCGACTACATCCTCGCCGCGCCGCGCGAGGTGCTCGACCTCGCGATGACCGAGCTGTCGACGCGCGCGGGCGTCAGCCAGCCGACGATCGCCCGCTTCTGCCAGGCGCTCGGCTGTAGCGGCTTTCGCGAATTCAAGATCCGGCTCGCGCAGAGCGTCGCGCCGGGCGTGTCGTCGGTCTATCGCGACGTCGAGCCCGACGAACCGGCGCCCGGCATCATCGGCAAGGTGTTCGACCGCACGATCGGTGCACTGATCGAGGTGCGCAACAGCCTGTCCGCCGGCAGCGTCGCCGAGGCGATCGGGCTGCTGTCGAACGCGTCGCGGATCGAGTTCTACGGCGCCGGCGGCTCGGGCATCGCCGCGCAGGACATCCAGCACAAGTTCTTCCGGCTCGGCGTGCCGAGCGTCGCGTATTCGGATCCGCACACGTTCTCGATGTCGTCGGCGCTGCTCGGCCCGCACGACGTCGTCGTCGCGATCTCGAACACCGGCCGCACGCGTGACATCGTCGACGCCGCGCGCTCCGCGCTCGCATGCGGCGCGAAGGTCGTCGCGATCACGCAGAGCCATTCGCCGCTCGCGAAGCTCGCGACGGTGAGTCTCGCGTCGAACGTCGCGGAGGAAACGGACGTGTTCTCGCCGATGACGTCGCGGATGTCGCATCTCGCGATCGGCGACATCCTCGCGGTCGGCGTCGCGCTGTCACGCGGCCCCGCGCTGATGGAACGGGTCGGCCGCGCGAAGGAGGCGATCACGCGCCGCCGGATCGACGACGGCACGAAGGATTGAGCAGACGCTGCGCCGACTGCGCACAGAAACCGTAAACGACAAACGGCGCCCCGCAGGGCGCCGTTTGCCTATCAGGCATCGCCGGCAACCTCGCCGGCGATGCCGCTCAGAACGGCTTGATCACGACCAGCGCGACCGCCGCGAGCATGCCGAGCACCGGCAGCTCGTTGAACACGCGATACCACTTGTCGGTGCGGCGGTTCTCGCCGCGCTCGAACACCCGCAGCAGATACCCGCAATACGCGTGATAGACGATCAGCAGCAGCACGACCGTCACCTTCGCATGAATCCAGCCCTGCCCCTGCCCGATGCCGATCGACAGCCAGAGCCACAGCCCGCAGGCCAGCGCCGGCACTGCGATCATCGTCATGAAGCGGAACAGCTTGCGCGCCATCAGCAGCAGGCGACGCACGGCGGCCGGATCGGTTTCCATGGCCAGGTTCACGTAGATGCGCGGCAGGTAGAACAACCCTGCAAACCACGCGGCGATCAGAACGATATGGAACGTCTTGACCCAGAGCATCGCCATCGATTGTGCGCCTCGCTGTTTATTGGCGGCCTTCGCCGTGTCCGAGCACGACGTACTTCAGCGACGTCAAGCCTTCCAGGCCGACGGGGCCGCGTGCGTGCAGCTTGTCGTTCGAGATGCCGATTTCCGCGCCGAGGCCGAATTCGAAGCCGTCCGCGAAGCGCGTCGATGCGTTGACCATCACGCTCGCCGAATCGACCTCGCGCAGGAACCGCATCGCGCGGTCGTGATCCTCGGTGACGATCGCGTCCGTGTGGTGCGAGCCGTAATGGTTGATGTGCTCGATCGCGGCGTCGAGGCCGTCGACGACCTTGATCGCGAGCACCGGCGCGAGATACTCGGTGTGCCAGTCTTCCACGGTGGCATCGACGAGCGGGCCGACGCCCGCATCGGCGAGCACCGCGCGTGCGGCCGCGTCGACGCGCAGTTCGACCTGCTTGTCGCGATACAGCTTGCCGAGCGGCGGCAGCAGCGTCGCCGCGACGCCGCTCGCGACGAGCAGCGTCTCCATCGTGTTGCAGGTGCCGTAGCGGTGCGTCTTCGCGTTGTCGCAGACGGTCAGCGCCTTGGCGAGATCGGCGCGATCGTCGACGTACACGTGGCAGATGCCGTCGAGGTGCTTGATCATCGGCACGCGCGCCTCGTTGATCAGGCGCTCGATCAGGCTCTTGCCGCCGCGCGGCACGATCACGTCGACGTACTCGGTCATCGTGATCAGCTTGCCGACCGCCGCGCGATCGGCCGTCGCGACGACCTGCACCGCGTCCTGCGGCAGGCCGGCTGCCTCGAGCCCTTCGCCGATCAGCTTCGCGAGCGCCGCGTTCGATTCGAGCGCCTCGGAGCCGCCGCGCAGGATCGTCGCGTTGCCCGACTTCAGGCACAGCGCCGCCGCGTCGATCGTCACGTTCGGGCGCGATTCGTAGATGATGCCGATCACGCCGAGCGGCACGCGCATCTGGCCGACCTGGATGCCGCTCGGGCGGTACTTGAGGTTGCTGATCTCGCCGATCGGATCGGCCAGCGACGCCACCTGGCGCAAGCCCTCGACCATCGTCTTCAGCGCCTTGTCCGACAGCGTCAGGCGATCGACGAACGCGGCATCCATCCCCTTTTCACGGGCACGGGCGACATCGCGCGCATTCGCGTCCTTCAGCACCTGTGCGTCGCGTTCGATCGCGCGCGCCACGGCGTCGAGCGCCGCGTTCTTCGCCGCCGTGCTGGCGCGCGCCATCGCGCGGGAAGCGTGCCGGGCGCGACGGCCCAGGTCGGTCATGTACTGATCGATATCCATCGTGTGACTCGAGAAGCGCGCCGCGCGGGGCGGCATGAATTCGTGGGGAAGCGTGAGCGGCGGCGGCCGGAAGGCCGCGCCAGCCATCGAAACATTGTAAGCGGGTTGCGCAGCGCGCGCTGAAGGCCCGAACGGGACTTAGCGTCGCACGCGCCCCGCGGTCGGCGGTCGCTCGCCGCGGGCACCGGCCACCGTCATCGCGAGCTGGAACAGCCCGTCCCACGGATCGGGCGGCGGTTCGTCCTGCGTACGGCGGCCCGGCGCGACGGCCGTGAGCCCCTTGACCTGACGGTCGAGCTTCGCGGCAAATGCGAGCGCCTTCTCGAGCACGGCTTCGGACACGCGATTCAGCGCGGGACCGATCAGCCGCTCGCGCGGCCCCCACACGCGGTTCTCGCGCAGCAGCGTTGCCAGCGGCTTGCCGGCCGTCGTGCCGCGCTTGATCCGCAGCAGCGTGCGCAATTCCTCGACGACGGCCCACATCACGAGCACGATCGCCTCGCCCTCGCCCTTCAGCCCGTCGATCATCCGCGCGAGCCGCGCGGCGTCGCCGGCGAGCATGGCTTCGTTCAGCTTGAAGACGTCGTAACGCGCAACGTTCAGCACCGCGTCGTGCACCTGCTCGAACGACAGCGCACCCTGCGGATACAGCAGCCCGAGCTTCTGGATTTCCTGGTGTGCGGCGAGCAGGTTGCCTTCGACGCGCTCGGCGATGAACTGCAGCGCGCGCCGCCCGTCCTCGCCGGGCGCGGCGCGCTGGCCCTGCAGCGCGAGGCGCTGGCCGATCCAGTTCGGCAGCTGCGCGCGGTCGACCGGATCGATCTTCAGCGCGACGCCGCCGTTCTGCAGCGCGGTGAACCACGCGGATTTCTGCGTGGCCGCGTCGAGACGCGGCAGCGTGACGAGCATCAGCGCGTCGGGGTTCGGCGTGGCCGCGAGCGTCTTCAGCGCATCGGCGCCTTCCTTGCCGGGCTTGCCCGACGGAATGCGCAGCTCGATCAGCTGGCGCTCGCCGAACAGCGACATCGCCTGGGTCGCGCCGAGCAGCACGCTCCAGTCGAAGCCGCGCTCGACCGTATGCACCGAACGCTCGGTGAAGCCGCCCGCGCGCGCGGCCGCACGAATGCGGTCGCACGCTTCCTGCGCGAGCAGCGGCTCGTCGCCGTAGACGGTATAGAGCCCGGCCAACCCCTTCGCGAGGTGCGGCTCCAGCGCATCAAGTCGCAGTTGCATCGATACGTGCGCCGTCGATCAGAGCGGCGGCGGCGGCAGCGGCGCGCGCGGTGCGACGCCCGGCACCACGTCTTCCGGCGCCGGCGTCAGCGAATGGACGATCGCGAGACGCCGCATCAGCTGGTCGACCGCGTCGCTCTGCATGTCGGCGTACAGGAGGTCCGCTTCCTGCGCCTTCGCGTTCGTGTACTGATCGCTGTACGTCATCGCGCGGTTCAGCGCGATCGCGCTCGGCGGGATCAGCACGGTGCCGTCCTTGCTCGTCAACTGATAACGCAACGTATAGAAGAGCGCGTATTCCTGCGCCGAACCGTACTTGTTGAGCGTCAGCGTGTTCTGGCCACGCGATTCCCACATGGTCAGCACGGCGTCGGCGTCGTCCGCCGACTTGACGATCTTCGTGTCGCTGCCGGCCTCGACGAGGCGCACGAGACGCGCCTCGACCGGCGCCGGCGCGCCGGCGATCAGCAGGTGCTTGAACGCGTAGTCCTGCTGGCCGCGCAACTGGAAGCCGCATGCCGACAGCGCAACCGCGCTGCCGACAGCGAGCATCAAAAACGATCTGCGGATCACCTTCGCTCCTTCTGGGTACGTCCGATGGCCAGCGGCCGTCAGACGACGATGTTCACGAGGCGGCCCGGCACGACGACGATCTTCTTCGCCGGCTTGCCGTCGCTGAACTTCGCGAACGCGTCGTCGGCCACTGCCGCGGCTTCGATCGCCTCGCGGCTCGCGTCCTTCGCCACCTTCAGCGCGCCGCGCACCTTGCCGTTCACCTGCAGCACGAGTTCGATCTCGGCCTGCTCGAGCGCGGCCTCGTCGACCTTCGGCCACGGTGCGTCGAGCAGCGGGCCGAATTCGTCCGCATAGCCCAGCGCCTTCCACAGCTCGAACGTGACGTGCGGCACGACCGGGTACAGCACGCGCAGCAGCACGCCGTACGTTTCACGCAGCACGCCGGGCGTCGCGCCCTTCGCACCGTCGATCGCGTTCAGCATCTTCATCGCGGCCGACACGACCGTGTTGTACTGCAGGCGCTGGTAGTCGAAATCGGCCTGCTTCAGCACGCTGTAGATCTCGCGGCGCAGCGCCTTGTCGGCGTCACCGAGCGCGGCCGCATCGAAGCCCGCGCGCGCGGCGAGCGCTTCGCGGTTCGTCGCGCCGAAGCTCCACACGCGGCGCAGGAAGCGGCTCGCGCCCTCGACGCCCGCACCCGACCACTCGAGCTGCTGCTCGGGCGGCGCGGCGAACATCGTGAACAGGCGCGCGGTATCCGCGCCGTACTGGTCGATCAACAGCTGCGGATCGACACCGTTGTTCTTCGACTTCGACATCTTCTCGATGCCGCCGAGCACGACCGGCTGGCCGTCCGCGTTCAGCGTCGCGCCGACCGGGCGGCCCTTGTCGTCGTGCGTGACCGTCACGTCGAGCGGGTTGTACCAGGTCTTCTTGCCCGATGCGTCCTCGCGGTAGTACGTCTCGTTCAGCACCATGCCCTGCGTGAGCAGGTTCTTCGCCGGCTCGCCGAACTTCACGAGGCCGAGGTCGCGCATCACCTTGGTCCAGAAGCGCGAATACAGCAGGTGCAGGATCGCGTGCTCGATGCCGCCGATGTACTGGTCCATCGGCATCCAGTAGTCGGTGCGCGCGTCGACCATCGTCTCGGCGTCCGGCGCCGTGTAGCGCGAGAAGTACCACGACGAATCGACGAAGGTGTCCATCGTGTCGGTTTCGCGCTTGGCCGCCGCGCCGCACTTCGGGCACGTGCAGTTCAGGAACGCTTCCGACTTCGCGAGCGGGTTGCCCGAGCCGTCCGGCACGAGGTCTTCCGGCAGCACGACGGGCAGATCCTGCTCGGGCACCGGCACGTCGCCGCACGACGGGCAGTGGATGATCGGGATCGGCGTGCCCCAGTAGCGCTGGCGCGACACGCCCCAGTCGCGCAGGCGCCACGTGACCTGCTTGTCGCCGAAGCCGCCGGCGTTCAGGTCGGCCGCGACCGCGTCGACGGCTTCCGCATAGTGCAGGCCGTCGTACTTGCCGCTGTTCACGCAGACCGCGGTTTCCTTGTCGCCGTACCACTCCTGCCAGGCGTCGAGCGAGTACTGCTGGCCTTCGGCCGAGATCACCTGCTTGATCGGCAGGTCGTATTTCTTCGCGAACGCGAAATCGCGCTCGTCGTGGCCCGGCACGCCCATCACCGCGCCTTCGCCATAGCTCATCAGCACGTAGTTGCCGATCCACACCTCGACCGGCTCGCCGGTCAGCGGATGCGTGACCGAGAAGCCCGTCGCGACGCCCTTCTTCTCCATCGTCGCGACGTCAGCCTCGGCGACGCCGCCGCGCTTGCATTCGTCGATGAACGCGAGCAGCTCGGGCTTGTCCTGCGCGAGGCGCGTGGCGAGCGGATGCTCGGCCGCGATCGCGCAGAACGTGACGCCCATGATCGTGTCGGCACGCGTCGTGAACACGCGCAGCAGCTTCTTCTCGCCGTCGAGTTCGTACGGGAAGCCGAAGTTCACGCCGAAGCTCTTGCCGATCCAGTTCTGCTGCATGATCTTCACGCGCTCGGGCCAGCCGAGGCCGTCGAGGTCGTTCAGCAGCTCATCCGCGTACTGCGTGATGCGCAGGTAGTACATCGGGATCTCGCGCTTCTCGACGAGCGCGCCCGACCGCCAGCCGCGGCCGTCGATCACCTGCTCGTTCGCGAGCACGGTCTGGTCGACCGGGTCCCAGTTCACGGTGCCCGTCTTCTTGTACGCGATGCCCTTTTCGAGCATCTTCAGGAACAGCCACTGGTTCCACTTGTAGTAGTCGGGCTTGCACGTCGCGATTTCGCGCGACCAGTCGATCGCGAGGCCCATCGACTGCATCTGGCCCTTCATGTAGTCGATGTTGTCGTAGGTCCACTTCGCGGGCGGCACGCCGTTCGCCATCGCGGCGTTCTCGGCCGGCATCCCGAACGCGTCCCAGCCCATCGGCATCAGCGTGTTGTAGCCGTTCATCCGCAGATAGCGGTACATCACGTCGTTGATCGTGTAGTTGCGCACGTGACCCATGTGCAGCTTGCCGGACGGGTACGGCAGCATCGACACGCAGTAGAACTTCGGCTTCTGCGAATCTTCCTTCGTCTTGTAGGCGTCGGCTGCGCGCCAGTCGCCCTGGGCGGCGGCTTCGACGTCGGCGGGTACGTATCTCTCGTGCATGGTGTGGTTCGGACTAGGCTTTAAGCGACGCGACGGCGCGCGCGCAGGAGTGGATCGAAAATCGTGCTTGCCCGGCGGACCTGCAGGTTCGCTGTAGCCGGACCTGTTCGCGGTTGCCGGGCATTTTCCGGGTAACCCGCAGCATGCCCGGGTAGCCTGGAAAATTCCGGGTTACCTGAAAAAAGCCTGCCAACCGGGAAAAACGTTGATTATACCGTCCGCGCCGGCCCATTCGACCGGTCTTGCGGCGTGCGGCCCGATCCCGTGGCCGGGACAGGCCCGCCGGCTCCGCTCAGCGGTTGGCCGGCACGGCGGGCGCCGCCGCGGAACCGCCCGCCTGCGGCGGCACGTCGGTCACGAAGCCGATCCGCGTGAGGCCGGCGGCCTGCGCGGCGCCCATCACCTGCGCGATCACGTCGTAGCGGGTCGCACGCGACGCGCGCAGCCGCAACTCGGGCGGCGCGCCGCCCGCGGCGGCGGCCCGGAAGCGCGCGGGCAGCGCATCGAGCGCGACCGGTGAGTCGTCCCAGTACAGCTTGCCCGCGTCGTCGATCGACAAGGTGACGGATTGCGGCGTGTCGCGCGCGACGCTGGCCGCGACTTTCGGCAGGTCGAGCCGGATCGCGTGCGTCATCAGCGGCGCGGTGATGATGAAGATGACGAGCAGCACCAGCATCACGTCGATCAGCGGAGTCATGTTGATCTCCGCCATCGGCGCGGACGTCTTGTGGTGCTCGAGTCCGCCGAATGCCATGGTCGCTCCTCCGGAATGGACGCGTCAGGCTTCCTGCGCGCACACGAACACGTGCAGGTCGCGCGCGAAGCCGTCGAGTTCCTCGGCGAGCTGCCGCACGAGCCGCCCGAGGATGTTGTAGGCCAGCACCGCGGGAATCGCGACGACGAGCCCGAACGCGGTCATGATCAGCGCCTCGCCGACCGGCCCCGCGACGTTCTCGATCTGCGCCTGCCCGCTCGCGGCGATGCTGCCGAGCGCGTGGTAGATGCCCCACACGGTGCCGAGCAGCCCGACGAACGGTGCGGTGCTGCCGATCGACGCGAGCAGCACCTGGCCGAATTCGAGGCGCCGCTGCGAGCGCAGCATCGCGTGCCGCAACGCGCGCAGCACGCGTTCGCCGCGCTCGACGCGCGCGGCCAGGGCAGCCGGGTCGTGGTCGTCAGCCGCATCGCGCGCGGCTTCGGCGAGCGGCACGAACACGCGCTCGCGATCGGCGCCGGCGAGCGCGGCGATGCCCGCGTCGAGCGACGGCGCGCGCCAGAACGCGGCAAGCGCGCGCGGCCCCTGCCGCTTCGCGCGGACCAGGAGCCAGGCTTTCATGAGGAGGAAGCACCAGCTGGCGACGGACATCGCCAGCAGCACATAGGCGACGGCATGCGTGATCGCATCGCCGCTTTCGAGGTAGTGGACAACGCCGGTGGGTATCGCCATCGGAGTTTCCCCGTGGTGTCAGCGCAGGCCGAGCACGTCCTGCATGTCGAACAGGCCGGCGCCGCGCGCCGACAGGAAGTGGACCGCGCGCAGCGCGCCCTGCGCGTACGACACGCGGCTCGACGACTTGTGCGTGATCTCGATGCGCTCGCCGATCCCGGCGAACAGCACGGTGTGATCGCCGACGATGTCGCCGCCGCGCACCGCGGCAAAGCCGATCGACGACGGATCGCGCTCGCCCGTCACGCCGTGGCGGCCGTACACCGCGCAATCGTCGAGCGAGCGCCCGAGCGCGCCGGCGACGGCCTCGCCCATCATCAGCGCGGTGCCCGACGGCGCGTCGACCTTGTGGCGGTGATGCGCCTCGATGATCTCGATGTCGTAGCCATGCGAGAAATGCTTCGCCGCGAATTCGAGCAGCTTCAGCGTGACGTTCACGCCGACGCTCATGTTCGCCGCGAACACGATGCCGATCTTGCCCGCCGCCGCTTGCAACTCGGCCTTCTGCTCGGCGGTGAAGCCGGTCGTGCCGATCACGAGCTTCACGTCGTGGCGCAGCGCGGCCTCGATATGGGCCATCGTGCCTTCCGGACGCGTGAAATCGATCAGGGTGTCGGCCTGCGCGAACACGGCGTCGAGGTCGGCGGTCAGCTTGACCCCGGTTTCCTTGCCGAGGAACGCGCCGGCGTCCTGGCCGAGGAACGGCGAATCGGCGCGGTCGAGCGCGCCGACGAGCTGCGCGTCGGCATCGTTGAGAACGGCTTCGATCAGCATCCGGCCCATTCGGCCCGATGCCCCGGCAATCGCAATCTTCATGGCTTTCTACACGACAGGTATAAAAGCGGGCGGCGCATGCCGCCCTGTTTCCGCACGCCGGCTGCTTACTGGGCCGGCGCGGTGAGCGGCTGGTTCTGCAGGTTGTCCGAGCCTTGCGGGCCGACCGGCGGTGCAGCCTCGTTCGACGCGTTCGGCTGCGGCGGCCGATGGAACTGGAACTGCGGCTGGATCGCCGGCGCGGCGCCCGGCGGCTGGCCGCCCGGCACCGGCGCGCCGGCCGAGGCTTTCGCGGCCGGCGTGAACCGGCGCGAACCCGAACCCTGCCCCGACACCTGGTTGGTCGCGCGGTTCGCCGCGCGGGCGGCCTGCGCGTTCGCATCCTGGTCGACCACCGCAGCGGACGCCGGCACGGTGGACGGGCTGGCGACAGCGTCCGGCGCCGGCGCGCTCGCGGCCGCTTGCGCGGCGCTCGCGGCGGCGGCAGCCTCGGCGGCCTTCTTCGCCGCTGCGGCCGCCTTCGCCTTCTTGCCGCCGCGGTCGCCGTCGATATCGGCCAGCAGGTCGAGTTCCGAAGGCAGGTTGTCCGCCCCCGTCCAGCTCGCCAGGCGATCGCCCGAGAACGTCACGACGAGATCGCGCTGCTGGACGACTGCCGTCGAGCCGCGCTTGAAGTAAAAGAGGTAGTCCCAACGGTCGGCGTGGAACATGTCGGCCAGCAACGGGGTGCCGAGCAACGCGCGCACCTGCTCGCGCGACATGCCGACCTGCAGCTGCGCGGCCTTCTCCTGCGACACGAAGTTGCCTTGCACGACGGTGATCCGGTAGGGGGTGATGCTCTGCGCGATGCGCTGCGTCACGCTGTCGTACGACGAACAACCAGCCAGCGCGGCAACGGCGGCGGCAGCGATGATGACACTCCGCATGCGGCTCCTCTGAAAGTGCGAAAGAGATTCTGGAATCATTTCCCTCACCGTGCAGGCCCGTGTGCAGGCCGCGCGTGTTTCTGGAACGGCGAAAAGCCGGTAACATTGAAGCCCTGCATTGTACTCTAGGGATGCCTAGCCATGACCAATCCGACGGATCTCAAGAATATCGGGCTAAAGGCCACCCTACCGCGCCTCAAGATTCTCGAGATCTTCCAGCAAAGCCCGGTGCGCCACCTGACGGCAGAAGACGTCTACCGGAACCTGCTCAACGAGCAGCTCGACATCGGGCTGGCCACCGTCTATCGCGTGCTGACGCAGTTCGAGCAGGCCGGCCTGCTCACGCGCAGCAACTTCGAATCCGGCAAGGCCGTGTTCGAACTGAACGAAGGCTCGCACCACGATCACCTCGTGTGCCTCGATTGCGGCCGTGTCGAGGAATTCTTCGACGCCGAGATCGAAGGCCGCCAGCAGGCGATCGCGAAGGAGCGCGGCTTCCGGCTCCAGGAGCACTCGCTCGCGATGTACGGTTCGTGCACGACCGAGAACTGCCCGCACCGCAAGCACTGATTCGCGCGCCTCGCGCACGCAGCACGGCCCGGCCGGCATCTTGCCGCCCGGGCCGTGTTCTTTTCGGGATAACGGCGACGCGCCGCCGCGTGGGTCGTGTGCCCCAGGCTTTCGGAAACCCTTCGACACGCCCGCCCGGGCGGCCGTCAGGCAGCCGGAGCCGGGCGTTGCCCTTGCGTCAGGCCGCGCAGGCCGGCTCGAACTCGAGCGCCCACGCACGCTCGAGCGGGATTTCGTCGCAGTTCGGCTGCGGCCCGCCGCGATCGACGATCACGAAATCGCTGACCGCGTCGAGCGCGAGCAGCGGATGGTGCCAGACGCCCTTCGCATAATTCACGCCCTGCCAGCCTTCCGCGAGGAACGCGCGCATCGCGTCCGGCCGGAATTCGCCCGCGGGCGCGACGACGATCGCGTAGCGCGACACGGCCGCAAGCGGGATGAATGCCTGGCTGCCGTGCGGATGGCGCTCCATCAGCGTGACCGCGACCGGCAGCGCGCGCGGCTGCGCGCGGAACACGCTGACGAGCGGGCGGCCGCCGTCCGCGCACACGTCGATCGTCGCGAGATCGTGGAAGCGCTCGGTCGTGCCGCCGTTGATCGGAAAATGCCGCGCGCCTTCGAGCGCGATCACGTCGCCGAACGGCGCGAACGCTTCGCGCGTCAGGCGCTCGACGCGCAGGATCCGGGATTCGCTCATGCCGTTGCCCTCCTTCAAGCCGACTCGCCCCACAGACGCAGGCGCGACACGCCGCCGTCCGGGAAGATGTTGAAACGCACGTGCGTGACGGGGCCGAGCGCGGCAAGCTGGTCGAACGTGTGGACGTGGTCCATCTGCAGCTTCTGCTCGCCGAGCAGTTCGGCCCAGAACATCGCCTGCGTGACGAGCGAATCGTCGGTGCCGCCCGCGACCCGCGCGGCCTGCAGCGAGCAGCGGTCGGGGAAATTGCCCTTGAAGAACGCGGTATCGACCTCGACGCGCCGGATGATGCCCGGCCGCGCGAGCGCGACGATCGCCCAGTCGTTGCCGGGCTCGCGGCGCCGCCGCGTTTCCCAGCCGTCGCCCATGTTCACGCCGCGCCCCGGCATCAGCATCTGCGACGCCGGGCCGAAGTGCTGGTTGTTCGCGGCCACCAGGTAGCCGCCGTTCTCGATCGCCGCGAGATCGACGAGCTCGCCGGCCGGCACCTGGCGCCAGTCGCGCTGCGGCTGGCCGTACACGCGCAGCCGCGCGAGGCCGCCGTCCGGGTACAGGTTCACGCGCAGGTGCGTATAGGGCTGCGCATCGTCGACACTCACGTAGTGATGCGAATTGCCCTGCAGCGTCGTCGCCGGGACGATCGGGTGCCATTCGGCGTCATCAGGCGGCGTGTCGCCTTCGGCGACGCACGCGTCGATCGACGCGGCCGGCGGGAAGTTGCCGGTGAAGTGGCTCGTATCGAGGTCGACGCCGTGGATCACGCCCGGCCGCGCGAGCCGCACCACGCAGAAGTCGTGGCCGGTCGTGCGCTTGCGGCGCGTTTCCCAGCCGTCCATCCACTTGCCGTGGTCGTCGTACTTGCCGGGGATGAACACGGCCGGCTCGGGATTCAGCATGCGCTCCTTCGGCGCGAAGAATTCGTCGCTGGCAAAGAGCGCCTGCGCCCCGAGACGCGGGTCGGCGAGGTTCATGTAACGCCGCGTGAAGGCCGGCGCATTCGGATCGAGGATGGGGGCTGCCATGTCGTCTCCTGATGTTGGATGGCGTGCCGGCGCATCGAGGCACCGGCCGCATGAATTCGGGTGCGCGGGACGACCAGGGGAAGCCGCCCCGCGCGGGGGTGCGCTCAGAGCGCGTGAGCCTGGTCGCCGGCGACCGGCGCCGCGCGGCCTTCCTCTTCGGCCGGCACGTAGCGCAGCTCGCGATTCAGCACGCGGGTCGCGCGGGCACGATCGATGTCGTTCTCCCACACCGCGACGACCACCGTCGCGACGCAGTTGCCGATCAGGTTGGTCAGCGCGCGGGCGATGCCGACGAACCAGTCGACCGGCAGGATCAGCACGAGGCCGAGCACCGGAATCGCCGGGATCGCCGACAGCGTCGCCGCGAGGATCACGATCGCCGAGCCCGGGATCCCGTGCGCGCCCTTCGACGTGACGAGCGACACGAGCAGCACGACGATCAGGTCATGCGTCGACAGCGGCGTGTTGGTGGCCTGCGCGATGAACAGCACCGCGAGCGTCAGGTAGATCGAGAAGCCGTCGAGGTTGAACGAATAGCCGGTCGGGATCACGAGGCCGACCGTCGAATCCTTCACGCCCATGTATTCGAGCTTGCGCATCACCTGCGGCAGCACCGCGTCCGACGACGCCGTGCCGAGCACGATCGACAGTTCCTCGCGCAGGTAGCGGATCAGCTTGAACACCGAGAAGCCCGCGAGCCGCATCACCGCGCCGAGCACGACCGTGACGAACACGAAGCAGCTCAGGTAGAACACCGCGACCAGGTAGCCGAGCTGCTTGAGCGACGCGACGCCGTACTTGCCGGTCGTGAACGCGATCGCGCCGAGCACGCCGAGCGGCGCGAGCTTGATGATGAAGCCGATGATCCGGAAGAACACGTGCGACAGTTCCTCGATCAGCGAGTTGACGCGCTGCGCCTTGTCGCCGAGCAGCGACAGCGCGGAGCCGAACAGCACCGCGAACACGAGAATCTGCAGGATGTCGCCCTTCGCGAACGCGTCGATCGCGGTCTCGGGGATGATCTTCATCAGGTAGCCGGCCGTGTCCTTCAGGCTTTCGGCGTTCTTCGCGTACGACGCGAGCGACGACGCGTCGAGCGAGCGCAGGTCGATGTTCATCCCGACACCCGGGCGCGTGAGCCACGCGAGCACGAGGCCGATGCCGAGCGCGAGCGTCGTCATGATCTCGAAGTAGATGACGGCCTTCAGGCCGACCCGGCCGACCTTCTTCAGGTCGCCCGCATTGGCCATCCCGCTGACCACGACGCAGAACACGATCGGCCCGATCACCATCTTGATGAGCTTCAGGAAGCCGTCGCCGAGCGGTCGCAGCGACTCGGCGAAATGCGGGAAGAACGCGCCGAGCGCGATCCCTAGAATCAATGCGACGACTACTCGGCCAAACAGCGAATTGAGGAATTTCGACACGGCGCTCTCCCGATCCAACGGTTGCAGTTTCGTCTGTTCATACTGGTAAGACCAGTGATGTTATGGTGGATAGTAGGAAGCCGATATAGTCACGTCAAGGACGGACAAAATAGGGATTTCCCGCCCCTGCCTGCCCTGGTTTCGATGCACCGTAAGGGGCGGATCGTGGCTTTCCCGTAGGCCGGCCATGCACCGCCTGCGTGCGGATTACAATGCCGGTCAGACCGGCCCAAGTTCACATCATGAAAAACGTTCCGCATACCGTGACCGACGCCGCCATCGCGACGATCCGCGACCGGATCGAGGCAGGCGTTTATCCGGTCGGCAGCCTGCTGCCGGCCCAGCGCCAGCTCTCCGAGGAGCTGGAGATCAGCCGCGCGTCGCTGCGCGAGGCGCTGTCGACGCTCGAGGCGCTCGGGATGCTGCGCATTCGCGCCGGCAAGGGCGTGTACGTCGAAAGCGCGCAGGCCACGGCCGCGCATGCATGGCGCTTCGCCGAGCAGTCGTCGCCGCCCGACACGTACCAGATGCGCTATGCGCTCGAAGGGTTCGCCGCGCGGATGGCCGCGCACGTCGTCAGTGACGACGACATCGCGTGGTTCGAGGACAACCTCGCCGACCTGCACGTCGCGCTCACCGAAAACGCGCTCGACGACGCGTCGCAACTCGACTTCGATTTCCACATGCGGATCATCCATCTCGCCGGCAACGCGGCGATCGAATCGGTGCTGCGCAGCAGCGCGGACATCATGAAGGAAAGCCAGCGCATGCCGTTCTACCGGCGCGAGCTGCTGCTGTCGACGTGGCAGGAGCACCGCGCGATCGTCGACGCGCTGATCGCGCGCGATGCGGGCACCGCCGGCATTGCGATCGAAACGCACATCGCGAACGCCGCGCAGCGCGCGGGCATCTTCTTCCCGACACCCCGCACGTGACGGCCCGGGCGGCCGCCCGTCGCGCGCGCCGCCCGGTCTTGCCGGTCAACCTCCCGACGGATCCCGATACGCGAGCGCACGCTCGATGAACGCACGCGCCGCAACGCTGCGGTACGCGCCCTTGCGCGTGAGCAGCGCGGCCGTGCGCGCGGGCAGCGGCGGATCGATCTCCAGCGCGCACAGGTCGGCGCTCTCGCGCGCGACCGCGTCGGGCAGCACCGTCGCGAGCCGGCCGCACCGCACGAGCTCCAGCACCGCGCTGACCGTATTCGTCTCGATCGCGATCTTCGGCTGCGCGCCGTGTTCGATGAAATACCGGTCGATGCGCTCGCGCGTCGCGAACGCGCGGCTCAGCAGCACCAGTGGCTCGCCGCCGAGCTCGGCCGGCGTCAGCGCGCGACGGCGCCGTGCAAGACGATGCGTGCGGCCCGTCACGAGCGCGAGCGGCTCGTCCCACAGCGGCAGCGCGTCGATGTCCGGCGCACGCGGCGGCATGAACGCGAAGCCCGCGTCGAGCCGGTCGTCGGCGAGCAGCGCCTCGATGCGCGCCTGCGGCATCGCATCGATCGTCAGCGCGACGTTCGGATAGTCGGCATGGAACGCGTCGATCAGCGAGCCGCTCAGGTAGGCCGCGAAGGTCGGCATCATCGCGAGCCGCAGCGACCCGCTGCCGAGATCGGCGACGTCGTGCAGCGCGCGCTGACCCGCATCGAGCTCGTGCAGCGCGGCGCGCGCATGGCGCGCATAGACTTCGCCGAACTCGGTGAGCTGCACCGTGCGGCCCGAGCGGTCGAACAACGGCACGCCGAGCGTGTCCTCGAGCTGGCGCACCTGCTGCGACAGCGTCGGCTGCGACACGTGCAGCGCGTCGGCCGCGCGCGTGAAACTGCGCTGCTCGGCGACGGCCAGGAAATAGCGGATGTGGCGGAGGAGCATGGCGGCCGAGGTATTGGTTTTGCCAATGATGCGCATAACGATCCAGTCTTGGACGCTATGGCTCGATTCCCGCATCATACGCACATCCGTTCCCGTGCATGACCGCTGCCAGCGCACCGGAACGGCTCGCCCGGGCCCGCCCTGCCTCCGCCCGCCGCACGACGAACCGCCGCCCGCCCGATCCGGGCCCGGCCGCGATCCGCCCGGCGCGCATCGGCTCACCGCCGATCCGTCGACGCCGGCCCCGATTTCCGTCACCCCGCGCATCCGACGGCTCCGTGCCGCCGGCCGGCGCCGCTGTTTTTCGCGACCATGGAACCGCATCACGACACCCATCCTCCCCTGACCCGCGCCATGACGCTGCTGTTCGCCTGCGCGTGCGGCATCGTCATCGGCAACATCTATTACGCGCAGCCGCTGCTCGCCGCGATCGCGCGCAGCTTCGGGCGCGCGCCGACCGAGCTCGGCTATCTCGTCACGCTGACCCAGCTCGGCTATGCGGCGAGCCTGCTGCTGATCGTCCCGCTCGGCGACGCAGTCAACCGTCATACGCTGATCGTGCGGCTGCTGATGCTCAACGTCGTCGCGCTGGTCGCGGTCACGTTCAGCACGAACTTCACGATGTTCGTCGTCGCGAACGTCGCGGTCGGCTTCGTCACCTGTTCGACGCAGCTGCTCGTGCCGTTCGCCGCATCGCTTGCCGATGCGCGCTCGCGCGGCCGCGCGGTCGGCACCGTGATGAGCGGGCTGCTGCTCGGCATCCTGCTCGCGCGCGTCGCGGCCGGAGCGATCGCCGACGGGTTCGGCTGGCGTGCGGTGTACGGCATCGCGACGGTGATGGTGGCGGCACTGACCGTCGTGCTCGCCGTGAAGCTGCCGAAGGATCGCCGCAATGCGCGCCTCGACTATGCGGCGCTGATGAAGTCGCTCGTCGCGCTCGTGCGCGCACAACCGCTGATCGCGCTGCGCTCGACCTACGGCGCGCTCGTGTTCGCGTGCTTCAGCCTGCTGTGGACAGGCCTCACGTTCCTGCTCAGCCAGCCGCCGTACAGCTATTCCGAAGGGCAGATCGGCCTGTTCGGCATCGTCGGCGCGGTGGGCGCGCTCGCGGCGACGTCAGCCGGCCGGCTCGTCGATCGCGGGCACGGCAATGCGGCGACGGGGCTGTTCGCGGCGGCCGTGCTCGCGTCGTTCGCGTTGATCGCCGCCGGCGCGCACTCGCTCGCGGCGCTGATCGCGGGCATCCTGCTGCTCGACGTCGGCGTGCAGGGCATGCACATCTCGAACCAGAGCGTGATCTATGCGCTGGCCGGCAACGCGCGCAGCCGCGTGACGACGATCTACCTGACGAGCTACTTCATCGGCGGCGCATTCGGGTCGTTCGCGGCGAGCGTCGCGTACGGCATCGACGGCTGGCGCGGCGTGTGCATCGCGGGCGCGGCGCTTGCCGGCGTGCTGATCGCGCTGTGGCTCGCATCGCAGCGCGTCGGCGTGCGGCAGGTCACGCAGTAATGCAGTAGCGCGTTTTCGCAGCACGATGAAAAAAGGCACGCCGCGCAAATCGCGGGCGTGCCTTCTTTTGACGACGTCGATAGCGTCCGTCGCGCACTAGCGCGTGATCGTCACGCGGCCTCGTCCGCGAAGTCGATCAGCACCTTCATCGCGCGCTGCCGGTCGCCGGCCAGTTCGAACGCGAGGTTCGCGTCGCGCATCGGGAACACGCGCGTGACGGCCGGCCGCAGGTCGACGCGCCCCGCGTTGATCAACTGCACCGCGAGCGCGAATTCCGCATGAAAACGGAACGACCCGCAGATCGACAGCTCCTTCGCGACCACGACGTTCTGCGGCAGGCTGACATCGCCGCCGAGCCCGAGCTGCACGACGACCCCACGTGGACGCATCACGTCCAGCCCGTCACGCAGCGCGCGTGCATTGCCCGAACACTCGATCATCACGTCGAACGTGCCCTTGTCGGCGCCGTAGCGCTCGACCCAGCCGGCATCGACCACCGCATTGATCGTGCGGTCGGCGCCGAGCGCGCTCGCCACGGCCAGCGGCGCCTCGACGACGTCGGTCGCGACGATCTCCGCCGCGCCGTGCACGCGCGCCGCCGCCACCGCCAGCACGCCGATCGGCCCGCAGCCCGACACCAGCACGCGCTTGCCGATCAGCGGGCCCGCGCGCGACACCGCATGCAGCCCGACCGCGAACGGTTCGGCGAGCGCCGCGAGCGACAGCGGCACGTGATCGGCGACCTTCACGCACTGCACCGCGTCGCACACGAGCGCATTGCGGAACGCGCCCTGCACGTGCGGCATCCGCATCGCGCTGCCGTAGAAGCGCATGTCGAGACACTGGTTCGGCAGCCCTTCGAGGCAATAGCGGCACGCGCCGCACGGCCGGCTCGGATTGACCGCGACGCGATCGCCGACCTTCACCGACGTCACGTCCGGCGCGACTTCCGCGACCGTGCCGGCCACCTCGTGGCCAAGCACCATCGGCTGCTGCAGCCGAATCGCGCCGAAGCCGCCGTGCCGGAAATAATGGAGATCGGAGCCGCAGATGCCGCCCATCGCGACATCGACGCGCACCTGGCCCGGGCCGATCTCGCCCGCGTCCTGCTCTTCGACCCGCAGGTCGTTCGGCCCGTGGATCACGACACACATGCAACGCATACGCATGACAGCCTCCTCAGACGACCGGCGTGACCAGCGGCTCGCCGGCGAAGTGCGCGGCAAGGTTGTCGCGCACGAGCCAGCCCATCGCCTGGCGCGTCTCGATCGTGCCGCTCGCATGGTGCGGCTGCAGCAGCACGTTCGGCAACGCGAGGAAACGCGGGTCGATGCGCGGCTCGTTCCAGAACACGTCGAGCGCCGCGCCGGCGATCGCGTTGCGCTCGAGCGCGTCGAGCAGCGCCGGTTCGTCGACGGTCGTGCCGCGCGACACGTTCACCAGATAGCCGTGCGGCCCGAGCGCTTCGAGCACGGCCGCATCGACGAGGTGGCGCGTCGTCGGTCCGCCCGCGAGCGTGACGATCAGCAGGTCGCACCAGCCGGCCAGCTCGGCGAGGTCGCCGAAGAAGCGGTGCGGACTGTCCGCGCGCGGCGCGACGTCGAAGTAGCCGAGCTCGACGTCGAAGCCCGACAGCCGGCGCGCAATCGTCGTGCCGATCCGGCCGAAGCCGACCACGCCGACGCGCTTGCCATACAGCCGCGTGACGAGCGGCATGTCGCCGTCGCGCCACGCGCCGGAACGCACATACGCGTCGCCCGCGCCGATGCGGCGCATCATCGCGAGCGCGAGCCCGACGCCGAGATCGGCCACGTCGCCGGTCAGCACGTCGGGCGTGTTGGTCACGCGAATGCCGCGCTCACGCGCGGCGGCGAGATCGATCGCATCGGTGCCGACGCCGTAGCAGGAGATGATCTCGAGCTTCGGCAACGCGGCGATCAGTGCGGCATTCGCACCGAGATCGCCGCGCGTCGCGATCGCGCGCACGCCGGCGCCGTGTTCGGCGAGGAACGCCGTGCGATCGGCGGCCTCCCACAGCCGGTGGACGTCATAGCCTGCCGACAGCCATGCGTCGTCCCACGGCTGGTAAGGGCCCGTCATCAGCAGTGCGGGCCGCTGGGTCGATTCGTGCGCCATCTGCGCTTGCTCCTGTCGAGATAAGTGGAATGCGAAAGCGAGCCGGGCCGCGTCAGCCGCCCGGCCCGTTCATGCGTGCCGCGCGAGCGGATCGGCGTCCGGTGCCGGCGCCGCCTGCGCCGCGTCGAGCGGATCGTCGAGATCGCGGTTCAAGGTTTCCGGCATCCGCGACGTCGTGAACAGCGTGATCAGCGTCAGCAGCGCCAGGTACGCGGCGATCGGCACCCACGCGCGCACGCCGGCCGCATGGTCGCCGCCGTGCAGCGCGATCACGGTCGCGATGATCGTCGCGCCGACGAGCGGCGCGATCCCGCCCGCGAGCACCGCCGACACTTCACGCGAGAACGACACGCCCATGTAGCGATGGCGCGCGCCGAACAGTTCGGGCAGCAGCGCGGCCTGCGCGCCGAGCATCCCCCAGTTCGCGAAGCCCTGCGCGACCGAGATCGCGATCACGCTCGCGACCACGTTGCCGTGGCTGAAGATCCACCACACCGGGAATGCGAGCGCGAGCTGCAGCCACGCGAACGTGCGATACACGCGCACGCGGCCGAAACGGTCGCTCAGCCAGCCGGCCAGCGGCACCGTGCATGCGCCGACGGTCGCCGCGCACACCAGCGCGAGCGCACCGATCGGCCCCTTCATCCCGATCACGCCGGCGAGATAGCTGACCGCGAGCGCCTGGTAGATCGACGAGCCGCCGTTCTCGGCCACCCGCAGGCCGATGCCGATCAGCAGCGAGCGCTTCGAATGCTGCACGGCGCTCTTCAGCGGATTCGCCAGGACCTGCGCACGCTTCTCGAGCCGCACGAAGGTCGGCGACTCGTGCAGCCGCACACGCATGTAGATCCCGACTGCGACGATCACCGCGCTGAACAGGAACGGCACGCGCCAGCCCCAGCCGTCGGTCACGCGGTCGAGGTTCGCGAGCAGCAGGAAATAGACGGCCGCCGCCAGCACCGTGCCGAGCTGGATGCCGAGAAACGGCAGCGACGCATAGAAGCCGCGCTTGCCCGGCGGCGCATACTCGGTCATCAGCACCGCGGCGCCGGCCTGCTCCGCGCCCGCACCGAGGCCCTGCAGGATGCGCAGCAGGATCAGCAGCGCGGGCGCCCAGTAACCGGCCGTCGCGAAAGTCGGCAGCACGCCGATCAGCGTGCTCGCGACACCCATCAGCAGCACCGTCGCGGTCAGCACGAACTTGCGGCCGATCCGGTCGCCGAGCACACCGAACACGACGCCGCCGAGCGGGCGCACCGCGAAGCCGACGAAGTAGGTGCCGAAGCTCGCGATCAGCCGCATCTCGGCGGTCTGCGCGGGGAAGAACAGCGGCCCGAACACGAGGGCCGATGCGAGCGTGTACAACGCGAAATCGTAGTATTCGAGCGCGCTGCCGAGCGAGCAGGTCCATGCCGCGCGGTTGAGCTGCTTCGTGTCGACGCCGCGGCGCTCGACGGTCTCGCCCGGCGCAGCGGACCCTGCATCGTGCCGCGCGGGCGGCGGGGAAATGCGATCCATCGTTGTCTCCTGTCTCCTGCCTTCCGTTCCGGAACCCGGCCGCGTATCGCGCGGCCGGACATCGGCCCGCTCGTGCGGCGGGCTCTTCTGGGAATTCGGATGCCGGCGCAGCCGGCGCAACGGCACGCCGCGGGCGCGCCGCCGCTCAGACGGCGCTGGTCAAGCCGCCGTCGACGAACAGCGTCTGGCCGTTCACGAAATCGGATGCGGCCGACGCGAGGAAGATCGCCGCGCCGCACAGCTCGTCGACGCGCCCCCAGCGGCCGGCCGGCGTGCGCTTGCACAGCCAGTCCGAGAACGCTGCGTCGTCGACCAGCGCGCGGTTGAGTTCGGTTTCGAAATAGCCGGGCGCGAGGCCGTTCGCCTGGATGCCGTGGCGCGCCCAGTCGGCGCACATCCCCTTCGTCAGCATCCGCACCGCGCCCTTGGTCGCCGCGTACGGCGCGATCGTCGGCCGTGCGAGCTCGCTCTGCACCGAGCAGATGTTGATGATCTTGCCGCGGCCGCGCGCGATCATGTGCCGCGCGACGGCCTGCGCGACGTTGAACACGCCGTCGAGGTTCACGCGCATCAGCGCATGCCAGTCGTCGGGTTCGAACGCGTCGAGCGGTGCGCGGCGCTGGATGCCCGCGTTGTTCACGAGGATGTCGATCGCGCCGACGCGCGCCTCGAAATCGTCGATCGCCGCGCGCACCTGCGCGTGCTCGGCGACGTCGAATACCGCGTAGTCGGCCGTGAAGCCTTCCTCGCGCAGATGCCGCACGAGCGCTGCGGCCTTCTCCTCATTGCGATCGTTGATGACGATCGCCGCCCCCGCTTCGGCCAGCCCGCGGGCGAGCGTCAGCCCGATTCCGCGTCCGGAACCGGTAATCAGTGCGCGGCGGCCGTCGAGGCGGAACCGTTCAAGCGCTCGGGTCATGCGTGTCTCCTCGTGCCAGTCGAGCCGGCGGCCCATCGCGGCCGGTCTCGCGTTGACGGTATCTTCGGCTGTCGGCCGGGCGCCGCGCCAATGGTCTTTTTTGATCCGGTTATCATGAAACTTGATCACCGCCCTCGCCTGCCCGCCGCCCATGGAACTCAAGCAATTGCGCGCCTTCGTCACGCTCGCGGAAGAGCTGCATTTCGGGCGCGCCGCGCAGCGCCTGTTCATCGTGCAGCCCGCGCTGAGCATGCAGATCAAGGCGCTCGAGGAAGAACTCGGCGCGCGCCTGTTCGAGCGCGACCGGCACAAGGTCGAACTGAGCAATACGGGGCGCGTGTTTCTTCCCGAGGCGCGCGCCACGCTGCAGCAGGCCGCGCGCGCGGAACAGATGGCGCGGCTGTCGAGCCGCGGCGAGATCGGCACGCTGCGGATCGCGTTCGTGTCGTCGGTGCTGCCCGCGCTGCTGCCGGCCGTGCTGCGCACGATGCGCGAGCGCTATCCGCTGATCACGCTCGAACTGAAGGACCTGCCGACCCCCGACCAGATCGCCGCGCTGCGCGACCGGCGGATCGATTTCGGGATGATCCGGCTGCCGGCCGCGTATGCGGGCATCGACACGCGCGTGGTGCTGGAGGAAGGTTTCGTCGTCGCGCTGCCGCTCGACCATCCGCTCGCCGCGCACGATGCGATCGCGCCGGCCGCGCTGCGCGGCCAGCCCGCGTTCGTGCTCGCGCGCCGCTACGCGCCGGGCTTTCACGACGACATGCTGCTCGCGCTGAGCCGCGCGGGCACGACGCTCGAGATCGCGCAGGAGTTCGGGGAATTCACGACGATGCTCGCGCTCGTCGCGGCGGGGATGGGGATCGGGCTGATTCCGGCGGAGGCCGCCAGCGCGTTGCCGCCGAACGTGCTCGCGCGGCCGCTCGACCTGGCCGGGCATCGCACCGGCATCGGCCTTGCGTGGACCGACCTCGACAGCCCGCTGAAGCGCGCGTTCGTCGCGGCGCTCGAGCAGGTGACGGCAATATCGAGCCATAGCGGCGGGCAATAAAAAGCCCGGCCGGAAAAACCGGGCCGGGCTCGTTCGCTACGCAGGCCGCCTCGCAGCGGCCGCGCAACGTGCGGGATTACTTCGCGTTCGCAAACGCGACAGCCGTATCCAGCATGCGGTTCGAGAAACCCCACTCGTTGTCGTACCAGCTCGACACCTTCACGAGGCGGCCCGACACCTTGGTCAGCGTCGCGTCGAACGTCGACGAAGCCGGGTTGTGGTTGAAGTCGATCGACACCAGCGGTGCGTCGTTGTAGCCGAGGATGCCCTTCAGCGCGCCTTCCGAAGCTTCCTTCATGATCGCGTTGACTTCCTCGACCGTCGTGTCGCGCTTCGCGATGAACGACAGGTCGACGATCGACACGTTGATCGTCGGGACGCGGATCGCGTAACCGTCGAGCTTGCCGTTCAGTTCCGGCAGCACGAGGCCGACGGCCGAAGCAGCGCCCGTCTTCGTCGGGATCTGGCTGTGCGTGGCCGAACGCGCGCGGCGCAGGTCTTCGTGATAGACGTCCGTCAGCACCTGGTCGTTCGTGTACGCGTGGATCGTCGTCATCAGGCCGGTTTCGAGGCCGATCTTGTCGTTCAGCGGCTTGACGAGCGGCGCGAGGCAGTTCGTCGTGCACGATGCGTTCGAGATGACGGTGTGCTCGGCCTTCAGCACGTCATGGTTCACGCCGTAGACGATCGTCGCGTCGACATCCTTGCCGCCCGGTGCCGAGATGATCACCTTCTTCGCGCCGCCCTTCAGGTGCGCGCTCGCCTTTTCCTTCGTCGTGAAGAAGCCCGTGCATTCCATCACGACGTCGACGCCCAGCTCGCCCCACGGCAGTTCGGCCGGGTTGCGGTTCGCCAGCACGCGGATCTTGTCGCCGTTCACGACGAGGTAGTCGCCGTCGACCGACACTTCACCCGGGAACTTGCCGTGCGCGGTGTCGTACTGGGTCAGGTGTGCGTTGGTCTTCGCATCGCCCAGATCGTTGATCGCGACGATCTCGATGTCGTGCTTCTTGCCGTTCTCGTAGAACGCGCGCAGCGTGTTGCGGCCGATGCGGCCGTAGCCGTTGATTGCGACGCGAATCGTCATGGTCTATCTCCTGATGGCTGAAAAAATTCGTTTCGTGCAGCTTCACGGTGCGACGCGCGCGAGGGGTGGCGCGCGTCGCGTCTGTCTCTTTAGGCCAGCACGGCCTTGGCGGTCTCGACGACGTGCTCGACGGTGAAGCCGAAGTACTTGAACAGCACGCCGGCCGGCGCCGATTCGCCGAACGTGTCGATCCCGACGACGCCGCCTTCGAGGCCGACGTACTTGTGCCAGAAGCTCGTCACGCCCGCTTCGATCGCGACGCGGCGCACGCCGTGCGGCAGCACGCGCTCACGGTATTCGGCGTCCTGGCGGTCGAACACGTTGGTCGACGGCATCGACACGACGCGTGCCGCGATGCCTTGCTGCGCGAGCGGCTCGACGGCCTTCATCGCGAGTTCGACTTCCGAGCCCGTCGCGATCAGGATGATCTTGCGCGCGACGATCTCTTCGTCCCAGTCCTTCAGCACGTAGCCGCCCTTCTCGATGTTCGCGATCTGCGCATCGGTACGCGGGTTGAACGCCAGGTTCTGGCGGCTGAAGATCAGGCTCGACGGACGGTCGGCGGCAACCGCGTGGGTCCATGCGACGGCCGTCTCGACCGTGTCGGCCGGACGCCATACGTCGTGGTTCGGGATCAGGCGCAGGCTCGACACGTGCTCGATCGACTGGTGCGTCGGGCCGTCTTCGCCGAGGCCGATCGAGTCGTGCGTAAACACGAAGATCGACGGCACCTTCATCAGCGCGGCCACGCGCAGCGCGTTGCGGCTGTAGTCGGAGAACGTCAGGAACGTGCCGCCGAACGGCTTGTGGCCACCGTGCAGCGCGAGGCCGTTGATCGCGGCGCTCATGCCGAATTCGCGCACGCCGTAGTTGATGTGGTTGCCCAGCTTGACGCCCGGGCCTTCCGGATTCGCACGGACGGCCTTCGATGCCTTCCAGTTGGTCAGGTTCGAGCCGGTCAGGTCGGCCGAGCCGCCGAGCAGTTCGGGCAGCGCGGCAGCCAGGCCTTCGATCGCCTGCTGCGACGCCTTGCGGGTCGCCACCGTCTCGCCGCGCTCGTTCGCGCCGGCGATGATCGCCGCAGCCTTTTCGGCCCAGTCGGCCGGCAGCTGGTTGGCCATCCGGCGCTCGAATTCGGCGGCTTCTGCCGGGAATTTCGCGCGATAGGCCGCGAACGTCGCGTCCCATTCGGACTCGGCGCGCTTGCCGGCTTCCTTCGCGTCCCATGCCGCATAGACTTCCTGCGGAATCACGAACGGCTCCCAGGTCCAGCCGAGTGCCGCGCGCGTCTTCGCGATTTCTTCCGCGCCGAGCGCCGCGCCGTGCACGTCGTGGCCGCCGGCCTTGGTCGCCGCGCCCTGGCCGATCACCGTCTTGCAGCAGATCAGCGTCGGCTTGTCCGACAGCTTTGCCTTCGCGATGGCTGCGTCGACCGCGTCGACGTCATGGCCGTTCACGTTCGGGATCACGTTCCAGCCGTAGGCTTCGAAACGCTTCGGGGTGTCGTCGTGGAACCAGTTCACGACGTCGCCGTCGATCGAGATGCCGTTGTCGTCGTACAGCGCGATCAGCTTGTTCAGCTTCAGCGTGCCGGCGAGCGAGCAGGCTTCGTGCGAGATGCCTTCCATCAGGCAGCCGTCGCCGAGGAACACGTACGTGTGGTGATCGACGATCTTCGCGCCGTCACGGTTGAACTCGTCGGCCATCAGCGCTTCGCCGAGCGCCATGCCGACCGCGTTCGCGAGACCCTGGCCGAGCGGGCCGGTCGTCGTCTCGACGCCCGGCGTGATGCCGTATTCCGGGTGGCCCGGCGTCTTCGAGTGCAGCTGGCGGAAGTTCTTCAGCTCTTCGATCGGCAGGTCGTAGCCGGTCAGGTGCAGCAGCGAGTACAGCAGCATCGAGCCATGGCCGTTCGACAGCACGAAGCGGTCGCGGTCTGCCCAGTGCGGGTTCGTCGGGTTGTGCTTCAGATGGCGCGACCAGAGCGCGACGCCGATTTCGGCCATGCCCATCGGCATGCCGGGGTGGCCGGAGTTCGCTTGCTGGACGGCGTCCATTGCGAGCGCACGGATCGCGTTGGCCATCAGGGTGGTGGAGGCGGGAGACGAAGTCGTCATGTCGAGTCCGGAGAACGAGTCGAGGAAACGGGGGCACGGCGGCATCCGGAAGCTCGAGCGTCAATCGTTCCCGGCGCGCGGTGCGGCGCCTGACGGACGCGAAGCGGACGGAGCCTACGGACGGGGCTGCAAAGCTCGTCATTTTAACAGATGGGCTGACATTTCCCTTGTCGGCGAGTAGTGTTCCGGCACGGTTTTCCGTCAAACCGCCCGCCTCCTATAATTCAGACGTCGGAACTGCCAGCCCCGAGTGGCCCGCCCGTGAGCACGACTCTACTTTTCCACCCTACGCCCGACTCCGCCTACGGCTTCCCGAACGCCCGGCGGCTCGCGCACGTCGCGTCGCCGCACCAGCAGATCGAGGTCTGGGAAACCCCGCAGCTCGGCCGCCTGTTCACGCTGGACGGCCGACCGATGACGTCGGTCGGCGACGAGTACGTCTATCACGAGTGCATGACGCACCCGGCCGCGCTCGCGCATCCTTCGCCGCGCAAGGCGCTCGTGCTCGGCGGCGGCGACGGCGGTGCGGCGCGCCAGTTGCTCAAGCACGCGTGCATCGCGCGGATCGTGATCGCGGAACTCGACGACGAGGTGGTCGGGATGGCGCGCCGGTATCTCGACGACGTGCACCAGGGTGCGCTCGACGACCCGCGCGTCGAGGTCGTGATCGGCGACGCCGCGCATTTCGTCGAGTCGACCGTCGAGCATTTCGATCTCGTCGTGTTCGACCTCACGCCGCCCGATTCGCCGGCGGCCGGCCTCTATACCCGCGCGTTCTACGCGCGGCTCAAGCGGATCCTGACGCCGTGCGGCGCGATCTCGATGCACCTCGGCTCGCCGGTGTTCCACGCGGCGCGCATCGCCGCGCTGCTCGACGACCTGCGCGCGAGCTTCGCGGTCGTCGACCCGCTGTCCGCGCACGTGCCGCTGTATGGCTCGCAGTGGCTGATGGCGATCGCGAGCGACACGCTCGACGCGGCCGCGCTGTTCGCACACGACGTCGACGAACGGCTCGCGGCCCGCCGCGTCCAGGGCTTGCGCTACTACGACGCGCGGCTGCATGCGTCCCTCTTTGCCCTGCCGCGCGCGCTGCGCGATACACTGGGCGTTCGCCGCTGAACGTCCGCGCGGCCGCCTCGCTTCCGTTTTTCCATCGCGTCCCTGCAGGATTCGCGATGCATGGCACCGGGGCGGAACGTCCTGGACGCCGTGCCGCCCCCTGAACGAACGCCCGGGCATGGAATCAGAACACGTGCCCAAGCGCCCCCACAGGAGATTTTCATGACCGATCCACGTCCGGCCAACGTGCCTTGGTTGACACCCTACCTGGTCGTACGCAACGCGCGCGCGGCCATCGAGTTCTTCAAGGCCGCATTCGGCTTCACGGTACGCGACGTGCACGACGAAGACGGCGCGATCATGCACGTCGAGATGGCCTATCGCGGCCAGCTGATCGTGATGTTCGCGCCCGAAGGCGCGTTCGGCTCGCCCGCGCGTACGCCGAAAAGTGCGAACGCCACCGCGCCGCAATCGTTCTACCTGTATGTCGACGACGTCGACGCCACCTGGCAGCGCGCGCTCGACGCGGGCGCGAAATCGCTGAGCGCGCCGCAGGATCAGTTCTGGGGCGACCGGTTCGCGCAGATCGAGGACCTCGACGGCTACCGATGGGCGCTCGGGCGCCGTCTCGACGCATGACCCCACCCGTTACACGCATGAACGAAGCCACCACCACCGCGGCCGTGCCGCGCTTTTTCGTCGACGCGGCCCTGCGCGCCGACGCCACGCTCGCATTGCCGGCCGAGGTCGCGCGCCACGCACAGGTGCTGCGCCTGCAGCCCGGCGACGTGCTCGCGTTGTTCGACGGCACCGGCGGCCAGTACCGCGCGCGGCTCGTCGAGATCGACAAGCGCAGCGCGCTCGCGCAGATCGACACGTTCGAACCGGCCGAGGCCGAGCCGCCCTATCGCGTGACGCTCGCGCAAGGCATCGCCGGCGGCGACAAGATGGACTGGGTGATCGAGAAGGCCGTCGAACTCGGCGTAACGGCAGTCGTGCCGCTGTCGACCGCGCGCGGCGTCGTGAAGCTCGCCGGCGAGCGCGCGGACAAGCGCGTCGCGCATTGGCGTGGCGTCGTGCGCGCGTCGTGCGAGCAATGCGGGCGCAACCGCGTGCCCGACGTCGCGCCGGTCGCCGGCTTCAACACCTGGCTCGATACGCTGCCGGCGGCACCGGTCGACGGCGAACTGCGGCTGCTGCTGTCGCCGCGCGCGAGCATCCCGTTCGCGTCGCTGCCCGACACGCCGCCCGCTGCAACCGTCACGCTGCTGATCGGGCCGGAAGGCGGGCTGTCGCCCGACGAGGAAAATGCGGCCCGCGCACGCGGGTTCACCGCGCTGTCGCTCGGGCCCCGCGTACTGCGTACCGAGACGGCCGGCGCGGCCGTGCTTGCGGCGCTTGCGGCGCGCTGGGGCGGGTGGTGACGCGCGTCAGCGCGCGGCGCTCAACGGCTCGATGTCGATGACGCTGGAACCCTTGAGCGCCAATGCCAGCGCGTCGAGGCTCGCATCATCGAACGGGAAGGTCGTCGCGGTGACGCGCAACGGCGGCGTCGCCTGGATCGCCTTGATCAACGGACCGCGATAGCGCAGGTTCATCAGCATCGGCACGATCTGCGTGATTCCCACCGGCCGGCCGTCGTGCTGCACTGCGGCGGCATCGACCGTGTCATTCCAGCCCTGGATGAAGCCGCCGGCATCGATCCGCGTGTTCAGCTCGATCCAGCGCCGCTTTTTCTCGTCCGCGCTGTCGTCCGATGCGCGCAACGCGGCGGCCTCGCGGCTCACGTCGGCATCGTGCTTCGCACGCCACGCCATGTAGCCCAGCGCGAAGACCATGTTGTCCGGCAGGATGTCGCCGTCATGCACGACGTGGGACAGGCGTCGCGGCGCCTGGCTCTCGACGAAGGCGGGCGTCAGGATCCAGACGCTGCCGTTGCGCAACGCACCGGACGTCCGGCCGAGCGCGGGTTCGCCGCTGTCGACCGCGATGCGCGTCAGCAACCCGGCATCGACCAGTTCGTTCAGTTGGCCGGCCAGTGCCGGCGACGCGTGAATCGCACGGGCCACCGCCGCATACTGGTCCGGTGTCGAGCGCGTGCGCAACTCGCCAAGCAGCCGCTCGACCGCCGGATACGCGGCCTGCGCCGCCGGCGTCAGTGCCGGTTCGACCGCGGCGGCATCCGCTGTCGACGCGCCCCCGATCGAAGCGACGGCTGCGGCCACCAGCAGCCCCCGTGTGAAAAGGTTCATTGCCGACTCCCCTCGTTCGAATGTCCGGCACGCCGGCAACATGCACGGCGGCCCGAATGCTGCCGGTTAATTGGCGGCGTCGCCGTTCGCGTCACGCATCTGGCTCATCAGCGCGTTGACGACGGGCCGCAGCACCTGGGCGGGGGAATCCGCGATCCAGCCCTTGTCGTCCGTGCCATGCAGGTCGATCCGGCCCGTGATCGGCCGGCTCGTCGGCGCGTGGTCGAACACGGGTACCACGCCGTTCAGGAACGCCGCGAGATATGCCGCGCGCGCGTTGTCGTCTTCCGAGCGCGGCTCGTCGACCGTCTCCCGCAGCGCCCTCAAGCCAGGTTCCACCTCGGCGACGCGGCACGCGAATTCGACCGTCGCGATCGATTCGCCTTTCACGGATTCGTTCGGCTTCCGGGTCGAACCGGTGGCCTTGCACTCGGAACGCGCGAGCGCATGCTGAAATGACCCGATCGCCGCGGTGACCGGCCCGTTCACCGTTGTGCGTACCGTCGCCGGCACCTTGTTCAGGATGGAGGCGACGATCGTCCCGCTCAATTTGTCCGCGAGCTTCGCAACGGCCGCCACGTCGAGCACACCCTCGCCGTCGAAGTGCGTGCGCGTTGCGTCGTTGAACTGCTCGGCCTTCGACGCGTCGCCATTGACGAACGCGCCGAGATACAGATCGGTCGTCTGCTCCGGGGTCAGCACCGCGGCCTGGGCGGCTGGCGGGAGGCCAAGCGACAGTGCACACGCGGTCAGCGCGCACACGAGCGGATGGCACGCACGGGTGCGCGCCGCTGATCGGGTAGCGGTCATGGGGAAACGGCCCTCTCTCGAATGTTGGTCTGGTGTGATGCGCCCGGCGCGGCGGCGGCGCCCGGGCTGAGCGATTGTCGCGAAAAAAAGTGGGCGATGAAAGGTCCGTGTCGGATCGGGCCAAGCGCATGCAACCCGCGCAGGCGCAAAAAAGCCCGCTCGAAGCGGGCTTCCGAAGGATGATTCGCCGAATCGGCCGCTGGCCGACGTGCGCTTACGCGAACGAGTAGAACACGCGGAACGCGACCTTGCGCTCGGCCCAGAATTCGGCCGCCTCGCGGAACACGTCGAGCAGCGTCTCGCGCCCTTCCTTGTCGAACTTCTGCGCGATCGGCAGCCCTTCGAGGACGATCACGAAACCGGGCTGCGCGCCGGCCTTCGCGACGAGGTCGGTCAGGGAGTCGTACAGCGCGTCGTAGTTCTTCCCGAAATGCTTCGGGAACAGGAACGACGTCGCGATCGTTTCCATCACTTCCTGCTTCGACTGCGCGGCGCCGCAAAACGCATACAGGAAATGCTGGCCGAGCCGGCCGGCTTCGTCGGCAAGATCCTGCACGCGGAACGCGCGGATCGACTGCACGAGATTGGGTCGCACGGTCGTGAAAAGGCTCATAGGCTCCTCGTTCGATGAAAGCCCGGGCTCGGCTTCCTGTTGCTCCGGCGTGCTGCCAGCCTGCGCCGCCGCGTGCAGTTGAATCACGCGCTGAAACAGATTGCCGTCGCCGGCCGCGAACAGTTCCGCCGCCGCCGTTTCGTGCGCGTAGATGGAGTCGCTCATGCCATTCGTCCCGAAGTCATTCAACAATACGTTTAAAACTGTTGTAGTGGTCGCCCGTGTAATAACAGTTGTCGATCCGGCGCAATGGCCCGCCACAGACGATCCGGCGCGCCCCGCGATTGCGGGCACGCGGCGTCGGCACCGTGTATTCATGGTAGTAGCCGCGCTTCGCTTTTGGCAGGATCCGCTCGCGGTTGCCAAACACGACGCCGTCTTTCTCGTACGGATACGGACCGCCGGCGCCGATCAGGCCCAGCGTGGTCACGGCCTCGCGCGGAAGACGGGCGGTCGGAATCGTATCGAGCCCGCTCGCCGCCACGTCGGCCGGAACGGCCTCCCGTGCGTAAGCGGCGGAAACCAGACTGCCCGTCGGCGTGCCGACGATACCCATCGCGAACATCGCGAAGACGGACGCGAGCGCGCCGTTGCGGAGCCACTTGCGTGCCATGAACCAGGGTTCCCGCTGTTAAATCAAGTAGTTGACGACCAACAAAGGCGTTAGCGTAGCGTTATTGGCCGCGCGAATCAATGTCCGTTTGGGAATCGAAAGGCCAGTGATACCCGGAATTGCGCATTTTTTACCTAAATCACACTACATTTATCTTACATAGGATAAAATGCGGGCGGCATCTCTGGCATGGCAAGACTCTGCCTCCTTGCCACGCCGGCTACGCTGAGTGGAGAGAGATGCTGATGTTGCTTGAGGGAAGCGCGTTTGCGCCCTGCCCGCGGCGTGCCCATTGCGGGCACGCCTCTTTTTGCTTTTGTTTACAATTTCGCCCGACGCGCCACGCCGGTTCGACCGGCCTGGCGCGTTCGTTTTGGCTCAGCGCGTGGCGTTCACGTCGGCGACCAGCAGCGCCGCCATGTTGACGATGCGGCGAACGGTCGCCGATTCGGTCAGCACGTGCACCGGCTGCGCGGCGCCCAGCAGGATCGGCCCGATCGCGATGTTGTTGCCCGCGGCCGTCTTCAGCAGGTTGTACGCGATGTTCGCGGAGTCGATGTTCGGCAGGATCAGCAGGTTCGCTTCGCCTTCCAGCGTCGATTCCGGCAGGATTTCCTTGCGCAGCGCCGCGTCGAGCGCGACGTCGCCGTGCATCTCGCCGTCCACCTTCAGCTCCGGCGCACGTTCCTGCAGGATCGCGAGCGTATCGCGCATCTTCTTCGCAGAAGGGGCATTGCTCGTGCCGAAATTCGAGTGCGACAGCAGCGCGACCTTCGGCTCGATGCCGAAGCGGCGCACTTCTTCCGCCGCCATGATGGTGATCTCGGCCAGCTCTTCCGGGGTCGGATCGACGTTCACGTGCGTGTCGACGAGGAAAATCTGGCGGCCCGGCAGCACGAGGCCGTTCATTGCCGCGTACACGCTGCAGCCCGGGCGCTTGCCGATCACCTGGTCGATGAAGTGCAGGTGGCGGTGCGTGGTGCTGATCGTGCCGCAGATCATCCCGTCCGCTTCGCCCTTCTTCACCAGCATCGAGCCGATCAGTGTCGTGCGGCGGCGCATCTCGACGCGCGCGAGCTGCTCGCTGATGCCCTTGCGCGCCATCATCTTGTAGTACGTCTGCCAGAAATCGCGGTAGCGCTCGTCGTGCTCGGTGTTGACGACCGTGAAGTCGGTACCCGGCGTCAGGCGCAGGCCGTAGCGCTGGATACGGTGCTCGATCACCGACGGGCGGCCGATCAGGATCGGCTTCGCGAGTTTTTCGTCGACGATGATCTGAACGGCGCGCAACACGCGCTCTTCTTCGCCTTCCGCGAACACGACGCGCTTCTTCTCTTCCGGCGCGGCGCGCGCGATCTGGAAGATCGGCTTCATCGTCGTGCCGCTGTGATACACGAACTGTTGCAGGTGCTGCTTGTACGCGTCCATGTCCTCGATCGGGCGCGTCGCGACGCCGCCGTCCATCGCGGCCTGCGCGACGGCCGGCGCGATCTTCACGATCAGGCGCGGATCGAACGGCTTCGGAATCAGGTATTCGGGCCCGAACGACAGGTCCTGGATGCCGTACGCGGTCGCGACGATGTCGCTCTGCTCGTGCTGCGCAAGCTCGGCGATCGCGTTGACGGCCGCGATCTCCATTTCACGCGTGATCGTCGTCGCGCCGACGTCGAGCGCGCCGCGGAAGATGAACGGGAAGCACAGGACGTTGTTGACCTGGTTCGGGTAATCGGTGCGGCCCGTGGCCAGCACCGCGTCCGGCCGCACTTCGAGTGCGAGTTCCGGCAGGATTTCCGGCGTCGGGTTCGCGAGCGCGAGGATCAGCGGGCGCTCGGCCATGCCCTTCACCATCTCCTGCTTGAGCACGCCGGCAGCCGACAGGCCGAGGAAGATGTCCGCGCCGTCGATCACTTCGGCCAGCGTCCGGGCTTCCGTTTCGCGGGCGAAACGCTCCTTGTCCGGATCCATCAGCTCGGTACGGCCCTTGTAGACCACGCCCGCCAGGTCGGTCACGATGATGTTCTCGAGCGGCAGGCCGATGTCGACCAGCAGGTCGAGACACGCGAGCGCAGCCGCACCCGCGCCGGACGCGACGAGCTTGACCTTCTTGATGTCCTTGTTGACGACCTTCAGCCCGTTCGTGACGGCCGCGGCCACCACGATCGCGGTGCCGTGCTGGTCGTCGTGGAACACCGGGATCTTCATCCGCTTGCGCGCTTCGCGCTCGACGATGAAGCAGTCCGGCGCCTTGATGTCTTCCAGGTTGATCCCGCCGAAGGTCGGCTCCAGCGCGGCGATCACGTCCACCAGCTTGTGCGGATCCGACTCGTTCAGCTCGATGTCGAACACGTCGATGCCCGCGAACTTCTTGAACAGCACCGCCTTGCCTTCCATCACCGGCTTCGACGCGAGCGGGCCGATGTTGCCGAGACCGAGCACCGCCGTCCCGTTCGTGACGACGCCCACCAGGTTGCTGCGCGCGGTGAAGCGCGCCGCGTTGAGCGGATTCTCGACGATCTCCTCGCACGCGTACGCCACACCCGGCGAGTACGCGAGCGCGAGATCGCGCTGGTTGATCATCTGCTTGGTCGGGGCGATCGCGATTTTCCCGGGGGTCGGGAATTCGTGATAGTCGAGCGCGGCTTCGCGGAGTTTGGCTTTGGAGGAGGCTTGGGTAGACATGTGTCTCTTGGCGGGCGGATTAGAATGACTCTTCGACGGCATTGTAGCGCCAATCATCGGCCGCCAGACCGGCGATTCGGGTGCAACAGCCGCGACAAAATTGTACTGAACGGTGCAGGAACGGCGCCGCTCGCCTCGTACAATGCCGTTCCTTCCATCGTTTCGGATCCATCCGCCGTGCCAGCCGCCCTCTCCGAGTTTTCGCTGATCGAACGCTTCTTCACGCGCCGCGCCGCGCAGGGCGCCCGTGCGTCGACGCTCGGCATCGGCGACGACTGCGCGTTGATCACGCCCCGATCCGGGAAATTGCTGGCCATTTCGACGGACATGCTGGTGGAAGGCCGCCACTTCTTCCCCGACGTCGCGCCCGACGCGCTCGGCCACAAGACGCTCGCGGTCAACCTGTCCGACCTCGCGGCGATGGGCGCCGAGCCGCGCGCGTTCACGCTCGCGTGCGCGCTGCCGCGTGCCGACGCCGCGTGGCTGGAAGCGTTCAGCAACGGGCTGTTCGCGCTCGCCGAGCGCTACCGCTGCGAGCTGATCGGCGGCGACACGACGAGCGGCCCGCTGAACCTGTGCGTGACCGTGTTCGGCGAAGTCGCGCCCGACGCGGTGCTGCGGCGTGACGCCGCGCGCGACGGCGACGATGTCTGGGTGTCCGGCACGCTAGGCGATGCGCGCGCCGGCCTCGGCGTCGCGCGCGGCGAATGGACGGCCGGCGCGAACGAAGCGGCCGCGTTCCGGCGCGCGCTCGAGTACCCCGAACCGCGCATCGCGCTCGGCCTCGCGCTCGCGGGCGTCGCGCACGCGGCGCTCGATCTCTCGGACGGCCTCGCCGGCGACCTGCAGCACATCCTGGCCCGCTCGAACGTGCGCGCCGAGATCGATGCCGACGCGGTGCCGCGCTCGGCCGCGCTCGCGACGCTGCCGCCCGACGTGCAGCGCCGCTGCACGCTGGCCGGCGGCGACGACTACGAACTGTGCTTCACCGCGCCGGCGGCAGCCCGCGCGGCGGTCGAGGCGGCCGGCGTAACGGCCGGCGTGGCGGTCACCCGAATCGGTACAATACGCGCGTTGTTCGCACCGTCGGAGCCGCCCGCGATCGCGTGGCGCGACGCCGCCGGCGCGCCTCTCGCTCTCACGTTGCACGGCTTCGACCACTTCCATGCAGACTGACCCGACGCCCGCGCACACCGCGGCCGAGCCCGGCGCCGCATCCGGCGGCAACGCGCCGCGCCGCGCGACCGCGCGCTTCATGCTGTCGCACCCGGTGCACATCGTGTCGCTCGGCTTCGGCAGCGGGCTCGCGCCGATCATGCCCGGCACGTTCGGCTCGCTGTTCGGCTGGCTGACGTTCGTCGTGCTCAACCGCTACCTGACGGTGCCCGAATGGTGGGCGCTGATCGCGGCCGGCTTCGTGGCCGGCACATGGCTCACCGGTTTCACCGCGACGAAGATGGGTTCGGCCGATCCGGGCGCCGTCGTCTGGGACGAGATCGTCGCGATCTGGCTCGTGATGCTGTTCGTCACGCCCGCGACCTTCGTCGGCCAGCTGTGGGCGTTCGTCGCGTTCCGCTTCTTCGACATGCTCAAGCCGCCGCCGATCCGCTATGTCGAGCGCCGCCTGAAAGGCGGGCTCGGCATCATGGTCGACGACCTGGTCGCCGCGTTCATGACGCTGCTCGTGATCGCCCTGTGGCGCTCCGTCGTCGGCTGACCGACTTTCCGACTCCCGTTTCCCGACGCGCATGCCAACCGATTCCGTCGTCCATCAGCTTGCGATCCGCGCAGGCAACAAGCTGCGTGACGAGCACCTGACGCTCGCCACCGCCGAATCCTGCACCGGCGGCATGATCGCCGCGGCGATCACCGATATCTCCGGCAGCAGCCAGTGGTTCGAGCGCGGCTTCGTCACGTACTCGAACCAGGCCAAGATCGAGATGATCGGCGTGCCGCCCGACCTGATCGACAAGCACGGCGCCGTCAGCGAGCCCGTCGCGCGCGCGATGGCCGAAGGCGCGCTGCGCAACAGCCGCGCGCAGGTCGCGCTGTCCGTCACCGGCATCGCGGGCCCCGCCGGCGGCAGCGAGAAGAAGCCGGTCGGCACCGTGTCGTTCGGCTGGAGCAACCGGCTGCATACCGACGTCGAGACGCTCGTGTTCAAGGGCGACCGCGAACAGATCCGCACGCAGGCGGCCGCGCATGCGCTGCGCGGGCTGCTGAAGCTGCTCGACGAGCGCGAGGGCTGATCGCCGGGGGGCGCGCGCCGCGCCCCCGACTGCCCGCTTACTGGATCGCGTCGGGCTTCACGACGATCCAGTTCTTGTCCGCCGTCACCGGCAGGCCGAGCGACTTCTGCCGCGCGGCCGATTCATCCGACCACGCGCGGATCTGCGCCATCTGCTTGTCCTTCTTGTTCACCCACACGCGCACGCCGCCGCGCGCGACGTCGGTCGCGTTCAGCAGCATGTAGCCGTCGGACGTCGGCGTGTCGCCCGCGACGAGCACCGGCTTCTTCCACTGGTCGATCCAGCCGACGATCGAGCCGAGCTTGCCTTCGTACCACGTCATCGGGTTCATCAGGAACGGCGTGATCACCAGGCTGCGGTTCGCGGCCTCGTCGTACTTGCCGGCCTTGATCTGCAGCCGCGAGGTGGTCAGCGCGCCGGTCGCCGGGTTGCGCAGCAGCGTCGTCACGCCGATCACGTTCTGCGGCTTCACGTTGTAGCCGTACTTCGGGTCGGACAGCACGAGCCGCGCGAGCTCCTCATGGGCGGCCGTCATCACGTAGACCTCGATCCCGTTCTCGCGCAGCGCGTTGTACAGCTCCTGCATCCCGCGGAAGAAACGCGGCGGGTTCACCGTGCCGTCGACCACCTTGTCGCCCTGCCAGTAGCGGATCGGGATCGGCTTGCCGTCGGCGAGCATCGCGTCGACGTGGCGCTTCAGGTCGGCCAGCGACAGCCCGGCGAACGCCTGCGCGATCCACGGGTAGCAGACCAGGTCGTCGATCTCGCACAGCCGGTAGTAATAGCTCGTCAGCGATTCCCGGTAGTCGGCGGAATCCTTGAACGGGATCAGCTTCAGCGACGGGTCGAGCGTGTCGCGCGTCAGCACGCCGCGGTTCTCGAGGTACGGCAGCAGCGACTCCTCGAGGTCGTAGCGGTAGGTCGTGTTGTCGGCGTCGAACACCGCGTAGTCGCCGCGGTGCGCGTGCGCGGCGATCATCGCGTTCAGCGCCTTCGCGCTGTCGGCCGGCCAGTGCGAGAGATCCGCCGCATGGGCGAAGCTCATGCACAACGACGCGGCAAGCGCGCTCAGAAGACGTCGGGACAGCTTGGGCATGGCGTCGCTCCTTTCTTGACATTTTCGTGACGGATCGATGACAAGCGGGAGCATCGCGCGATTGGCGCGCGGGGATGCGGTGCGGAAGCGACGGGAAGTTGTCCGCGTGCGCCAGCGCGGGCCGGACGGGCGGAGGAGCGGAAAAACGGGAGAAGAGCGCCGGGCTCGCGCGTGGGAGCCCGCCGGAACCGGCTGCCCGGACAGGCAACCGGTGCAACCGATCAACGATGCGCGTTGATCGTGTCGCGCGTCTTCTGCGCGGCGAGCGCCGCGGCTTCGGCGAAATCCTCGCCCTTGCTCGCGTACAGGATCGCGCGCGACGAGTTGATCATCATGCCGGTGCCGTCGGCCGTGCGGCCCGCGTTGACGGTCGCCTGCACGTCGCCGCCCTGCGCGCCGATGCCGGGAATCAGCAGCGGCATGTCGCCGACGATCCCGCGCACGATCTCGATTTCCTTCGGGAACGTCGCGCCGACCACGAGGCCGAGCTGGCCGTTCCTCGCGTTCCACTTGTTCGCCGCGAGGTCGGCGACGACCTGGTACAGCGGCCGGCCGTTGGTGTCGAGGAACTGCAGGTCGGAGCCGCCCGGGTTCGACGTGCGGCACAGCACGATCACGCCCTTGCCTTCGTGCTCGAAGTACGGCTCGACCGAGTCGTAGCCCATGTACGGGTTCACCGTGACGGCGTCCGCGCGGTAGCGCTCGAACGCTTCGCGCGCGTACTGCTCGGCCGTGCTGCCGATGTCGCCGCGCTTCGCGTCGAGGATCACCGGCAGGCCCGGATGCTGGAGGTGGATGTGCGCGATCAGCCGCTCGAGCTGGTCTTCCGCGCGATGCGCGGCGAAGTAGGCGATCTGCGGCTTGAACGCGCTCGCGTATTGCGCGGTTGCGTCGACGATCTGCCGGCAGAATTCGAAGATCGCATCGGGCTGGCCGTCGAACTGCACGGGAAAGCGCGACGGCTCGGGATCGAGGCCGACGCACAGCAGCGAATTGGTGCGCTGCCACGCGGCGCGCAGCGATTCGATGAAAGTAAGCGGGGAAGACATGGCGGGTACTCGCGGCAAACCGTTGGTAGACCGCGTATTTTACCCGCGTCGCCGGCGCGCCTCGCGCGAAGCCGCATTGCCGCGCGCATCGGCGCGCTCGACGGTGAACGCGAAACGCCGCGTGAGCCGCTCGCCGGGCGCGAGCAGCGTCATCCCGTGCGCGGTCGCGCCGCCCGGCAGGTTCACCGCATTGATCGGATGATCGACCGGCTCGAAGCAGAAGAAATCCTCGCCGGGCGGCGTATAGAGCACGTACGCGTCGGCGTCGGCCGCCACCGTCAGCGACAGCCCGCGGCGCGGCCAGCTCACCGTCGCGTGGCCGCCCCAGCCGGTGAACGCATGATTGACGAGCGCGGCCGGCAGCGGATACGCGACGCCGAACTGCCAGGCCGGCGGCACGCTCACGTGCCGCACCGGCAGGAAATCCGCGCCCGACAGCCACAGCCCGCCGGCAGCCGCGGCCAGTTCGGTCGCGGTATCGCGCACGAGGAACGGATGCACGCCGAGCCCGAACGGCAGCCGCGCACGCCCCGCGTTCTCGATCGTCAGCGCGATCGACAGCGTCGCGTCATCGAGCTCGAACGACTGGATCGCGCGGAACGCATACGGCGCGCCGGCGGTGCGATCGAGCGACAGTTGCAGCGACGTGCCGGTCGCATCGTCCACCTGCCACCGCGCGAGCCAGCCGTCGCCGTGAATCGGCAGCGGCTCGTCGCGGCGATTGCGCGGCACCGCGACCTTGCGCCCGTCGCACTCGAACCGCCCGTCGCCGATCCGGTTCGAGTAAGGCAGCAGCGGATAGCACGCGAGCTCGTTCGGGTCCGTCGCCGTCTCCGGGTGCTCGCAGCGGCGGAACACCGGCATCAGCGCGCCGTTGTCGCCACGCCAGTCGAAGCGCGCGATGCCGCCGCCGAGATGCGGCAGCACGTCGAGCCGCAGCAACGCATTCGACAGCGTGACGGCCGCCGCATGCGCGGCGCCGACGCCCTGCGCGAAGGCTGCTGTCTGCGGGCCGGGGCTGACCGGCTGCGCGGCGGCGGCCAGGCGCGCGCGGCGCGACTGGCTGGTGGACGACGATGCGCTCGAGGACGTGGCGGTCATGGTGAACTCCTTTCCTTCGTCGAAGAATCGATGCGGGTCGTGCGAACGGTCAGGCCCAGCCGCCGTCGACGATCACGTCCTGCGCGGTGATCATCCGGCTGTCGTCGGCCGCGAGGAACAGCGCCATCCGCGCGAGATCGGCGGGCAGCAGTTCGGCATCGAGGCACTGGCCGGCCTTGATCGCCGCGCGGCCCGCGTCGTCGAGCCACAGCCGGCGCTGCTTGTCGGTCATCACCCAGCCGGGCACCAGCGAATTCACGCGGATGCCGAACGGGCCGAGGTCGCGCGCGAGGCCGCGCGTCAGCCCCTGCACGGCCGCCTTCGCCATCACGTAGACGGGATAGCCGCCGTTCTTCAGCATCCAGCTGATCGAGCCGAGATTGACGATCGCGCCGCCGCCCTGCCGCTTCATGTCGTCGATCACCGCCTGCGCGGCGAAGAACTGGTGACGCAGGTTCACCGCGATGCCCGCGTCGAACGATTCGGGCGTCACGTCGCCGATCGCGTGGCGCGTGTCGTTCGCCGCGTTGTTCACGAGCACCGCGATCGCACCGATACGCGCGCGGATCGCGTCGATCGCATGGCGCAGCGCGTCGATGTCGGTCAGGTCGCACTGGAGGAACAGCGGCGCATGGCGTACGTGCGCGAGGCGTTCCGCGAGCGCGGCACCGGCCGCCGCGTCGAGGTCGACGAACGCGACGCGCGCGCCCTGCTCGGCGAAGTGTTCGACGAACGCCGCGCCGATGCCGGTCGCGCCGCCCGTGATCAGCACCGCGCGATCCTCGAGGCTCGGGTAGCGTGCATAGCGCGCGTGGCTCGCGGTGTGCGGGTCGTGCGCGGAAGTGTCGATGGTCATGCGGTTCGTCTCCGTAAAAGCGGATCGGGTCAGTCGCGGACGCCGCGGTTCTTCAACTGGTCGAGCAGCACGGCCGCGAGCAGGATCGCGCCGCGCACGAGGTACTGGTAGAACGCATCGATGTTCAGCAGGTTCATCACGTTCTCGACGGTGCCCATGATCAGCACGCCGATCACGACGCCCGAGATCGTCGCGCGGCCGCCCATCAGCGACACGCCGCCGAGCACGCACGCGGAGATCACGTTCAGCTCGAAACCCTGCGCGGCGTTCGGCTGGCCCGACGTGATGCGCGATGCGAGGATCACGCCCGCGAGCGCCGTCACCGCACCCTGGATCAGGAAGATGTACACGCGCGTGCGTTCGACGTTGATCCCCGCGAGCCGCGAGGCTTCCGGGTTGCCGCCGATCGCGAGCGTGTTGCGGCCGTAGACCGTCTGGTTCAGCAGCACGCCGAACGCGATGAAGCACAGCAGCGTGACCCAGATCGGCAGCGACACGCCGAAGAGCGACAGCCCGCCGAGCGCGATGAACGTATCCGACGACACACCGACCGCCTGCCCCTTCGACACGATGAAGCCGAGCCCGCGCACGATCTCCATCGTCGCGAGCGTCGTGATCAACGCGTTGATGCGCAGGTACGCGATCACCGCGCCGTTCACGAAGCCGATCGCGGCGCCGGCCGCGACCGCCGCGATGATCGCGACGAACGTGTTGTCGGTCGCGTTCAGCACCATCGCGCACAGCACGCCGGAGAACGCGACGGTCGAGCCGATCGACAGGTCGAAGTCGCGCGACGCGAGGCAGAACATCATCGTGCACGCGACCATGCCGATCTGCGAGATCGACAGCGCGAGGCCGAGCATGTTGTCGATCGAGAAGAAGTGATCGACGGTCAGCGACATCGTGATGAACATCACCGCGAAAATCGCGATCAGGCTGTATTCGGTCAGATGCTGCCACCACTTCTGGCGGTCGCTCTGCTGCGGCACCAGCGCGTCGGCCGACGGCTTCACGGCGGCGCTGCCAAGGTTTTCGTTGACTTGCATGATTGAGTCTCCTGCTCCTGCATCGCACGGCCCGCGCCGTGCCTGTCCGATTCGATTGTCGTGTGCTGCGTCAGGCCGCCTCGACGGCGCTCGTCTGCGGCAGCGCCAGGCTCAGCACCGCATGCTCGTTCGCCTGTTCGCGCGGCAGCTCGCCCGCGATCCGGCCCTCGCGCATCACGACGATGCGGTCGGACACGCCGAGCACTTCCGGCAGCTCCGACGACACCATCACGATCGCGCAGCCGCGTTCCGCGAGCCGGTAGATCACGTCGTAGATCTCGTGCTTCGCGCCGACGTCGATCCCGCGCGTCGGCTCGTCGAGGATCACGACCTTCAGGTCGGGCTCCGCGAGCCAGCGCGACAGGATCGCCTTCTGCTGGTTGCCGCCCGACAGGAAGCGGATCTTCTGGCGCCGGCTCGGCGTCTTGATCTTGAGCCGCTGGATGAAGCGGTCGGCCGTTTCGCTTTCGGCCTTGCGGTTGATGAAGAGCCCCGCGCGCAGCGAATGGCGGCGGCAGCTGATGTTGATGTTCTCCGCGACCGACGCGATCGCGATGATCCCCTCTTCCTTGCGGTCCTCGGGGCACAGCACGATGCCGTGGCGGATCGCGTCGCCGGTGCGCTTCACGTCGATGCGCGCGCCGTCGAGCGTCAGCACGCCCGCGCGCCGGTGATCCGCGCCGTACACGAGCCGCATCAGCTCGCTGCGGCCCGCGCCGACGAGCCCGAAGAAACCGACGATCTCGCCCGCGCGCACCGAGAAGCTCGCGGGTTCGCGCAGTGCCGGGCCGTCGATGCCTTCGGCCGCGAAGCGCACGTCGCCGAGCGCACGCGGCGCGTAATGATAGATATCCGAAATCTCGCGCCCGACCATCTCGGCGACGAGCCGTTCGCGCGGCACGTCGCCGAGCGATTCGTGCGACGCGATCTTGCGCCCGTCGCGGAAGATCGTGCAGGCGTCGCACAGCCGGTAGATCTCGTCCATCCGGTGCGAGATGTAGATCAGCGCGCGGCCCTGCGCACGCAGGTCGGCGACGAGCTTGAACAGCACTTCGGTCTCGCGATGCGACAGCGAGCTGGTCGGTTCGTCGAGCGCGATCACGCGCGCATTGCGCATCAGCGCCTTGCAGATCTCGACCATCTGCCGCTGCGCGATCGACAGCCGCCCGAGCCGCGCATCGGGATCGAGATCGACGCCCATCGCGGCGAGCCGCTCGCGCACGAAGCGCTTCGCCTCGCGCTTCCTCACCCAGCCGAACGCATTCGGCAGGCGGCCGAGCAGCAGGTTTTCCGCGACCGTCAGGTCGGGCACGTACTGCAGCTCCTGGTGAATCACCGCGATGCCGGCCGCGATCGACGCGGCCGCACTCGCGAACTGCACGGGCTGGCCGTCGACCAGCACGCTGCCCGCATCGGGCTGGTATTCGCCGCCGAGAATCTTCAGCAGCGTCGACTTGCCCGCGCCGTTCTCGCCCATCAGGCCATGCACCTCGCCCGCATGCACGTCGAACGAGATGCCGTCGAGTGCGCGCACGCCGGGAAAGACCTTGCCGATATTGTCAAAACGCAGTGCCGCTGACACGTCGTCTCCCTACTCTTGCAGATCCATCGATCGCCGGCTGCCGCGTGGCCGCCGCAGCCGGCAAGCCGCTTACTTCGACGCGAGCCCCATCTCGTCGCGCACCTTCGACACGTTGTCGCGCGTCGCGAGCATGCCGGTCGTCAGCGTCAGCGCCGGCGGCGCCTTGCCCTGCGTGATCCACGTGTACATCAGGTCCGAGGTTTCCTCGCCGTGGCGCTTCGGGCTGATGATCACGGTGCCGTAGAAGCCCGTCGGCTGCGGCTTCTTGAACTCGTTCAGCGCCGAATCGGAGCCGCCGATGCCGATGCCGATCATGTTGTCCGCCTTGAAGCCGCGCCCTTCCGCCGCGCGCACCGCACCGAGCACCGCTTCGTCGTTCAGGCCGTACGCCACCCAGTGCTTGAACTGCGGATTCTTCGTGAGTGCGATGTTCGCCGCGTTGAAGGCGTTCTCGGTGTCGGTCTTCGCCTGCGGCGCCGCGATCACGTTCGCCTTCGGGAAGCCGGCGGCCACCAGCGCGTCGGTCGCGCCGCTGGTGCGGTCATGCGCGGTCGGCAGCTGCTCGTAGGTGATGTCGATCGCGCCGACGTCCTTCATGTCCCAGCCGCGCTTCTTGATCTCGGCCGCGATGCCGTCGCCGACCTGCTTGCCGATGTTGTACGCGGAGATCCCCATGTGCGGGACCGCCTCGATCGGCTTGCCCGCGCCGTCGACGAGGCGGTCGTCCACCGTCATCATCTTCAGGTTGTGCGACTTCGCCTTCGCGACGATGCCCGGCCCGAGCTTCACGTCGGGCGTGCAGATGATGAAGCCCTGCGCCTTCTGCGCGGACAGGTTGTCGATCGCGCTCATCACCTTTTCACCGGACGGCGCGCCGATCTTCACGAGCGTGAAGCCCTTCTGCTTCGCCGCGATTTCGGCGAACTTCCACTCGTCCTGGAACCACGGCTCTTCCGGCTGCTTCACGAGGAAGCCGATCTTGACCGGATCGGCCGCGTGCACGACGGGGCTCCCGATCACCACCGCGGCCGCGGCCGCCAGCGTTACGAACGTTCTGCGTTTCATCTCCAGTGTCTCCTTGTCTTCATCGAACAGGATGCAGCCGCTTGTTGGTTTCGACGCAGCGTGCGCGCGGCCGTCGCACGTGCGGTCTTTCGAATCGTTACGTCAATCGTGTCAGTCGTGATACAGCGCCGCGCGCCCGCCATCGACGGTGATGCACGCGGCATTGATGAACGGCGCCTCGTCGGACGCGAGGAACACGGCCGTCATCGCGACCTCCTCCGGCCGGCCGATCCGCTTCATCGGCTGCAGCGCGAGCGTTTCGGCGCGCGCGGCAGCAGGGTCGGGCTGTGCGTCCCACCAGTCGCGCGTGAGCTGCGTCTCGATGTAGCCCGGCGCGATCGCGTTCACGCGCACGTTGCGCGCCGCGTATTCGATGCCGAGCGCGCGTGTGAGGCCCAGCACGCCATGCTTCGCGACCGGGTACGGAAAGCAGCCCGGGATGATCCTGAACGCGTGCGTCGACGCGATGTTCACGATGCTGCCGCGGCCGCGTTCGACCATCCCCTCCAGCGCCGCTCGGCAGCCGTGCCACACGCCGTCGAGGTCGACCGCGAAGCAGCGGCGCCAGTCGTCTTCGGTCATCGTCAGCGGATCGGCGAACACGTTGATGCCCGCGTTGTTCACCAGCACGTCGAGCGGGCCGAACGCCGCCTCGGTCTGCGCCAGTGCGTCGCGCACCGCGTCCTGCCGCGCGACATCCGCCTGCAGCGGCAACACGCGCGCATCGGCGATCTCGTGCGCAATCGCGGCGGCCGTGCGCTGCGCCTGCGGGAAGTCGAGATCGACGAGCGCGACCGCCGCGCCCTCGCGAACGAACGCGCGGGCGATCGCGGCGCCGATGCCCCGGCCCGCGCCCGTCACCATCGCGACCTTGTCCGCGAGGCGGCCCATCATGCGACTCCGCCGCGCGCCGCGCGCAAGCCGGCCTGGAACGCACGCGCATTCGCCGCGGTCGCGTCGGCCGACTGGCCGGGGCGGTACAGCGCCGAGCCGAGCCCGAAACCGTTCGCGCCGGCGCTGAGGAACGGCGCCATGTTGTCGGGCGAGATGCCGCCGACCGGGATCAGCGGCACCGCGCGGTCGATCACCGCGCGCCACGCCTTCACGACCGGCACGCCGAGCTGCTCGGCCGGGAACATCTTCAGCACGTCGGCGCCGTTCGCGAGTGCCGCAAAGGCTTCGGTCGGCGTCGCCACGCCCGGTGCGCTCGCGAGGCCGCGCTCGCGCGCGCGGCGGATCACGGCCGCGTCGCTGTGCGGCATCACGATCAGCGCGCCGCCCGCGTCCTGCACGCGGTCGACATACTCGGCGCGCAGCACGGTCCCCGCGCCGACAATCGTGTCGTCGGGCAGCGCACGCCGCAGCGCGGCGATGCTGTCGAACGGATCGGGCGAATTGAGCGGCACCTCGATGATCCGGAAGCCGGCTTCATGGAGCGCACGGCCGTGGTCGGCCGCTTCGGCAGGCGTGATCCCGCGCATGATCGCGATCAGCGGGCACGCGTCGAACGCACGCATCAGCGCGGCGTGGGGCGCGTAGGGTGCGGGCAAGGTCAGGTCGGACGGCATCGAAAAATCCTCGGCAAACAGTTCATTGGTCGGCGCAGACGGGCTCGCCATCCGCACGCACGAGCCCGGCGCGCGACGCGATCCGCCACAGGCCGCGGTCGGTCGCATGCGCGACGACGCGAGCGTGCGGGTGGCCGAATTCCTGGAGCGCGTCGACGTAGCGCGCACACAGGCCGTCATCACCAATCAGCAGCAGCGGCTGGTCCGCAAGCGCGATGCCGCGCTCCGCGAGCATCGCGTCGAGCGCATTGAGCTCATGGCCGATCAGCAGCCCGGACAGGTAGTCGCCCTGCGCATCGGGCGCGAGCCGGTCGGTCAGGCCGAGCGTGCGCGTGCTGAAGATCGTCGCGAGCAGCCCCGTGTGCTGCGCGCCGCGCGCGACCGAGACGCCGCGCACGAACGCCGCGCGATCGGGCGACGCGCCCGCGCGCATCGTGCGGCCGAGGATCGTGTGGTCGCGCAGCACCGCGAACAGCTCGCCCGTCATGAAGGTCTGGAAGCGCTCGATCAGCCCGTCCCTCACCCACGCCCATTTCGCATGGGTGCCCGGCAGGCCGATCAGTACCCCTGAACGATCGGTGCCAAGCGTGGGATCGCTCGCGAGTGCACCGAATATCTGCGTTTCTTCACCGCGCATCACGTCGGGCAGTTCGCCCGTGGCGATCACGCCCGGCACGATCGAGATCGTCGTGCCGCGCGCGGTCGTCACCGTGATCAGGCCCGCGACGAGCGCGTCGGCCCCGGCCGGCACCGCGACGTACGGCGCCTCGCGCCAGCCCTGCGCGCTGCCGACCATCCCGGCGGCGAGCACCGGCAGGCCCGGCGTGCGGTCGAGCCAGTCGCCGCACGCGTCCTCGAACACCGCGTCGAACGCGCGCGCGCCGCCGCCCGGCACATGCATCACGCCCGCCGCACGGCTGCGCGTGTCGATGAGCGCGCCGTGCGCGTCGTACAGGTAAGCGCGCAGCGACGTCGTGCCCCAGTCGAGCGCGATCAGCGACGGGGTGGCGGAGCTGGCATCCGGAACGGGCCGGGTCGAAGTCGTCATCGTTTGATCCTGCGGGTACCCTGCGGCGGGCTCCAGCCCAGTTCCGCGGAAATGGCTCGCGCTTCGCGCTGCACGAGCGGAATCAGTTCGTCCATCCGGTCGTGCGGCATGTACGGAATCGTGCTCGCGACCGACACGGCCGCGACGATCGCGCCCGATGCGTCGCGGATCGGCGCGGCCACGCAGCGGATCGACGCCTCGTTCTCCTCGAGATCGAACGTATAGCCGCCGGCCGCGTAATGCGCCATGCGCTGCAGGAACGCGCTCGTCTCGGGCCGGTTGTCCGGCTTGAAATTGACGCCGGCAAGCGCCCGCCGGGCGGCCTCGAACAGCGAGCGCCACGTGTCGGGATCGGTGTCGAGCATCATCGCCTTGCCGATGCCGGTCGACGCGAGCGGCATCCGGTGGCCGACGCGCGAGCGCATCTCGAGGCCGCGCGTGCCGGGAATCTTGTCGATGTACAGCACGTCGTCGCCGTCGCGCACGCCGAGATGGATCGTGTCGAGCGTCGCTTCCGCGAGCGCTTCGAGGTGCGGGCGCGCCACCGCGGTGAGCGGCATCTGCTCGAGCGCGATCGTGCCGAGCTCGATCAGCTTCGGGCCGAGCAGGTAGCCGCCCTGCACTTGGCGCAGGTAGCGCGCCTGCACGAGGCTGCTGACGAGGCGATGCGTGGTGCTGCGCGTCGTGCCGAGCGCCGCGCCGATCGCGCGCATGTCGCGCGCGCCGTTCGCGATCGCCTCGAGGATCGCAAGGCCGCGCAGCAGCGTCTGCGTACCGGCCTGCTGCGCGGCGAGATCGAGCGGCGTGCTGGTCGCGCCGATGCTGTCGGTCAGCGACGCATCGTCCGGCGTCGCACGCCGGGCGTCGAGGGCAAGGGTGTCGGGCATCTTGTTCATGGGGCGGGCTTCTTCAACGGAACCGGTGAAGCCGTTCGCACGATGCCGGCATGGCGTCCGGCGTCGCGACGAAGCGGCGGTCGATGCACCGAATAAAGCGCCCGGCGAACTTCATGGAAGGTGTCTCCGTGTGCGTCGGGCGCCGCGCGATGCGTGGGTCCGAAGCTGTGATGTGCTTCGGATTGTAGGAGCGCACGCCCCCGTCTCCAATATTTGAGTGCGTTGCCCAGATAATGAGAATTCGACGTGAATCCGGTCGTCTTCGACGTAACGGCGGCTTCATGTGCACGGGGGCGGAACCCGCCTTGCAGCAGGTTCCGCCCCCGTTTGTTCACCGCGCGCCGCGCTTACTGCTGGCTGCTCGTGCTGCGTGCCTGCATGTAGCGCTGGACGTCCGCGAACGACACGCGGCCGTTGCCGGACGAGTCGATCTGCCGGAAGTGGTTCGCGACATAGCCGAGGCCGGCCGCGCGTGCCTGCGACTCGGTGATCGAACCCGTGTTCTGCGCGTCGGCCGCGCTGAACTGCCGCGCGAGCTTGCGCACCACCTGCGCATGCAGCGCGGCGCCCGTCGTCTGCGTGCCGGCGGTCGGCTTGCGCGCGGCCGGCGGTACATACGGATCGCCGAGTTGCGCCTGGCGCGCACGCACCGGGGCGGCGGCGTCGCTCGCCTGCGCGAACGCGGATACGGATGCTGCGGCGCCGACACAGGCGAGCGCCGCGGCAACGACGATGAAACGATTCTTCATATCAGGCTCCAGTCTGGAATGAGGTCGTCGACGGCAGGCGTGGCGCCACCGCGGGCGCGCGTCGCCTGCCTGGCGCAGCATCAGTGCGCGGCCGCGTTGTAGAAGGTCACGAGGTCGGCTTTCTCCTGCGGACGCGACGTATCGTCGAGATAGACCATGTGTCCGCCCTGATAGTCCTTGATCGTCAGGTTCGGTTGCGTCCCGAGCCGCGCGAGGTCGAGCTCGGTCTGGTAGAACGGCGTCGCGATGTCGTGATACCCGTTCAGCGACAGCACCTTCAGTTGCGGATTCAGCGACAGCGCCGCGGCAAGATCGGGGATCGTGTCCGGCATCGCGAGGCCGTCGTGCGTCCAGTCCCACGTGTTGATCGCATTGCTGCTCACCGAGTAGGCCGACTGCGCGGTGTACTTCAGCTCGTTCGGCAGGTACTTGCCGATCGTGTCGGTAAACGGCTTCGTGATGAACGAGCTCGACGGATCGCCGTCGGCCGCCAGCGGGCTCGACACCGGCACGTTCACGCGCGCGTCGTAGCGGCCGATCAGCGTGCCCGGGATCAGCGACAGCTGGAAGCTGTTGTCGAAGAAAGTCGGGACCACGTTGAAGTTCGCATTCCACAGCGACTGCTTCACGCCGGTCGAATTCACCATCGTCGTGACGAGGGTCGGCGGCGGCGGCGTATGGCTCGCCAGGTACGCGTTCACGGCCGGTGCGTAGCTGCCGGCCGTCAGCAGGCGCATCTGGTCCGCATACTGCGGCAGGCTCGACGGGTTCGGGTTGTCGAGCTGGTAGTACGCGCCGACCGTGCCATACGACGGCACGAAACCCGCGCAACTCACCGGGCTCGACCCGTTGTTCGAGTTGCCGACGTAGTCGCTCGCCATGTCGCAGTTCACGTTGTAGTTCAGGATCGACGACTGCAGCACGATGCCGTCGAGCTTCACGCCGGCCGTCTCGAGCAGGTTCGCGAGCACGTCGGTGCGCGGCGTGCCGTACGACTCGCCGAACAGGTATTTCGGCGAATCGTTGCGCTGGTTCACGGTGAGGTAGCGCGTCACGAAATCGCGGAACGCGCCGCCATCCTGGTCGACGCCCCAGAACGTCTGGTTCGTGTTCGGCGCGACCGCTTCGGAGAAGCCGGTGCCGATTGCGTCGACGAACACGAGGTCGGTCGTGTCGAGCAGGCTTTCCTGGTTGTCGACGAACGGGAACGTCGACGTGTTCGCGTTCGGGTCGCCCGTCTGGATCCGGCGCGGGCCGAACGAGCCGAGGTGCAGCCACACCGATGCCGAGCCGGGGCCGCCGTTGTACAGGAACGTGACGGGCCGCTTTGCCGCGGGCTGGTTGTCGGCCGTATACGCGACATAGAAGAACGATGCTTCGGGCGCGCCGGTCTGCGGATTGCGCGCGACGAGGTGGCCGGCCGTGGCCGTGTAGCGGATCGTCTTGCCGTTGAGGGTGATCTGGTGATGCGTGACGGCGGCCTTTTCGACCGCGGCGGAGGCGTCGAGCGACGCGTTCGCGCTCGACGAATAACTGTTCGGATCGTTGTACGCCCTGTCCACCTGACTGGCGGGATCGGCTGAATTGTCGGCGCTGGCAGCAGAAGACGATGTCACGTCGTCGTTGCAGGCCGTCAGGATCAGCGAAGAAAACACCACTCCCAACAACAGCTTCGCTTTGCTTGCTGGCATCGTTGCTTTCCTTCTCTCGGATGTTTTTTGTGTCGAGCAGCCGGATAAGCCACCCCCCGCCTCGATTGCGGCCGATAAGCCGAGGCGCTGGCCAATATACGCGAGGCCGTCAGCTTTGAAAAATTTTGAAATATTTGGCTGGCGGCCGGTGCGGCGCACACCTTTCAGGAATGCTTCGGTTTGCGAAACGTTGCATTTCACATACCTTTCACGGACTTTCGTGTTTATCCGGGGAGACTAAAAAATCCCCGAATTTCGTGCCATATCGGCCAACAAAAGCACACGGCGCCCGGTATTGCTCAGCAAAACGAAATAGACGGATTCGTCTAAAGGATGTGGCCCGAAATGATCGCGACATGAATGCGCTGCAGCGCACAAACGGCCCGTGACGGGCGCACGGGCGACGAAACGGTCAATGCGACGGCGCGAGCGCGCCGTTCACTCCGATTGCGGCAGCGCGGCCGCACCCATCCTGCGAGCGATGACCGCCGCGCGCTGCGCCTGGTACGCCGAGCCGCGATGCGCGTCGAACCAGCGCGGCTTCGGCAGCATCACCGCGAGACGCGCCGATTGCCACGCGCCGAGCCGGCTCGCGGGAATCCTGTAGTAATAGCGGGCGGCCGCTTCGGCGCCGTACACGCCGCGCCCCCACTCGACGGAATTCAGGTAGATCTCGAAGATCCGCTCCTTGTCGAGCACCGTTTCGAGCATCCACGTGATGATGAGCTCCTGCCCCTTGCGGATGTAGCTCTTCTCGCGCGACAGGAACAGGTTGCGCGCGAGCTGCTGCGTGATCGTCGAGCCGCCCGCGACGATCTTGCCGCGCGCCTTGTTCTTCTCCCACGCCTGCAGGATCGCGTCGACGTCGTAGCCGTTGTTGGTCGCGAAAGTCGCATCTTCCGACGCGATCAGCGCGCGCTTCAGGTTGCGCGAGATCTGGTCGTACGGCACCCATTGATGCTGGATCTGCGCGGGCGGCTTGTCGCGCGACAGCCACCACGCGTCGGTGCGCATGAACGCGGTCGAGCCCGGGTTCACGAACGACCACAGTGCGATCTGCGCGAGATAGAACAGTTGCGTCGCGAGCCACGCACCCGCGAACACCGATCCCGCATAGACGATCCAGCGGGTCGGGCTCACCGTCCGCGTGGGCTGCGTGCCGCTCACCGCCACCACGTGCCGCGCTCCGCTCAGCTCGCCGCGAGCGCCTGGCGCAGCGCGGCCAGCACCGGTGCGCCGTCCGGCCGCACACCGCGCCAGATGAAGAACGATTCGGCCGCCTGCTCGACGAGCATGCCGAGCCCGTCGGCCGTGCGCGCGCCGAGCGACGCCGCATGCTGCATGAACACCGTCGGCTGTGCGCCGTACATCATGTCGTACGCAAGCGTGCCCGCGCCGAACGCGGCCGCATCACACTCCGGCAACGCGGCATCGAGGCTGCCGGCCGTCGCGTTGATCACCACGTCGTACGGCTCCGCGCGCACGACGTCGGGGCCACCGCCCGCGAGCGTGCAGCCCGCATCGTGCGCGGCCTGCATGAACTGGCCGACGAGCGCTTCGGCCTTGCTCGCGGTGCGGTTCACGATTCCGATCGACAGCGGCGCGCGGTCGAGCAGCGGCAACACGACCCCGCGCGCCGCGCCGCCCGCGCCGAGCAGCAGGATGCGTGCGCCCGCCAGCGACACGCCGAGATTCGCTTCGATATCGCGCACGAGGCCGACACCGTCGGTGTTGTCGCCATGGATGCGGCCGTCGGCGTCGATGCGCAGCGTGTTCACGGCACCCGCCGCCGCCGCGCGCGGCGACAACGTGTCGGCGAGCGCATGCGCTTCGAGCTTGAACGGCACCGTCACGTTCGCACCGCGACCGCCTTCGGCGACGAACGCGCGCACGGCCGCGTCGAACCCGTCGACCGGCGCGAGCCGGTGCGTGTATTCGATCGGCTCCCCCGTTTGCGCGGCGAATTGCGCGTGGATGAACGGCGACTTGCTGTGCGCCACCGGGTTGCCGAATACGACATAGCGGTCGGCGCCGCGCATCGACGCAATCGCGGTCATGATGCGTGCCCCTCTTCGCCGGCGTCGCCGTTCGCGGCTTCGCCGCCTTCACCGGCCGCCGCGCCATCCGCTTCCGCCAGTGCTTCGGCTTCGGTTTCGGCCGTGGCGTCTTCGGTGTCGATCAGCGTGTCGTCGCCGCCGTCGGCGTCATCCTCTTCCTCCGCCGCGTCGCCGCTCGTCACGGTCGGCGCATCGAGCACGTTCAGCAACCGCACCGACGCCTCGATCGTCAGCTCGTCGAGCGCCATCACGTCGAGCAACACGCGCGTGCCGCGCGCATGCACACCGAGCCCCGGCACGTGCAGCAGCAGCGGAATTTCCTCGAGGCGCACGAGGTCGCCCTTCACGACGCTCGCGACGACCTGCTTCTTCTGCTCCTGCGCGAGCCAGCGCAGGCACCAGAAATACTCCATCCGGCGCTGGTAGTCGGCGTAGGCCGTGTAGGTGTCGTCGAAGCCCTGCACGACCGCGTACAGATCGGCGTCCTTCGGCTTGAACGGCGCGGCGAGCTTCGCGGTGACGCCATGCTGCACGCACGCGAGCAGCTGCCACTGGTTCACGAGGTCGACGTAGCGGCGCAGCGGCGACGTGCTCCACGCGTACTGCGCGACGCCGAGGCCTTCGTGCGGCGCGGCCGTCGTCTGCATCCGCGTGCGCTTCGGGCCCGGCGCGCCGAAGCCGCGCTGCGAGCGGTAGATGCCCGGCACCGTGTGGTCGTGCAGGAAGGCGCCCCAGGTCGAGTTCGCGAGGATCGCAAGCTCCGACACGATCAGGTCGAGCGGCGACCCGCGGCGGCGCGGCGTGATCGACACGTGCTCGCCGTCGACGTAGAAGTTGTAATCGGTGTTGCGCTGCACCTCGCGCTTCAGGCCGTAGCCCGCGCGCGCGACCTGGCGCTTCTCGAACAGCGCCTGCGCGAGCGGCCACAGCACGGCAATGTCGTCCTTGTGCGGATAGTCGCCGGTGCCGGCCGCGAGCGTCTCTTCGTTGACGAGCTCGTCGAGGTGGTTGTGCCGCAGGTTGTTCTTCACGAACACGAGCTCGGCGCGCGTCTCGTTCGCGACGATCTCCTGGGTTTCGCGATTGACGATGATGTACAGCGACAGTGCCGGACGGTAATCGCCTTCCTTCAGCGTGAACACGTCGACGACGTCGTCCGGCAGCATCGTGATCTTGTCGCCCGGCATGTAGACGGTCGACAGGCGCGTGCGCGCGATCGCGTCGACCGGGTCGCCGCGCACGATGCCGAGCGCCGGCGCCGCGATGTGCACGCCGATCCGCACGCGGCCGTCGGCCAGGTGCTCGACCGAGAACGCATCGTCGATTTCGGTCGTCGTGATGTCGTCGATCGAGAACGCCTGGACGTCCGCACGCGGCAGGTCGTCCGGCAGCGGGCCGACCGTGACGGCCGGGAAGCCCGTGCCGTGCGGGAAGAATTCCGCGAGGAAGCGCGCCTCGTGCAGTGCACGCGGCGACGCGATGCCGCCGCAGTCGAGCATCAGCCGCGCCGGCGACACGCCGCGCGCACCGGCCGCCGCTTCCATCGCCTTGTATTCGATCGAGTTCTTGTCCGGCCGCGTCAGCAGCCCGAGCACCTTGCCCGCGAACGCCTCCGGCAGCTTGCCGGCCTTCAGTTCCTCTTCATACTGCACCTGGACGAGCGCTTGCTGGCGCTTGCGCTCGAGCGACGCGAGCGCCATCTTGAGCTGCTCTTCCGGCGCGCGCTGGTACTGGCCGCGCCCCTTGCGGCGGAAGTAGACGGGCGAGCCGTGCAGGCGCAACACGAGCGCCGCGCGCTCGACCGGGCCGTACGACGCGCCGAAGTATTCCGCGGCCAGCGCCGTATAGGCAAACTCGTCGGCCGGCGCGCATTCCCACAGGAAATCCAGATCGATCTGCTGCGCGGCCGTGTCGGCTTCCTGCATCAGTTCGCTTGCGGCCGGCTTGTCGAATTCGATCAGCACGTCTTTCGCGCGCACCTTCGCCCGCCGCCCGCCGGGCAACTCGACCTGAAACGCGTCGCCCTGGCGCGACAGCACGCTGCCCGCCTTGAAACTGCCCGATTCCTCGAAGAAAACGTTCACTCAGTACTCTCGTTCAGACTGCCGGGCGCCGCGTCGGCGGCGCCGCATGATGATGGGAATTCGATCGGCACATGGCCGGTTTAAGACGTCTTTCCGTCGCAAAAGGCGAGAACGTCGTCGACGTAGTCGGCAAATTCGCTGATCCCGTGATCGCTGCCTTCGATCACGCGCGTCTTCGCGCCCGGGTAATGCGCGAGCATCTCGCGGTAATCGAGCACTTCGTCGCCGGTCGCCGCGAACAGATAGTAGCGTTCGGCACGCGTGATCGCCGGCACGCGCAGCGCATCGAGCTCATGCAGGTGACGGCGCTCGACGACGATCGTGCCGCCGCCGTGATACAGCGGCTGCTCGCCGAGATGCTGCTCGAGATCGCGCTGCGGCACGATGGCCGGATTCAGCAGCACGGCCTTCCAGCCGTGCTTTTCGGCGAGCCACGTCGCGTAATAGCCGCCGAGCGAGCTGCCGATGACGGTCACGTCGCGCGCACCGGCCACCTCGGCTTCCGCGACGGCGATCGCTTCGAGCGGCGACACCGACAGCGACGGGCACCGCCACTCGTCAATCCGGCCGAGTTCGGCCATGCGCGCGGCGAGTTGCCGTGACTTCTGCGATTCCGGCGACGACCGGAAGCCGTGCAGGTACAGGATCACGTGCGGCTCCCGAGCGCATCGAGCAGCTTCTGGTGCACGCCGCCGAAGCCGCCGTTGCTCATCACGAGCACGTGGTCGCCCGGACGGGCCGCGGCGACGACGGACTTCACCAGCAGGTGCAGATCGTCGAATGCGTGGGCCTTCTCGCCGAGCGGCGCCAGCGCTTCGGCCAGATTCCAGCCGAGCGCGTCCCGCCCGGTCGGCGCGCCGTAACCGAACACGAGATCGGCGTCGGCCAGGCTCGCCGGCAATTGCGACTTCATCACGCCGAGCTTCATCGTGTTCGAGCGCGGCTCGAGCACCGCGAGGATGCGGGCATTCTGACGGCCGATGCGGGCACGAAGGCCGGCGATCGTGGTGTCGATCGCGGTCGGATGGTGCGCGAAGTCGTCGTAGACGGTCACGCCGTCCACGCTGCCGCGCACTTCCATCCGGCGCTTCACGTTGCGGAACGACGTGAGGGACGCGGCCGCCTGCGCAGGCGGCACGCCGACGTGGCGCGCGGCCGCGATCGCTGCGAGCGCGTTCATCCGGTTGTGATCGCCCTGCACCTGCCAGGCGACTTCGCCGACGCGTTCCGCGTGCGAATACACCGCGAAGCGCTCGTCGACCGGCACGCCGTCCTCGGCCGGCAACGCCTGCCAACCGCCGTCGACGCCGAAGCGCTCGACCTCGCTCCAGCAGCCGCGCGCCAGCACGCGCTCGAGCGCGTCCGAGCGGCCGTTCGTGACGATCCGGCCGACACCGGGCACGGTCCGCACGAGATGGTGGAATTGCGTCTCGATCGCGGCGAGATCCGGGAAGATGTCGGCGTGATCGAATTCGAGGTTGTTCAGCACCGCGGTGCGCGGCCGGTAGTGGACGAACTTCGAGCGCTTGTCGAAGAACGCCGTGTCGTATTCGTCGGCCTCGATCACGAAGAAGCTCGAATCGGTGAGCCGCGCCGACACGCCGAAGTTCAGCGGCACGCCGCCGATCAGGAAGCCCGGGTTCAGGCCCGCGTCTTCCAGCAGCCACGCGAGCATCGACGACGTGGTCGTCTTGCCGTGCGTGCCCGCTACCGCGAGCACCCATTTGCCGGCCAGCACGTGCTCGCCGAGCCACTGCGGGCCCGACACGTACGGCAGGCCGCGATCCAGGATCGCCTCCATCAGCGGATTGCCGCGCGTGACGACGTTGCCGATCACGAACAGGTCCGGTTTCAGGTCGATCTGCTCGGCGCCGTAGCCCTCGATCAGCGTGATGCCCTGCGCCTCGAGCTGCGTGCTCATCGGCGGATAGACGCCCGCGTCGCAACCCGTCACCGTGTGGCCCGCCTCGCGCGCGAGTACGGCGAGACCGCCCATGAAGGTGCCGCAGATGCCAAGAATGTGGATGTGCATAGATGAATGCTTTCGCGCCGCCGGGCGCCGTCGATTCGGAAAGGATGCGTGTGCGGCGCGGCGGACAGGCCGTGCGGTCGACGCCCGGCCAACGGCTGTTGCCGCGACACAAAGAACAGTATTGTAACTGACGGCCTGCCGTGCCCGGCGGCCCGAACGCTGCGCGCGAACGGCGCCGGCGCGCCGGGCGGCAGGCCGCCGCACCCGCGCTCGGGCCCTGCGGCGATCGAGTATGATTGCCGGATCATGTCTCGTAAAACCCTTCTCGACCCGCGGCGCGTCCGCGAGGAAATCGCCCAGTCCGCCGCGCGCCTGATCGCGGAAGACGGCCTGGACTATGCCGGCGCAAAGCGCAAGGCCGCGCGCCAGTTGCTGGGTGATACGCGCGTTGCCGGCGAATGGCTGCCGGATAATGACCAGATCGAGGAAGAACTGCGCGAGTACCTCGCCCTGTTCCAGAGCGACACGCAGCCGGACGAACTGCGCCGCCTGCGCGAAATCGCGCTCGACTGGATGCGCCGGCTCGCCGAGTTCCATCCTTATGTGACGGGCGCCGTGCTGAACGGCACCGCGAACGCGCATTCGGATATTCATTTGCAGGCATTCACCGACAACCCGAAGGACGTCGCGATCTACCTGCTGAACCAGAACGTCCAGTACGACGTCTCCGAGACGCGGCACTTCGCGGGCCGCGCCGACGTCGAGACGCTCAGTTTCCTGTGGCGCCCGCGACGCGACGTCGACGCAATCGGCATCCACCTCGCGCTCTATGCGAGCGACGACCTGCGCGGCGCGGTCAAGGCCGACGCGCGCGGCCGGGTCGCCCGTGCGGATGCCGCCGCGCTGCGCGCGCTCGTCGAAGCAGGCAAGACCCCTTCCGAACCGGAATGATTCAACGATGATGATGAAACGCATGTTGGCGCTCGCGGTGGTCGCGGCCGCCGCCGTTGCCGGCGGACTCACCGCCGGCCATTGGTTCCGCGGGCCGACCGACGACGGTGTCGCCGTCGCCGCGCCCGCTGCGCAGGGCAGCCCGGTCGAACAGTTATGGGCGGCGTCGCTGACGGGCACCGACGGCAAGCCGGCCACGTTGTCCGCGTTCAAGGGCCAGAAGGTCGTCGTCAATTTCTGGGCGTCATGGTGCGGCCCCTGCGTCGAGGAGATGCCGGAGCTCGTCGCGCTATCGCACCAATATAAGCAGAAGGGCATCCGTTTCATCGGGATCGGCGTCGATTCCGAACAGAACGTGAAGAACTTTCTGCAGAAGGTGAAGGTCGATTACCCGGTATTCGTCAGCGGGTATGCGGGCGCCGATCTGGCCCGTAATTTCGGAAATACGGCCGGCGCGCTGCCGTTTACGGTCGTCATCGACGAAACCGGCAAGATCCGCGAGACAAAATTGGGGCAAATCCAGCCGGCCGAGCTGAAAAAGACGCTCGACGCGCTGTAACCTGCCCGAACGGCGGCCCGCACGTTGGCGGCAATTTGCCCGTCGATCACCGCAATTTCGCGTGAATTCGCCGACACTTTGGATGCGCACCGGTAATTCTTGCAGATCGCGTGCGCCCGGCCGTTCGGCAAAACTAGACAAATTTCTCTAAATAGCGCTAAAGTTCGCGCAATTCCGCAGAAATAGAAGCGACCATGACACGATTGCTGGTGCTGCACGGCCCCAACCTGAACCTTCTCGGCACCCGGGAACCGGAGGTGTACGGCCGCGTCACGCTCGCCCAGATCGATCAGGCGCTTGCCGCGCGTGCCCGGGAAGCCGGCGCCGAACTGTCGTCGTTCCAGAGCAACCATGAAGGTGCGCTGGTCGACCGCATCCAGGCCGCGCGGGAGGAACAGACCGATTTCATCCTGATCAATCCGGCCGCGTACACGCACACGAGTGTCGCGATCCGGGACGCGATCGCCGGCGTTGGCATCCCGTTCGTCGAGGTTCACTTGTCGAACGTGCATCGCCGCGAAGCGTTCAGGCACCACTCCTACTTTTCCGACCAGGCCGAAGGCGTGATCTGCGGGCTCGGCTGGAAAGGTTATCTGTACGCGCTCGAGTACGCGCTGGACAAGCTGCAAGGCACGTCGCGCGGCTGATTTCGCGATCTAGATTCAGCGCCGGCCCCTAACCGGCGCTTTCACGTATTGAAAGGGGAATTCCCGATGGATCTTCGTAAGCTGAAAACTCTGATCGACCTCGTTTCCGAATCCGGCATCTCCGAGCTGGAAGTGACGGAAGGCGAAGGCAAGGTGCGCATCGTCAAGAACGCGCCGCCGGTCTACGTGCAGCCGACGGCTGGGTATGCCCCGCAAGTCAGCGCGCCCGCCCCGTCGGCCGCGCTGCCGACCGAAGGCGCTGCCGCGCCGGCCGCAGGCGGCGCAGCCGCTCCGGCGGTCCCGCAGGGCCACGTCGTGACGTCGCCGATGGTCGGCACGTTCTATCGCGCACCGTCGCCGGGCGCGGACCCGTTCGTCCAGGTGGGCGATACGGTCAAGGAAGGCCAGACCATCTGCATCATCGAAGCGATGAAGCTGCTCAACGAGATCGAGTCGGACAAGGCCGGCGTGATCAAGGAAATCCTCGTCGAGAACGGCCAGGCCGTCGAATACGGCCAGCCGCTTTTCGTGATCGGCTAAGTCCGCCGCGCGGCCTGCGGGCCGCGCGCCGCCGATGCCCGCCAGGCGCCGTTCGCGCGCCCCTCGAAGAGACGAATACTCGCTATGTTTGAAAAAATCCTCATTGCCAACCGCGGTGAAATCGCGCTGCGCATCCAGCGTGCGTGCCGTGAGCTCGGCGTCAAGACGGTGGTCGTCTACTCGGAAGCCGACAAGGAAGCCAAGTACGTGCGCCTCGCGGACGAAGCCGTCTGTATCGGCCCGGCCCCGTCGAACCTGAGCTACCTGAACATGCCGGCGCTGATCAGCGCCGCGGAAGTCACCGATGCCGAGGCGATCCACCCCGGCTACGGCTTCCTGTCGGAGAACGCCGATTTCGCGGAACGCGTCGAGCAGTCGGGCTTCACGTTCATCGGCCCGCGCCCGGAAACGATCCGCATGATGGGTGACAAGGTCACCGCGAAGCAGACGATGATCAAGACCGGCGTGCCGTGCGTGCCGGGCTCGGAAGGCGCGTTGCCGGACGATCCGAAGGAGATCGTCAAGATTGCGCGCGCGATCGGCTATCCGGTCATCATCAAGGCGGCAGGCGGCGGTGGCGGACGCGGGATGCGCGTCGTGCACACCGAGGCCGCGCTCGTCAACGCGGTCAACATGACCCGCGAGGAAGCCGGCCGTGCGTTCGGCAACCCGCAGGTGTACATGGAGAAGTTCCTCGAGAACCCGCGCCACATCGAAATCCAGGTGCTGTCCGACGCGTACAAGAACGCGATCTGGCTCGGCGAGCGCGATTGCTCGATGCAGCGCCGCCACCAGAAGGTGATCGAGGAAGCGCCGGCACCCGGCATTCCGCGCCGCCTGATCGACCGCATCGGCGACCGCTGCGCGGACGCCTGCAAGAAGATGGGCTATCTCGGCGCGGGCACGTTCGAATTCCTGTACGAAAACGGCGAGTTCTACTTCATCGAGATGAACACGCGCGTGCAGGTCGAGCACCCGGTATCGGAGCTGATCACGGGCGTCGACATCGTGCAGGAACAGATCCGCATCGCGGCCGGCGAGAAGCTCACGCTGCGCCAGCGCGACATCCAGTTCCGCGGACATGCGATCGAATGCCGGATCAACGCGGAAGATCCGTTCAAGTTCACGCCGTCGCCGGGCCGGATCACGTCGTGGCATACGCCGGGCGGCCCCGGCGTGCGCGTCGATTCGCACGCCTACAATGGCTATTTCGTGCCGCCGAACTATGATTCGATGATCGGCAAGCTGATCACCTACGGCGCGACGCGCGAGCAGGCGATCAGCCGGATGCGCATCGCGCTGTCGGAAATGGTCGTCGAAGGCATCCAGACCAACATCCCGCTGCACCGCGAGCTGATGATCGATTCGAAGTTCGTCGAAGGCGGCACCAGCATCCACTACCTCGAAAACCGGCTCGCCCAGAAGCAGCAGGTCGCACCGGAAGAAGCGTAAGCATGAGCTATCGCGAACTCGTCGTCGAACTGGCCCGTGAGCATGCGGAGGCGCTGTCCGACGCGCTGCTCGAACTCGGCGCGCTGTCGGTGTCCGTCGAGGATGCCGACGCCGACACGCCCGACGAACAGCCGCTCTTCGGCGAGCCGGGTCTCGTGCCCGACCGCACCGCGTGGCAGCACTCGCGCGTGGTCGCGCTGCTCGCGGCCGACCATGAGCCGGCCGTGCTGCTCGCGGCGGCCGCGAACGAGATCGGCGTCGCCGAGACGCCGGCGTTCACCGTCCGCGAAGTCGAAGAGCAGGACTGGGTGCGTCTCACGCAATCGCAGTTCGAGCCGATCCCGATCGGCGAGCGGATCTGGGTCGTGCCGTCGTGGCACGATGCGCCCGACCCCGACGCGCTCATCCTCGAACTCGATCCGGGCCTCGCCTTCGGCACCGGCAGCCACCCGACCACGCGCCTGTGCATGGAATGGCTCGAGCAGTCGGTGACGCCCGGCCAGTCGGTGCTCGACTACGGCTGCGGCTCGGGCATTCTCGCGATCCTCGCGAAGAAATGCGGGGCGAACCCCGTCATCGGCATCGACATCGATCCGCAGGCGGTCGAATCGGCGCGGCAGAACAGCGAACGCAACCGTGCGGAAGTCACGTACGGGCTGCCCGATGCATGCCCGGACGGTGAATTCGACATCGTCGTCGCGAACATCCTGTCGAATCCGCTGAAGCTGATGGCGTCGATGCTCGCCTCGAAGGTCAAGCCGGGCGGGCGCATCGCGCTGTCGGGCGTGCTCGCGCGCCAGGCGGACGAAGTGGCGGCCGTCTACGCACGCTACGTCGACATCTCGGTCTGGCGTGAGCACGAAGGTTGGGTATGCCTCGCCGGAACCCGACGCGAAAGCCATTAGAATAGCGCTGTCCTTCACTCTGGCCAGCAGGCCGCCCGGCTCGACATGCTTCTTGCGACGCGCTGCCCTCATTGCGAAACCGTCTTCCGGCTGCAGCAGGAACAGCTCTCGCTGCATCAAGGGCTCGTGCGCTGCGGGCATTGCCACGAAGTCTTCAACGCATCCGAGTCGCTCGTTCCCGAGCACGCGCAGCAGCCCGAGCCGGTCCTGACCGAACCGGCTGCCTCGCAGGATGACGGTGATGCGCATCATCCGGCCCCGCCTCGGCTGTTCGCTGCCGAAGCGCCGGCCGGGTCACCTTCCGACACCGATTACAAGCCCGAAGGCTGGGACATGTGGGCGCCGTGGCTCGATGCCGGCGTCGACCCGTCGCTGCAGCACAGCGTGCAGACCTTGCGCACCGAGCCGCTGATCCCGCTTGCCCTTCCGTCCATCGAAGCCGGCGTCGTTCACCTGTCGGGTACGCCCGCACCGTTCGCGCCCTCGCCGGCCGAGCTGCCCCCGTCCGCTGCCGTCGAACAGCCGGCCGAATCGCTGCAGACGCAAACGCCGCAGGATACCGAACCATCGGCCGCGCCCGTCGAACACGACCTGCGTGAGCCCCGCTTCGTCGCGCACCGTCCGTCGGACGCAGAGACCGCTCGCGACGCCGCCGAACCCGTCGGTACCGCGCACTTCGCCGTGCCGGACGACGAACGCGCGCCGCGCGAACCGCGCTTTGCGTTCACGCCGGCGCCAGCCGTCACCGAAGCCGGGCCCGAGCCTGACTCCGGCACCACCCGGCACGACGAGACGCCCGCCGCAACGACCCACGCGCCGGCCGCCCCCTTCCCCGCTGCGCTGACCGACGACGATCGTCCGCATTTCACCGTCACGCGCGAAACGCGCGCGCCGCAGCGGCGCGGCATGCTCGGCGGCTTTTTCGGCGGCCTCGTCGCTGTCGTGCTCGCCGTGCTGCTCGTCGGGCAACTCGCATGGTGGCAGCGCGAAACGCTGATGATCTACTGGCCCGTCACGCAGGGCTGGTTCCGGCAGGCCTGCGCGCCGCTCGGCTGCACGGTTGCGCCGCCGCGCGCGATCGACGGCCTGCGGCTCGACGCGACCGACCTGCGCCAGCTCGACGGCCCGCGCGAGCTCGAGCTGAAGGTGCCGCTGACGAACCGCTACCGCGTCGCACTCGCCTACCCGTCGCTCGAGCTGACGCTGCTCGACGACACCAACCACGTGACCGTGCGCCGCGTACTCGCGCCGCGCGACTACGTGCGCCCGGGCACGCCGATCGACGCCGGGCTGCCGCCCGGCACGACGCAGACGATGGTCGTCCGCGTCGACACGAACGGTGCGCCCGCCTCGAATTTCCGCGTCCAGATTTTCTATCCGTGACGCGCCGCGGCGCGCGCCTGCGCGCCCGTCTCAACCCGCGCGCCCGAGCGGCGCGCTATTTCGGAGCACGAACATGAGCAAAGTTACGCTGGGTGGCAACCCGATCGATCTCGCCGGCACGTTCCCGGCCGTCGGCGCACAAGCCGCCGATTTCAAGCTGGTCGGCAAGGACCTCGCCGACCTGTCGCTCGCCAGCTTCGCCGGCAAGCGCAAGGTGCTGAACATCGTCCCGAGCCTCGACACGCCGACCTGCGCGACGTCGACCCGCAAGTTCAACGAAGCCGCATCGTCGCTCGACAACACGGTTGTCGTCGTCGTGTCCGCCGACCTGCCGTTCGCTGCGACGCGCTTTTGCACGACCGAAGGCCTCGAGAATGTCGTGACGGCTTCGACGTTCCGCACCGGCCGCGCATTCGCGAACGCGTACGGTGTCGACGTGACGAGCGGCCCGCTGAACGGCCTGACCGCGCGTGCGGTCGTCGTGCTCGACGCGCAGGACAAGGTGATCCACGCGGAACTCGTCGGCGAAATCAAGGACGAGCCGAACTACGATGCAGCGCTCGCCGCGCTGAAGTAAGCTTTCTTTCGCTTTCCCCTGCCGCGCCGCGCCTTTCGCGCGGCGTTGTCGCGCAGGGTCCCTCATTTCTACAGGAACGCACACCTTGGCTACGTTGATTTGCGGTTCGATCGCCTACGATTCCATCATGACCTTCGAAGGGCGGTTCCGCGAGCACATCCTGCCCGACCAGGTGCACCTCATCAACCTGAGCTTCCTGGTGCCGACGATGCGCCGCGAATTCGGCGGCTGCGCGGGCAACATCGCGTACGCGCTGCACCTGCTCGGCGGCGATGCGCGCATCATGGGGACGATCGGCGCACTCGACGCGCAGCCGTATCTCGACCGGCTCGACCAGCTCGGCCTGCGCCGCGACCACGTTCGCGTGCTGCCCGACACGTATACCGCGCAGGCGATGATCACGACCGATCTCGACAACAACCAGATCACGGCGTTCCACCCGGGCGCGATGATGCAGTCGCACCTGAACCATGCGGGCGACGCGCCGGGCATCAAGCTCGCGATCGTCGGCCCCGACGGCTTCGACGGGATGGTGCAGCACGTGGAAGAGCTCGCCAAGGCCGGCGTGCCGTTCGTGTTCGATCCGGGCCAGGGCCTGCCGCTGTTCGACGGTGCGACGCTGCGCCGCAGCATTGAACTTGCGACCTATGTAGCGGTCAACGACTACGAGGCCAAGCTGGTGAGCGACAAGACGGGATGGTCCGAAGATGAAATCGCCAGCCGGGTCGACGCCCTCGTCATCACGCGTGGCGAGCACGGCGCGACCATCCGCCACAAGCAGGGCACGGAGCAGATTCCTGTCGTGCCGGCCGAGCGGATCTCCGATCCGACCGGCTGCGGCGATGCCTTCCGGGGTGGCTTGCTGTACGGCATCGAGCATGGCCTCGACTGGGCAACCACGGGCCGCCTCGCGAGCCTGATGGGCTCGATCAAGATCGCCCACCAGGGGCCCCAGACTTACGTACTGACGCGCGCCGAAATCGACGCGCGCTTCGAGACTGCATTCGGTTACAGTCTCAAATGAATTTTGTGGGAGAGCAAAGATGTTGACGAAAAAGACCCTCACGCTCGCGGCCATGCTGACGGCCTCGCTGACGCTCACCGGCTGCTTCACCGCACCCGGTTCGGCGGATGTCTATAGCGTCGGCCAGGCGCAGCGCGAACAGACGGTCCGCATGGGCACGGTCGAAAGCGTCCGCGCGGTGCGCATCCAGTCCGACGGCGGCGGCAGCGCGATCGGCACGCTCGGCGGCGGCGCGCTCGGCGCGGTGGCAGGCAGCGCGATCGGCGGCGGCAAGGGGTCGATCCTGACCGCGATCGCCGGCGGCCTCGTCGGCGCGGTCGCGGGCAACGCGGTCGGCGAAAACCTCAGCACGGCGAACGGTGTCGAAATCACCGTGCGCCTCGACAACGGCGATCTGCGCTCGATCACGCAGGCTGCAAGCGGCGAAGCGTTCCGCGCCGGCGAACGCGTGCGACTGCTGTCGAGCGGCGGCGTCACGCGCGTCACGCACTAACAGGTACCTCAGCACGCGGCGCAAGCCGCGGTCGAACGCATGTGCGAAGCTGCACATGCGTTTTTTTTCGTCCGTACTCGCCGCCGTCGGCGTACGGGCGTCCGGTATGCGGGCACATCCATCGGCAAGGACGGACGAAAAAAATCCCGCCACCTGAGCCAGATGGCGGGACTGATTGAGTAGCGCTACTCAACCCACGGACACCACGTGAGTGTCCGGGTGGTGCAGGTCAGCCTCGATTACGGACGGCTGCCGGTCGGGAACGGCCATGCCGCTGCCGGGTTGAGCGCGGTCTTCACGCCCGATGCCGGCGCAACCGATGCGGTCGACGCGGTCGTTGCCGGCGCAGCCTTCTTCACGACGGCCTTCTTCGGAGCAGCAGCCTTCTTCGGAGCGGCAGCCTTCTTCGCCGGAGCCGCAGCCGGGGCAGCAGCGGCAGCCTTCTTCGCCGGAGCAGCGGCCTTCTTCGCAGGGGCAGCCTTCTTGGCAGGCGCAGCCTTCTTCGCGGCAGCCTTCTTCGCAGGCGCAGCCTTCTTCGCAGCAGCCTTCTTCGCCGGCGCGGCCTTCTTCGCAGCAGCCTTCTTAGCCGGTGCGGCCTTCTTCGCAGCAACCTTCTTCACTGCGACTTTCTTGGCGGCAACCTTCTTCGCTGCGGCCTTCTTCGCCGGTGCTGCCTTCTTCGCGGCAACCTTCTTCACTGCGACCTTCTTGGCGGCAACCTTCTTCGTTGCGACCTTCTTCGCAGCAACCTTCTTCACTGCGGCCTTCTTCGCCGGTGCTGCCTTCTTCGCGGCAACCTTCTTCACCGCGACCTTCTTCGCAGCAACCTTCTTCACTGCAACGGCCTTCTTCGCCGGAGCAGCAGCCTTCTTCGCAGCGACCTTCTTCACTGCGGCCTTCTTTGCAGCCGGTTTCTTCTTGGCAAGTGCCATGTTGTTCTCCTTCAGGTTCAGATGAGAGTCAGTTCAAACTACACCCTTCGTCAAAACCCGCTTCCCGCGGACGCTGTTCAGGACGTGCGCTTCGAAGCGGGCTATTCATCGGCGTACGCGGATACCACGCGCTTACGCTAATGAATACGGTATGGCGCGCGTGACCACCCGGCCTCGCGCGCCAAATCAAGTCGGTAGCCGGCGCACCTCGCGCCGCTACCCCTAATCGCTTGATCAAGCGGACCGCCACACGGCCGTCCGCTTTTTCCGGAGGGAAGTTTGCCCATCCCACTGAAGGGTTCGCAAAGTGCCTGTCGTGTCGTCGTGCCGTTAAGGCACCGGGCATGCTTTGCATCAGGCGTTCTTGCTCCTAAACCTTGAGCCGGGGCCGAGAGGCCGCCGGCTGTTCCATCATGTGACGGGTTCGCTGCTGCGGGTTATTCCCAGGACAGCGCGCCGCCCGTCTGATACTCGATCACACGCGTCTCGAAGAAGTTGCGTTCCTTCTTCAGGTCGATCATCTCGCTCATCCACGGGAACGGATTTTCCTCGTTCGGGTACAGCGGATCGAGGCCGATCTGCTGGCAACGACGGTTGCTGATGAAGCGCAGATAGCTCTTGAACATCGACGCGTTCAAACCCAGCACGCCGCGCGGCATCGTGTCCTCGGCGTAGCGGTATTCGAGTTCGACAGCCTGCTTGAACAGCTCGCGGATCTCGGCGCGGAATTCGGCGGTCCAGAGATGCGGATTCTCGAGCTTGATCTGGTTGATCAGGTCGATGCCGAAGTTGCAGTGCATCGACTCATCGCGCAGGATGTACTGATATTGCTCTGCAGCACCCGTCATCTTGTTCTGGCGGCCGAGCGCGAGGATCTGCGTAAACCCGACATAGAAGAACAGGCCTTCCATGATGCAGGCGAACACGATCAGCGACTTCAGCAGCTTCTGATCCGCTTCGAGCGTGCCGGTCTTGAAGGCCGGATCCGTCAGCGTGTGGATGAACGGGATCAGGAATTCGTCCTTCGCGCGGATCGACGTGACCTCGTGGTACGCGTTGAAGATCTCGCCTTCGTCGAGACCGAGCGATTCGACAATGTATTGGTACGCGTGCGTGTGGATCGCCTCTTCGAACGCCTGGCGCAGCAGGAACTGCCGGCACTCGGGCGCCGTGATGTGGCGGTACGTGCCGAGCACGATGTTGTTCGCCGCGAGCGAATCGGCCGTCACGAAGAAGCCGAGGTTGCGCTTCACGATGCGGCGCTCGTCCTCGGTCAGACCGTTCGGGTCCTTCCACAGAGCGATGTCGCGGGACATGTTGATTTCCTGCGGCATCCAGTGGTTCGCGCAACCGGCCAGATACTTTTCCCACGCCCACTTGTACTTGAACGGCACCAGCTGATTGACGTCAGTCTGGCCGTTGATGATGCGCTTGTCGGCGACATTGACCCGCGCTTCCGAACCGCCGGCGGGAACAGCCGATGCTTGCGGGGGCACCGCAAGATCGCCTTCGAAAATGTCGCGGACCTGATGGGCGGCAGGCGTTGCAGCCTGCAGTCCGACAGCCGTTCCTGCGGAGGTGCGCATCGCGTTTTGCTGCGCTCCGCTCGCGGGAGTTACGGCAGTCTTCTCTTCATCCCAGTTGAGCATAAATTCTCACCATCAATTTAGAACGGTTTGTACCATCTTTTCCTGAGCGATAAAAGGGTTCGCTCACGAAAAATCCTTTTTTCGATTCGCGTTGCGACCTCGATACAACACTTTGAGCAACGCATCGTCGTTCATGCAGCGCGCGATGTGCGTCGCGCGTGTATCGCAAGGTGCGCTCGACGCATCGAACGCTGATCGAAACGCGACGTCGTCGGGGATGTTTCGATCGCTTGTCACTGCCTGCAACGCAGGTGCCGCGTTACAGATTCCTTATCATTTTTTTAGTTGAGAGCGGCGCACACTTCAACCTCGATCGGTCGTCGTGTGCGCCGCGCTGACCTGCTTCTCAGGTCAGGCGCACTGCGTTACTGGCACGCTTCGCATTCGTCGAAGCCAGGATCGCCCGGACGCATCGTGCACACCGGACCATCTGCCTCGACCGGTGCGAGTGCCGGTGCCGCGTTGACCGCGCCCGACGACGCATCGCCGCCTGCCGCACCGAAGCCGCCAGCCGCGCCTTGCGCGCCGCCGCTGCTCGAACCGCCGCCCGTCGGCACGGCGTTCAGCGCGCCGTGTGCGACCGTCGACTTCTCGACGTGCGTCGCCGCCATCGTGCGGAGGTAGTAGGTCGTCTTCAGGCCACGCAGCCATGCGAGCTTGTAGACCTCGTCGAGCTTCTTGCCCGACGCGCCGCCCATGTAGATGTTCAGCGACTGCGCCTGGTCGATCCACTTCTGGCGACGCGATGCCGCTTCGACCAGCCACGTCGGGTCGACTTCGAAGGCGGTCGCGTAGATCGCGCGGAGGTCGGCCGGGATGCGGTCGATGCGCGACAGCATGCCGTCGAAGTACTTCAGGTCGGCGACCATCACTTCGTCCCACAGGCCGCGTTCCTTCAGGTCGCGCACCAGGTACTCGTTCACCACCGTGAATTCGCCCGACAGGTTCGACTTCACGTACAGGTTCTGGAAGGTCGGCTCGATACAGGCCGACACGCCGATGATGTTCGAGATCGTCGCCGTCGGCGCGATCGCGACGCAGTTCGAGTTGCGCATGCCGTGCGAGGCGATCCGCGAACGCAGCGACGTCCAGTCGAGCGATTCGGAGGTATCGACTTCGACGTAGCCGCCGCGTGCTTCCGTCAGCAGCTTCAGCGTGTCCTGCGGGAGGATGCCGCGATCCCACAGCGAGCCGCGGTAGCTCGAGTAGCGGCCGCGCTCTTCGGCCAGCTCGGTCGACGCGTAGTACGCGTAGTAGCAGACCGCTTCCATCGAACGATCGGCGAACTCGACCGCCGCTTCCGACGCGTACGGCGTGCGCAGCAGGTGCAGGCAGTCCTGGAAGCCCATGATGCCCATGCCGACCGGACGGTGCTTCAGGTTCGAGTTACGCGCCTTCGGCACCGCGTAGTAGTTGATGTCGATCACGTTGTCGAGCATGCGCATCGCGACGCTGATCGTGCGCTTCAGCTTGTCGTGGTCGAGCGCGTAGCTGCCGTCGGCCTGCTTCACCAGGTGGGCGACGAGGTTCACCGAGCCGAGGTTGCACACCGCGATTTCGGTGTCGCTCGTGTTCAGCGTGATTTCCGTGCACAGGTTCGACGAGTGGACGACGCCGACGTGCTGCTGCGGCGAGCGCACGTTGCACGGATCCTTGAACGTGATCCACGGGTGGCCCGTCTCGAACAGCATGCCGAGCATCTTGCGCCAGAGTTGCTGCGCCGGGATCTTCTTGAACAGCTTGATCTCGCCGCGCGCGACCTTGTCTTCGTAAGCCGTGTAAGCCTTCTCGAATTCCGCGCCGAACTTGTCGTGCAGGTCCGGGCAGGTCGACGGCGAGAACAGCGTCCAGTCCGCACCTTCCATCACGCGCTTCATGAACAGGTCGGGAATCCAGTTCGCCGTGTTCATGTCGTGCGTCCGGCGGCGATCGTCGCCCGTGTTCTTGCGCAGCTCGAGGAACTCCTCGATGTCGAGGTGCCACGATTCGAGGTACGCGCAGACCGCGCCCTTGCGCTTGCCGCCCTGGTTGACCGCGACGGCCGTGTCGTTGACGACCTTCAGGAACGGGACCACGCCTTGCGACTTGCCGTTCGTGCCCTTGATATGCGAGCCGAGTGCGCGCACGCGCGTCCAGTCGTTGCCCAGGCCGCCGGCGAACTTCGACAGCAGCGCGTTTTCCTTCAGCGCTTCATAGATGCCGTCGAGATCGTCCGCGACGGTCGTCAGGTAGCACGACGACAGCTGCGAGCGGTGCGTGCCCGAGTTGAACAGCGTCGGCGTCGAGCTCATGAAGTCGAAGCTGGACAGCACGTTGTAGAACTCGATCGCGCGCGTTTCGCGGTCGATCTCGTTCAGCGACAGGCCCATCGCGACGCGCATGAAGAATGCCTGCGGCATTTCGATGCGGGTGCCTTCGACGTGCAGGAAGTAGCGGTCGTACAGCGTCTGCAGGCCGAGGTAGCCGAACTGCAGGTCGCGGTTCGCGTCGAGTGCTTCGCCGAGGCGCTTCAGGTCGAACTGCAGCAGCTTGTCGTCGAGCAGGCCGGCGTCGACGCCGCGCTTCAGGAACTGCGGGAAGTATTCCGCGTAACGGGTCGACATCTCGGCCTGCACCACTTCCTCACCGAGGATCTCGCGGCGGATCGTGTGCAGCAGGATGCGCGACGTAACCTGGCTGTATGCCGGATCCTTCTCGATCATCGTGCGCGCAGCCAGGATCGCCGAGTCGTAGACCTGGCTCATCGGCACGCCGTCGTACAGGTTCTTCACCGTCTCGGCGACGATCGGGTCAGGGTTAACCGCAGCGCCGAGGCCGTCGCATGCCGACACGATCAGCGCGCGCAGCGCGTTCAGGTCGAGCGGGCGCGTGACGCCGTTGTCGACGACGTTGATGCCGGTGCTCGCCTCGCCGCCGGCGGCCGCTGCTTCCTCGCCCGCATGCTGGCGCTCGAGGTGACGCTTCTCGCGATACAGCACGTACGCACGCGCGACGTTGTGCTCGCCGCCGCGCATCAGCGCGAGTTCGACCTGGTCCTGGATGTCTTCGATATGGAACGTACCGCCGTTCGGGCGGCTGCGCACGAGCGCGCGCACGACGTTGTGCGTCAGTTGCTCGACCTGCTCGCGTACGCGCGCCGATGCCGCACCCTGCCCGCCATTGACGGCCAGGAAAGCCTTGGTCACCGCAATCGCGATCTTCGAAGGTTCGAACGAGACGACGCTGCCGTTGCGGCGGATCACCTTGTAGTCGGCGAACGTGGCCTGCGGCGCGAGCGCCTTCGCGCCCTGTTCGGTCCCGCCGAGCGGACGGCTCGAGGCGCTCTCGTACTGGGACGTCGCGTTGTCGGTGGTTTGCATGTGCAAAGCTCCTGGTGTTGGATGGTGCGGAGAGAACCGCGGATTAAAACGAACGCTGCGCAACGCGGTGCGCGAGCGGTAAGAGGCGAGCGATGCGCCGGGGAAGCCGGTTCGGTCGATGCGCGACAACCGATCCGGTCGTGTGCTTCGTCATGTGTACCCGCCCCGTCGATGTTCGCTGCGCTGATCGCGACGCCCGGACCGCCCGGCCTGACGCGCCGCCCTGAGAACCCTGTCCGCCGGCGTTGCCCGCCGGCCGGTGCCGCTCGGGTTTCCCCTGCGACACACACTATATCTAGTGCAGAACTGCTCAACTGGCACCAAGTATAGTGGACATTCGGAGGACGTCAAAATGGATAATTTGCGATGGAGGTATTGACATCACCCTCACCCCGCACAGGCTCAGACGCGACAAGGCATTGGTCGGAAAAAAAAATTTCGCGCCCTCAAAAACCCTGCGATCAGTGCTGACGGAAAGGAAAGTATTCGGCGGAAAAACCGGCATCGCTCGCAAAGCGTTGCCAATCGAAATGTGGGCCCGGGTCGGTCTTGCGGCCCGGCGCGACGTCCGAGTGCCCCGCGAATGCGTCGACCGGGTAGCGTGCCGCGAGCGCGCGGGAGAGCGCGGCGAGCATCGCATACTGCGCGTCGTCGAACGGCACGTCGTCCGCGCCCTCGAGCTCGATGCCGATCGAGAAGTCATTGCAGCGCGCCCGGCCGAAGAACTCGGACGAGCCCGCATGCCACGCACGCTCGTCGCACGACACGAACTGCACGAGTTCGCCGTTGCGGCGGATCAGGAAGTGCGCGGACACGCGCACGTCGCGCAGGTGGCTCTGGTAATAGGGGTGCGCATCGCAGTCGAGACGATTCAGGAACAGCGCCTCGATCGCGTCACCGCCGAATTCGCCGGGCGGCAGGCTGATGTTGTGGACGACCACGAGCGTCGGCACCGCGCCCGCGGGCCGCACCTCGAAGTTCGGCGACGGCGCATGGCGCGCTTCGCGCACCCAGCCGTGCGCGTCGACCGACAGCAACCGCGTGTCGCTCATCGTGCGTCGCGACCGCTCGACCGCGCGGCGTGGCGCTGCGCGTGCTCGGCGCTGCAGAAGTATTCACCGCCCGCGGCGACGGCGTCGCCCTTCGGCGCATGCACGCCGCATTCGGCGCAGCGCACCATCGGCTCGGGCAGCGCCCGCGCATCGCCGTTCGGGCGCCCCGAACCCGCGCCGCCGGCGCCGGCGCCGGGCATGCCGTCGTGACCGGCGCCGCGGCCGGTGCGCGCCTGCGCGTGCTCCTGGGCCTGGCGCAGCTTGCGCGCGATCCACGAACCCGCGAAGAAGAGAAGAATCAGGAGAAGAATCTGTCGCATCGGAAACCTGCGTTCAAACCACGGAACGGTGCAGCAGCACCTCGAAAACGAACCGGCTGCCGACATACGCGAGCAGCAGCGCGGCGAACGACACGAGCACCCAGCGCGCGGCACCACGGCCACGCCAGCCCGACGTCTTGCGGGCGACCAGCAGGCCGCCGAACATCAGCCACGACAGGATCGCGAATACCGTCTTGTGGTCGAGCCGCAGCGCGCGCGCGTCGACCTGCTCGCTGAACAGGATGCCCGACGCGAGCGTCAGCGTGAGCAGCACGAAGCCGGCGCCGATCAGGCGGAACAGCAGCTTCTCGAGCGTGAGCAGCGGCGGCAGCGTCTCGAGCCAGCTCGCGATCCAGCCCGTCGAGCCGTCGCGCCCGCCGCTCCGCAGCGACTGCAGGCGCCGCTCGACCATCAGCATCAGGATCGCGTGCAGCGCCGCGATCGCGAACAGGCCGTATGCGATGTTCGCGATCAGGAAATGCAGCTTGAACAACGGCGCTGCGGCATAAGGAAGCACCCGCACGCCACCGAACACGAGCGGCAGCAGCGACGCGCCACACGCGAGCGGCAGTACCAGCAGGCGCAGGCTGTCGAGCGGGAAGAAGAAGCTCTCGATCCAGTAGATGCCGGCGCCGAGCCAGAACATCGCGGACAGCGCGAACGCGAAGCCGAACACCATTGCGTCGTTCGGAAAGATCGTCATATGGAGCAGCACGCCGTGCGCGACCAGCGCGGCGAACAGCAGCGCGCGGCCGGCCCCGCTCATCCCGGACGCAGCGGACGCGGGAACCGGCACGGCCGGCACGCTCGCGACGAGCGGCGTCGCGCCCTGGCGGTGCGTGCGCCAGCCTGCGACGGCGAGGCCGCCGTACAGGAATGCGGTGAGGGCATACAGTACAATATCCATGTTCGAAGTTTACACTAGGCCCCCTTCCCGCGACGGCTCCCTTTGTTCGGTTCCGCCGCGCCTTCGGGCCCCACTGTCCATCGCTCCCCATGCTCGACAATCTCACTCAACGGATGGCGCGCGTCGTCAAGACGCTGCGCGGCGAGGCCCGGCTTACCGAGGCGAACACGCAGGAGATGCTCCGCGAGGTGCGTCTCGCCCTGCTGGAGGCCGACGTTTCGTTGCCGGTCGTCCGCGAATTCATCGCCAAGGTCAAGGAAAAGGCGCTCGGCGAAGAAGTGATCAGCAGCCTGTCGCCGGGTCAGGCGCTGGTCGGCGTGGTCCAGAAGGAACTGACCGCCGTGATCGGCGGCGACTACGAAGGCAAGGCCGCCGAGCTGAACCTCGCGGTCACGCCGCCCGCCGTGATCCTGATGGCCGGCCTGCAAGGCGCGGGCAAGACCACGACCGCCGGCAAGCTCGCGAAGCTGCTGCGCGAGAAGTACAAGAAGAAGGTGCTGACCGTGTCGTGCGACGTGTATCGCCCGGCCGCAATCATGCAGCTGAAAACGGTGAGCGAACAGGTCGGCGCCGACTTCTTCCCGTCCACGCCGGACCAGAAGCCCGTCGACATCGCGATTGCGGCCGTCGATTGGGCAAAGCGCCACTACCATGACGTGCTGATCGTCGACACGGCCGGCCGCCTCGGCATCGACGAGGCGATGATGCAGGAAATCGCCGCGCTGCACGGCACGCTGAAGCCGGCCGAAACACTGTTCGTCGTCGACGCGATGCTCGGCCAGGACGCGGTCAACACCGCGAAGGCGTTCAACGACACGCTGCCGCTCACCGGCGTCGTGCTGACCAAGCTCGACGGCGACTCGCGCGGCGGCGCCGCGCTGTCGGTGCGTCACGTCACGGGCAAGCCGATCAAGTTCGTCGGTGTCGCGGAGAAGCTCGACGGCCTCGAGGTGTTCCACCCCGACCGGATGGCGAACCGGATCCTCGGCATGGGCGACATCCTCGCGCTCGTCGAGGAGGCGCAGCGCGGCGTCGACGTGCAGGCCGCGCAGAAGCTCGCCGACAAGGTCAAGAAAGGCGGCGACTTCGACCTGAACGATTTCCGCGCGCAGATCTCGCAGATGAAGAACATGGGCGGCCTGTCGTCGCTGATGGATAAACTCCCTGCGCAGTTCCAGCAGGCGGCCGCCGGCGCCGACATGGGCCAGGCCGAGAAGTCGATCCGCCGGATGGAAGGCATCATCAGCTCGATGACGCCGGCCGAGCGCGCGAAACCCGAGATCATCAAGGCGACGCGCAAGCGCCGCATTGCAGCCGGCGCGGGCGTGCCGGTGCAGGAAGTCAACCGGATGCTGAACCAGTACGACCAGATGCGTACGATGATGAAGAAGCTGAAGGGCGGCAACATGCAGAAGATGATGCGCGGCCTGAAGGGCATGATGCCCGGCATGCGCTGATTCCGCCCATCGGCCGGCGCGCGGGTTTTTGCTGTAGCGCGCGGCGGCCGTTCTGCTTCATTCTTATTTGTATACCGACTGCCCGCCAGAACACATGAACCGCGAAGAAGCCCTCCACATTTTCAACCACTCCGAAGAGATCGTCTCGGCGGACGCCGTCAACGCGTCGATCTCCAAGATGGCCGACGCGATCCGCGCCGAGATCGGCGACGCGTTCCCGCTCGTTCTCTCGGTGATGGGCGGCGCCGCGGTGTTTACCGGGATGCTGCTGCCGCATCTCGATTTCCCGCTGGAATTCGACTACATCCACCTGACCCGCTACCGCAACACGACGCAGGGCAGCCCGGAAATGCACTGGCGCGTCGCGCCGCGCGAATCGGTGAAAGACCGGATCGTGCTCGTGCTCGATGACATCCTCGACGAAGGCGAGACGATGGCCGCGATCCGCGACCGCATTCTCGACATGGGCGCCAAGCGCTTCATGTCGGCCGTGCTGTGCGAGAAGACGCTCGCGAAGGCGAAGCCGCTGCACCCCGACTTCTGCGGCTTCGCGGTACCGGACCGCTACGTGTTCGGCTGCGGGATGGATGCGAAGGGCTACTGGCGCAACCTGCCGACGATCCGTGCGCTGACCACGAACGTCTGAGCGCCCCGCTCCGCACTATATAAATAGAAAGCGGCGCTCCGGTTTCCCGGCGCGCCGCTTTTTTTGGCGTCTTGGGTGTGCGCCGCCCCGCCCTACAGCTGGTGCACGAACGCGCGGACGCCGCCCAGCATCATCTCGACCGAAATCGCGACGAGCACGAGGCCCATCAGGCGCTCGAACGCCGCGACGGTCCGCTCGCCGATCCATTGCTGGATCCGCTCGGCCAGCACCAGCGTCACCGCGCAGACGATCATCGTGACCGTCAGCGCGCCGACCCACTCGAGCATCTTGCCGGGTCCCTGCGACGTCAGCAGCATCACCGTCGCGAGCGCGGACGGCCCGGCGAGCGCCGGAATCGCGAGCGGCACGATGAACGGCTCGCCGCCCGCACGCGGATCGTTGCCGAGCGCGCCGTCCGGATGCGGGAAGATCATCCGCAGCGCGATCAGGAACAGCACGATCCCGCCGCCGAGCCGCAGCGACAGGTCGGTGAGGCTCATCATCCGCAGGAAACGATCACCGACCAGCATGAAGAACAGCAGGATCACGAACGCGATCCCCACTTCACGCAGGATCAGCTTCACGCGCCGCTCGCGCGGCACATCCCGCATCGCCGAAATGAACAGCGGGATGTTGCCGAGCGGATCGGTGATCAGCACCAGGAGCACGGTGGCCGACAGGAAGGTGTATTCCACCGCGTTCCCCGGTCGGTGCGCTTAGCGCGCGAGCGCGGCGCGGATCTTCTCCGCGACCGTCGCCGCAGCCGCGTCGGCCGGCAGCAGCGTCGCTTCGGCGTCGCGGCGGCCCTGATACTCGATCTTGCCTTCCTTCAGGCCGCGCTCGCCGATCACGAGGCGATGCGGCACGCCGACCAGCTCCCAGTCGGCGAACATCACGCCCGGGCGCTCGCCGCGATCGTCGAGGATCACGTCGATGCCGGCTGCGACGAGTTCCGCGTACAGCTTGTCGGCGGTCTCGCGCACCATGTCGCTGCGGTCATAGCCCATCGGGCACAGCACGACTTCGAACGGTGCAATCGACTCGGGCCAGATGATGCCGCGGTCGTCGAAGTTCTGTTCGATCGCCGCGCCGAGAATGCGCGTGACGCCGACGCCGTAGCAGCCCATCAGCATCGGCTGCGGCTTGCCCGACTCGTCGAGGAACGTCGCACCCATCGCTTCCGAATACTTGGTGCCGAGCTGGAATACGTGGCCGACCTCGATGCCGCGGCAGATGTCGATCACACCCTTGCCGTCCGGCGACGGGTCGCCCTTCTTCACGTTGCGCACGTCGGCGACGTCCGGCTCGGGCAGGTCGCGGCCCCAGTTCACGCCCGCGATGTGGTAGTCGACCTCGTTCGCGCCGACGACGAAGTCGCTCATGTTCGCGACCGTGCGGTCCGCGATCACCTTCACGGGTTTCTTCGTGCCGACCGGGCCGAGATAGCCCGGCGGCGTGCCGAACCACTCGACGATTTCCTGCTCGGTCGCGAAGCGGTGGTTCTTCAGGCCCGGCAGCTTCGACACCTTGATCTCGTTCAGGTCGTGATCGCCGCGCAGCATCACGAGCCAGATGGTCGGCTCGGCGCCTTCGTTGTCGGTCGCGAGCACGATCGACTTGATCGTGCGCTCGAGCGGGATGGCCAGCAGCTCGGCGACGGCTTCGCACTTCGCCTTGCCGGGCGTCGCGACCTTCTCCATCGCTTCGGCCGGCGCCGCGCGTTCGGCGATCAGCGGCAACGCTTCGGCCGCCTCGATGTTCGCCGCGAACTCGGACGTCGGGCAGTACGCGATCGCGTCTTCACCGGTGTCGGCGATCACGTGGAATTCGTGCGAGAAGTTACCGCCGATCGAGCCGCTGTCGGCCGCGACCGCACGGAACTCGAGGCCGAGGCGCGTGAAGATGCGCACGTACGCGTCGTACATCTTGCGATACGACTCGTTCAGGCCGGCCGCGTCCTTGTCGAACGAGTATGCGTCCTTCATGATGAATTCGCGGCCGCGCATCACGCCGAAGCGCGGACGGATCTCGTCGCGGAACTTCGTCTGGATCTGGTAGAAGTTCACCGGCATCTGCCGGTAGCTCTTGATCTGGTTGCGCGCGATGTCGGTGATGACTTCCTCGTGCGTCGGCCCGATCACGAAGTCGTTGTCCTTGCGGTCCTTGAAGCGCAGCAGCTCGGGACCGTACTGCTCCCAGCGGCCCGATTCCTGCCACAGTTCGGCGGGTTGCACGGCCGGCATCAGCAGCTCGATGGCGCCCGCCCGGTTCATTTCCTCGCGCACGATTGCCTCGACCTTGCGAATCGAACGCAAGCCGACCGGCAGGTAGTTATAGATGCCGCCGGCGACGCGACGGATCATGCCGGCGCGCACCATCAGCTTGTGGCTGACGATCTCTGCGTCGGCGGGTGCTTCTTTCAGGGTGCCGATAAAGAAACGGGAAGCTTTCATGCGGACGGTTCCAAAAACGGCGCCCCCAGGCGGGGCGCCCGAAAAAGTTTCAAGGTGAAAAAGCTGCGCGCGACGAACGGCGATGGCGCAGATGACGTAGCAGACTAATCAGGGACAATTCAGCCGGTGTGCCCCGCGCGGATTCGCTCCGTCACGGTGCGCAGCGCCCGTTATCTGTTTATAATCAAAGCAATTTTAAAGGATTCGAAGGTGGTTGTATGCTGGATCGTGAAGGCTTTCGCCCGAACGTCGGCATCATCCTCTTGAACGCGCGCAACGAGGTGTTTTGGGGTAAGCGGCTCCGCGAGCATTCCTGGCAGTTTCCTCAAGGTGGGATCAAGTACGGCGAGACCCCCATGCAGGCGATGTACCGGGAACTGCACGAGGAAACGGGCCTGCACCCGGAACACGTCAAGATAATCGGCCGCACACGCGACTGGTTGCGTTATGAGGTGCCTGACAAGTTCATTAAACGCGAAGTACGCGGTCATTACCGCGGCCAGAAGCAGATCTGGTTCCTGCTGCGGATGGTTGGACGCGATTGCGACATTTGCTTGCGCGCGACCGACCACCCGGAGTTCGATGCGTGGCGCTGGAACGAGTACTGGGTGCCGCTCGATGCGGTGATCGAGTTCAAGCGGGATGTCTATCAGTTGGCGCTGACGGAACTGTCGCGCTTCCTGCGCCGCCCGGCGCAGCGAGCCGAGAAGCCGCGTGGGCCGCGTCTGTCGCGCTATCCGCGCGTCATTGGCGTAGAGGCCCAGCAGACGCTGACGATTGTCGACACATCGGTAGTCTGTTCGGAGATCGAAGTGGAAGCGGGCACGCTCGACGAGATGCCGCCCCACGTGATCGTCGGCAAATGACGAATCGAACTGCATGACCGGGCGCGACCTTGGTGTCGCGCCCTTTTTTTACGAGGAATGCATATTGAAAGCGATTGCTCTCGCGCTCGCATCGATTGCCGCGGTGGCCACGCTGGCAGGTTGCGCGAATTCGAAGACGCCCACCAACAAGGATGACAGCGAGTTCGTGTATCTGCTGGACCGCCAGGGCACGTGGAAGGAAAACACGGTCGACTCGCTGCCGCCGCTGCCGCAGACGGGCGACCTGCTGCCGTTCAACGTATCGCAGAACACGCCGCTCAAGTTCTTCGTCGATGCGAAGTCGCTGGCGGTCGGCACCGATGGCGTCGTGCGCTACGCGGTCGTCATCACGAGCCCGGCCGGCGCGCGCAACGTGAACTACGAAGGCATCCGCTGCGACACCTACGAATGGCGCCAGTATGCCGGCCTGAATTCGGAACACGACGGCTGGGATCGCACCGTCGAAAACGACTGGCGGCGCATCGAGAACGGCGAACTGAATGCCTACCACTCGGCGCTCTATCAGGACTACTTCTGCGCGAACAAGATGCCGCAGGGCTCGACCCAGCAGATCCTGGAGAACATCCGGTTTCACCGCACCGCGATGAGCCAGTTGCGCTGACGGCGCGCGGCGCCCACCGCCGCCCCTGTTCGCCGCAAGAAAAAAGCCCGCATCACGCGGGCTTTTTCGTTTGGCAGCCGGAGCCTGCTCGAATGGTCACACCAGCACCAGGTTGTCGCGATGGATCAATTCGGGCTCCAGCATGTAGCCGAGCACGGATTCGATCTCGCCGCTCGGCTTGCGGTGAATCAGTTTCGTCTCCGCACTGCTGTAGTTCGTGAGCCCACGCGCCACCTCGCGCCCGTCGGGGCCGACACACGCGATGACTTCACCGCGCGCGAACGCGCCCTGCACGTCGATCACGCCGATCGGCAGCAGGCTCTTGCCGCCGGCCGTCAGCTTCTCGACCGCGCCTGCGTCGATCACGACATGGCCGCGCACCTGAAGGTGGTCGGCCATCCACTGCTTGCGCGCCGCCATCCGCGCGGTACGTGCGATCAGTTGCGTGCCGATCGCCTCACCGGCCGCCAGACGCACGAGCACGTCGGCCTCCCGGCCGCTCGCGATCACGGTGTTCGCGCCGCTGTGCGCCGCGCGCTTCGCCGCGAGGATCTTCGTCAGCATCCCGCCGCGGCCAAGGCTGGAGCCCGCGCCGCCGGCCATCGCCTCGAGTTCCGGCGCGCCTGCATTGGCTTCCGCAACGAGCGTCGCGTTCGGGTCCTTGCGCGGATCGGCCGTGAACAGCCCCGACTGGTCGGTCAGGATGATCAGGGCATCGCCTTCGATCAGGTTTGCAACGAGCGCGCCGAGCGTATCGTTGTCGCCGAACTTGATTTCGTCGGTGACGACCGTGTCGTTCTCGTTGATGATCGGCACGACGCCAAGCCGCAGCAGCGTCAGCATCGTCGAACGCGCATTCAGGTAACGCTCGCGATCCGCCAGGTCGGCATGCGTCAGCAGGATCTGCGCGGTGCGGATGTCGTGCTCGGTGAAGCGGCTTTCATAGACCTGCGCGAGCCCCATCTGGCCGACGGCGGCGGCAGCCTGCAACTCGTCGATTTCCCGTGGTCGCTTGCTCCAGCCGAGCCGCTGCATCCCTTCGGCAATCGCGCCCGAACTGACGAGCACGACTTCCTTGCCCTGCGCGCGCAGTGCGGCGATCTGGGCCGCCCAACGGCCGATTGCCGCATGATCGAGCCCCTTGCCGTCGTTGGTCACGAGGCTGGAGCCCACCTTCACCACCAATCGCTTCGAATCCGCGATGATCGAACGCATCCTGCACTGTCTCCTGTATCTGCTGCCTTTCCGACCGGGCGCAATTGAACGCCGGCGCCGGGCGGCACGCCCGGCGCGTTCCGGAATCGCTCAGGCGTCGTCGCCCGGCGCTGCATCGCCCTTGGCAGGCGGTGCGTCGCGGAAACGCACGTCTGCCGCGAGATCTTCCGCCTCCGCGGCGCGATGCGCGTCCGAATGTTCGGAGAGGTAGTCGTAGATCGCGTAGCACAGCGCTTCACAACCCTGACCGGTCAGTGCCGAGATCTCGAACACGGGGCCGTCCCACTCGAAGCGCTCGAGGAAATCCGCGACCCGTGCCTTGCGCTCGTCTTCCGGCACCATGTCGAGCTTGTTGAGCACGAGCCAGCGCGGCTTCTCGTAGAGCGCCTCATCGTACTTGCGCAGCTCGCCGACGATCGCCGTCGCTTCCGCCACCGGATCGACGCTTTCGTCGAACGGCGCGAGATCGACCAGATGCAGCAGCACGCCGGTGCGCTGCAGGTGGCGCAGGAACTGATGGCCGAGGCCCGCGCCTTCGGCGGCGCCCTCGATCAGCCCCGGGATGTCGGCGATCACGAAGCTCTTGCTCGGGCCGACGCGCACCACGCCGAGATTCGGCGCAAGCGTCGTGAACGGGTAGTCGGCAATCTTCGGCCGCGCGTTCGACACCGACGAGATGAACGTCGACTTGCCTGCGTTCGGCATGCCGAGCAGGCCGACATCGGCGAGCACCTTCAGCTCGAGCTTCAGCATACGACGCTCGCCGGGCTTGCCGTCCGTCTTCTGGCGCGGCGCGCGGTTCGTGCTCGACTTGAAATGCAGGTTGCCGAGCCCGCCGGCGCCGCCCTGCGCAAGCATGACCTGCTGGTCGTGCTCGGTCAGGTCGGCGATCAGCTCGCCGGTATCCATGTCGCTGATGATCGTGCCGACCGGCATGCGCAGCGTGACATCGTCGCCGCCCTTGCCGTAGCAATCCGATCCACGCCCGTTTTCGCCGTTGCGCGCCAGGTGCTTCTTCGCGTAACGGTAGTCGATCAGCGTGTTGATGTTGCGGTCGGCGATCGCGTATACGCTACCGCCCCGGCCGCCGTCGCCGCCGTCCGGCCCGCCGAACGGGACGAATTTCTCGCGGCGCATCGACGCACTGCCATCGCCTCCGTCTCCGGCGATGACTTCGATTCGTGCTTCGTCAATGAACTTCATTCGTCACTCCGCCCAGTATTTCCGCTATTGTGCCGCGCGCCGGCGCGCTTGAACAATCTGCCGTTCGGCCGATCGTACGCCGGTTGCGCGATGGCCGCCCGAACGCACACGCGCCCGGCGGCCAAATAAAAAAAGGCCCCGCGAAGACTGCGGGGCCTTTCGGCTACGAAGCCCGTGGGTGCCTGAACTTAGGCAGCCGCCGGGACAACGATGACCAGATGCTTCTTGTCCGCGCCCTTCGTCGCGAACTTGACGTGACCGTCGACCAGCGCGAACAGGGTGTGATCCTTGCCCATGCCGACGTTCTCGCCTGCGTGCATGCGCGTACCGCGCTGACGCACGATGATGCCGCCGGCATTGATTGCCTGGCCGCCGTACACTTTCACGCCGAGACGTTTCGACTCGGAGTCGCGGCCGTTCCGGGAAGAGCCGCCTGCCTTTTTGTGTGCCATCTGATTGCTCCTTTACCGAGGCGCTTACGCGTTGATCGCGTCGATGCGCAGCTCAGTGTAGTTCTGGCGGTGGCCGCCGTGCTTTTGGTAGTGCTTCCGGCGACGCATCTTGAAGATGGTGACCTTGGCATGACGACCGTGCGACACAACGGTGGCCTTGACGGAAGCCCCACTGACCAGCGGCGTACCGAACTTAATCGATTCGCCTTCGCCCACTGCGAGAACCTGGTCGAGCGTGATTTCAGCGTCAATGTCAGCCGGTATCTGTTCTACTTTGAGTTTTTCGCCAACGGCAACCTTGTACTGCTTGCCGCCGGTTTTTATGACCGCGTACATTGAGAACCTCACTCTGGATCCAATTTTTCCGCACACCACGCGCGGAAAACACGTGATTATACATGGGGTTAGCACCCAAGTCAAAGCCGATTGACGATTGCCGCGCGCGGGCCTCTACCGGACGGCCAAAATCACGCCGCTGGTACGTCTGACAGACCGGCATATCGCGGATTCGACTTATAATCCGCGGCATCACCCAATTCCATCATCATGTCGTCGTCCACCGCCTCCCCCACCCTCAGCGCCGCCCATCTGCTCGCTCCGATCACCACTGACATGGAGCAGGTGAATCGCGTTATCCGGCAAAGCCTCGCGTCCGATGTGCTGCTGATCAACCAGATCGCCGAGTACATCATCGGCGCGGGCGGCAAGCGGCTGCGCCCGGCATTGCTGCTGCTCGTCGCCGGCGCGCTCGGCGAGACGTCGCACCAGCGGCACGTGCTGGCCGCCGTCGTCGAGTTCATCCACACGGCCACGCTGCTGCATGACGACGTCGTCGACGAATCCGAGCTGCGCCGCGGCCGCCAGACCGCCAATGCGCTGTTCGGCAACGCGGCGAGCGTGCTGGTAGGCGACTACCTCTATTCGCGCTCGTTCGAGATGATGGTCGGCGTCGGCAAGATGCGCGTGATGGAGATCCTGTCGGAAGCGACGACGATCATTTCCGAAGGCGAGGTGCTGCAGCTCCTCAACATGCACGACGCGGACGTCGACGAAACGCGCTACATGCAGGTGATCCGTTACAAGACGGCCAAGCTGTTCGAGGCCTCGGCACGTCTGGGCGCGGTGCTCGCCGGCGCCGATGCGCCGACCGAGGCCGCCGCCGCCGAATACGGCCGCCGGATCGGCACCGCGTTCCAGATCATGGACGACTGGCTCGACTATGCGGGCACGGCCGAGGCGATGGGCAAGAATGCCGGCGACGACCTGCGCGAAGGCAAGCCGACGCTGCCGCTCATCTATCTGATCGAACGCGGCACGCCCGAACAGTCGGCACTCGCACGCGAGGCGATCGAACAGGGCGGCACCGATCGCTTCGACACGATCTTCGAAGCAATCACGCGCTCGGGCGCACTGGATCACACGCTCGAATGCGCACGCCAGGAAGCGCAGGCGGCAGCAGCAGCGATCGCCGCGTTCCCGGACTCGATCTATAAGGAAAGCCTGCTCGGGTTGTGCTCATACTCGACGTCGCGGCAATCGTAAACACGCCGCGAACGCGAAGCGATGCCTTGTCTCGAAAATTTTCTTCATCAAAGTATTCCCTTTTAGAAAAAACATCGTTATAGTTACGTTCTTGCTTGTGACGACGCAGCGATTCTTAACGAAGAGGGCGAAGTCGGAAAAGCAAAAATCGGGGTGTAGCTTAGCCTGGTAGAGCGCTACGTTCGGGACGTAGAGGCCGGAGGTTCGAATCCTCTCACCCCGACCAGATTTGTAAAAAACCGTGCACCTCGTGCACGGTTTTTTTTTACCCGGCCGCCGCAGGCCCCTTGTGTCGCGCACGACACATCGCGGTCGCCGGCCTCTGCTATATTCCTTCCATCCCAGTCCTTCACTGCCTTCCAACGCGTGGACCAAATTCCCTTATGGGCGCAAATCGGCGCCGTCTTCCTGCTTCTCCTCTGTTCCAGCTTCTTTTCGATTTCCGAGACCGCGATGATGGCGCTCAACCGCCATCGGCTGAAGCATCTCGCCAGCCAGGGCGCACTCGGCGCGAAAACCACGCAAGGCCTGCTCACGCGCACTGACCTGCTGCTCAGCGTGATCCTGATCGGCAACAACCTGTTCAACACGATCATCCCGGTCCTGACGACGTCGCTCGCGCTGCATACGTTCGGCCGCAACAACCTTGCGCTGTCGATCGCGACCGGCATCGTCGCGTTCCTGATCATCGTGTTCGCCGAAATCGCGCCGAAGATCGTCGGTGCGACGTTCCCCGAACGCATCGCGCTGCCCGCGAGCCTCGTGATCGCGCCGCTGATGCGCGTGTTCAAGCCCGTCGTCTGGTTCGTCAACGCCCTCGCGAACGGCGTGCTGTGGGTGCTGCGCATCAACACGAAGAAGGGTCGCGACCAGAGAATGTCGGCCGACGAGCTGCGGGCCATCGTGCTCGAGTCGAGCAGTTTCATGCCGACCAAGCACCGCAGCATCCTGCTCAACCTGTTCGACCTCGAGAACATCACGGTCGACGACGTGATGGTGCCGCGCCGCCAGATCGAGTCGCTCAATTTCTACGCGCCGCTCGACGACGTCCTGCACCAGCTCGAAACCTGCTATCACAACCGGCTCGTCGCCTACGAAGGCGACATCGACAAGGTGCTCGGCGTGTTGCACGTCCGCAAGACGCTGACCGCGCTGCACAACCAGGAATTCGACCGCGAGACGCTGCGCGCGCTGCTCGCCGAGCCGTACTACGTGCCGTCCGGCACACCGGTGGTCCAGCAGCTCCAGTTTTTCCAGGAGACCCGGCAGCGGACCGCGCTCGTCGTCAACGAGTACGGCGAGCTCGAAGGGCTCGTCACGCCCGAAGACATCATCGAGGAGCTGATCGGCGAATTCACGACGTCGATGCCGCGCAGCGAACGCAAGGGCGGCTGGGACGAGAACGGCGAATGCATCGTCTCGGCGAGCATGCCGCTGCGCGAACTGAATCGCTGGCTGCACCTGAAGCTGCCGACTGACGGGCCGAAGACGCTGAACGGCCTGGTGCTCGAAATCCTCGAGGAAATTCCGGAAGACGACGTGTGCCTGAAAATCGGTGACGTCATGCTCGAGGTGATGCGCAGCGACGATCAGGCCGTGCGCACCGTCAAGCTCTTCAAGCCGCGCGGCTCGCGCACCGCACGCGCCACCACGCGCTAGCCGAACGGCTGACTGCCGGCGCCGCCCGCGACGCGCGACCATCTGCTGGTCACGGTCAACAGGCGGCCAGCGTGCCGGCTCACATGCACTTCCCTCCTCCCGGGGCGCCGCTGCGCACGCAGCCACCCGCCCACGCCGATGCGTCGCCCGCCACCGCACCGCGCGCGCTCGACGCGGCCCAGCTCGACGATGCGCCGGCCGTGCGGCTGCTGACGGACACGCTTCATGCAGCGCGCGTGCGCGACGCATCCGACATCCACGTCGAACCATTCGAAGCCGGCTGGCGCATCCGCCTGCGCATCGACGGCGTGCTGCACGAACATGCACGGCCGCCCCTTCATCTGCGCGACGCGCTCGTCACCCGGATCAAGGTGCTCGCGCGCATGGACATCGCCGAGCGGCGGCTCCCGCAGGACGGCAGGCTGCGCATCGTGATCGATGGCGGTACGCGCGGCGACTACCGGGTCAGCTCGCTGCCCACGTTGTTCGGTGAAAAGCTGGTGCTGCGGCGGCTCGAAACCATGCCGACCGACCTCACACTCGCCCGCCTCGGCTTCGACGCGCAGCAGGCGGCCGCGATGGAGGCCGCGATACGCGCCCCGCATGGCCTCGTACTCGTCACGGGTCCGACCGGCAGCGGCAAGACGCTGTCGCTCTATTGCGCGCTGCAGATGCTCGATCGCGACGCGCACAACGTCTGCACGGTCGAGGATCCCGCCGAGATCCAGCTCGACGGCATCAGCCAGGTCGGCGTCGCCGAAAAGGCCGGGCTCACGTTCGCGACAGCCCTGCGCGCGCTGTTGCGGCAGGATCCGGACATCATCATGGTCGGCGAGATTCGCGATGCGGAGACGGCCGACGTCGCGATCAAGGCCGCGCAGACCGGCCATCTCGTGCTGTCGACGCTGCACACGAACGACGCACCGGCCGCCGTCGCGCGGCTGCTCGACATCGGTGTCGCGCCGTACAACCTCGCGGCCGCGCTGCACCTCGTCACCGCGCAACGCCTCGTCAGGCGGCTGTGCACCGCCTGCCGCGTGCACTCGGACGCACCGGTGCCCGTCCTGCGCGAAGCCGGCTGCGACCCGGCCGCCCTCGCAACCGGATGGCGGCCGTTCGTCGCGCGAGGCTGTCCGGCCTGTCACGGCATCGGCTATCGCGGCCGCGTCGGCCTGCATCAGACGATGCCGGTGTCGTCCGGGCTGGCGGAACGCATCGTCGCACGGGCGAGTGTTGGCGAGCTCGCGCGATGCGTGGCGGCCGAAGGCGTGCGCAGTCTGCGCGACGCGGCGCTCGCGCGCGTCCGTGACGGCACGACGAGCATCGCGGAAGCCCTCGCCGCGACACCTGCCGCATGAGCATGCACACGCCGCCGCGCGAAACCCGCTTCGCATGGCGTGGCCGCCGTCGCGACGGCACATCGCGCCGCGGGACCGTCATTGCATTCGACGCCGCGAGCGCACGTGCCACGCTCGCACGCGACGCCGTCGCCGTGCTGTCGCTCGATGTCCGCGGGCCGGCCCGGCCGCCCACGGCCAGCGCGCGGGACGTCACACGCTTCACGCGCCAGCTCGCGAGCCTGCTGCAGGCCGGGTTGCCGCTCGCGCCGTCGCTCGAGATGCTCGCGCGTACGCGGCCACACGACGGCCTGCCGCGCATCGCCGCAGGTCTCGCCCGCGAGATCGTCGGCGGCCGGCGCTTCGCCGACGCGCTCGCACGCTATCCATCCCAGTTCGGCACGCTGTATCGCCAACTGATCGAGGTCGGCGAAGCGTCCGGCTCGCTTGGGATCGTACTGACGCGGGTCGCGGAACACCGCGAGCGCACCGAAGCGCAGTGGCGCAAGCTGCGGGCCGCGCTCGCGTACCCGGCGGCCGTCATCCTGTTCGGGCTCGCGATCTCGGCCGCGTTGATGGTGTGGGTGGTACCGACGTTCCGCCAGATCTTCGACGGTTTCGGCGCCGCACTGCCGGCGCCAACCCGCGCGCTGCTCGCGCTGTCCTCCGCGCTGTCGGCATGGGGCGGTGGGCTCCTTGCCATTGCCGCGGCAGCCGTGCTGGCCGCACATCACGCGCTGCGGCGGTCGGCACCGCTGCGCCACGCTGTCGCGCGGCAACTGCTGCACGCGCCGCTCGCGGGTAGCGCGCTCAGCCGGTACGCGGCCGCACGCTGGTGCCGCTCGCTGGCGACACTGCTCGGCGCCGGTGTGCCGCTCGCCGACGCCTTCGCCACGCTCGAGCGCACCGCCGGCCATCCGGTGTTCGAGCACGCCACTGCGCACATCGCAGCCCGCGTGCTGCGCGGCGCACGCCTCGCGGACGCCATGCAGTCGGCCGGCTGCTTTCCGGACGACGTCGTGCAGCCGATCGCCGTCGCCGAGGAGACGGGTGCGCTCGACACGATGCTCGCCGACATCGCGGCGCTGTGCGAACGCCAGCTCGACGCGCGTCTCGATGCACTCGCCGCGCTCGGCGAACCGCTGATCGTGATCGTACTGGGTGCACTCGTCGGCGGCCTCGTGATCGCGATGTACCTCCCCATCCTTCAGCTCGGCAACGTGGTGTAGCATCGCAACCGATTCTGTCGCCTTTTAGTCCGAACCTTGAGCCTCATGACGCCAGCGCCCCTGTACTCCGTTACCGATTCGCCCGAGAGCACGCTGCTCGCGCTGGCGATGCTGCCGCCCGCGCTGCAGTATGCATTCGCGGTCGTCGTCGGCCTTTGCGTCGGCAGCTTCCTGAACGTGGTCGTCCACCGGCTGCCCGTGATGATGCAGCGTGCGTGGCAGGCCGAGATCGATGAAGCGACCGGCAACGCGAGCGCTCCGCCCGACGACGGCTACCCGCCGCGCTACGATTTGTGGCGCCCGCGCAGCGCCTGCCCGCATTGCGGCCACGTGCTGCGCGCATGGGAAAACATCCCGCTCGTCAGCTTTCTGATGCTGCGCGGGCGCTGCCGGCGCTGCGGCCATTCGATCGGCATCGTATATCCGCTCGTCGAGCTCGCGTGCGCGCTGCTCGCCGCCGGCTCGCTCGCGGTATTCGGCCCGACCGTCGCCGCCCTTGCCGCATTCGCGCTGTGCGCCGCGCTGCTCGCGATGAGCGCGATCGATATCCGGACGGGCTACCTGCCCGACTCGATGACGCTGCCGCTCCTCTGGGCCGGGCTCGCGCTGAACCTCGGCGGCACGTTCACGTCGCTGCGCTCGGCGGTGATCGGGGCCATGGCCGGCTACCTGTTCCTGTGGGCGATCTACTGGCTGTTCAAATGGCTGCGCGGCATCGAGGGCATCGGTTTTGGTGACCTGAAGCTGCTCGCCGCGCTCGGCGCATGGATGGGCTGGGCCGCATTGCCGCAGGTCGTGCTGTTCGCCGCCGTGACGGGCGCGATCGTCGGGCTCATCGCGACCTGGCGCGGCCGCATGCGCTTCGAGGAGCCGATTCCGTTCGGCCCGTTCCTCGCGGCAGGCGGCGCCGCGACGCTGTTTTTCGGCACCCCGTTCTATTCGGCGCTCGGAGGCTGACATGTTCGCAATTGGACTCACCGGCGGCATCGGCAGCGGCAAGACGACCGTCGCCGACCTGTTCGGCGCCCGCGGCGCGTCACTGGTCGATACCGATCTGATCGCCCATCGCATCACCGCACCGAGCGGTCTCGCGATGCCGGCGATCGAACAGGCATTCGGCCCCGGCTTCGTTGCCGCCGACGGCTCGCTCGATCGTGCGAAGATGCGCGCACTGATCTTCAGCGACGACGCCGCGCTCCGGCGCCTTGAAGTGATCACGCATCCGCTGATCCGCGCGGAAACCGATCGCGAGGCCCGCGAAGCGCAGGGCCCGTACGTGATGTTCGTCGTGCCGCTGCTCGTCGAGTCAGGCAACTGGAAGGCGCGCAGCGATCGCGTGCTCGTCGTCGATTGCGCGGTCGAAACGCAGATCGCACGCGTGATGCGGCGCAACGGCTTCACGCGCGAGCAGGTCGAAGCGATCATCGCGAAACAGGCGACGCGCGAAGCCCGTCTCGCGGCGGCCGACGACGTGATCGTCAACGACGCGACGACACCCGACACGCTCGCCGCACAGGTCGATGCACTGCACCAACGCTATCTCGCGTTTGCGGCCGCCGCGCGCTGAACCGCGAGCCCAATCGTGATGGTGTACGAAATTGGCGCGTTGCTAGGGTAGAGAGTGAGCATTAGAATGTCCTGCATTGTTTCAATCCCTACCCAAGAGGCGAGCGCGCTTGATTCTTTACGAGTATCCGTTCAACGAGCGAATTCGCACGTTGTTGCGCCTCGAAGATCTCTTCGAGCGCTTCGCGTTCTTTTTGGCTCAGGAGGACCCGCGTGAACACCACGTCGCGCTGACGACGCTGTTCGAAATCGCCGAGGTAACGGGCCGCGCGGACCTGAAATCGGATCTGATGAAGGAGCTCGAACGTCAGCGCCAGACGCTCGCCCCCTTTCGCGGCAATCCGGGCATCGAGCAGAACGCGCTCGAAGCCGTGCTCGGCGAAATCGAGCAGACGCTCGCGAACCTCGCGCAGATGCAGGGCAAGACCGGGCAGCACCTCGTCGACAACGAGTGGCTCGCCAGCATCCGCAGCCGCGCGGTGATTCCCGGCGGTACGTGCAAGTTCGACCTGCCGTCGTACTACGCATGGCAGCAGTGGCCCGCCGAGCAGCGGCGCCAGGACATCGCGAAGTGGATCCTGCCGATGCTGCCGCTGCGCGACGCGGTGACGATCGTGCTGCGGCTCGCGCGCGAATCGGGCCAGGCGTCGAAGGTCATGGCGATGCAGGGCAGCTACCAGCAGATGCTGTCCGGCCGCACCTACCAGTTGATGCAGGTGCGCGTGCCGCCGGAGTTGCGCGTCATTCCCGAAGCGAGCGCGAACAAATACATGCTGTGGGTACGGTTCACCATGCAGGATGGCGATGTGCGTCCGCGCGCGGTGGATATCGACGTGCCGTTCCATCTGACACTGTGCAATCTGTAACGGCCGCGGGCCGGATCGCTTTCGTATGACTACCGTTGTGAAATGCCCGTCGTGCGGCGCCGAAGTGCGCTGGACGCCCGAAAATCAGTTCCGCCCGTTCTGCTCGGCCCGCTGCAAGCAGCTCGACCTCGGCGCATGGGCCGCGGAAAAGTACCGGATCGGAGGATCCTCCGACGAGGGCCCCTCGTCGGAAGAAGACGGCACGGACGGCCGCCGCGACAGCTGAGCGGCGCGCAGCACCGCCTGCTAGTGATATGGCCCGCCTTTCCGGCAGGCCATCATGGCGTCAGTTCGACGCGGCTTCCTTCTCGAGCAGTTCGAGCACCGGCAGCGCGGCCGGCAACAGCGGCGCGACGGCGACCGGCAGTTGCTGCCACACGAACGCCTGCCCTTCCTTGCTGTGCGGCTCACCCGTCCAGCCCGTCACCTTGCAGAAATACAGCCGCACGTACGCATGCGGATAATCGTGCTCGAGCGTGTGCCAGCGGTGGCTGGCCGTGACTTCGATGCCGAGCTCCTCGTGCAGTTCGCGCGCAAGCGCGTCCTCGACGCTTTCACCGGCCTCCAGCTTGCCGCCAGGAAACTCCCAGTAGCCTTCATACGGCTTGCCTTGCAGCCGCTGCGCGAGCAGGTAGCTTCCGTCCGGCTGCACCATCACGCCGACCGCGACTTCCGTCACCCTGCGGCCATCGGGCGCGCGCACCGCGCCTTGTGCGAGATCCGCGCTCATGCCCGCTCCTTGCGGCCCGACCAGTCACGCGCAAACTGCCACGCGACGCGCCCCGAGCGCGAACCGCGCTCGAGCGCCCACACGAGCGCGTCGCCGCGTGCGGATTCGATCTCCGCATCCGGGCAGCCGAAATGACGCAGCCAGTGCCCGACGATGTCGAGGTAGTCGTCCTGCTTGAACGGATAGAAGCTGACCCACAGGCCGAAGCGCTCCGACAGCGAGATCTTTTCCTCGACGACTTCGCCGGGGTGAATCTCGCCATCCGGAAGATGCTTGTACGACTCGTTGTCGCTCATGTACTCGGGCAGCAGATGGCGGCGGTTCGACGTCGCGTAAATCAGCACGTTGTCCGACTGCGCGGCGATCGAGCCGTCGAGCGCGACCTTCAGCGCCTTGTAGCCCGACTCGCCTTCCTCGAACGACAGGTCGTCGCAGAACACGATGAAGCGCTCGGGACGCTGCGAGATCAGGTCGACGATGTCGCCGAGATCGTGCAGGTCGTCCTTGTCGACTTCGATCAGGCGCAGGCCCTCGTTCGCATACGCGTTCAGGCACGCCTTGATCAGCGACGATTTGCCGGTACCGCGCGCGCCGGTCAGCAGCACGTTGTTGGCCGGCTTCTGCTGTACGAACTGCCGCGTGTTCTGTTCGATCAGCCCTTTCTGGCGATCGATGTTGTGCAGATCGTCGAGCGTGATCGACGACACGGCCGGCACCGGCTGCAGATAGCCGCGCCCCTGGCGCTTGCGCCAGCGGAAAGCGTGCGCGGCATTCCAGTCGACCGCGGCCGGCGCGGGCGGCAGCATCCCCTCGAGACGGCCGAGCAGCGCTTCGGCGCGCGTCAGAAACTGTTCAAGCTTGTCCATGTCGTTCGAACGCTCCCGATCAGGAGCGGTAATCCGCGTTGATGCTCACGTAGTCGTGCGACAGGTCGCACGTCCAGATGGTGGCCTGCGCGTCGCCGCGGCCGAGCAGCACGCGGATCGTGATTTCGCTCTGCTTCATCACGCGCTGGCCGTCTTCTTCCTGGTAAGCCGGGTTGCGGCCGCCCGCCTTCGCGACGAGCACGTCGTCGAGATAGAGGTCGATCTTGTCGACGTCCAGATCCGCGACGCCCGCATAGCCGATTGCCGCGAGAATCCGGCCGAGGTTGGGGTCGGATGCGTAGAACGCCGTCTTCACGAGCGGCGAATGGCCGATCGCGTAAGCGATCTGGCGGCATTCCGCGACATTCTTGCCACCTTCGACCTGCACCGTCATGAATTTCGTCGCGCCTTCGCCATCGCGCACGATCAGTTGCGACAGCACTTGAGCGACTTCCGTCACCGCATCGCGCAGCGCCGCATAGGCCGGCGAATCGGTCGACGTGATCGCCGGCAGCGTGCTCTTGCCCGACGCGATCAGGATGAACGAGTCATTCGTCGACGTGTCGCCGTCGATCGTGATGCAGTTGAACGAGCGATCCGCGACTTCCTTCACGAGCGTGTCGAGCACCGGCTGCGCGACGTTCGCGTCGAACGCAAGGAAGCCGAGCATCGTCGCCATGTTCGGCTTGATCATGCCCGCGCCCTTGCTGATGCCCGTCAGCGTGACCGTATGGCCGTCGATCGTCACCTGGCGCGACGTGGCCTTCGGCAGCGTGTCCGTCGTCATGATCGCTTGCGCGGCGTCGAACCAGTTCGCGGCCTTGCGGTTCGCGAGCGCGGCCGGCAAGCCGGCCTTCAGGCGCTCGATCGGCAGCGGCTCGAGGATCACGCCGGTCGAGAACGGCAGCACCTGTGCCGGCTCGATGCCCGCGAGGCGCGCAAGTTCCGTGCAGGTTTCGCGTGCGTTCACGAGGCCCGGCTCGCCGGTGCCCGCGTTCGCATTGCCCGTATTCACGACGAGCGCGCGAATGCCCGCGCCGCCCGCGCGCACCTTCGCCAGGTGCTCGCGGCAGACGGTGACCGGCGCTGCGCAGAAACGGTTTTCGGTGAACACGCCCGCGACCGTCGCGCCTTCGTCGACGGAGATGACCAGCACGTCCTTGCGATTCGGCTTGCGGATGTTCGCTTCCGCCCAGCCGAGCGTGACGCCGGCGACGGGATGCAGTTGGGCGGGATCGATCGACGGAAAATTGACAGCCATGGGGCACACCTGCCGGATGGAAAATGCCGGCATGCGCCGGCATCGATTGGAAGAACCAGCGGCCGCACGCGCGGGCCGCCGCAACTCACCTCACTCACTCGAAACTGCGAACGAAGCGGCACGCGTGATGCGCGCCGCCGTCGATCATGACAGCTTCCCGTGACATTGCTTGTACTTCTTGCCGCTGCCGCACGGGCACGGGTCGTTGCGGCCGACCTTCGGCATTTCGCCGCCGGGGCCGCTGTGCGTCATCGCGCTGCCGACCATGTCGGCAGTCGCCGTAGCCGCCGCGGCAGCCGTGACGTTGGCCACCGGCGCACCGGCTTCCGCGTAATCGGCGTGCTGGTACTCGACGTTCTCGAGATGACCGCCACGCTCCTCGATCTGCTCGGCGGCCTGCTCGAGCTGTTCCGGCGACTGGATCTGCACGTTCATCACGACGCGCGTGACTTCCTGCTTGATCGCCTCGAGCATCGCGGCGAACAGTTCGAACGCTTCGCGCTTGTATTCCTGCTTCGGATTCTTCTGCGCATAGCCGCGCAGGTGGATGCCCTGGCGCAGGTGGTCGAGCGCCGCGAGGTGCTCGCGCCACAGACGGTCGACCGTCTGCAGCATCACCGAGCGCTCGAACGCGCTGAACGATTCGCGGCCGACCATCGCGACCTTCGCCTCGTACTGCTCGTCGGCGGCCGTCGTCACCGCGTCGAGGATTTCCTCGGCCGTGATCGACGAGGACTCGTTCACCATTTCCTGGATCGCGAGGTCGAGCTGCCAGTCGTTGCGCAGCGCTTCCTCGAGTTCGGGCACGTCCCACTGCTCTTCGATGCTGCCTTCCGGCACGAACTGGCGGACGACTTCGGTAATCACGCCGTGACGCATCGCGGTGATCGTCTCGGTGATGTCGTGCGCTTCGAGCAGCTCGTTACGCTGCTGGTAGATCACCTTGCGCTGGTCGTTCGACACGTCGTCGTATTCGAGCAGCTGCTTGCGGATGTCGAAGTTGCGCGCTTCGACCTTGCGCTGCGCGGACTCGATCGAGCGCGTGACGATGCCGGCCTCGATCGCCTCGCCTTCCGGCATCTTCAGGCGGTCCATGATCGAACGCACGCGGTCGCCCGCGAAGATGCGCAGCAGCGGATCGTCGAGCGACAGGTAGAAGCGCGACGAACCCGGATCGCCCTGGCGGCCTGCACGGCCGCGCAGCTGGTTGTCGATCCGGCGCGATTCGTGGCGCTCGGTGCCGATGATGTGCAGGCCGCCCGCGGCCTTCACCTCCTCGTGCAGCGTTTCCCACTCGTCGTGCAGCTTCTGGATGCGGCGCGCCTTTTCGTCGGCCGGGATCGCTTCGTCGGCCTCGATGAACGCCGCCTGCTTCTCGGCATTGCCGCCGAGCACGATGTCGGTACCGCGGCCGGCCATGTTGGTCGCGATCGTGATGCGCTTCGGCCGGCCGGCTTCCGCGACGATCGCGGCTTCACGCTCGTGCTGCTTCGCGTTCAGCACTTCGTGCGGCAGCCCGGCCTGCTTCAGCAGGTGCGACAGCAGCTCCGAGTTCTCGATCGACGTCGTGCCGACCAGCACCGGCTGGCCGCGTTCGTAGCAGTCGCGGATGTCGCGGATCACCGCGTCATAGCGCTCCTTGGCCGTCTTGTAGATCTGGTCCTGCTTGTCGATCCGCTTCGGCGGACGGTTGGTCGGGATCACGACCGTCTCGAGGCCGTAGATCTCGTTGAATTCGTACGCTTCGGTGTCGGCGGTACCGGTCATGCCGGCCAGCTTCGCGTACATCCGGAAGTAGTTCTGGAACGTGATCGACGCGAGCGTCTGGTTCTCGCTCTGGATCTTCACGTGTTCCTTCGCCTCGACCGCCTGGTGCAGGCCGTCGGACCAGCGACGGCCGGCCATCAGGCGGCCCGTGAATTCGTCGACGATGACCACTTCGCCGTTCTGCACGACGTAGTGCTGATCCTTGTGGAACAGCGTGTGCGCGCGCAGCGCCGCGTACACGTGGTGCATCAGCGTGATGTTCTGCGGTGCGTACAGGCTTTCGCCCTCGCCGATCAGGCCCCATTCGGCGAGCAGGCGCTCGGCCTTCTCGTGGCCCGATTCCGTCAGGAACACCTGGCGCGCCTTCTCGTCGAGCGTGTAGTCGCCCGGCTTCTCGACGCCCGTGCCGTCGGCCTTCTCTTCGCCGATCTGGCGCTCGAGCAGCGGCGGCAGTGCGTTCATCCGCACGTACAGCTCGGTGTGATCCTCGGCCTGGCCCGAAATGATCAGCGGCGTACGCGCCTCGTCGATCAGGATCGAGTCCACTTCGTCGACGACCGCAAAATTCAGGGCCCGCTGCACGCGCGCGTCGGTCTCGTAGACCATGTTGTCGCGCAGGTAGTCGAAGCCGAACTCGTTGTTCGTGCCGTACGTGATGTCCGCCGCGTAGGCCTGCTGCTTCTGGTCGTGCTCCATGCCGGACAGGTTGATGCCGACCGACAGACCGAGGAAGTTGTAGAGGCGCGCCATCCATTCGGCGTCGCGCTGTGCGAGGTAATCGTTGACGGTCACCACGTGCACGCCGCGGCCTGCCAGCGCGTTCAGGTACACGGGCAGCGTCGCGACGAGCGTCTTGCCCTCGCCGGTGCGCATTTCCGCGATCTTGCCGTAGTGGAGCACCATGCCGCCGATCATCTGCACGTCGAAGTGCCGCATCTTCAGCACGCGACGGCTGGCCTCTCGGCAGACCGCGAAGGCCTCGGGCAGCAGCTTGTCGAGCGACTCGCCGGCCGCGACCCGCTGGCGGAATTCGTCCGTCTTGCCGCGCAACTGGTCGTCCGTCAGCTTCTCGATCTGCGTTTCGAGCGCATTGATCGTCGTGACGGTCTTTTGGTATTGCTTGACGAGCCGCTGGTTGCGGCTGCCAAAAATTTTCTGGAGAAAACCGGTTGTCATCGGATCGGATCCTGCGTCGCAGCACCGGCGCCCGGCGCGTGTTGCGCGCCCCGGCGCCCGAGCCTCGGCGGCTTAGCGAATTAGTGGACTCAAACGATGAATTTTAGCACGCGGGGAAGCGTGCGCCCGTGTCTCGGCCGGACGGACACTGCGCGCCGACCGCCGGGCCATCGGGGCGAAAGCCGCCCGCGCACGGGCCCGCACGGGTACAATCGGCGTCAACGTCCGCGCGCGTGCGCGCCCGAAGAATGTCTCGATGAACCGATTTTCCAAGCGTTTCGGCCCGCTCGCCCCGTATCGCCCGCAACCCGTGTCCGAAGTGCTGGGCCGCACCGACGCGTTCGCGGCGTTGCGCGCCGGCGTCGAACAGATCGCGTCGCTGCAGCGCGATCTTGCCGCGCTCCTGCCCGACTACCTGGCGAATCATGTCGAACCGGGCTTCATCAAGGACGGCACCCTGACCCTCTTTGCTGCGCACAACGCGTTGGCCGCTCGTCTGCGACAGGTCGAACCGCGGTTGCTCGGCGATCTGCAAAAACGCGGCTGGCCGGTCTCGACGCTACGCGTACGCGTGCGCCCGAAGGATGCGCCGGAGCCGCCCCACGTGAAGCAGGCGCGGATGACGTCGGTCGGCGCGGCCGCGTTGCGCGACCTGGCAGATCATCTCGAACCGTCACCGCTGCAGGACGCGCTCGCGCGGATGGCGGCCCGGCATGGCGCTAAACCACGCTGACGGCACGCCCCGCAGCCGGCCAATAAAAAAGCAGCCCGAAGGCTGCTTTTTTATTGCTTGCACGGAACGCAGATCAGGCGAAGGCCGTCTGCATGTCGAACGCGAAGCCCTTCGGCGCTGCCTGCGGATCGTCGAACGTGACGATCTCGTACGCATCCTCGTTCGCGAGCAGTTCGCGCAGCAGCGCGTTGTTCAGCCCGTGGCCCGACTTGTACGCCGTGTACGACGCCAGCAGCGGATGGCCGATCACGTACAGGTCGCCGATCGCGTCGAGCATCTTGTGCTTCACGAACTCGTCGTCGTAGCGCAACCCGTCGTTGTTCAGGATGCGGTACTCGTCGAGCACGATCGCGTTTTCCATGCTGCCGCCACGGGCGAGACCCATCTCGCGCAGCATCTCGGCTTCATGTGCGAAGCCGAACGTGCGTGCACGGGCAATCTCGCGCACGTACGACGTATTGGCGAAATCGACCTCGAGCTCCTGGCCGGTCTTGTCGACGGCCGGGTGACGGAAGTCGATCGAGAATTTCAGCTTGAAACCGAAGTACGGATCGAGACGCGCGAACTTGTCGCCATCACGGATTTCGACCGTCTTCTTCACCTTGACGAAGCGCTTCGGCGCGTTCTGCTCCTCGATCCCGGCGGACTGGATCAGGAACACGAAGGTCGCCGCGCTGCCGTCCATGATCGGGATTTCCTCGGCCGTCACGTCGACATAGAGGTTGTCGATACCGAGGCCGGCACATGCCGACATCAGGTGCTCGACGGTCGACACGCGCACGCCATCCTTCTGCAACACCGACGCGAGCCGCGTATCGCCGATCGACGTCGCCACGGCGGGAATGTCGACGGGCGTGGGAAGGTCGACGCGCGAGAAGACGATGCCCGTGCCGGGTGCGGCAGGACGGAGCGTCAGCTCGATCTTGCGGCCCGAGTGGACACCGATACCCACGGTCTTCACGATGGATTTGATGGTGCGCTGCTTCAGCATGATGTTCTTCGTCGTGATTGAAGATATCAATCAGGAGTTATATTCGATAGGGGAGATTATAGCGTAATTCCCTATTCAGCGTAGTTTGAAACTGCGTATCAATCTGTTTCGACTGTTTACCCGCGCCGATACGGGACGGGCCGATGCCCGGAACGGAGGCGTTTCCGGTCATCGGCCCGTGTTACAACTGCCCTGAGGCCGGTGAGCAGCGTTGCCGGAAGGCAACGGCGCACCGCACGATCAGGACGTCAACGTCGCGAGAACACTCGCCGCATCGCTCACTTCGAATTTGCCCGGCGCCTCGACGGCCAGCGTCTTGACCACACCGCCGTCAATCACCATCGCGTAGCGCAGGGAACGAATTCCCATGCCACGCGCGGACAAATCCTGCGTCAGCCCCAGCGCATGAGTGAAAGCCGCGCTGCCGTCCGCCATCATGCGCACCTTGCCCGCGGTGTGCAGATCACGTCCCCATGCGCCCATCACGAATGCGTCGTTGACGGACACGCACCAGATCTCGTCGATGCCCGCCGCGCGCAATTGCTCGGCGTGTTCGACATAGCCCGGTACATGCTGCGCCGAGCAGGTCGGCGTGAAAGCGCCCGGCAATCCGAAGATCACCACCCGCTTTCCCGCAACCTGGTCGCGCACGCTGTAGGCGTTCGGCCCCAGCGTGCACCCTTCGCGCGCGTCGTCGATGTACTCGAACAATTGCGCGTCGGGCAGCGCGTCGCCCACTTGAATCATGGCTGGTCCCTCATAGCGATACGGTTTTTCAGCGTGTCGCGGACAGCACGGTCCATCCCGCCCCGCTTGAGCGGAGAGGGCACGTTTCCCGGCCCGGCGTCGCAGCCGACGCGGCCTGTCGTGGTCCGTAGCATCCGTCACGCCGGCGATACCGCGGCAGATTCGCCGCGGCTTCGCCTGTGTTTGCGTCAGTCAGCCTGCTTGCGCAGGAAAGCCGGGATGTCGTACGTGTCGACACCCTTCTCCTGCAGCGCCTGCACGTGCGATGCCGCGGTTTCGCGCGAATTGCGCCACACCGCCGGCGTGTCGAGCGCGCCGTAGTCTGCCGTGCTGACGTGATGCGTCGGTGCATAGCCGTGCGACACCGCGCTGACCGGCTGGTTGTCCGTACCCGTGCGCAGCAGCGTCATCGGTGCCGATTGCTGCTTCTTCGCCGCACGGCCCAGACCCGTCGCCACGACCGTCACGCGCAGCGCATCGCCCATTGCGTCGTCGTACACCGCACCGAAGATCACCGTCGCATCTTCCGCCGCGTAGCTCTTGATCGTGTTCATCACTTCGCGCGTTTCCGACAGACGCAGCGAACGGCTCGACGTGATGTTGACCAGCACGCCGCGCGCGCCCGACAGATCGACGCCTTCGAGCAGCGGGCTCGCCACGGCCTGTTCCGCCGCGAGGCGTGCGCGATCGACGCCGGCGACCGTCGCCGTGCCCATCATCGCCTTGCCTTGCTCGCCCATCACCGTCTTCACGTCTTCGAAGTCGACGTTCACGAGGCCATCGACATTGATGATTTCAGCGATGCCTGCGACCGCGTTGTTCAACACGTCGTCGGCGCACTGGAAGCACTTGTCCATCTCGGCGTCGTCGCCCATCACGTCGAACAGCTTGTCGTTCAGCACGACGATCAGCGAGTCGACGTGATCCTCCAGTTGCTGCGAACCGGCTTCAGCGACGCGCATGCGCTTGCCGCCTTCGAACTCGAACGGCTTGCTGACGACACCGACCGTCAGGATGCCCATCTCCTTCGCGATCTGCGCGACCACCGGCGCCGCGCCCGTGCCCGTGCCACCACCCATGCCGGCCGTGATGAACACCATGTGCGCGCCGCGCAGTGCGTCGGCGATGCGCTCACGCGCTTCTTCCGCTGCCGCACGGCCCATTTCCGGCTTCGCGCCAGCGCCCAGGCCCGTGTTGCCGAGCTGGATCACCGACGATGCGCGCGAACGCGACAGCGCCTGCGCATCCGTGTTCATCACGATGAAGTCGACGCCCTGCACGCCGCGGTTGATCATGTGCTGGACGGCATTGCCGCCAGCGCCGCCAACGCCGACCACCTTGATGATGGTGCCGTTGGTCTCGGTTTCCAGCATTTCGAATTCCATTGTTGCCTCCGTCAAGAGAATGACTGCTACTCGGCCGTTATTCGGCAGGAGATCGGGCAACCCCCTGTCGCGCGCCAGCCGCCGGCACCAGCGCGAATTTCGATTCGGTTCGATTCGTCAGAAGTTGCTCAGGAACCATTCCTTCATCCGCGAGAACACTTGTCCCGCGTTGCCGGACTGCACGGCGACCTTGCGGCCGCGCATGCGCTGGGCACTGCCTTCGACGAGCAGCCCCATCGCCGTCGAGTAGCGCGGATTGCGCACGACGTCGGAGAGGCCGCCTGCATATTCCGGCGCGCCGATGCGCACCGGTTTCAGGAAAATGTCTTCGCCGAGCTCGACCATGCCGGGCATCATCGATGCCCCGCCGGTAATGACCACGCCGGAGCTCAGCAGTTCTTCGTAACCGGATTCGCGCACGACCTGCTGCACGAGCGAGAACAGCTCCTCGACGCGCGGCTCGATCACCGCTGCCAGCGCCTGGCGCGACAGCGTGCGCGGGCCGCGTTCGCCGAGGCCCGGCACTTCGACCATTTCGTCCGGATCGGCGAGCGCCTGCTTCGCGATCCCGTAGCCGACCTTGATGTCTTCCGCGTCCGGCGTCGGCGTGCGCAGCGCCATCGCGATGTCGCTCGTGATCTGGTCGCCGGCGATCGGAATCACCGCGGTGTGGCGGATCGCGCCTTCGGCGAAGATCGCGATGTCCGTCGTGCCGCCGCCGATGTCGACCAGCACCACGCCGAGATCCTTCTCGTCTTCCGTCAGCACGGCCAGCGACGACGCGAGCGGCTGCAGGATCAGGTCGTTCACTTCGAGCCCGCAGCGGCGCACGCACTTGACGATGTTCTGCGCGGCGCTCACCGCGCCCGTCACGATGTGCACCTTCACTTCCAGCCGGATGCCGCTCATGCCGATCGGCTCGCGCACGTCTTCCTGGCCGTCGATGATGAATTCCTGCGTGAGGATGTGCAGCACCTGCTGGTCGGTCGGGATGTTGATCGCCTTCGCGGTCTCGATCACGCGCGCGACGTCGGTCTGCGTGACTTCCTTGTCCTTGATCGCGACCATCCCGCTCGAGTTGAAGCTGCGGATGTGGCTGCCCGCGATCCCCGTGAACACGTTGGTGATCTTGCAGTCGGCCATCAGCTCGGCTTCCTCGAGCGCGCGCTGGATCGACTGCACGGTGGCCTCGATGTTGACCACCACACCTTTCTTCAGACCCTTCGACTCGCTCTGGCCGAGACCGATCACCTCGTAGTGGCCTTCGCCCTTCAGCTCGGCGACGATGGCCACCACCTTCGACGTGCCGATGTCGAGGGAAACCAGCAGATCCTTGTAGTCTTTGCTCATAAAGTGCTCTTGCGTGTGATCTCTCGTTACTTCTTGCGCTTGTCGGTATCGGTCAGGAACCGCATGCCTGCCGCGCGAATCGCGAATCCGTTCGGATAGCGCAGGTCCGCGTACTCGATGTCGTTGCCCCAGCGTTCCGTGACGGCCGGCCATGCAGCGACCAGACGCTGGCTCCGGTCATGCAGCGACTCGCTGTTGCGTTCCTTGCCCAGCTCGACCTGCATGCCGTTCGACAGCTTCACCGTCCACGCGTACCGCGCCGACAGCGTCACTTCTTCCGGCGCCGCCTTCAGCGGCGCAAACCATTTCCCGAAGTCGCGATACCGCGTGACGACTTCCTTCGCACTGCCCTCCGGGCCGTCGAACGCCGGCAGCTCCTGCTCCAGCTCGCCCTGGTTCGCGGTGAACAGCTCGCCATCGACGCTCACGAGCTGGTCACTGCCCCAGGTCCCGAGCGGTTTGTACTCCTCGAGCGTGACAGCCAGCGCATTCGGCCACACCCGGCGCACGCTCGCATGGCGCACCCAGGGCATCTGCTCGAACGCGGCGCGCGCGGCGTCGAGATCGACCGTGAAGAAATTGCCCTTCAGCCGGCCGACCACGCCCGCGCGCACCGTCGGTGAATTGATGTGCTCGGTGTCGCCGTCGATCCGGATTTCCCGCAGCGCGAACGTCGGGCGCTGGATCAGCCAGTAGCAGCCGGCCGCCGCCAACACGAGCAGCAGCAGCGCGTACAGCGCGCTGGCGGCAAGGTTGAGTTGGCGAACGTTGTTCCACATACGTCGTTCCGTTCCTGCGTCAGTCGTTGAGCGTGAGCGACAGCACCTTCACGACCAGCTCCGAATAGCTGATGCCGACCGCGCGCGCGGCCTTCGGCGGCAGCGAGTGGTCGGTCATGCCCGGCGCGGTGTTCACTTCCAGGAAGTACGCGTTCCCGTCGGCGTCGAGCATGAAGTCCGCGCGGCCCCAGTCGGTGCAGCCGAGCACGTCGAACGCCCGGCGCGCGACGCGCTTGAGCTCCGCTTCCTTGTCGGCGGGCAGCCCGCACGGAATCAGGTATTGCGTGTCGTCGGCGACGTACTTCGCGTGATAGTCGTAGAACTCGCCGGCCGGCACGATCTTGATCACCGGCAGGTCGAGATCGCCGGCGATGCAGGCGGTGTACTCGCCGCCGCCTTCGATGCTCTTTTCGACGATCACGATCGGGTCATGCTTGGCGGCTTCCGCGAGCGCGGCCGGCAGCGCGTCGGCCGTCTTCACCTTCAGCACCGCCACGCTCGAGCCCTCGCTCGCCGGCTTCACGAACAGCGGCAGGCCGAGCTTCGCGACGATGTCCGTCGCGCGCGCCGCGAGGTCGTCGCCGCGCAGCACCGTCTCGAACGGCGGCGTCGGCACGCCCGTCTGCTGCCACACGAGCTTCGTGCGGAACTTGTCGAGGCCGAGCGCCGACCCGAGCACACCGCTGCCCGTGTAGCGAATGCCGTAGAAATCGAGCGCGCCCTGGATCTGGCCGTTCTCGCCGTAACCGCCATGCAGTGCGTTGAACGCGCGCACGAACCCTTCATCCTTCAGCGCCGCCAGCGGGCGCTCGGCCGGGTCGAACGGGTGCGCGTCGATGCCCGCGTCGCGCAGGCCCTGCAGCACGAGCTTGCCCGACGTGAGCGACACCTCGCGCTCCGAGGACTCGCCGCCGAACAACACCGCCACCTTGCCGAAACGTTTCGGATCAATCCCGCTCATGTCATGCCTTCTGTTGAGTGTGCTGCGCAACCTTCGCCGGCACGCCGCCGATCGAACCCGCGCCCATCGTGATCACCACGTCGCCGTTCTGCGCGACCTTCGCCAATGCGTCCGGCACGTCGTCGACCGTCGCGACGAACACCGGGTCAACCTTCCCCACCGCGCGCAACGCACGCGACAGCGCGTCGCCGTTGGCGGTCGAGATCGCCGCCTCGCCCGCCGCATAGACTTCGGTCAGCACCAGCGCGTCGACCGTCGACAGCACGTTGACGAAATCGTCGAAGCAGTCGCGGGTACGCGTGTAGCGGTGCGGCTGGAACGCCAGCACGAGGCGGCGGCCCGGGAACGCGCCGCGCGCGGCCGCGATCGTCGCGGCCATCTCGACCGGGTGATGGCCGTAGTCGTCGATCAGCGTGTACTGGCCGCCGTCCGCGGTCGGCACGTCGCCATAGCGCTGGAAGCGCCGGCCGACGCCGTTGAATTCCGCGAGCGCCAGCTGGATCGCGTCGTCCGACACGCCGAGATCGGTCGCGATCGCGATCGCCGCGAGCGCGTTCTGCACGTTGTGCAGGCCCGGCATGTTCAGCACGACCGCGAGCGGCGCGCGCCCTTCGCGGATCACCGTGAAATGCATGCGGCCGTCGCGTGCATCGATGTCTTCGGCGCGCACCTGCGCGTCCGGCGACAGCCCGTAGCGCACGACCGGCTTCGAAATGAACGGGATGATCTGCCGCACGTTCGGATCGTCGACGCACACGACCGCGCTGCCGTAGAACGGCAGGCGCTGCGTGAATTCGATGAACGCCTGCTTGAGCCGCGCGAAATCGTGGCCGTAGGTGTCCATGTGGTCGGCGTCGATGTTCGTGATGACTTCGATCACCGGATACAGGTTCAGGAACGATGCGTCCGACTCGTCGGCCTCGGCGACGATGAAGTCGCCCGTGCCAAGCCGCGCGTTCGCGCCGGCGCTGATCAGGCGCCCGCCGATCACGAAGGTCGGATCGAGCCCGCCCGCCGCGAGCACGCTCGCGACGAGGCTCGTCGTCGTGGTCTTGCCGTGGGTGCCGGCGATCGCGATGCCCTGCTTCAGGCGCATCAGCTCCGCCAGCATCACCGCACGCTGCACGATCGGCACGCGCTGCGCGCGCGCGGCCAGCACTTCCGGGTTGTCCGAACGCACGGCCGTCGACACGACGACCGCGTTCGCGCCCTCGATGTTCGCCGCGTCGTGGCCGATCGCGATCCGCGCGCCGAGCGCCTGGAGGCGATCGGTCACCGCGTTGCGCGACAGGTCCGAGCCGCTGACCTCGTAACCGAGGTTGACAAGCACTTCGGCGATGCCGCTCATGCCCGCGCCGCCGATCCCGACGAAATGAATGTGTTTGACGATGTGTTTCATGTCAGCCTCCGCCGGGCCGCCCCAAGGAGGCTGACCGCCCCCTCGGGGGGCAGCGAACGAAGTGAGCGTGGGGGTTGTTTCATTTAAGTTGTTCCAGGTTCGCGCCGGCCGCCTTCGCGCACACGCGCGCGACTTCGTCGGTGGCCTCGGGCTTCGCCAGCGAGCGCGAACGTTCCGCCATGTCCGCGAGCGATGCCCGCGACTGGCCGCGCAGCCAGTCGGCAAGCAGTTCCGCCGACAGGTCGCGTTGTTGCACCAGCACGGCCGCGCCCGCATCGGCGAGGAACGCGGCGTTGCTCGTCTGGTGATCGTCGACCGCGTACGGGAACGGCACGAACAGCGCCGCCACGCCCACCGCCGCGATCTCCGACACCGTCATCGCGCCCGACCGGCAGATCACGAGATCCGCCGCCGCATACGCGGCCGCCATGTCGTCGATGAACGGCACGAGCCGCACGTCTTCGCCGGCCGCGAAACCGGCCGCTTCGTAATTCGCCTTCAATGCTTCGATGTGCTTCGCGCCGGCCTGGTGCACGATGCGCGGGCGTTCGCCCGGCGCCAGCATCGCCAGCGCGCGCGGCACGACTTCATTCAGCGCGGCCGCCCCGAGGCTGCCGCCGACGACCAGCACGTTCAGCGGGCCGCTGCGCGATGCATAGCGTGCTTTGGGCGCTTGCGTGCCGGCAAGTTCCGCGCGAATCGGGTTACCTGTCCATTCCGCGTGCGGCAGCGCGCCGGGGAACGCGACGAGCACGCGTTTCGCGAATTTCGCGAGCACCTTGTTCGTCAGGCCCGCGATCGAATTCTGTTCATGCAGCACGAGCGGACGGCCCGACAGCGCGGTCATCACGCCCGCCGGGAACGTGATGTAGCCGCCCATCCCGAGCACGACGTCGGGCCGCACGCGGCGCAGCGCGGCGAGGCTCTGCCCGCATGCGCGCAGCAGGTTGAACGGCAGCGTCAGCTTCGTCTTCAAACCCTTGCCGCGCAGCCCGCCGAACCGCACGTATTCCATCGGAATGCCGTGCTTCGGCACGAGCGTCGCTTCCATCCCGGCCGGATTGCCGAGCCACACGACGCGCCAGCCCGCCGCTTCCATCCGGTGCGCGACCGCGAGCCCCGGGAACACGTGGCCCCCGGTGCCGCCTGCCATCACCATCAGCGTGCGTTGCGACGCGGTCATACCTTCCCTCCCCGCATCGGCAAGACTGAACGAATGTTTTGGCTACGGCCGCTTCGCTTAACTTCGCGCGCTTCGCGCACGAAGTTAGCCTTCACCGAAATCGCGTACTGACGCGGGGAGGTCATACCTTCCCTCCCCGCATCAGTACGCGATTTTCGTAGTCGACCCGCAGCAGCACCGCGAGCGCGACGCAGTTCAGCAGAATGCCCGAGCCGCCGTAGCTCACGAGCGGCAGCGTCAGGCCCTTGGTCGGCAGCAGCCCGAGGTTCACGCCCATGTTGATGAAGGTCTGCGCGCCGAACCAGATGCCGATACCCTTCGCCATCAGGCCCGCGAACGTGCGATCGAGTGCGAGCGCCTGGCGGCCGATCTCGAACGCGCGGCGCACGATCCAGTAGAACAGCAGGATCACGACCAGCACGCCGACGAAACCGAGCTCCTCGCCGATCACCGCGAGGATGAAGTCGGTATGCGCTTCCGGCAGGTAGTTCAGCTTCTCGACGCTGCCGCCGAGGCCGACACCGAACCACTCGCCGCGGCCGAATGCGATCAGCGAGTGCGTGAGCTGGTACGCCTTGCCCTGCGCGTAGCGCTCGTCCCACGGATCGAGGTACGCGAAGATCCGCTCGCGACGCCACGGCGACAGCCACACCAGCATCGTGAAGGTGCCGATCGCGGTCGCGACGAGGCCGCCGAACAGCTTGCCGTTCACGCCGCCGAGGAACAGCACGCCCATCGCGATCGCTGCGACCACCATGAACGCGCCCATGTCCGGCTCGAGCAGCAGCAGCGCACCGACCAGGCCGACCGCGAACGCCATCGGCAGGAAGCCCTTGGCGAAGCTCTGCATGTATTCCTGCTTGCGCACCGTGTAGTTCGCCGCGTAGATCGTCACCGCGAGCTTCATGATTTCCGACGGCTGCATGTTCGTGATGCCGAGCGGAATCCAGCGGCGCGCACCGTTCACGCCCTTGCCGACGTGCGGGATCAGCACGATCACGAGGCCGACGAGCGCGATCAGGAAGAGTTGCGGCGCGTATTTGTCCCACGTCGACACCGGCACGCGGAACGCGATCACCGCCGCGATGAACGCGACGGCGAGCGAGATGCAGTGGCGCATCAGGAATGCGTAATCGTGATACGACGCATATTTCGGCGAATCGGGCATCGCGATCGACGCCGAATACACCATCACGACGCCGAGCCCGAGCAGCGCGATCGCGACCCACAGCAGCGAGTAGTCGAAGTCGAGCATCCGCGAACGGCTCGGGCGCACGCCGTTGACGACGCTCGCGAGGCCGCCCGTCGCGGCGCGCGTGGCCGACGCGACGCGGCCGCCCGCGGCATTCCCGCCGGTGTCGCGACGATCGTTGAAACGGGAGACGAGGCGATCGGACCAGCTCATGGCGTCGCTCCTTTGTCGATGGCGATTTCGTCGACCGCCGCGCGGAACACATCCGCGCGATGGGCGTAGTTCCTGAACATGTCGAGGCTCGCGCATGCAGGCGACAGCAGCACCGCGTCGCCCGGCTCCGCGAGGTCGGCCGCCGCGTGCACGGCCCCTTCGAGCGTCGTGTGGTCGGCGAGCGGCACGCCCGTTTCGGCGAGCGTGTCGCGGATCGCCGGTGCGTCGCGGCCGATCAGCATCACCGCGCGGCACCAGCGCGCGACCGGCGCGACCAGCGGTGCGAAATCCTGCCCCTTGCCGTCGCCGCCCGCGATCAGCACGATCTTCTGCGCCAGCCCGTCGAGCGCGGCAACCGTCGCGCCGACGTTCGTGCCCTTGCTGTCGTCGACGTAGTCCACGTCATCGATCGTCGCGATCACTTCGACGCGATGCGCTTCGCCGCGGTACTCGCGCAGCGCGTGCAGCAGCGGCGCGGCCGGCAGGTCGATCGCGCGTGCGAGCGCGAATGCGGCCAGCGCGTTCGCCGCGTTGTGCAACCCGCGGATGCGCAGCGCGTCGGCCGGCATCAGGCGCTTCTGCGCGATGTCGGGCGTATGCGCGGCATCGCGCTTGCGCCGACGGGTCGTCGTCGCGGTTTCATCCGGGGCGTCGCGATCGACCGCTTCGACCAGCCACGCGATACCGTTATCGCGCGACAGGCCGTAGTCGCCGTCCTGCACCGGTTCGTTCAGGCCGAACGTGACCGTGCGCGGCGCGTCGGCCGCGCCGGCTGCCGGGGCGAACTTCATCACCGCCGCATCGTCGCGGTTCAGCACGCGCGTGGTCGTCGCGCCAAAGATCCGGCCCTTTGCCTGCGCATACGCGTCGAAGCTGCCGTGCCAGTCGAGGTGGTCCTGCGTGATGTTGAGGATCGCGGCCGCATCGGGCGCGAACGTGCGCGCGGTCTCGAGCTGGAAGCTCGACAGTTCGAGCACCCACACGTCGGGCAGCGCGGTTTCGTCGATCGCACTGGCGAGCCGGTCGAGCATCGCAGGGCTGATATTGCCCGCGACCGCGACCTTCTTCCCCGAGCGCTGGCACAGCAGGCCGGTGAGGCTCGTCGTCGTGGTCTTGCCGTTGGTGCCGGTGATCGCGAGCACCTTCGGCTGGTAGCCGCTCGTGCCGAGCGCGCGCAGCGCCTGCGCAAAGAATTCCAGCTCGCCCCACACCGCGACGCCCTGCTCGTTGGCGGCCGCGACCAGCGCCGCGAGTGCCGGTTCGAGCGGCGACAGCCCCGGGCTCAGCCCGACGAGCTCGATACCGCCGTCGAGCAATGCAGGCGTGAACGCCCCGCCGACGAATTCCGCATCGATGCCTTCGGCCTGCAGCGCGGCAAGGTTCGGCGGCGCCTCGCGGGTATCGGCAATACGCAGCCGGCACCCGTGCCTCGCGCACCATCGCGCGATCGCGAGACCCGATTCCCCGAGCCCCAGTACGAGCACCATCGGCCGTTGCCGATCTCCAAACATCTCGCCAGACATCCTTGTTACCTTTCCTTTACCGCAGCTTGAGGGTGGTCAGACCGAACAGGCACAGCATCAGCGTGATGATCCAGAAACGCACGACCACCTGCGTTTCCTTCCAGCCGGACAATTCGAAATGGTGATGCAGCGGCGCCATCTTCAGCAGGCGCCGCCCTTCGCCGTAACGCTTCTTCGTGTACTTGAACCACGAAACCTGCAGCATCACCGACAGCGTTTCCGCGACGAAGATGCCGCCCATGATGAACAGCACGATTTCCTGGCGCACGATCACCGCGACCGTGCCGAGCGCGCCGCCGAGCGCCAGCGCGCCGACGTCACCCATGAACACCTGCGCGGGGTGCGTGTTGTACCAGAGGAACGCGAGCCCTGCCCCACCCATCGCGGAACAGAAGATCAGCAATTCGCCCGCGCCCGGAATGTGCGGGAACAGCAGGTATTTTGAATAGACCGCGCTGCCCATCACGTACGCGAACACACCCAGCGACGCACCGACCAGCACGACCGGCATGATCACGAGGCCGTCGAGGCCGTCGGTCAGGTTCACCGCGTTGCTCGCGCCGACGATCACGAAGTACGTCAGCACGATGAAACCCCATACGCCGAGCGGGTAGCTGATCGACTTCAGGAACGGCAGCATCAGGTCGGCGCGTGCCGGCAGCCCCATCGACAGGCCGCTCCTCACCCATGCCATGAACAGGTCGAACACGCGCACGTTGTTCGCCTCGGACACGCTGAAGGCGAGGTAGACGGCCGCGAACAGCCCGATCACCGATTGCCAGAAATACTTCTCGCGCGACGACATCCCGCGCGGGTCCTTGTGGACGACCTTGCGGTAATCGTCGACCCAGCCGATCACGCCGAAACCGAACGTGACGAGCATCACGATCCAGATGAAACGGTTCGTCAGGTCGCCCCACAGCAGCGTCGCGACCGCGATGCCGATCAGGATCAGCACGCCGCCCATCGTCGGCGTGCCGGACTTGACCAGGTGCGTCTGCGGACCGTCCTTGCGCACGGCCTGACCGACCTTCATTTGCGTCAGCTTGCGGATCACCCACGGTCCGCACACGAGCCCGATCCCGAGCGCGGTGATGGTGGCCATCACCGCACGGAACGTGAGGTACGTGAACAAGCGCAAAAAGCTTGCGTCTCCTTGCAGCCATTGCGCCAGCGCCAGCAGCATGCTTCCTTCCTTCTACTCAGTGTGCAGCGGGCGTCGTGCCCGCCGCGGGTTGGTTCGTCAGCGCGTCGACCACGCGCTCCATCTTCATGTACCGCGAGCCCTTCACGAGCAGCGTCGCCTGCGCGCCGTAACCCGCCGCGAGCAATGCGCCGACCAGCGCGCCGACGTCGCCGAAATGGCGGGCCGTGTCGCCGTACGCGGTGCAGGCATCGCGCGACGCGTCGCCGAGCGCGAACAGCGCGTCGATTCCGCGCTCGCGCGCGTAGGCACCGACCTCGCGATGGAAGGCCGGGCCTTCGTCGCCGACCTCGCCCATGTCGCCGATCACCAGCACGCGCGGCGCCGGTTGCGCGGCGAGCACGTCGATCGCGGCACGCATCGAATCGGGATTCGCGTTGTACGTATCGTCGACGACCGTTGCCCCCGCGAGGCTGCCTGCGATCGCCTGTTTTACCTGCAGCCGGCCCTTGACCGGTTCGAACGATTCGAGACCCTGCTTGATCGCCGACAGCGCGACGCCGGCGCCCAGCGCCGCCGCCGTGGCGGCCAGCGCGTTGCGCGCGTTGTGCTCGCCGAGCGCACGCAGCCGCACCGTGACGGCGCCCGCGGGCGTGTCGATCGCGAGTTCGCCGCCGTGCAGGCGGCCCGTAACCTGCGCGTCGCTTTGCCGTTCGGCATCGTGCAGCGCGAAATCGAGGATCCGGTTGCCGGTTGCCGCAACGCGCCAGATGCCCGCGTATGCGTCGTCGGCCGGGAACACCGCGACGCCGTCCGGCGGCAGCGCGTGAATCACGGCCGCGTGCTCGAGCGCGACGGCTTCGACCGTCGCCATGAACTCCTGGTGCTCGCGCTGCGCGTTGTTGACGAGCGCGACCGTCGGCGCCGTGAGGCGCGCAAGGACTTCCGTCTCGCCCGGGTGATTCATCCCGATCTCGATCACCGCGAGACGATGCGCGGCCGACAGGCGCAGCAGCGTCAGCGGCAGGCCGACATCGTTGTTCAGGTTGCCGGCCGTCGCGAGCCGCGCGTCGGCGCCGACCGCCGCCGCGAAGATCGACGCGATCATTTCCTTGACGGTCGTCTTGCCGTTGCTCCCCGTCACCGCGACGAGCGGCAGCGCGAATCGTTGGCGCCAGCCATGCGCAAGCGCGCCGAGCGCGGCACGCGTTTCACCGCCTTCGATCACCGGCATCGTGACGCCCCCCGCCGGCACGTGCGCGACCAGCGCCGCGGCAGCACCGCGCGCGGCGACATCGCCGAGGAAGTCGTGCGCATCGAAGCGCTCGCCTTTCAATGCGACGAACAGGTCGCCGGGGCCGGCCGTGCGGCTGTCCGTCGACACGCGGTCGAACGTGACGCCCGCGTCGCCGTGAACAGTTGCGCCGGGGATCAGGCGAGCGGCTTCGCCGAGACTGAGCATCGTCATTCGGCGCCTCCCTTGCCGTGCGTCGCGCGCGCTGCCAGCGCGAGCCGCGCGTGATCCTGGTCGGAGAACGTGCGCTTCTTGCCCATGATTTCCTGCGTGGCCTCGTGGCCCTTGCCGGCCAGCACGACGACATCCTCGCGTGCCGCGCCGCGCACGGCCTGCAGGATCGCGCTCGCGCGATCCTCGATACGGCGTGCGTGATCGGGCGCGGTCATGCCTGCGACGATCTGGTCGATGATGCGCTGCGGATCCTCGCTGCGCGGGTTGTCGCTCGTGACGACGGTTTCATCGGCGAGCCGCTCCGCGATCGCGCCCATCAGCGGGCGCTTCGTCGTATCGCGGTCGCCGCCGCAGCCGAACATGCAGACGAGCCGCCCGCCGCGTGCCGTAGCGATCGGGCGCAGCGCGTCGAGCGTCTTTTCGAGCGCGTCGGGCGTGTGTGCGTAGTCGATCACGACGAGCGGTTCGTCGTTCTGCAGCCGGCCGCCGAGCCGCTGCATCCGGCCGTTGACGGACTCGAGCCGTGCGATCTCGGCGAGCGCCGCGTCGAACGGCACATCGGCCGCGAGCAGCGAGCCGAGCACGGCAAGCAGGTTGCTGACGTTGAACGTGCCGAGCGTGCCGACCTCGACGTCCGCGTCGCCCCACGGCGAACGCAGGCGGAACGCCGTGCCGGTCGCGGTGGCGCGCACGTCGAACGCGACCAGTTCGCGATCGGCGTCCGGCGCCGGCGCGTCACCGATCCCGTACGCGATCGTACGCACGCGACCGGCCAGTTTCTCGAGCAGGCGCCGACCTGCTACGTCGTCGCGATTGACGACCGCCGCGCGCAGGCCGCGCCATGCGAACAGCTTCGCCTTCGCGGCTTCGTACGCGTCGAACGTGCCGTGATAGTCCAGGTGATCCTGCGTGAGGTTCGTAAACACCGCGATGTCGAAAGCCGTACCGTTTACGCGCCCCTGGTGCAGCGCGTGTGACGACACCTCCATCGCCACGGCCTTCGCGCCCGCGTCGCGCAATTGCGCGAGGCTGCGCTGCAGTTGCGGTGCATCGGGGGTCGTGAAACCGGTCGGCACGAGGTGGCCGGGCATCCCGGTGCCAAGCGTGCCGATCACCGCGCACGGCTGGTGCAGCGCCGTCAGCGCGGTGGCGATCCACTGCGTGCACGAGGTCTTGCCGTTCGTGCCGGTCACCCCCACCGCGAGCAGGTTGTCGCTCGGATCGCCATACCAGCCGCTGGCGATCTCGCCGGCGAGCTGGTCGAGCGCCGGCACGGCAAGCGCGACAGGAACGGCCGGCGCAGCCGCCAGCCCTTCCGGCTGATACAGCACGGCGGCCGCACCGCGCGCGACGGCTTCGGCAATGAATGCGCGGTTGTCGGCCCCGTCGACCGCATACGCAAAGAACACGTCGCCCGCCTCGAGGCTGCGCGTGTCGGCATGCAGTTGCGCTGCGGCGGCCACATGCTGACGCAGCCACGCAAGCGCGGCTGCAATCTGCTGATGCGCCGGATGGGAACTGCGAGCGGCGCTCATCGAACAACTCCTGGTGAATTACGCGTCGTGCTGGACACGATCATATGCTTCGCACCGCCACCCGCGGGCAGCTTTTGCGGCCCCGTCGCGGAAGGTGCTGTCGGCGAATCGTCAGACACGACGAGCTGCTTGATCGGCATGTTCGGCGGCACGTTCAGCGCACGCATCGTGTCGCCGGCGATCGCCGAGAATACGGGGCCGGACACCTGGCCGCCGAAGTGGCTGCCGGCGGTCGGCTCGTCGACCGACACCGCGACGACGATGCGCGGATTCGGCATCGGCGCCATTCCGACGAACGACGCGCGGTACTTGCGCGTGTAGCCGTGGCCTTCATGCTTGTACGCGGTACCGCTCTTGCCGCCGACGCGATAGCCCGGCACGGCCGCATCCGGCGACGTGCCGCCCGGCGCCACCACCGTCTCGAGCATCGCGCGCACTTCGCGCGCGGTGGTCGGGTTGAACACCTGCGTGCCCGCGACCGGCTGGTTGGGGTCGGTCTTGAAAATGGTCACGGGCATCAGCTCGCCGTCATGCGCGATCGCCGTGTAGGCGCGCGCGAGCTGGAACAGCGACACCGACAGGCCGTAGCCGTACGACATCGTCGCCTGCTCGATGCGGCGCCAGCTCTTCCACGGACGCAGGCGGCCGGCCACCGCGCCCGGGAACCCGACCTTCGGCGCCTGGCCGAGGCCGATGCTCGTATACATATTCCACATTTCCTCGGGCCGCATCGTCATCGCGATCTTGGTCGCGCCGATGTTGCTCGACTTCTGGATCACGCCGCCGACCGTCAGCGTGCCGAAACCCGCGTCGTCGGTGATCGGCGCGCCGTCGAGCACGAAATGCCCGTTGCCCGTCTCGACGAGCGTGTTCGGCGTCACGCGGTGCAGGTCGAGCGCGAGCGACACCGTAAACGGCTTCATGATCGAGCCCGGCTCGAACACGTCGGTCATGATCCGGTTGCGCAACTGCTCGCCCGTCATGCGCGAGCGGTCGTTCGGGTTGTACGTCGGGTAGTTGACGAGCGCGAGCACCTCGCCGGTGCGCACGTCGACGACCATCGCCGCGCCGGCCTTCGCCTTGAACTTCTCGACGGCGGCCTTCAGGTTCGCGTACGCGATGTACTGGATCTTGCTGTCGATCGACAGGTCGACGTCGGTGCCGTTGTGCGGCGGGATCTGCTCGGCGACGTCCTCGACGATGTGCCCCATCCGGTCCTTGATCACGCGACGCATGCCCGACGTGCCGGACAGCATCTTCTGGTCGCCCAGTTCGACGCCCTCCTGCCCTTCGTCCTCGACGTTCGTGAAGCCGATCAGGTGAGCGGTGATCTCGCCTTCCGGATAGAAGCGCTTGTATTCGTTGCGCTGATAGATGCCGGGAATGTCGAGCGCGGCGACCTTGTCCGCGACGTCGATCGGCACCTGGCGCTTGACGTAGACGAAACCCTTGTCTTCCGACAGCTTCACGCGCAGTTCCTTCGACGTCATGCCGAGGAGCTTGCCGAGCTGGTTGACCTTGTCGGCATCGAGATCGTCCGGCACCGCGTCGGGAATCGCCCAGATCGCGCGCACGGGCAGGCTCGTCGCGAGCACGAGCCCGTTACGGTCGAGAATCTTGCCGCGCGTCGCCGGCAGATCGATCGTGCGCTGGTAGCGGCTTTCGCCCTGCTTCCGATAGAACGCGTTGCCGGGCCCCTGGATCCAGAACGCGCGCGCGGCCAGCGCGACGAACGCCATGAACAGCAGGAACACGACGAGCTTCGAGCGCCACATCGGCAGATGCACGCCCAGCACGGGGCTCGACGAGAACTTCACGTTCTGGCGCTTGTGGGACGGCTTCATCGCGCGCCTCCCTTGCCCTTGCCGGCCGTGTCCGCCGAAGCCGGGATCGGCGCATCGATCGCCTTCGCCGCGCCCGGCGGCAGCGTCAGGTATTGCGTGCGGCCGGTCGTGATCGGCTGCATCTTCAGTGAATCGTTCGCGAGCTGCTCGATGCGCGACGTCTTCGACAGCGCGCTCTGCTGATATTGAAGCTGCGCGTAGTCCTGCTGGAGCTGACGCTCCTGCGACTGCGCACGCTGCAGCTGGATGAAGATCTGACGCTGCTGGTTCGTCGAATTGACGACCGACAGCGCGCAACCCATCACGATGATCAGCAGGAAGATGTTGAAGCGGCTCATGGCGTGACGCGCTCCGCAATGCGCATCACGGCGGAGCGGGCGCGCGGATTCGCAGCGACTTCCGCTTCACTCGGAAACTGGCGGCTGATGATCTTGAGCGGCGGGCTCGGGAGGTCGACGGCGCGGATCGGCAGGCGACGATCGACCGCAGGCGCACTCGCGTGCGCCTGCATGAATCGCTTGACGATCCGGTCCTCGAGTGAATGAAAGCTGATGACCACCAGCCGCCCCCCTTGCTCCAGCAACGACAGTGCCGCGTCTAGTACGACTTGCAGGTCCGCAAGCTCTTGATTGACGTGAATCCGTATAGCCTGAAAGGTGCGGGTTGCCGGATCCTTGCCCTTCTCACGGGTTTTGACGACGTGACCCACGATTTGGGCAAGCTCGCCCGTGGTGTCGAGAGGCCCAAGACGGTCGGACTCTGCCCGGCGAGCAACAAGCGCCTTTGCAATCTGAAAAGCAAACCGTTCTTCCCCATAATCCCGTATCACCTCCGTCAATTCCTGCACCGAAGCCCGTGCGAGCCATTCCGCCGCCGACTCGCCGCGCGTCGGATCCATCCGCATGTCCAGCGGACCATCGGCGCGGAAGCTGAAGCCGCGCGCCGGATCGTCCACCTGCGGCGAGGACACGCCCAGGTCGAGCAACACCCCCGACACCTTCTCGACGCCGCGCGCCGCAAGCGCGTCGCGCATCGATGCAAAGCTGTTATGCACGATCGAGAAGCGCGCATCCTCGATGCCCTGCGCCGTCTCGATCGCCCTCGGATCCTTGTCGAACGCGATCAGCCGCCCGCCCGGCGCCAGCCGCGCGAGCACCGCACGGCTATGGCCGCCGCGCCCGAACGTACCGTCGACATAAATGCCGTCCGGTCGCGTCACGAGCGATTCGACCGCTTCGTCCAACAACACGGTCCGATGCTGCAATTCGTTTCCCATCGCGGGCGTCTCCGTCACCGCAATCAGAACGTGAAATTCTTCAGCGCGTCGGGCATGCCCTGCGCCATCGCTGCCTGCTCCTTCGCGTTGTAGGTCTGCGAATCCCACAGCTCGAAGTGACTACCCATTCCCAACAACATGACTTCCTTTTCCAGTCCGGCTGCCATGCGCAGCTCGGGCGATACGAGAATCCGGCCCGCGCTGTCGAGATCGACATCCATCGCATTGCCGAGAAAAATGCGCCGCCACCAGTGCGCGTCCATCGGCAGCGCGGCGATCTTGGCGCGGAATACCTCCCATTCCGGGCGCGGAAACAGCAACAGGCAGCCGTCCGGGTGCTTGGTCACAGTCACCCGTCCTTCTGCCTGTCCTTGCAGCGCTTCGCGATAGCGAGCCGGCACCGACATCCGCCCTTTCGCATCGAGCGTCAGCGCCGACGCCCCTTGGAACACTTTCCGCTCTCCCGTTCAGGGCACCGAAGCACCCGCTCAATGCTGAGAATTTAGCCGGAATAGCCCGCCAAATCACACAAAAATACACTTTCTCACACTGTCTCCCACTTTAGAGGAAGGGTGTGGCACGGTCAAGGGAGCGGCCCGCTTTTTTGACGAATTTTGTTAGTTAGAACAAGGACTTACGCGCACATGCTCATGCGGCCCCTCATTCTAAAAACCGTTATAAATGAATGAGCTAGTGCAACTTGTGAAGGTGATACGTGAGAAAGGCGGGCCAGACGGGTGTGCGGACGGGGCTTTCGGGGGCGGGAAAACGAGGAATAAACGGGCGGTATCAGCGGTGGGGAACCGGGGCGACGTCACGCATCGCCCCGGTGGGAATCTCACAGATAGTACGCAGTGCTCGTCATGACTTTCGACGCGGCGCGCATCAGCATCCGCGCGGGCAGCGGCAGCTCGATCCCGCCTGCGTCGGCCGCGGCCTTGCCGTGCTTCACCTCGTCGATCCGCATCTGGTCGACGATCGCGCGCGACGCGGTATCAGCCGCCGGCAACTCGGACATGTGGCCTTCGAGATGGCTCTCGACCTGCCGCTCGGTCTCGGCCATGAAGCCGAGGCTGACCTTGTCGCCGAGCGCGCCGGCCGCCACGCCGATTGCGAGCGAACCCGCATACCAGAGCGGGTTCAGCAGGCTCGGGCGCGAGTCGAGCTCTTTCAGGCGATGCGCGGTCCACGCGAGGTGATCCTCCTCCTCGCGTGCGGCCTCCTCGAACATCGCCTTCGCCGACGCCGTGCGCGCGGTGAGTTTCTGCGCCTGGTACAGCGCCTGCGCGCAGACCTCGCCGACGTGGTTCACGCGCATCAGCCCGGCGGCATGCGTACGCTCCGCAGGCGTCAGCTCGACGGCCGGCGCCTCCGCCGGCGCGGGCACCGGCCGGCTCATCCGGCTAATGCCGGTCAGCGATCGCAGGCCGCGATCGAATTCGCTGATCAGTTCATCCAACACCATCCTGTTCTCCTGGCTGCAGGTGCTGCCGCGAGCGGCAAGGGCACGAGTCCGCTGCGTAACCGACTTGATTATTCAGCGGAAATTGCGGTTAACCCGTGATTTTAACCATTGTTGCATAAAGGAAACATGGCGACCTTGAGCTTCGGCATTTCGCTTTGTGGCAAAAAACGGTTTTGCTACATTACGTGCGACTTCTTGCGAAGTTGATGGGGCCCGTCAACAGAACATAACTATCCGCCCCGCCAGAAAAATTCAGTGAATTTTGGAGATCCGTTAATGAAAAAGTCGCTTCTCGCGCTCGTCGCGCTGGGCGCGTTCGCTGGCGCTGCCCATGCGCAAAGCAGCGTGACGCTTTACGGCATCATCGATGAAGGCCTGCTCTTCAACAACAACGCGGGCGGCAAGCATCTGTACAGCATGGCCAGCGGCGTGATGCAAGGCAGCCGCTTCGGCCTGCGCGGCACCGAAGACCTCGGTGGCGGCCTGAAGGCGATCTTCACCCTCGAAAACGGTTTCGACGTGAACAGCGGCAAGCTCGGTCAGGGCGGCCTGATGTTCGGTCGTCAGGCTTACGTCGGCCTGTCGAGCCAGTACGGTACGGTCACGCTGGGTCGTCAATACGACTCCGTCGTCGACTTCGTCGGCCCGCTCGAGGCAGGCGACCAGTGGGGCGGCTACATCGCCGCTCACCCGGGCGACCTCGACAACTTCAACAACGCGTATCGCGTGAACAACGCAGTCAAGTTCACGAGCCCGACCTACGGCGGCTTCTCGTTCGGCGGCCTGTACAGCTTCGGCGGTCAGGCAGGCCAGTTCTCGAAGAACCAGGTCTGGTCGCTCGGCGCAGGCTACAACAACGGCCCGCTGGTCTTGGGCGTCGGCTACTTGAACGCACGTACGCCGAACCAGTTCGGCGGCATGTTCAACAACGGCTCGGCGTCTTCGTCGGTCTCGTCGCCGATCTACGGCGGGTACGCGAACAACGCGAACACGTACCAGGTCATCGGTGCAGGCGGCGCCTACACGTTCGGCGCAGCGACGATCGGCGCGACGTACTCGAACACGAAGTTCAAGGGCTTCTCGGCAGGCCCGTTCGTGAACCAGACCGCGACGTTCAACAACGGCGAAATCAACTTCAAGTATCAGCTGACCCCGGCGCTGATTCTCGGCGCTGCGTACGACTACACGCAAGGCAGCAAGATCGACGGCAACTCGGCAGCCAAGTACCACCAAGGCTCGCTGGGCGTCGACTACTTCCTGTCGAAGCGTACCGACGTGTACGCAATCGGCGTGTACCAGCACGCATCGGGCAACGTGCTCGACTCGAACGGCAACGTCCTGAAGGCGACGGCAGCGATCAACGGTCTCGCAGGTTCGAGCTCGGCCAACCAGGTCGCAGCACGCGTCGGCATCCGTCACAAGTTCTAATCAGCTTGCCTGGCAAGCCGCAGCATATTGAAGGCGCCTTCGGGCGCCTTTTTCTTTTCCGGTCGGTGCAGCCGCGAAGCCGGAGCGTGGCGAACCGTATCGACTCCGATGCGCTCATCGAGAAGGCACCGTCCTGTCCTTGCTGCGTCGTAACGCATTGCTGCCGCATCGAGCCACGCCAGAAGCCGCCTCGCGCGGAAACAGCCTCATCCGGGTCAAGCCGCAAACGAAAAAGCCCGGCACAAGCCGGGCTTTTTCGTTCCGATCGATCGACCGCCGTTATGCGCGTCCGTCGCGCAGTTCGCGCCGCAGGATCTTGCCGACGTTCGTTTTCGGCAGCTCCGTACGGAACTCGACCAGCTTCGGCCGCTTGTAGCCTGTGAGACGCTCCTTGCAGTAGGCAAGGATGTCCTTGTCGGTGAGCGCCGGGTCCTTCTTCACGACGAACAGCTTCACGGCTTCGCCGGAATGCTCGTCGGGCACGCCGACCGCTGCCACCTCGAACACGCCCGGATGCGACGCCACCACGTCCTCGACTTCGTTCGGGTACACGTTGAAGCCCGACACGAGGATCATGTCCTTCTTCCGGTCGACGATCTTCACGTAACCTCGCGCATCCATCACGCCGACGTCGCCCGTCTTGAAGAAGCCGTCCGCGAACATGACCTTCGCGGTTTCGTCCGGCCGGTTCCAGTAGCCGGCCATCACCTGCGGCCCGCGGATGCAGATCTCGCCGGGTTCGCCGAGCGCGACGTCGTTGCCCGCGTCGTCGCGAATCGCCACTTCGGTCGACGGCAGCGGCAAGCCGATCGTCCCGCTGTACTCGGTGGCCGTCACGGGGTTGCAGGTCGCCACCGGCGACGTTTCAGACAGCCCATAACCCTCGATAATCGCCGTATGGGTCTTTTCATACCAGCGTTTCGCGACGCCTTCCTGGATCGCCATGCCGCCGCCGTTGGCGATCACGAGCTTCGACAGGTCGAGCTGACTGAATTCCGGATGGTTCAGCAGTGCGTTGTACAGCGTGTTGACCGCCGGGATCGTCGAGATCTGGTAGCCCTTCAGCTCCTTGATCATGCCGGCGATGTCGCGCGGATTCGGGATCAGGATGCCCATGCCACCGGTACGCATCGTCAGGAAGCCGCAGACGGTCAGCGCGAACACGTGATACAGCGGCAGCGCGACAACGGTCACGAACTGTTTCACGTCCGGAAACTTCTCGTGAGCCGGATGATGCCAGGCGCCCGCCTGCAGCACGTTCGACACGATGTTCCGGTGCAGCAGCGTCGCCCCCTTCGCCACGCCGGTCGTACCGCCCGTGTATTGCAGGAACGCGACGTCATCGGGGCCGATCTTCTGCGCCTTGAATGCCTGGCGCGCACCTTCCGACAGTGCGGCCTTGAAGCGCGTGAACGACGGCAGCTGCCAGGCAGGCACCATCTTCTTGACGTTGCGCACGACGTAGTTGACGAGCCATCCCTTGATGCCCAGCAGATCGCCCATCGATGCAACGACGACGTGCTTGACGCCCGTATTCGCGATGACGGCCTGCAGCGTCGACGCGAAATTCTCGAGGATGACGATCGCCTCCGCACCGCTGTCCTTCAGCTGATGCTCGAGCTCGCGCGGCGTATAGAGCGGGTTGACGTTGACGACGGTGTAGCCCGCGCGCAGTACCGCGGCGATCGCCACGGGGTACTGCAGCACGTTCGGCATCATGATCGCGACGCGCGCCCCGCGCGCAAGCCCGCGCGATTGCAGCCACGCGCCGAACTGGCGCGACAGCGTGTCGAGTTCGCCGTACGTGATGCCCTTGCCCATGCAGACGAATGCCGTGCGGTCGCGATACTGCCGGAAGCTTTCGTCGAGCAGGTCGGGAACGGAGGGATAAGGAGACGCGTCAATTTCGGCTGGAACGCCGGGTGGGTACGATTTCAGCCAAATTTTGTCCATACCGCGCGTCTCCTCACAGATTTTCGAATGGTCGTGCTAAAACGCATCGTAACGGCTCGCTCGTTCCGAGACAACAGGGTTAGATGTCCACTTCGAACTTCAGTGGAAATTCGTCTGATGATACGGTGATATCCGATCAAATGCGCTCAACTTCCACGAGGCAGTCGTAGAACGTCGCCGAATTGCCGAGATCGGTGAGTGCCTGGCTCGTCACTTCGTTCGCGTTTCTGCCGTCCGGCGACAGCTTCTTCCACCAGATCGACAGCCCGACGACGAGCCCTGCGCGCGCGCGATCGGTAATTCTCGCGAGCGCCTGCATCGATCCGCGGTCGTTGAAGATGCGAACGACGTCACCTTCCGCGATACCGCGCGCATCGGCGTCAGACGGGTGGATGTCGAGATGCGGCTCGCCTTCGGTATGACGCAGGCTGTCGACGTTCACGAACGTACTGTTCAGGAAGTGGCGAGCCGGCGGCGAGATCATCGCGAGCGGATAGCGTGCGGCGAGATCGGGCGCGGCCTCGGCCGACTCGAATGGCGGCAGGTAGTCGGGCACGGGATCCGCGCCCATCTGCTCGAGTCGGGGGCTGTAGAACTCACACTTGCCGGACGGCGTGCGGAAACCGCCGTTCGCGAACGGCGCCTCCGGCAGCTTGAGCTTCAACCAGCCATCGCGCTTGAGCGTGTCCCAATCGCTGTCGAGCACCGGATCGTCCCAGCGGAGCGCCGCGCGCGCGACCTCTTCGTCGCTGTGATAAAGCGCGGGTTCGTCGAGCCCCATGCTGCGCGCGATGCCGCGGAAGATCTCCGTATTCGGCCGAGCCTCTCCCACCGGAGGAATCGACGGCAGGTTCGCCATCACATAGGTGTGACCGTACGATTTGTGGATGTCCAGATGCTCGAGCTGGGTAGTGGCCGGCAACACAATATCGGCGAAATCGACGGTATCTGTCTTGAAATGCTCGAGAACGACCGTGAACAGATCGTCACGTGCGAACCCTGCCGCGACCTTCGATGAATCCGGCGCGACAGCCACCGGGTTCGAGTTGTATACGATCACCGCTTCGACCTTCGGCCCGAAGGTGGCATCGCCCGGGTGCAGCAGCGCGTCGCCGATCGCGTTCATGTTGATGATGCGCGGCAGTTTGTGCGGCCAGCCCGGCATCAAATCCGGGCGAAGCAGCGCAGCCTGATTGACCGGCGCGGATTCCGACGACGAGAGCAACAGCCCGCCGGCCCGGTCCCGCCAGGCGCCCGTCAGCGCAGGCAGGCTTGCGATCGCGCGCACGGCGTTGCCGCCACCGCGAACACGCTGCATGCCGTAGTTGAGACGGATCGATGCCTTGCGGGTGGCACCGTAACGACGTGCAAGGTCGATCAGCTCCGACGCGTCGATCCCGCAGATCTGCGCAACGCGTTCCGGGGGATAGGACATCGCCCGCTCCTTGAGCGCGTCGAAGCCGAGCGTATGGCTGGCGATGTAATCGTGATCGAGCAGGTCTTCGGTCATCAGCACATGCATCATGCCGAGTGCGAACGCGCCGTCGGTACCGGGTTTCAACGCGATGTGCTGATGACACTTCTCCGCTGTCAGCGAACGATACGGATCGATGGCGACAAGACGTGCGCCTCGGCGCTTCGCTTCCTGCGCACGCGTCCAGAAGTGCAGGCTCGACGCGATCGGGTTTGCTCCCCAAATCAGAATCAGCTCGCTTTCCTCGAAATGCTCGAGGTGCATGCCGAGACTACCGCCATAGGTGTAACGCAACCCCGCTGCACCGGCCGCCGCGCAAATCGTGCGTTCGAGTCGCGAGGCACCGAGCTTGTGGAAGAATCGCTGGGCGATCCCCTCCCCCTGCACGAGCCCCATCGTCCCCGCATAGCTGTACGGCACGATTGCTTCCGGTGTGCGCGCCGCGATTTCACCGAGACGACGGCCGATCTCATCGAACGCCTCATCCCAGCTGATGGGTACGAAATGCCCTTCCCCTTTGGCACCGATACGTTTGAGCGGGACGGTGAGGCGGTCGGGGTGATGAACGCGATCGGCGTATCGGCTGACTTTCGTACACAACACGCCTTGTGTCGGCGGATGGTCCGGATCGCCCGTGACCTTGATCGCCTTGCCGTTTTCGACAGTCACACGCATTGCGCACGTGTCCGGACAATCATGCGGGCAAACGGCCCGAGCTACCTGAATGGCGGCGTTCATCGTTTTGTGTGCAGAGATGGGGATTCGCAAATTTTACGTGGACACGCCGAATAAAACGTTCATTTCGTACGGTTTCTGAGGTATTTGGCCGAAACGCGATGGGGGGAATCGGCTCGGTTTCGGTGGTTTGGTGCGTCGTCCGCGGGGGATTTGCATGGTGACCCGACACTCGTTGTCGACGATGGCAAGCTAATCACGTCCGAGTGTGCCAACCGAGGCGCGGGAGAGAGAAATTGCAGCTTTGATCGGAGATAGCAGCAATAGGCCAAGGGATCGCGGATGATACTGGCCGATTGGCGTGCCGGGAGCTGCGAGCGCTTCTAATTGGGAGTAGGCGATGAGGAAACTCCAGCCAGGCCGTCCACTCCGCGCGCCCATGCATTTCCGCCGCCCAAATGCAAAAACCCCCGCCTTTCGGGCGGGGGTTCTTGGCTTAGGGAGCCTGACGATTACCTACTTTCACACGGGAATCCGCACTATCATCGGCGTAGAGTCGTTTCACGGTCCTGTTCGGGATGGGAAGGGGTGGGACCGACTCGCTATGGTCATCAGGCAAA